>NZ_JADYVZ010000099.1:0-474 GCF_020194195.1 Bradyrhizobium sp. BRP19 | reverse complement strand
TTTATGCAATGGACAGAAAACCCCGGGTCTGCCTCGGCGTCGGAGAAGGTGCGCGCCTTCTCGAGGTCGACACGTCCAGAAGAGCGGCCAACTCGTTTACTACATGATCCGGAATCGGCCAGTGGCCCGCTTCTTCCGTAACGTCGCATACGCCGAACGGAAAAGCTGGTCGTCGGTTACCGGCCGGCTTCTTCCATAACCGGGCGTACGTGAATGTGCGTCGATTGAGTCTCCTGAGCGCGACCTCCAAGAGGGGACGCCGGCAAGTCTCTAACTCGAAACTGTGCCAAGCTTTGGAGGAGATTTCCTACGTCTGCTGCACGAGCTGCTTCGACTCGCGCGGTCTGCCCGAGAGGGGCCTGCCACGCGGGAACGTTGACCCGATGCGGGTCGGAACTCGCGTAGCTGATCTAACTGCTCCCGCGCATCTTTGAGCGGAGTTGTTTCGAAGCCCTCAGTAAACCACTCATATAT
>NZ_JADYVZ010000098.1:0-475 GCF_020194195.1 Bradyrhizobium sp. BRP19 | reverse complement strand
GCGCTCGTGGCCGCGGTCACCGCCGATACCGACGCCGACCTCGTACTCCCCGTGCGGCAGGTCGAACGTGCGCCGGCCGGTCTTCGGGTGTGTGCAGGAACTCAGCGCCACACCGAACGTTCGGCTGCGTCCGACGACCCGGCGGGCGAGGGCGGCCACGTCGTCGAGCGGGCGTCCCTCCTCGGCGGCGGCGCCGGCGATCTTCTCGACCAGCACGGCGGCGCCCAGGCCACGGCGCCGGGCCGCGAGCTCGGGCGGGAACGACGCGTCGTCGTCGACGAGAACCTTCTCGATCCGGACGCCCTCACGCCGCAGGTTCTCCGCGGCCAGGCCGAAGTTCATCACCTCGCCGCCGAAGTTCTTGACGACGTAGAGCACGCCTGCGCCGTGGTCGGCGCGCCGGGTCGCCGCCATGATCTGGTTAGGCACGGGAGATGAGAACACCTCGCCGGGGCATGCCGCGTCGAGCATGCCC
>NZ_JADYVZ010000097.1:0-478 GCF_020194195.1 Bradyrhizobium sp. BRP19 | reverse complement strand
GAACGTGCCGGGCCGTCCGCCATCGTCGAAACCCTGCAACTCGCTGATGTCCTTCAGCCCGGTCTGATTGAACAGCGGTGCCAGAGGATCGCTGTCAGGAGTGTCGTTGAAGTCGCCGACGATGGCGATGAACTCATGTTCCCTGCGGAGCTGCCGATAGCTCGTTGCGGTGCGCTCGGCCTGGCGCTTGCGCTTCGCGTCCGAGACAGGCGGCGAGCCGAAGCCCTTGCTCTTGAAGTGATTGGCAAGAACGATCAGCTTATTTCCATCCGCGGTCTCGATCTCGTACTGCGCGCAATCGCGGCTGAAGATCACGCCATCCTCATCCTCGTCATCGACATGGCTGGCGATCGAGACGATGTTGAACTTCTTCTTCGTCATCAGCCCGACATCGATACCGCGATCGTCATTGCCATCGATCAGCATGATATGATCGTAGGGCGTGCCGCTGACGGCCGGCATCACATCCTTGCAGAAC
>NZ_JADYVZ010000096.1:0-479 GCF_020194195.1 Bradyrhizobium sp. BRP19 | reverse complement strand
TGCTTGCTCGATGGCGGCGCACATCCTGCTGCAAGAAAGCGGTGAAGAGTATCAATCGCAACGGGTCAATTTCGCTGATGCAGAGCAGCGCTCTGAAGCTTACTTGAAGATTAATCCACAGGGTCGCGTGCCCGCGTTGATCCTCGATAACGGTGAGCCTCTCGCCGAAAACACAGCGATACTTCCGTATTTGGGCAAGCGATTTGGACTTTGGCCGACGGATCCAATCGCGGAGGCGAGAGTATTATCACTCATAGGCTTCTTGGCGACGAATGTTCATCCTTCCGTCGCGCACATGTGGCGGCCAGAGCGTTACGCTGCCGACCCTGCGGTGCATCCTCAGATACAAGAAAGGGGCCGCGAGACGTTCGACGGATACCTCCGGCAGATCGACAGCAAGCTGGCTGGGCGCGATTGGTTCTTGGACCAATATTCGGTGGCCGATCCCTACTTGTTCGTTTTTTTCCCTTGGGGAATGC
>NZ_JADYVZ010000095.1:0-523 GCF_020194195.1 Bradyrhizobium sp. BRP19 | reverse complement strand
TTTCCAGGGAGGTCTACCATGTCGGATAAGCGTTTCTTTAGCACCCATAGACCGTGGGAGGATTGGTTCGGCATGCTGCTTGGCGTGCTGATCGTGGTGTCGCCGTGGTTTCCGATGCAGGCCGGCCGTGAGGTCGTCGATTCCGAGCGCAGCATCATGATCCTCAACACCTTCGTGATCGGCATGCTGGTGTTCGGCCTCGCCCAGCTCGAATATGTCGCCCTGCAGCGCTGGGAGGAGGTCGCAGCCATCGTGCTCGGCTGCTGGCTGATCGCTTCGCCGTTCCTGTTCGGCTATTCCGGCGACACGATGCTGCAGGTCTGGCACGGCATCCTCGGCGCGCTGGTGGTCGTGCTGGGTGCGCTGCAGCTCTGGCAGGATTGGGGCAGAAGCGACCAGGAACTCGCCGACCATCCGCAGCAATGACAGCCCACGCGCCTTAGCGGCGGGCCGGAGGGGCCGGGTCCGCCCTTGCCGAACCCGGTGCGGAGACGATAAACCGCAATTGGGGCGACAGAAGCCC
>NZ_JADYVZ010000094.1:0-524 GCF_020194195.1 Bradyrhizobium sp. BRP19 | reverse complement strand
CAGCTGTGTATAAGAGACAGGACGTCGCCGCCCAGATTGAGAGTGTACAATGAACTTGGAGCTCGATGAGTTCGGTGAGCCAGATGAATATCATTGCTGGAGTCCAAGCCTGCGAGCGGGAAGGGGCATCGAAGAAGTGCTGTTCGACATGATCAATTGGCACTTTGATCAAGAGCACGTTACGCTCGTCGAGGATTGGCTACGCGAGCGTGCTGTTGCTTACGAGGTGATGACGGAATTCCTCGCCAAGCATGAAGACGGGTCGGCTGTACAGTTTCCTTGCGACTAATGGCCCGCCGTCGCTCGACTGGGAAGGACAAACAGCGAGACGACGGCGGGCTTTCGATCGCGGGACGCTCTCCGCAATCGACTTGATCGTCGCACCAGCGCGGGCACGCGAGCCACGATCAAGAATTGGTGTCGGCCACGTCGTCGGGCGGCGACTGCCGACTCTGGGGTCTGGTTTGTCTAACACCATCTCCCAGCCCACTCCGCGAACGCGATAAAGCCACGCCCGTGGAGAT
>NZ_JADYVZ010000093.1:0-535 GCF_020194195.1 Bradyrhizobium sp. BRP19 | reverse complement strand
ACGAAAGCACCACGTGCCGGATATCTTATCGATTGCGGCAGAACACATGCTGGCGAGCGCCAAATGGAAAACCGTGAGTTGGCGCAGCGGGACGAAAGGTCGGCTGAAAGCCCGATTTGCTGCTCTCCGTGTCCGCACCGCCGACGGCCCTCCCCAGCGAATCTGGGATAAGGGTCAGCAGCATCTCCCGGGCGACGAAGCTTGGCTCATTGGCGAGCAGCGTGCCTCAGGGGAGAAGAAATACTATCTCGCCAACCTCCCTGCGGCGACGGATCTGCGCACACTGGCCGCCACCATCAAGGCACGATGGATTTGTGAGCAGGCGCATCAGCAGTTGAAGGAGGAGCTTGGGCTTGATCACTTCGAAGGGCGATCATGGCAGGGTCTTCATCGCCACGCCCTGATGACAATGATTGCCTACGCCTTCTTGCAGCACCGTCGCCTCGCACATGCGGGACGGAAAAAAAAGAATCAATGGGCCTCCGCCTCAACCAACCATGCCCGCCGTACGCCACGCCATCGTCGATCTCATTCT
>NZ_JADYVZ010000092.1:0-547 GCF_020194195.1 Bradyrhizobium sp. BRP19 | reverse complement strand
GGCCATCCTGTTCGGCACGGTGTTCGCGGCCGTTCATCATGCCGAGGTGATCGCCGAAGAGATCGGAGAGCCTTTCGGCACATTGGTGTTGACGCTCGCGGTCACGATCATCGAAGTCGCGCTGATCACGACGATCATGCTGGGCGACAAGCCGCAGCCGGCCCTGGCCCGTGATACGGTATTTGCGGTCGTGATGATCGTCTGCAACGGCCTCGTCGGGCTGTGCATCTTCATTGGCGGATTGCACTACCGGGAGCAGGATTTCCAGGTTTCGGGCGCCAACCTTTATCTCAGCGTGTTGTTTGTGTTGGCGACGATAACGCTGATCATGCCAAATTATACGTTGAGCACGCCAGGGCCGGTATATTCCGCCATGCAGCTTGGCTTTGTCGACGTGGTCACGCTCGTTCTGTACGGCGTCTTTCTCTACATCCAGACCATGCGGCACCGCGATTACTTCGTCGTCGAGTCCGCGAACAGGGATGCGGCGACCAAGAAGTCATCGAGCGCGGTGCTGGCGCTGAGCATTCCGTTGCTCCTGGTTTCC
>NZ_JADYVZ010000091.1:0-557 GCF_020194195.1 Bradyrhizobium sp. BRP19 | reverse complement strand
GGTCTGTACCTAATTAGCGAACTCTGATTCCCTCGCAGCGGGTTGATTCCACGCGGGGGACTTCGATGCGCAAAGGACTGTTCTGGCTCAACGACAAGCAATGGACTCTGATAGAGCCGCATCTGCCAACGAACCAGACCGGACCGGTGCGCGACGACGATCGACGCGTCATCAGCGGTATCATTCACATGCTTCAGTGCGGCGCACGCTGGCGCGATTGCCCGCCCGACTATGGTCCGTACACGACGATCTACAATCGTTTCAATCGCTGGGCCAAGCGCGGACATTGGCGGGCGATCTTTGAAGCGCTCGCCCGCTGCGGCAAAGACGGCGTGACTTTGTCCATCGACTCCACCACGATCAAAGCGCATCGCTCGGCGAGCGGCGGAAAAGGGGGGAGCATGAACAAGCGATCGGCCGCTCGCGCGGCGGGCGGACCACGAAAATCCACGCGCTGAGCGACCCTGACTGCCGACCTTGCGCATTTCATCTCACTCCAGGCCAGGACGCTGATATTGCCGCAGCGCCAGCCCTTTTGGAACTCGCGCCACCCATGT
>NZ_JADYVZ010000090.1:0-563 GCF_020194195.1 Bradyrhizobium sp. BRP19 | reverse complement strand
ACTGGGCCGTTCACCCTGGATGTGAGCCCCAAGGGCGGATTCGGCGGCGGCCAAATCGGCTATAACTGGCAGTCCGGCACGTTCGTGTATGGTCTGGAAGCGGATGTCAGCGGCGCTGCCATCAGGGAAACGGCGAGCCGCCCCTTCAGCGTCACCGGAACGATCGGCGGCGACAATGGCGCCTTCACCGGCGTATTCAATCTCAAGCAGGAAATCGACGTCTTCGGCACGATCCGCGGACGTCTCGGATACGCGGCGAACAATGTGCTGATCTACGGTACCGGTGGCTTCGCCTGGGGCCACGTCAAGAACAGCATCTTCACCTCCAATCTCGCCACGCCGAACATTGCCAATTTCAACGGCTTCTTCCCGGCCCTGACGCGAAGCGCGTCCTCGTCGGAGGTCCAGGTGGGTTTCTCCGCGGGTGGCGGTCTTGAATGGGCATTCGATCCGCGCTGGACGTTCAAGGCCGAGTACATCTACATCAATCTCGGAAAGTCGAACGGCAATGCTCTTGCATTCCCCGGCGCGTCCTTCACGGACACCGAGGTTCAGCTTCATAC
>NZ_JADYVZ010000009.1:0-263207 GCF_020194195.1 Bradyrhizobium sp. BRP19 | reverse complement strand
CGCCTTGGCCGCGCCGAACGCCTCGGGCTCCAGCGTGACGAAGCCGAGATCGCGGCCGGCATTGTTGACGGCATTGGTGACGGCCTCGACGCTTGCCGCATCGACCCTGCGATATTCGTCGAGCAGCACGCTCGCCGGGAACATGAAGTTGCCGCTGTTCCAGAGATAGCCCGAATTGACGTAGTCGGAGGCCTTCACCGCATCCGGCTTCTCGACGAAGCGCGCAACCGCCTGCACCTCGCCCGCGATCACGTCGCCCGGATTGATGTAGCCATATTCCGTTGCCGGCCGTTCCGGCTTGACGCCGAAGGTGACGATGCGCCCGGCATTCGCGGCGGTGAGGCCCTCGCGACAGGCGGCGACGAAGGCAGCATTATTCTGCACGACGTGATCGGCGGCGAGCGCGAGCACGATCGCCTCGCTGGCGCGGTTCTGCGCGAACACCGCGCCGGCCGCGATGGCAGGGCCGGAATCGCGCCGCATCGGCTCGAGGATCACGTCGGCCTCGAAGCCGATCTCGGCGAGCTGCTCCAGCACCATGAAGCGATAGGAGGCGTTGGTGATGACGATCGGCCGGTCGAACAGGGCAGCGTCGGACACGCGCAGCAGCGTGTCCTGGAACGTCGAGCGCGTGCCGAACAGCGGCAGGAACTGCTTGGGCCGAACCTCGCGCGAAGCGGGCCACAGCCGCGTGCCGGCACCGCCGCACATGATCAGGGGGATTATGCGTTTGTCCATCGTGATCTCAAACCTTGAAATGGTCCCGATACCAGGTGACGAAGTTATGAACCCCATGCTCGATCGGCGTTGACGGTGCAAAGCCGGTGTCGCGCGAGAGATCCTCGACATCCGCGAACGTTTCCAGCACATCTCCCGGCTGCATCGGCAGCAATTCTTTGATCGCCGTCCGGCCCAGCTCCCGCTCCAGAAGACCGACGACGTGCATCAGTTCCTCCGGATGATGATTGCCGACATTGTAGAGCTTTGACGGCGCATTTGCGGCAGCCGGATCGTCCGCAGGCACGAGATCGATCAGCTTGGACACGACGCGCGTCACATCGTCGATATAGGTGAAATCGCGGCGCATTTTGCCATGGTTGAAGAGCCGGATCGGCTTGCCGGCCATGATGGCGCTCGCGAACAGAAACATGGCCATGTCGGGGCGGCCCCATGGCCCGTAGATGGTGAAGAACCGCAGCCCCGTGACCGGCAGGCGATAAAGATGGCTGTAGGACTGCGCCATCACCTCGTTCGCCTTTTTGGTCGCGGCGTAGAAGCTGACCGGATGGTCGGTGCGGTCCGCAACCGCAAATGGCAGTTTTGTGTTGGCGCCGTAAACGGAGGATGACGAGGCGTAGACCAGATGACCGCAGCCATTGTTGCGGCAGCCCTCCAGCACGTTGAGAAAGCCGACGAGATTGGAATCGGCGTAGGTCTGCGGCTGCTCGATCGAGTAGCGCACGCCGGCCTGCGCGGCCAGATGCACGACTTTGGCAAAACGATGCTGCGCGAACAGCGCCGCCATGGTCTCGCGGTCGGCGAGATCGGCCTCGACGAACGAGAAACGCGGTTGGTCCCGGAGCAGAGCAAGGCGCGCTTTCTTCAGCGCCGGATCGTAATAGCTGTTGAGATTGTCGAGCCCGACGACGGCGCGACCTTCGCCCAGGAGCTGCCGGGCGACGTGGAAGCCGATGAAGCCGGCCGCACCCGTGACCAAAATCGCCCGATCCGTCATCCTGTTCCCTGGGTGATCCCTCGCCCGATCCTGTCTAGCCGCCACCTCGACGGGGTCGCAATAGGCTCCCCGCTCCTTCACGCGGTCTCCTCATGGCGTCCTTAACGACGGCTCCTCGACGAGAGCTATTGCAAGATCGGCGCCAAAACCATACCAAAGCGGCCGAATTCGGCGCCTCGCGTCGGGTTGCCTCCAATCTTAGCAAACCCTGTTCATGCGGACGAGATGCGCCGAATCCTGTTGTCGACGGCCAAGATCCTGATTTCCGCGGCGCTGCTCTATCTGGCGCTGCGCAAGGTCGACCTGTCCGAGCTGTTTTCCCGATTCACCCTGACCAGCCTGTTCTGGCTCGGTGTGGCGATCGCGGTCACGTTCCTGCAGATCTTCGTCGGCGTGCTGCGCTGGCGCGAGATCAGCGCCGCCTGCGGCGCGCCGCTCGAGCTCGGCCGCGCCATGCGATACAACGTGATCGGCTCGTTCTTCAACCAGACGCTGCCGTCGGCGATCGGCGGCGATGCCGTGCGCCTGTGGCTGGTCGCCCGCGCCGGCGCCGGCTGGCGCACGGCGACCTACTCGATCTTCGTCGACCGCGCCATCGGCCTGGTCGCGCTCGCGATCTTGATCGTCGCCAGCCTGCCCTGGAGCTACACCCTCATCACCGATCCGCACGGTCGCTCGGCGCTGCTGCTCATCGACCTCCTGGCGCTCGCCGGCGGCCTCGGCTTCCTGATCTTCGGCGCGCTGAAATGGCGCTGGCTGAAGACCTGGTGGGCAACGCATCACATCCACGCCTGCGCCGTCATCGCCAATCGCGTGATCTTCAGCGGCACAAGCGGCCCCGTCGTCGCGATCCTGTCGGTCCTCGTTCACGTGCTCGCCGTCGTCATCGCCTGGTGCGTCGTGCAGTCGATTGGGGCCCCGGTTCGCTTCAGCGACGTCTTTCTGCTCGTGCCGCCGGTGATGCTGATCACGATGATGCCGATCTCGATCGCCGGCTGGGGCGTGCGTGAGGCCACGATGAGCCTTGCGTTCGGCTTCGCGGGACTTTCCGCCAACGAGGGCGTCAACGTCTCGCTGCTGTTCGGCGCCGTGTTCTTCCTGGTCGGGGCAGTCGGCGGCCTGGTCTGGATCCTCAGCGCCGAGAAAGCCGCGCAAGGGTCGGCCCCGATCGGAGTGCCGGAGTGAATTCGGCTGCCGATGCGCTCGCCGGCGCGGCCCTGCTGCTTGCCGTTGCGGCGGCCGCGCTGATCTCGGCGCTCGTGACCTGGACCAGCCGCCCCCTGCTGCAGCGCTACGCGCTGGCGCGGCCGAATGCGCGGTCCTCCCATCGCGTCCCGACCCCGCAGGGCGCCGGCATCGCGGTGATCGCCGCGACGCTGATCGTTGCCTCGCTGTGGGGGGTCTCCGCCAATGTCGCGATCCCGCCGGCGCTGGTCGCTGCGACAATCGTGATCGCGCTGGTCGGCTTCGTCGACGACATCGTATCGCTGCCCGTGCTGGTGCGCCTGGTGCTGCAGGCCGCCTGCGTCGGCGCCGTGGTGTTCACCGCCCCCGACACCGCGCGCATCGTGCCGGCGCTCCCGCTCGCGCTGGAGCGCGGCCTCATCGTCCTTGCCGGCGTCTGGTTCGTGAACCTCGTCAACTTCATGGACGGGCTCGACCTGATGACGGTGGCGGAAGTCGTTCCGGTCACCGCTGCGCTGCTGCTGCTGGGAATGCTCGGGGATCTCCCATGGCCGGCCGTGCTGATCGCCACCGCGCTGTGCGGCGCCATGCTCGGCTTTGCGCCGTTCAACCGTCCTGTCGCAAAAGTCTTCCTGGGCGATGTCGGCAGCCTGCCGATCGGCCTCCTGCTCGGCTGGTGCCTGCTCGAGCTCGCCTGGCACGGACAAGCGGCTGCGGCGCTGCTGCTGCCGGCCTACTACCTCGCCGATGCCACCATCACGCTGTTTCGGCGCATCGCGCGCCGCGAGCCGTTCTGGTCGGCGCACCGTTCGCATTTCTATCAGCGCGCGACCGACAACGGTTTCTCGGTGTCCCGGGTGAGCGGCGAAGTCTTCCTGCTTAACCTCGTGCTCGCAGGGCTGGCGATCCTCGCCGTTCGCGCCGCGACGGTGGCCGTCACGCTGCCCGCGCTGATCGCCGGCGCGATCGCGGTCGCCCTCCTGCTGCGCCGCTTCTCCCGCCCTCAGGCGTCCTGAGCCGACACGGCGAGCCGCAGCCCCTCATCGAGCGAAACCTCCGGCCGCCACCCGGTCGCGAGCGCCTTCGAGACGTCGAGCTCGAGCGAGCCGATCAGGCTGTCATGCATGTCCTGCCGGCCGATCATTCGGAAAAGCGCGCTGAGCAGGCCCGGCGGCACGCCGAACAGTCGCGGGCGCTTGCCGGAGGCCTTCGCCAGACGCGCGATGAATTCGGGCGTCGAGAACTGCTCGCTGTCGGCGAGCAGGAATATCTCGAAATGGCCGGCCGCATCTGGATGAGCGAGCCGGTGCAGGATGAAGGAGGACAGGTTCTGCACGGCAAGGAAGGCGCGGCGATTGCGGATCGCGGCGAACGGCAACGGCACCCCAAGGTTCATCGCGCGCGTCAACAGAGCGAAACTTCCCTTGGCGCTCGCGCCATAGACCATGGGCGGCCTGATCACGGAGATCTTCATGTCGCTCTCGCCCGCGAGCGTCCTCAGGCCCGCCTCGGCCGCCGCCTTGGACGTCCCGTAGAGGCCGCGCGGCGTCGGGACGTCGTTCTCGCTGAACGGGGCCCTGCCCTCGTTGCTGCGGCCATGCACCAGCACGGTGCTGATGAAGATGAAATGGCGCACGCCCGCCCTCGCCGCGCAGCGCGCCAGGTGCACCGTGCCGGCGGTGTTGACGTCCTGGTAGAGCTGGGCTGCATGCTCCTCGCGCCTGTGATGCACGCGCGCGGCAAGGTGAACCACCGCCTCCACCCCCTCGAGCGCGGCCCGCCAGTCGGTGTCGCGGCCGATCGATTCGATCACGACCTCGCCGTCGATGCCCTGCCGCTTGCGGACGACGGGGCGGACCGACCATCCCTTGCGCACCAGCGCCTGCCCGAGGTGACGGCCGATGAAGCCGCTCGCTCCTGTCACCAGCACGACCGGTTTGCGTTCGCTCATCGTCGCTCCCCGAGCGCTGGATTGCGCAACAATGGTCAGGCCGCCGTGGATCCAAATTCCGGCACGGCATCCTTCAGGATGGTCCTGATGGTGGCGCGATCGTCGCGCGCGATCGCCTGCTCAAGCGCCGCATTCCATTTGCGCAGCGTCTGCATCGGCGGCTCGTTCGGCTGCGCGGCCATGATGCCGGGCACGCCGATCTCGCGGGTCGGCTCCTCCGAGGCAAACAGGATCTCGTGCAGGCGCTCGCCCGGCCGCATGCCGGTGAACACGATCTCGATGTCGTAGCCCGGCTGCAGCCCGGACAGGCGGATCATGCGCTCGGCGAGATCGACGATCTTCACCGGCTGGCCCATGTTGAGCACGTAGACCGAGACGTCGGGACGCTGCGTCCCAAGCGCATGCGTCGCCGCGGTGATGACGAGATCGCAGGCCTCGCGGATGGTCATGAAGTAACGGACCATGTCGGGATGAGTTACCGTCACCGGCCCGCCGGCCTCGATCTGGGCCTTGAACTTCGGCACCACCGACCCGTTCGAGGCCAGCACGTTGCCAAACCGGACCGAGATCAGCCGCATCGGCGGCTTGCTGCCGTTCGCTCCGGCTGCGAGGTCGCGATCGAGCGCCTGGCAGTACATTTCGGCAAAGCGCTTGGTGAGGCCGAGCATCGACACCGGCTCGATTGCCTTGTCGGTAGAGATCATCACCATCGCCTCGGCGCCGGCGGCAACGGCGGCGTCCGCGACGTTGATGGAACCGAAGATGTTGGTTTTGACGCCCTCACTCCAATCGCGCTCGAGGATCGGCACGTGTTTGAGCGCCGCGGCATGGAAGACGATGTCGGGCTTGAACTCGGCCATCAGGCGCATGACGCGCTCGCGGTCGCGAATGTCGGCAATCCGGCCTTCGATCTGTGCGGTGGCACCACGCGCGGCCAGCGCCTCGGTGACCGCGTAGAGAGCCGGCTCGGAATTTTCCACGATCAAGAGACGTGCCGCGCCGAAGGCGACCACACGCTCGCAGATCTCGGATCCGATCGAGCCGCCGCCGCCGGTGACGATCACGGCCTTGCTCCTGATCAAGGCCTCCAGGCGCGCATAGTCGATCTTCTCGCTCGGACGCAGCAGGAGGTCCTCGACCGCAACCGCCGTGAGCCTTGGCGTATCGCCGCTCTCCAGCGAGGGCATCCGGCTCACGATCACACCCAGTTTGCGCGCCCGCATCAGGATCGATTCCGGATGCGACTCCGGCTCGAAAGCCGATGGTGTCATGATGAGGCGCGCGATGGGCTTGTCGCGCTTGGCGAAATCCGAGATCACGTCCTCGACGTCGTCGATGCCGCCCAGCACCGGCACGTTGCGAATGAGCTGGCCCCGATCGGCAGGCGATGGTGACAAGACGCCGATCGGCCAGATGCGCTTGATCGCTCCGCTCTCGATGCCGCGCAGCAGCACTTCGGCATCCGCGGCGCGGCCGATCAGCAGCGTCGGCGCGGCCTCCCCGCCCCTCGCGTGACGCCGCACCCGCGTATAGCGGAAGTAGCGGTACGCCATGCGCAGCGCGCTGAGGAAGAAGATCTCGAGAAACCAGTAGAGGACGATCGTCACCTTGCCGAGAAAGAAGGCGCCGCGAACGTTGGGGGCAACGAGGATGTAGTCGAGCACGAGCAGCGCAACCGTGAGCACGGTCGCCGCGCGAATGATGTTCAGCGCATCAGGCAGCGAGATGAAACGCCATTTCGTCGTGGTCAGATTGCAGAGGAAGAACACGACCACGCTGAAGGCGAGGAAGTAGGGCAGGATCTGGAACAGCAGCGGCAATCGAGCGTAGAAATCGTCGCCACCCTCGAATCGCAGATAGAAGGCGGCAAAAAGCGCCGCCGTGGTCGCCAGCAGGTCGTGGAGCGCGATCAGGAAATTGCGCGAGGTGAGATGCGAAAGTCGCGTCATCCGCCGACCGATGAAAACCCAGTTAAATGCAACTTGACCGCGCTGATAGCCCATCTCGACAAGACTTGCCAGCCGCGTGGCCCCTCAGGAACCGGCTTCCCTCATCTTCGCCCCGAGCTGTTGTTCCCGGATCACCATTCCGCCGGCGACGCCGACGCCAATGACGTACATCCAGCCCTCGTGGAAGTCGAACAGATGCGAGTTGAACAGCGAGGTAAAGACGTTCTGCACCACGACTAGGAGTCCGATCCAATTGGCAAGCCCGTCGCCGCGAAACAACCGCAGATGCAATATCCAAATCGCGTAGAGAATGGCGACACCGATCGCGCCCCATTGCACCGCAACGTTCAGCGTCTGGTTGTGCGGGTTGCCGATCACCTCGGCTGACGCCCGCCCCTGACCGGCGGGCGTCGCGACGCGTTCGAACAACCCGCGGGTCGAACCGGTGCCGTGCCCCAGGATCGGCGCCTCCGCGAAGAAGCCGAGCGACTTCCGCCAGAACTCGAGCCGCATGCCCATCGAGGTTGCCTCGCCCCGTTCCACATAGCCGGTGTAATCGGTGGTAAACCTCTCGGCGGTGTGGCGCAATTGCGGCGAGGCCTGCCAGGCGAGAACGGCGCCGACGAGCAGCGCGCCGGAGATGATCGCGATGCTGCGCCATTTGAGGTGAAGCAGTGCAAACACGCCGAACATGATCGGAATGGTGACGAGCGCGGTGCGCGACACCACCACGAAGGTCATATTGATGAAGAAGCTAAGCGCCAGCGCCGTCAGCAACGCGGCGAACCAGTATCGCTTCTCGCGCAACAGCATCACGATCGGATAGGCGAGCGCCACCGCGCAAAGCGCGAATTCCTGGCTCTGGTCAATGTAGTTCTTGACGAAGATGCCGCGCTCGGGCGGATCGGTCTTGAGCGCGAGGTTCGGGTAGAAGGCGACCAGCCAGGACATCACCGACAGCAAGGCGCAGGACACCAGGAAGGCGATGAATATCCAGTGGCCACGCGGCGAGCGCTCGAAATGATAGAGCAGGACCGGCAGCACGAGCAGCTTGACGGTCGGATTGACCGCGTAGAAGCGCGCACCCCAGGCCGCGTCCGACCATAGCGTCCCCAGCAGCGCGAGAACGACCAGCGCGATCGGCGCAATGCAGATCGGACGCTTCAAGGACTGCAGGAAGTCGCGTAGATCGAGGAACGGCACCATGCAGATCAGCATCAGCGCGTTGAAGATCCCCGCAAGCGATGTCGACCAGGGCAGCGAGGCCGCAGTCAGGATCGCAAACAGATCGACTGTTTCACGCCAGGCCGCCGGACTGCGCAGGCGCCGCCGCAACATCTGGCCGGGGGTCTCGCGTGCGAGCGCCGTCACTTGCCCCCTCCCCGGGCGCGATGAACCAGCGCCGTCGTGCTGAAGCCCTGGAGAATGTCGACCAGCACGACCGCCCCGCCCGCGGCCTCGACCACCTCATGGCCGACGACCTGTTCGCGTGTGTAATCGCCGCCCTTCACCAGCACGCCGGGGTTGATCCTGGTGATCAGGTCGATCGGCGTGTCCTCAGTGAAGATGACGACGAGATCGACGGCCTCCAGTGCGGCGAGCACCTCGGCACGCGCGCGCTCGTCCTGGACCGGACGATCGGCACCTTTCAGCCGCCGCACCGAGGCGTCGCTGTTGAGCCCCACGATCAGGCGGTCGCAGGCGGCGCGCGCCGCGGTCAGCACCTTGACGTGGCCGGGATGAAGGATGTCGAAACAGCCGTTGGTGAAGCCGACGCGCAGGCCCTGCCTTTTCCATTCGGCGAGCTGCGCGTCGAGTGCTGCCGGGTCGAGCACGATCTTCTCTTCGGCCGCGAGCGTGGCATGCGGCAGGATCTTGCGTCGCAGCTCGGCCGCGCTGACGCTGGCGGTGCCCTGCTTGCCGACCGCGACGGCGGCGGCGGCGTTGGCCATGCGCAGTGCCGTGTCCCAGTCCGCGCCGGCCGCGAGCGACACCGCAACCGCAGCGGCGACGGTGTCACCGGCGCCCGAGACGTCGCGCACCTTCACCGGGACGGCCGGCACGTGGACGGCCCCGCCATTCCGCGGCACCAAGGTCATGCCGTGCTCGCCCTGGGTGACCAGGATCGCCTCGCAATCGGCGAGCCGCATCACGTCCTCGCTGGCCTCGACGATGCTCTGCACCGTGTCGGCGCGGCTGTGGGTCGCTTCCGAGAATTCCTTGCGGTTGGGCGTGAGCAGCGTGGCGCCGCGATAGATCGCCCAGTTCAGGCTCTTGGGATCGACGATGACGGGCTTGCCGAGCTTGCGCGCGGCATCGATGGTGTGGCGGATCACGCGCGCCGTCAGCACGCCCTTGGCATAGTCGGACAGCAGCACGATGTCGGCGCGCGCGATCTGCGGCAGGATCGCGTCGATCAACTTCGTTTCGACCTCCTCGGACGCAGCCAGCGCCTGCTCCCAATCCGCGCGCAGCATGTGCGTGGAAAAATGTTCGGAGACGAAGCGGACCTTTCGCGTGGTCGGCCGCGAGGCGTCGCGCACCAGCACGCTCTCGATGCCGGCTTGATCATTGAGCGCGGCCTCGAGCCGCGTGCCGGCGCCGTCCTCGCCGACGAGGCCGACGAAGATGCAGCGCGCGCCGAGCGAAGCGACGTTGCGCGCGACGTTGCCGGCGCCGCCGACGTGGATCTCGCTGCGCTGGGCGGCGATGACGGGCGCCGGCGCTTCCGGCGAGATCCGCGACACCTCGCCGTAGACGAACTCGTCCAGCATGATGTCGCCGATGCACAGCACCGTACGGCCTGAGATGGCTTGCGCGAGGGCATCGAAATCGAGAATGGGCGTCGGCATGGTCGAAAGGGCCTCAGCGAAAGCGGTCGGGCCGGTCGAGATAATCCCCGACATAGGCCTTCACCGCGTCCTCGAGCGTCGTGAAGCCGCCGTTATAGCCGGCGCGGAGCAGACGATCGACCTCGCTCTGGGTGAAATACTGGTAAGCGCCGCGGATCTGCTCGGGCATGTCGATATATTCGATGTTGGGCCTGGTGCCGAGCGCGGCATAGGCAGCCAGCATCAGGTCCTTGAAGCTGCGCGCCTTGCCGGTGCCGACGTTGAACAGGCCGGACACCGACGGCGTCGCGAGCAGCCACAGGACCACGCGCACGACGTCGTCGACATAGATGAAATCACGGCGCTGGTCGCCGTCCTCGATGCCCTCGCGATGCGACTTGAACAGCTGCACGACGCGGCCTGCCCTCACGTCGTCAAAGCGCCGCGCCAGCACGCTCATCATTGAGCCCTTGTGATATTCGTTGGGGCCGAACACGTTGAAGAATTTCAGGCCGGCCCATTGCGGCGGGAGCCGATCGCCGCGCGCCACACGTTCGGCGACAGCGAGATCGAACAGGTGCTTGCTCCAGCCGTAGAGATTCATCGGCCGCAATTTCTTCAGCGCCGAAAGCGAGGAATCGTCGTCGAAGCCTTCCGTGCCGTCGCCATAGGTCGCCGCCGAGGACGCGTAGATGAACGGCACCGCGTTCATCGTGCACCAGTCCAGCAGGCGCATCGACAGGCGGAAATTGGTCTCGACGACGAGATCACCGTCGGTCGCCGTGGTCGCGGAAATCGCCCCGAGATGGATCATGGCCTCCAGCTTGCGGCCCTTTAGCCAGTCAATCAGCTCGGTCGGGGGAACGATATCCACAAGCTGCCGCTTGGCGAGATTGCGCCACTTGCCTTCGGTTCCGAGGAGATCACAGATCACGACGTCGCTGCGACCGGCCTCGTTCAGCGCGGCCACGACATTCGATCCGATAAAACCGGCCCCGCCGGTCACCAGCAACATTCCACCTACCTGCCCGATTTTAGGTGCCCGATCCTGCCCTAGCGCATGATCCGCCAAAGTGTAAGCTGTTTTGGGATTGCTCTTCTGCCGCCTTTACCTGCCGGCCCGGAGCGGCTAACCGAGCCGCCATATCGGCACGTGTTCGGCCCTCATAACGAATGAATATTGATTCGCAACTTGGTAGTGATGCAGATCGGAGCGACACACGCCCGATCCTGATCGTCCCCTACATGTGGATCGGCGATTTCGTGCGGAATCACACCGTCGTGCGGGTCCTGAAGGAGCGCTGGCCGAATCGGCCGGTCGATCTCCTCACCACCTCCCTGTGCGCCCCGCTGGTGGACTACATGCCCGGGGTGCGCGCCGGCATCGTCTGGGATATGCCGCGCAGCCGGCTGGCCGTCGCACGCCAGTTCGGCTTGGCAGGGCTGCTGCGGAAACAGAATTACGGCACTGCCCTGGTGCTGCCCCGGACCTGGAAAGCGGCCATCGCGCCGGCACTCGCCGGTATTCCTGAACGGATCGGCTTCGTCGGCGAGCTCCGGTTCGGCCTGCTCAACCGCTGGCGCTGGGGTGAGAAGAAGCTGCCCCGCTTCATCGACAAGAACGCCGCCCTCGCCCAGCCCGACGGCGCGCCCCTGCCCGCGGAATGGCCGGTGCCGCAACTGCGCGTCCCGGCCGAACAGATCGCCCGCTGGCGCGAGGCCAATGGTCTCGGCGCCGGCGCTGCGGTGGCGCTCGCCCCGGGCTCGGTCGGCGTCTCCAAGCGCTGGACCTCTTATCCCGAAGCCGCTCGCCTGCTGGTCGAGCGCGGCCTCGAGGTCTGGGTGGTCGGCGGTCCCGCCGAAAAGGAGCTCGCCCAGGAGATCGTCGCCGCCGGCGGCCCGGGCGTCCGCGATCTCACCGGCTCGGACTTGCGCAATGGCATCCTCGCCATGGCCGCCGCCGGCGTTGCCATCTCCAACGATTCCGGCCTGATGCACATCGCAGCCGCCCTGGGCACGCCGACCATGGGCATCTTCGGTCCCACCAGCCCCTATCTCTGGGCCCCGCTGAACGGCCTCGCCGCGACACTGGTGCAGGACAAGGAAAAGCTGTCCTGCCAGCCCTGCCAGAGCACGGTCTGCAAGGTGAACGACCACCGCTGCATGCGGAATATTGCGGCAAGCGAGGTGGTGGGGATTGCGGAGAGGGTGCTGGGGGAAGCGGGAAGCGGGTGACGAACTGAGGCGATCGTGGCTCGCCCGATGATGACATCCTGCCACTGTTTTGCCCGACGAGTCAAAATTCGTTCGAAAAATCCGCAATCTCTCGAACTCTCCGCCAACTCCTTGATTTTGCTGACCCCGGCTACTGTGCATGGGGTTGTTTTCGCGGTTTTGTTTGCGACAGGCGAAAACGGCCTCAGAGCAGCGGCCGATAGACCGCGCCGATCCGCGCCGCCTCGGCATCGAGGCTGAACTTCTCGAGCACCCGCGCCCGCCCGCGCTCGCCCATCGCGATCGCCACGGCCACATCACGCATCAGCGGCTCGAGCGCCGCAGCGAGCGCGTCGGCATCTCCCGTCGGGATCAGCACGCCGGTGACACCATCCTCGACGACGAGCTCCGCCGCGCCGGCGCGCGCGGCCACGAGCGCGCTGCCCGCCGCCATCGCCTCGATCAGCGTCAGCCCAAAGCCTTCGTTGCGCGAGGTGAAGGCGTAGATGGTCAGGCGCTGATACCAGCGCTGCACTGCTTCGATCGGCAGCTCGCCGGTGATGACGACGCGCGATTGCAGGTTTGCTGCCTCGATGCGCTTCTTCAGGTCGTTGGCAAAGGGCGTCTGCTCGGCCGTGACCTGCCCGACGATGACAGCGGTGAAATCCGGATAACGCGGCAGCAGACGGCACATCGCATCGACGAACAGATCGGTGCCCTTCTGCGCCCGCACGCGGCCGAAACAGCCGATGGCGTAGCGGCCGGGCAGCGCGGCTTCCGCGAAAGCCGCAGCGCGATCGGCGGGCGGCGCGTAGACGTCGGTGTCGACGCCGTGCGGGATCACCGTCGCCTTCACCTTCAGGAACGAGGCCGAGAGATCTGACGTTGCGATGATCGCGTCCATGCGCCGGATCAGCCAGCGCGTGATCCAGCTGTGATGCCGCTGCGCCGCCGAGGTGAACACGAGCTTGAGCGGCCAGCCGAGCGCGCGCAAGCCAACGCCCGCGATCATCTCGTTGTTGCGGCGCGCATGCCAGATCACAGGCCGCGTGCGGCGCCAGAGCTTGAGGAGATCTCCGATGCTCAGGCGCGCGATCCCCGCCGGCGCGTCCGAGCCGAACCAGGCGGCGCGGTACAGCTTTGCCAGCCGCGGCGCCACCATCCGGTTGGTCGCGGTGACCCCGGAATAGCGCCTGTGCAGATTTGGCACGATCAATTCGAGATCGCCGGGGAAACCCGCCACGTCACACTCCATTTCGCAAAGTCCCTATACGCAACATTAAGCATAGTGACCAGTTCAGCTGTGCCGATACCCCCTCTTCACCACGCAAGCGCTAGCCTTGCGCGTTGATCGAAGACGGGTGAGATCATGACTGTGCTAGTCACCGGCGGCGCCGGCTATATCGGAAGTCATACGGTCCTGGCGCTGGCGGAAGCCGGCGAGGACGTCGTCGTGATCGACGATCTCTCCACCGGTTTCTCGGCCTACCTGCCCGAAGGCGTGCCGCTGTTCATCGGCGATGCCGGCGACGAGAACCTGCTCGAAGGCGTGATCGCCCAGCACGACATCGAGAGCATCATCCATTTCGCAGGCTCGGTCGTCGTGCCGGATTCGATGCGCGATCCGCTCGGCTATTACCGCAACAACTTCACCACCGCGCGCAACCTGCTCAACGTCGCGGTCAAGCGCGGCATTGGCCGTTTCATCTTTTCCTCGACCGCTGCGGTCTACGGCAATCCGGACCAGGTGCCGGTGCCCGAGCACGCGCCGACGCGGCCGCTATCGCCTTACGGCTCCTCGAAGCTGATGACCGAGATCATGCTGCACGACGTTGCAGCCGCCTACGGCATGCAATACGTGACCCTGCGTTATTTCAACGTCGCCGGCGCCGATCCGCAGGCGCGCATCGGGCTAGCCACCGTCGGCGCCACGCACCTGCTCAAGATTGCGGTTGAGGCCGCCACCGGCCAGCGCGCCAAGATTGACGTGTTCGGCACCGACTATCCGACCCCGGACGGCAGCTGCATCCGCGACTTCATCCACGTCACGGACCTGTCGCAGGCCCATCGCTCGGCACTCGCTTATCTGCGCAATGGCGGCGCCTCGTCCACGCTCAATTGCGGCTATGGCCGCGGCTATTCGGTGCTGGAGACCATCGACGCGGTGCGCCGGGTTTCGGGCCGCAGCTTCGCCGTGCAATACGCCCCGCGCCGGCCCGGCGACATCATGACCATGGTCGCCGACACCAGCCGCATCCGCAGCCTGCTCGACTGGCGGCCGCAATACGACGACCTCGAGACCATCGCAGCCCATGCGCTGGCCTGGGAGGACAAGTTGTTCCGCGAGCGCCACGGCGAGTTCCGCCACGCCGCCTCCGCCTAGAATCATCCCAAGCGCAAGCCCTTAATTGGGCTTGAAAAACCCGGCTTGAGCGGGCACAGAGGCCCATCGATCCCTGACGCGCGGGCAGGCTTTTGTCCTGCGCCGTCAATGGACACCGGATGGCCCAGTTTCCAAAGAAAATCACCGACGATCCCTACGCGGCAGCGGTCCTGATTCGCCGCCTGATCACGGAACAGGGCATCGTCTATTGGCGGCGCTATCTCGTCGCCTTCGCGCTGATGGCGCTCGCCGCCGGCGCGACCGCAGGCGCGACCTACGTGCTCGGCCAGGTCATCAACCAGGCCTATGTCGACAAGAACATCCCGGGCATCGCGATGTTCTCGGGGATCACGGTCGTTCTGCTCTTCATCAAAGGCGTGGCGACCTACGGCCACATGGTGATCCTGACCAAGATCAGCAACGCCATCCTCGCCACCAACCAGCGCCAGCTGTTCGCCAAGCTGATGCGCGAGAGCGTCGGCTTCTTTTCCGAGCGGCACTCCTCCGAATTCCTGGCGCGGCTGACCGCCGGCGCCAAGTCGATCACCGACGTCCTCAACATGCTGGTCAACGCCGTCGGGCGCGACCTCCTGATGCTGCTCGCCATGATCGGCGTGATGGTGTGGCAGGATCCGCTGATGTCGTTCATCGGCCTCGTCGCAGTGCCCCCGGCGATGCTGGTGCTGCGCAAGCTGGTCAAGCGCATCAAGGGCCTCGCCTTCAACCAGTTCACCGGCACCGCCGACATCATGGAGACGATGCAGGAATCACTTCAGGGCATCCGCACCGTCAAGGCGTTCACGCTCGAAGAGACCATGCAGAGGCGCATCGACGAGAACATCGCGGTCGTCGAACGCAACGCCAACAAGATGGCCCGCGTCGCCAACCGCTCCAACCCGCTGATGGAGATGCTGGGCGGCTTCGCCGTCGCGGGCTGCCTGATGTATGGCGGCTATGCCGTGGTCGCGCTCAACGCCACGCCCGGCGCGTTCTTCTCCTTCATGACCGCATTCCTGATGGCGACCGAGCCGGCCAAGCGGCTGGCCCGGCTCAACATCGATCTCAACAGCCAGCTCGTCGGCGCCCGTATGCTGCTCGAGGTCGTCGACAGCCCCGCGAGCGAGCAGTCCGACGATGACAAGCCGGCGCTGAAGCTGACAGATGCCCGTATCGAGCTGCGCGATGTCAGTTTCTCCTATCGCTCGGGCGAGACGGTGCTCAACCGGATGAGCTTCGTCGCGGAGCCCGGCAAGGTGACTGCGCTGGTCGGCCCCTCCGGCGGCGGCAAGTCGACCGTGCTGGGCCTGCTCCTGCGCTTCTACGAGGTGACGCTGGGCGACATCGTGATCGACGGCCAGCCGATCTCGTCGGTCTCGCGCAAATCGCTGCGCGCCCAGACCGCCTATGTCGGCCAGGACGTCTATCTGTTCCGCGACACCATCCGCAACAACATCGCCTTTGGCAAGCCGGACGCCAGCGAGGACGAGATCGTCGAGGCGGCGAAGGCGGCCTGCGTGCACGACTTCATCACAGGCTTTCCGCTCGGCTACGACACGCCCGTCGGCGAGCACGGCACCCAGCTCTCGGGCGGACAGCGCCAGCGCATTGCGGTCGCGCGCGCGCTGCTCAAGAACGCGCCGATCATCCTCCTGGACGAAGCCACTGCCGCGCTCGATTCCGAATCCGAGCGGCAGGTGCAGGAGGCGATCGAGCATCTCTGCCAGAACCGCACCACCATCGTGATCGCGCACCGCCTGCACACCATCATGCACGCAGACAGCATCCTGGTGGTCGAAGGCGGCGAGATCGTCGAGCAGGGCCGCCATGACGAGCTGCTCCGTCGCGGCGGCCGCTATGCCTCGTTCTTCCGCCTGCAGCATCACGACGCCGGCGCTCTGGCGCCGATCAGTGCAACCGCATAAAGTTCGTTCCACCTCAAGAGCAGCGAGACCCGCATGAACGCCGCCTCCTACGTCATCCCGCTTCCGCCCCAGGCTTCGCTTCCCGTCGTCGGCGAGAGCGGCCGTTATCCGGTACGCCGCATCTGGTGCGTCGGCCGCAACTATCTCGAGCACATCCGCGAGATGGGCAATGACGAGCGCGCCCCGCCGTTCTTCTTCGCCAAGCATGCCGACATGCTGGTGCCCGACGGCGCCACCATTCCCTATCCGCCTCTGACCAAGGATCTGCATCACGAGGTCGAGCTGGTCGTCGCGATGAAGAGCGGTGGACTGAACATTCCCGCCGACAAGGCTCTGGACCACGTCTACGGCTACGCCGTCGGCATCGACCTCACCCGGCGCGATCTCCAGATCGCCTCGCGCAAGAAGGAGCGCCCGTGGGAGATCGGCAAGTCGTTCGACTATTCGGCGCCCTGCTCCGCGCTGCAGGCGGCCTCGAAGATCGGTCATCCCTCCAAGGGCAAGATCTGGCTGACGGTCAACGGCAAGGAAGCGCAGAAGGGCGACCTCACCGAGTTGATCTGGAATGTGCCCGAGATCATCTGGCAGCTCTCCCAGCAGGTGAAGCTCGCCGCCGGCGACATCATCATGACCGGCACGCCCGCCGGCGTGTCGCAGCTCCAGCCTGGCGACAAGCTCGAATGCGGCGTCGACGGCATCGGCACGCTGAAGGTCAGCATCGGCCAGCCGGAATAAGGCTCGCTGCAGCTCGAACTCAGAAGGCCCCGGAATGGGGCCTTTTGCATGTCGATCGTACACGCGGTCGAGCTACCAGGCCTTTACCGGCCGATTGGCGTGGCTCGCCTGCGGCACACCGCGATTGAGCGACATGTGCGAATGCACGCACAGCCAGCCATCGCCGTTCCTCGAAAACACCATCGTCGCGCGGCCTGGGCGCGCGAACGTACTGCCATCGGGATGATAGCCCGTGCTCGTCCACGGCGCGACGACGGTTGCCATCATACCGTCCG
This sequence comes from Bradyrhizobium sp. BRP19, assembly GCF_020194195.1. NCBI lineage: Bacteria > Pseudomonadati > Pseudomonadota > Alphaproteobacteria > Hyphomicrobiales > Nitrobacteraceae > Bradyrhizobium > Bradyrhizobium sp. BRP19. The sequence continues at coordinate 246,027 of NZ_JADYVZ010000009.1, read as the reverse complement.
GTGATGCCAGAACGGAGGTCTGATCGAGGACGAAACGGAAGTCGGTCGTCTTCGGCCAGACATTGTCCCATTGGGTTTTGACCCATTGATCGAGGCCGGGGATGACGTCGCTATGGGTGCCGAAGGCGAGCACGTCCGGATCGAAGAGCGGCCGCGCCGAGGCGTAATCGACCTCTCGGACATAACCCGCGAAGGTGTCCAGCCATCGGCGGAAGAACTGCGTGATCTCAGTATTCGCGGTCGGCAAAGAGGCCATCACCTGCTCCACATTCTGCAACTCAATCACGGCGATCTTTGTTGCCATGGGCCGGACGATCCAGCAAGATTTGTGCTCCGGGATCACTCGATCGCGACAGGTGTCACGTCACAGCCGGGTTCGATGCTTCGACATCGGCCGGCTCCATTTTGTGGGAGCCAGATTCATGAACCGCGTCCTTCTGCTTGCAGCCTCCCTCCTCCTCACGGGCAGCACAGCCGGCGCGCAGTCCAGTCAACCCTATGCCGGCCTTGAGAAGCGCCCCATCAAGGCGCTGTCACAGCAACAGATCGACGATCTCCGCGCCGGACGCGGTATGGGCTTGGCTCTCGCTGCGGAGCTCAATGGATATCCCGGTCCCAGCCACGTCCTCGAGCTCAGTGATCGTCTCGGCCTGACCGCCGATCAGCGCGCCGAGGTTCAACGGCTGTTCGATGCCATGAAACAGGAAGCCGTTCCGCTGGGTAACAAGCTCGTCGAGCAAGAGAGAGCGCTGGAAGACCTCTTCTCTTCCCGCAGGGTCACATCGGAAGCGCTCAAGACCAGCATTGGCGCCATTGCCGAAACTCAGGGGCAGCTCCGCGAGAGCCACCTCAAATACCACCTCTCAACCGCTGCCGTGCTCGATCAGAGCCAGATGCAGCGATATGCAGAGTTACGGGGCTATCAGCGTCCCGACGGCTCCGCAGGGCACAAGCACAAGCACCATCACTAGACAATGCCGACCGAGATCAGACGATCGCGCTAGGGCGGATCGAGATGAGGCAACGGCCGACCAAGCTTCGCTGATCCGCCCCGCGCATTTGCCTCAATTCAGTGCCGAATACACGATGAGGCCGAGGATCAAGGCCGTCAGCGAGTATTTGAGCGTGTAGTAGACGTTGCGGTTCCACTCCTTCACCTTGCGGCTGGCGAGGTGGATCTCGTAGAGCTTGCCGAACACCTTGTTGAGCACGCCGACGTGCTCACCGTCGACATTCTGGGTCGCCGACGCCTTGACGATGTGATGGCTGACCCAGCGGTTGATCGCGGTCATGAAGCCGTACTTCATCGGGCGCTCGACGTCGCAGAACAGGATGATGCGGTTGACGTCGGTCGCATTCTCGGCGCTGTGGATGAAGGTCTCGTCGAACATGAAGGCCTCGCCATCACGCCAGACGCATTCGACGCCATCGACGAGGATCCGGCACTTGTTCGAGTTCGGCGTGACCAGGCCGAGGTGATAGCGCAGAGACCCGGCGAAGGGATCACGGTGAGCGCCGAGCTTGCCGCCGGGCGGCAGCATCGCGAACATCGCGCCATGCACGCTCGGGATCGATTTGAGTAGCTCCACCGTCTTCGGGCACAGCGTGTTCGCCGACGGCAGGAAGTCGTCGTACCATTTCAGGTAGAACCGCTTCCAGCCGCTCTTGAAGAACGAGTAGAAGCCCCAATCGTTGTTCTTCGCCGCCGCGCGGATAAAACCTTCATCGAACAGGCGCACAGCTTCGTCGCGGATGGTCTCCCAGTTCTCGCGGAGGGGCTTCAGCTCCGGAAACTGATCGACCGAGATCACCGGCTTGTTCGGCACCGCCGAGCCCGCATACATCAGCACATTGTAAGGTGCGAGATAGGTCGAGTGATCGCCGAGCTGGCGCGCGAAGCGCAGCCGCTGCTTGCCGCGGAAGTGGACGTAAATCGTCGAAGCCGCAAGCACGTACAAAATGACGAGCTGCGGCGCAAAAAGCTGTTTCAACATTTCCCCAATCCCCAAGTGACCCAGCCGGGGTGTCGTGTAGCCCGACCCGGCCGGAGCGGCAAGATATTCACCGCTGGGTTGCAATCACGCCGGGGAGAGCAAGGGGATGGACTGGGGTCTAAACCGGCCGAAACGAGCCGAATCAAGCCCGCGACAGCGCCTGCAGGCCCTTGAAGGTCAGGCGCTTGGGGTCGGTGACGCCGGCGAGATAGAGGCGGCGGATGAAGGCGATGACGGCGTCGCGGTCGCAATCGGTCAGCGCGACGACGGCGTCGACCGCTATTCTCTGGGCTTCCATTGGGCTCACCTCGGCCTTACGAGTAACCCCGGCCGAGACAGGGTAGGACTTATCCGTTAAATCGGCGTTAACCGTTCAGGAACCATCGCCGATTCAGCCGCCCCGCCGTATACGCGAAAACGCGCATTGCGGGGGCATGAAGCGGCTCAACGCGCCTTGGTCCTCTGCTTCAGCAGCGCAAACTGCTTCTTCAGCCGGGGCACGGCGAAGTCGGTGAAGGCGCGCACCTTGGGCACCGAAAGCCGGCCCTGCGGGCAGATCAGATGCGCCGGCATCTCCGGATCCTCGTCGTCCGCCAGCACGATCTCGAGCTCGCGGCGCGAGACCTGCTCGGCCACTTGGTACGAATACATCCGCGCCACGCCGCGCCCGGCCACAGTGGAGGCCACTGCCGCATAGGTGCTGTTGACGACGAGCCGCGGGGTGAACTGCACGGTGCGCGGCGCCGATGAGCCCGGCTGCGGCGCAAAGGTCCAGGAATTGGGCAGATGCGCCATCGCGACGATCTGGTGTTTGGCGAGATCGCCCGGCTCGGTGATGCGCGGATGTTGTTTCAGGTAGCGGGGAGCTGCCACCACGACGCGGCTGATCCCGCCGACCCGCATCGCCACCATCGCCGAATCCGCCAGCGGACCGATGCGAAGCGCGATATCGACGCCTTCCTCGATCAGATTGACCGCACGGTCGAACAGCAGGAGTTTTGCCGATACGGTCGGATAGGCGTCGAGAAACGTGTCGAGGATCGGCCGCAGTACCATCTCGCCGGAGACCACCGGAGCGGTGATCGTGAGCAGACCACGCGGAGCCGTGCGCGGTCCGGCCGCGATGTCCTCGGCCTCCTCCAGATCGGTGAGCACGCGGCGGCAGATCGCGACATAACGCTCGCCTTCCTCGCTCAGCTTAATCGAGCGTGTCGTCCGGTGCAGCAGCTCGGCGCCGACCCGCTGCTCCAGAAAGGCGATGGCGCGGCTCACCGCAGCCGGCGATCGGCCGAGCTTGCGTCCTGCGGCAGCCAAGCTGCCCTCGTCCACCGCAAGGACAAACACCTTCATCGCGTCCAGACGATCCATGCGCTCGCCGCAGCCCCCTGAGATTTCGGCTGAAAGCTAGGCGTTTGCGCCGGCTGCGACAACCTCCGCAAGGATCGATCCGGCATTCGTTCGCGTCGCGAAAGAGTGTCTGCCGGGCAGCGGATATTCGCAAGCAAGCCGCCGCAGCGTACCTCAACGCCCAAGCCAGCCGCCGCTGGCGCAGGTTTTCAAGCCAACAACAGGAGCCCGTCATGGGTATCGAGCAGAAGGTCGCCATCATCACCGGTGCATCGCAGGGTATCGGCGCCGCCCTGGTCCAGGGTTTTCGCGATCGCAACTATCGCGTCGTCGCAACGGCGCGCTCCATCAAGCCGTCGGGTGACGACGACGTCCTCGCCGTTGCAGGCGACATCGCCGAGCGGTCCACCGCAGAGCGCGTGGTGTCGCAAGCGATCGCCCGCTTCGGCCGAGTCGACACGCTGGTCAACAACGCGGGCATCTTCGTCGCAAAACCGTTTACCCAGTACACGGCCGAGGACTATGCCGCAGCTATGGGCACCAATGTCGCGGGCTTCTTCAACATCACGCAGCTTGCCATCGCCGAAATGGAGAAGCAGGGGTCTGGCCACGTCGTCCAAATCACGACGACGCTGGTCGATCAGGCCAATTCGAATGTGCCCTCGGTGCTGGCCTCGCTGAGCAAGGGCGGGCTGAACGCCGCGACCAAGTCGCTCGCGATCGAATACGCCAGGCGCGGCATCCGCGTGAATGCGGTGTCGCCCGGCATCATCAAGTCGCCGATGCACCCGATCGCGACGCATGCCCAGCTCGACGCACTGCACCCGGTCGGCCATATGGGGGAGATGTCTGACATCGTCGATGCCGTGCTCTATCTCGAGGGCGCCTCCTTTGTCACCGGCGAAATTCTGCATGTCGACGGCGGCCAGAGCGCCGGCCACTGAGCGGAGGAGAACGACAATGCCCATCGTCACCATTCAAGTGACCCGCGACGGAACGGCGCCGGGTGCGGCGTCGCTCACGGCGGAGGAGAAGGCCGCACTGATCAAGGGCTCGAGCGAGCTGCTGCGCGACGTGCTCGGCAAGCCGCTCGAGTCCACCTTCGTCGTGATCGAGGAGGTCGACACCGACAATTGGGGCTGGGGCGGCCTGCCCGTGCAGGAATTCCGCCGCCACCGCGCCGCCCAGGCAGGATGATCTGCACGCCGTCGCGCGCAAGAGGATGACATGACCTCGGCACGATCGTCAGCCCGCTCGTCACCGGCCATCTCGGCGACCGCTCGGGTTTTGGTCCCGCCCTTCGCGCGGCATTCCTGATCGAGGCCGCGGCCGTGCTGTTGCGACCGCCAGCACCGCGCCGCTGTCGCTGATCGTGTTGAGCGTGGTGGTCGGCGGCTTCACGCCGGCCATCGTGATGCTGGTGCTCGGACGCATCCACGAGTTCGTGCCTAATTCGACCGAACAGCAGCGCACGACCTGGAGCTACGCCACCACAAGCTTTGCGCTGTTTCAGGCGGCCGCCGCTTACGGCTTCTCCTGGATCGATGCGCAAACCGGCGGAGACTATCTCGTCCTGTTCGGCCTCGGCGGCGGTGCGGTGGTGCTGGCACTGGCAATCGATCTCGGCCGCGCCCTGATCGTTGCGCGCAGATCCTGCGTGCGATGATGGCAGGCGAGCTGCATCACCTGGCACTGGGCTTTGCCATGCTTTGAGCAAGCGACCTCAGCAACTCGGTTTGCTTCAGGACCAACTCACATTGCTTTCGCGCATGCGTGCCCGACAGCTCAACCAACTCTGCCAGAGTCTTTGCACGCCCTAGCTCCCGCGCATACTCCAAGGTCGCGCCTGCATTGACCTTCATCAGTTCGAGCACGACGGTGCGACACTCGGCTGCCGTCCCAATCGCGTCGATGAGATCGCTTTCCACGACGACGGTTTCATTGGCCTCTGATGTCACACTGGCCAGCCGTGATTTTGCGAGGTCGTTGGCGAAGTTGAGCGTAGCGCTCATGCCAAAGCGCAGGCTTGATATCCCTTAGCCATGTCCACGATGAGATCAGTGCTGCTCGAAGGTTCAGGTCTTGCAACGATGACGCTGGCCGCTTCTTGTACCGGAACAGTCATCGGAGCAGGCGCTTCTTGCGCAATCTGCGGCGCATCTTGGGGGAAGACGGCGACTGAGCCCTGCGGCATGGCCAAGCCCTCGTCGACCGCACGGCTCACTTCCTCCGCCAGTTCCAGCAGCGAGCGACGCCCGGTGCGTGCAACGTCAGCAGGCAGCTTTGAGCGCGCCTTTCCCATAATCATCCGACTCCTCGGCCAAGTGCGCCGCGATCCAACCCCACAAACTTACAATTTCGTCCGAAGCTTTGTCCGCCGGTGCGAACTCCGTCACGCCCAACCCTGCTCCGAGTGCATCCTGGTGATCGTTACGCTGCGCAATAAACGGGAGTGCAAGCACGCCGAGCGAGCTTAGCGATGTGGCAGCTTCGCTCAGCCGGCACCCTCGCGTCGGTGTCTGATTGAGGATAAAGGCAAATCGGCGGTTGAGTCTGCGAATGGCGATCAGTGTAGGAATTGCGGCTTCGATATCGGCCGGGCTCGGGCGCGCCGGGATGAGACAGAGATCGGCGCAGGCGATGACGCGCATCGCCAGGCTGTTGGTCGTGGCAGCTGTGTCGATGATGGCAAGCGAGACGCCTTCGGCCTTCAGGCGCGCGATCAACGGTTCGATCTCGGCAGGATCGGCAACGCGCTCGACGCGGGGGTAGGGATGATCGCGGCGCTCTTTCCATTTCGAGATCGTACCTTGCGCGTCCGCCTCAATGAGAGCCACGCGCTCAGCGCGCTGCATTGCTGCCACCGCCAGTCCAACGGACAGCGTACTCTTGCCGCTTCCGCCTTTTTGCGTGACCAGGGCAAGGACGTGCATGTCCTGCGCTCCCCTTAGATGGCAACGACGCGGAACTCAGACGTTGCCGGAAATAAACTTCTTGCAGCGCAAAAAATACTACCGCAAGTCGCGATTCGTCTCAAGCGAACGCGAGGCTATCCCGGTATCCTACGTAGCAAGATCAGGAATACTGCATCACGCCATCGTCGATCCGACCGAAGCGCAACGAGACGATGTCGAGCGCGTAGTTCTGGTGGAGCCGCCAGGGCCGCTTCGAGCCCTGCTTCGGCATTTTGGCGATCGAGCGCTGCACGTAGCCCGAGGTGAAATCGAGCGAAGGCTGTGCGGTGATGGTGGGATCATCGTTGTGCGGCATGCACTGGCGGAAATTGTGCCGGTCCATGTAATTGATGAGGCGGCAGACATATTCGCAGGTGAGGTCGCATTTCAGCGTCCAGGACGCGTTGGTGTAGCCGAAGGCCGAGGCCATGTTCGGCACGTCGGCATACATCATGCCCTTGTAGGTCAGCGTGTTGGCGAAATCGACGGAGCGGCCGTCGACGCTGACCTCGAGGCCACCGGCGACCTGGAGCACCAGCCCGGTCGCCGTCACGATGATGTCGGCCGCCAGCTCGCGGCCGTCCTTCAGGCGGATGCCGTCATGCGTGAAGGTGTCGATCTCGCTGGTGACGACGCTGGCGCGCTGCTCGCGGATCGCTTTGAAGAGGTCGCCGTCGGGCACGAGGCACAGCCGCTGGTCCCAGGGATTGTAGCGCGGCGTGAAGTGGGTCGCGACGTCGTAGTCCGGGCCGAGCGCGATCCTCACGCCCTTGAGGATGAGATCCTTCACCTTCGCCGGTCTGCGCCGGCTGAGCTGGAAGAAGAACATCCCCCACATCACGTTGCGCCAGCGGATCAGGTGATAGGCGAACTTCGCCGGCAGGTTGCGGCGCAGCTTGTTGGCGACGGGATCCTGCGCCGGCCGCGACACCACATAGGTCGGCGAGCGCTGCAGCATGGTGACCTGCTCCGCCTGCTTGGCGAGCTCCGGCACCAGCGTTACCGCTGTCGCGCCCGAGCCGATCACGACGACACGCTTGCCCGCGTAGTCGATGTCCTCGGTCCATTTCTGCGGATGCACGATGCGGCCGGCGAAATCAGCGGCGCCCTTGAACTCCGGCGTATAGCCCGCTTCGTATTTGTAATAGCCTGAGCACATGAATAGAAAGTTGCAGGTGAAGCGCACCAGCTCGGTCGCGCCCTCGCCCGTGATGCGCTCGGCCTCGACGGTCCAGCGCGCATCCGGCGTCGACCACGCCGCGCGCTTGACGCGGTGGTGGAAGCGGATGTGCTTGTCGATGCCGTTCTCGCTAGCAGTCTCGCGCACGTAGTTCAGGATCTGCGGCCCGTCGGCGATCGCCTTCGGATCGGTCCACGGCTTGAACGAATAGCCGAGGGTGAACATGTCGCTGTCAGAGCGGATGCCGGGATAGCGGAAGAGGTCCCAGGTGCCGCCGATGCAATCGCGTCCCTCGAGGATGACGTAGCTCTTGGCCGGACACTTGGTCTGCAGATGATAGCCGGCGCCGATGCCTGATAGCCCGGCGCCGACGATCAGCACGTCGAAATGTTCTTGTTGCATGGTTTCCTCCGCCGGGGCGGATTGTCCGCCTGCCGCTGCTGGCCGTCAATCGGCAATCAACGTGCCGCAACTGCAAAGCGAGTTGAATTCCATGTCCCGAAACAACAATGCCCCGGATCGCTCCGGGGCTTTGCGTCGATGGTTGGTCGAACCGGTGGCTCAGTAGCGGTAGTGGTCCGATTTGTACGGGCCTTCCTGCTTCACACCGATATAGTCGGCCTGGTCCTTGCGGAGCTCGGTGAGCTTGACGCCGATCTTGGAGAGGTGCAGGCGGGCGACCTTCTCGTCGAGCGTCTTGGGCAGCACGTAGACCTTCTTCTCGTACTTGCCGTCCTTGTTGTTGGCGAACAGCTCGATCTGCGCCAGCGTCTGGTTGGTGAAGGACGCCGACATCACGAAGGACGGATGGCCCATCGCGTTGCCGAGGTTCACGAGGCGGCCCTCCGACAGCAGGATGATGCGGTGCTTGTCGGGGAACTCGATCTCGTCGACCTGCGGCTTGATGTTGGTCCACTTCAGATTGCGCAGAGACGCGATCTGGATCTCGTTGTCAAAGTGGCCGATGTTGCAGACGATGGCGCGATCCTTCATCGCGCGCATGTGCTCGATGGTGATGATGTCCTTGTTGCCGGTGGCGGTGACGAAGATGTCGGCCCGCGGCGCGGCGTCTTCCATGGTCACGACCTCGTAGCCTTCCATCGCCGCCTGCAGCGCGCAGATCGGATCAACCTCGGAGACCATGACGCGGCAGCCGGCCTGGCGCAGCGAGGCGGCCGAGCCCTTGCCGACGTCGCCGAAGCCGGCGACCATCGCTACCTTGCCCGACAGCATCACGTCGGTGCCGCGGCGGATGCCGTCGACCAGCGATTCACGGCAGCCATAGAGGTTGTCGAACTTCGACTTGGTGACGCTGTCGTTGACGTTGATGGCCGGCCACAGCAGCGTGCCCGCTTTCTGCATGTCATAGAGACGATGCACGCCGGTGGTGGTCTCTTCGGAGACGCCCTTGATGCTGTTGGCGATCCCCGCGAAGTAGCCCTTCGGCTTTTCCTTGAGCTGCTTCTTCAGAAGCGCGAAGAATACTTCCTCTTCCTCGGAGCCGGGCTTGTCGAGGAAGGCGGTGTCGCCGTTCTCCGCGCGCAGACCGAGATGGACATACATGGTGGCGTCACCGCCGTCATCGAGGATCATGTTCGGGTGACCGCCGCCGTGCCAGTCGAACAGCTTGGCGGTGTAGTCCCAGTACTCGGTCAGCGTCTCGCCTTTGACGGCGAAGACGGGAATGCCGGCGGCGGCGATCGCAGCGGCAGCGTGATCCTGCGTCGAATAGATGTTGCAGGAGACCCAGCGGATGTCGGCGCCGAGCGCGGCGAGCGTCTCGATCAACACGCCGGTCTGGATCGTCATGTGCAGCGAGCCGGCGATGCGCGCGCCCTTCAGCGGCTGCTTCGGGCCGTACTCCTCGCGGGTGGCCATCAGGCCAGGCATCTCGGTCTCGGCCAGCGAGAGCTCCTTGCGGCCGAAATCGGCGAGCGAAATGTCCTTGACGATGTAATCGGTGAAGCCGGGCTTCGCGTTCATGGCGAGTGTCCTGTTGTTGAACTCGTCATTCCGGGGCACTTCCAAGAGGCGAACCCGGAATCTCGACGTGATAGATGAGGATCCCGGGGTCGCTCGCGTACGCGCCCCGGGATGTCGCGTTTATTAGAGCGCGCGCTTGAGCTGCTCGACGAGGTCGGTCTTCTCCCAGGAGAAGCCGCCCTCGTTGTCGGGCGTGCGGCCGAAATGGCCGTAGGCCGAGGTGCGCGCGTAGATCGGCCGGTTGAGATCGAGATGGGTCCGGATGCCGCGCGGGGTGAGGTCCATCGCCTTGGCGGCGGCCTTCTCGAGCTGGTCTTCCGAAACCTTACCGGTGCCGTGGGTGTCAATGTAGATCGACAGCGGGCGCGCCACGCCGATGGCGTAGGCGAGCTGCAGGGTGCAGCGGTCGGCAAGACCGGCGGCGACGATGTTCTTGGCGACGTAGCGCGCAGCATAGGCCGCGGAGCGGTCGACCTTGGTCGGATCCTTGCCGGAGAACGCGCCGCCGCCGTGCGGGGCCGCACCGCCATAGGTGTCGACGATGATCTTGCGGCCGGTCAGGCCGGAATCGCCGTCGGGACCGCCGATGTAGAACTTGCCGGTGGGGTTGATGTGCCAGATCGTCTTCGCGGTGATCCAGTCCTTCGGCAGCGCCTCGCGCACATAGGGCTCGACGATCTCGCGAACCTGGTTCGAGCTGAGGTCGGGAACCAGATGCTGGTGCGACACGACGATCTCGCGCACGCCGACCGGCTTGCCGTTCTCGTACTGCACGGTGACCTGGCTCTTGGAGTCCGGACCCAGCACCTTCTCCTTGCCGGAGTGGCGGGCTTCCGAGATCAGGCGCAGGATCTTGTGGGCGTAGAAGATCGGCGCCGGCATCAGATCGGGCGTCTCGTTGGTGGCGTAGCCGAACATGATGCCCTGGTCGCCCGCGCCTTCTTCCTTGACCTCGCCCGGCTGCAGCGCATCGACGCCCTGGGCGATGTCGGCCGATTGCGGATGCAGGAGGATCTCGATGTCGCAGGTCTTCCAGTGGAAGCCTTCCTGCTCGTAGCCGATGTCCTTGATCGCGCCGCGCACGACGCTCTCGATCTGCTCGTTGGTCACCGACTTCGGGCCGCGGGTCTCGCCGGCGATCACCACCTTGTTGGTGGTCGCGAGCGTCTCGCAGGCGGCGCGGATTTGCCAGGGGTCGATGCCCGCCTTAGGCCCTTCACGGTAGAACAGGTCGACGATCTCATCGGAGATCCGGTCACAGACCTTGTCCGGATGGCCCTCGGACACGGACTCGCTGGTGAAGAGATAGGACGCGCGCATCAGTAACCCCTTGTTCCGCCGCTAGCCGGCGGGCGTTTGCGATGTTTACTTTTGATGATGTCAATCACGCCGGCGCGAGATGACGTAGGATTCGTCGAGAAACCAGAGCCCGTTGTACTTCCGCAGCACATCCCTGGCGGCATCCAGAGTGCGGCCGTTTTGAGTCATTTCTGTCAATCGGTCGTCCTCAATCTGAGCCACATACACCGCCGCATTCCACGCTGCAAAGGCCGTCGAGGTTCCGATGGTGCCGGTGACCTCGTTGGGCAGCGCTTCCATATCATACCTGAAGATCGAACGATTGTCCGCGTATGCATTAAAATTTAAGTCGCGGCCCACCGATCCAAGTTCATACTTAACGGCACGCAGTAGCTCATGACGGCTGACTGAGAAAGGATTTTCTCCCGGCCAGATCGCCTGGATCATTTCCATGCCCGGATCCTGCCCATGGGAGTGGATACCGATCAGCCTGCCGCCCGGCCGCAGCGCCCGCGCCAGAGGTGCAATGATCCGCTTGGCCCGGAAATTGACCGATGACAGGGCCCGGTACGGCTGGGATGCGATGACGAGGTCGAAATTGGCCTCAGTCTGGCCTGGCCGCGGAATGGTCGAATCCAGCAGGAACCTGTGGTCCTCGCGATAGAGCACGAGGACGACCGGCCGCTCGTAGAGCGGCATGGCCGTGCGTGGGCTGATCGCAGCGCGCCAGTTCTGCTCCAGAAAGGGCCTCAGCTCCGCGATCTGCTGCTCGAACTCGCCCGACGAAGCGCCGCGGAGCGGCACCTCGTGCCAGACGGTGGCGGCCGCCGCGGCGGGCGACGCTGGCGTCAGCCAGGGCGCCTCCGCGTAGAACATGTTGGTGAACACAAACACCGATGCCGGGTGCTCGAAAATGCGGTCCGGCACCTTCTCCAGCGTCAGGCGCAAATCCTCCAGGCTGAGCTCCTTGCCCGCGACGTAGAACGGCATGTGCGGAAAGCGCTGGTGCGTGGCGCGCAGCACCCGCGCCAGCACCGTTCCGTCGCCGACGCCGGCGTCGAACAGACGCAGCGCCGGCGGGCGCGGATGGATGGAGCTCAGCTCCAAGGCAACCCTGTCTGCGATCACCCGCTTTTCGCTGCAGGTGTGGACGAACAGTAGGTATTTCTGGCGGTTCTCGAAGAAGCGGAAATTGCCGCGTGGATCGCGCTTCTCGGGCGGCACCTGAAGTCCCCGCGGCGGCGGCACGCCGCCGGCCATCGAGGCCGCCATATAGGCCTGGATCCGCTCCAGCGTGTCGATGGTGATGCGCTTTCCCTCGCGCAGGCGATGCACCAGCTTCCCATCGTTCACTGCGCGCCGGCCGAACGTCGATTCCGCCATGTCCGCCTTGCGGCAGAAGTCGGTGATCTGGCTCAGGATTTCGTCGTTCTTCATGAGTGGGAAATCGGTGGGCAGACGGATTGGGACCAATCTCCTAGCAAAATCTGCCCACTGAGGGAATAGCGGATCCAAGCGCCTCCTTCACAGTTTGCTCCGGCCGCGAGCCGCGCCCCACTCTGGCCCCGCCGAGCAACAACTGGCGCTTCTCCTCTGATCGCCTCCTTACCGTGCGCGCCTGCCCGGTCGCCCTGCTCGCCGCGCTCCTGTGGTCCGCCCGCGGTCGCGCAGGCACGCGCAATCAGCTCGAGCCGAGCTGCACGGCGGACACGACGCCGCAGACAAGATGATCAATGCCTGCGAAGGAATCATCGCGTGGGAGGTGCAGGGGCACGGCCCGCCGAGCGGCACGAGCTCAATCGCGGCAAGGCCAGGCGCGGCAAGGTGATCTCGACCCCGAAGAACAAGCATGTGCCCATGGTCGAACTCCTCTCTGTGGGGGTCTATCTGGCGGAGAAGTGACTCGTGCCCGGACGCAGCGCAGCGCTTCTCAGCGGTGCTCTGCAGAGCTGAGGCCTATAGCTCCGCGCAGCAAGTCGAGCAGCATGGGTCCCGGCTCTGCGCAGCAACGCTGGAGCGTTGCTGCGCGTCCGGGACACGGGTGAGCCTTAACGGCGGAGCCTTACTGCCCCCACACTTCCTTCGCGATCTCGACCGCGAGGCTGAGCTTGGCCCACTGCTCCTCCTCGGAGAGGATGTTGCCCTCTTCCGTCGAGGCAAAGCCACATTGCGGCGACAGCGCGAGCTGCTCCAAGGGCGCGAACTTGGCGGCTTCTTCCAGGCGGCGCTTGATGTCGTCCTTCTTCTCGAGCTCGCCGAACTTCGAGGTGATGACGCCGACCACGACGACCTTGTTGCCCTTGGGCAGGAAGCGCAGCGGCTCGAAACCGCCGGCGCGGTCGCTGTCGTACTCCAGGAAGTAGCCGTCGTAATTGGTGCCGGCGAGCATGGTCTCGGCCACCGGCTCGTAGCCACCCGAGGAAATCCAGGTCGAGCGGAAATTACCGCGGCAGACGTGGGTCGTCACCACCATGTCGGCCGGCTTCTCCGCCAGCGCGTAGTTGATGATGCGCGCATAGATCTGTTGCAGCCCATCCGGATTATCGCCGCGCTCGCGTGCCTTCTGCAATTCGTCCTGCGAGCAGAGATAGGCCCAGACGGTGTCGTCGAACTGGAGATAGCGGCAGCCGGCGTCGTAGAACGCCTTCACGGCCTTGCGGTAGGTCTTGCCGAGATCTTCGTAGAAGGCGTCGAGATCGGGATAGACGTCCTTGGAGATCGACTTGCGTCCGCCGCGGAAGTGGAGCACTGCCGGCGAAGGGATCGTCATCTTGGCGGTGACGTGAGCCTGGTCGGCGACCTTCTTCAGGAAGCGGAAGTGGTCCAGCATCGGGTGGCTGTCTGGAAAGTCGAGCTTGCCGATGACGCGGACCGCATCGTGACGGGTCTGCACGCCCGTGAACTGGATGCCGGTGTCGGGGTGAAACAGCTCGCAGCCGGTGAGCTTGGCCAGGAAGTCGAAATGCCACCAGGAGCGGCGGAATTCGCCGTCGGTCGCGAGCTTCAGCCCGATCGAGGCCTGCTTGTGCACGACCTTCTCGATCTCCATGTCCTCGATCTTGCGCAGATCGTCGGCCGAGATCTCGCCCTTCTCCAGCCGGCTACGGGCTTCCTTGATCTTGAGCGGACGCAGGAGGCTGCCGACCTCGTCGGCGCGGAAGGGGGCTTTGGTTCGCTGCATGTGTTACTCCCTGGACATCTTAGTGGGCCGCCGCCCCGGCGACGCCGAGATGGCGCTCCAGGACAGAGGGGTCGGTCTTCAGCGCGGCGCTCGGAGCGTCGTGGACGATCGTTCCGCGCTCCAATATCACAACGCGATCGGCGAGCCCCAGAATCTTTTGGGCATTCTGCTCTACGATGATCGAGCAGATACCTCCGGACCGGGTGATGGTCCCGATCGCCTTCAAGAGTTCCTCGACGATGATGGGCGCAAGGCCCTCCATCGGCTCGTCCAGCAGCAGGACTTTCGGATTGAGGGTAAGTGCGCGACCGATCGCCAGCATCTGCTGCTCGCCGCCGGAGAGCTGGTTGCCGAAATTGCTCCGCCGCTCCTTCAGCCGCGGGAACATCTCGTACACCTTCTCGACCGTCCAGGGACCGGGCTGCGCTACGGCGGTCATGTTCTCTTCCACCGTCAGCGAGCGGAAGATGTTGCGCTCCTGCGGCACCCAGCCGATGCCGGCGCGCGCCCGCTGGTCGGGCCGCATCGCCGTCACATCGGTGCCGGCCAGCGCAATGGAGCCTGCGAAGCGGCGCGTGACGCCGACGATGGAGTTGATCAGCGTGGTCTTGCCGGTGCCGTTGCGCCCGAGCAGCGCCAGCACCTGTCCTTCGGCGAGGCGGAGCGTCATCTTCGGCAGCACCACCGCCTCGCCGTAGCCGGCGCGAAGCGAATCGATCGCGAGCAGGTCAGACATCGACCGCCTCCTCGCCGAGATAGACCGCCTTCACCTGCGGATCGCGCGCGACCTCTTCGGGCGGGCCTTCGGTCAGCAGCGCGCCCGAGACCAGCACCGAGATGCGATCAGCAAAGGAGAACACGAGGTCCATGTCGTGCTCGATCAGGAGCACGGTGACGTCCCGCGGCAGGCTGCCCACGACGGCGAGAATGTCGTGGCGCTCGCTCTCGGGCACGCCGGCGGCGGGCTCGTCGAGCAGCAGCACGCGCGGCTTGGCCGCAATGGCCACCGCGATCTCGAGCAGGCGCTGCTTACCGTAGGGCAGCGTCACGGTCTCTTCGTTCATGACGTCGAGCAGATGGAAGCGGGAGAGCAGATCGGCGGTCTCGCCATTGACGTCACTGCGCGTGCCCATCCGTCGCCACCAGTCGCCGCCATGGCCGAGGCGCTCGGAGACCGCGAGCCCGATGGTCTCCAGGGGAGTCAGGTCCGGGTAGAGCTGGTTGATCTGGAACGTGCGCGACAACCCGCGCAGCACGCGCTTGTGCACCGGCAGATCGGTGATGTCCTGGCCTTCGAGCAGGATGCGGCCCGAGTTCGGCTTCAGCACGCCCGTGAGCTGGTTGATGACCGTGGTCTTGCCGGCACCGTTCGGACCGATCAGCGCGTGGCGGGCGCCCTGCTCGACCTTCAAGGACAGATCGCGGGTGACGCGCAGGCCGCCGAACTGCTTTTCGAGATTCTGGGTTTCGAGCGCGATGGTCATGAATCGCTCTCCGGCACGGCAACGATCGCCTTGCGCCCCGCAATCCGCCTGATGATCAGGTTCGGCACATACAGCACCCAGCGATGCAGGCGCTGGCGGCCGACCAGCACGATCACGACCAGCACGAGCCCGATCCAGAACTGCCAATATTGCGGCGTGATGGTCGAGAACAATTCCTGGAGCATGCGGAAGATCACCGCGCCGATCAGCCCGCCGTAGAGATAGCCGGTGCCGCCGATCACGAGCACCAGCATCAGGTCCGCGGAGCGCTCCATGGAAAACACGTCCAGCGAGGCGATCGCGGTCGTCTGGGTGAACAGCGCCCCGGCAATGCCGGCATAGAACGCAGCCAGCGTATAGATCGCGATCAGGCGACGGTTGACCGGAATGCCAATGGCGGCGGCACGGAGCGGATTGTTCTTGATGGCGCGCAGCGACAGGCCGAACGGGGAATTCACGACGCGGCGGGCCAACAGGAACAGCAGGAACAACACGGCGAGCGAATAGAAGAAGCCGGCCTTGCCGAACATGTCGAACGGGATCTTGCCGAAGATCGGCTGCATCTCGATGCCCTGCAGGCCGTCGGTCCCACCGGTGATATTGGAGAAGCGCTCGGTGAGCGCTTCCAGCAGCAACGCAATGCCGAGCGTCACCATCAGGCGCGTCAGGTCGACGCCGCGGATCACCAGAAAGCTGGTGGCAAAGCCGAGCACCATGGCGGCAAGGCCGGCGACGATCAGCGCCAGCACGGGCTCCTTGACGATGCCGTGCAGCGCCAGCAGCCCCGCAGCATAGGCGCCGACGCCGAAGAAGGCGGCATGGCCCAGCGAAACGATGCCGGCATAGCCGAGGATGAGATCGAGCGACATCGCGAACAGCGCGAGGCGCAGGATGTCGGTCATGATCAGATAGCGCGACGGAAATGCGAAACCGCAGGCCAGCACGATCAGCCAGAAGGCGATTTCGCCGTAGTGCCAGCGCGCCTGGCGCTGGGCATGGTAGCCGACGTCGGAAGCAGCGCTCATCGGTGAACTCAACGCGCGGCCGTGCGGCCGAACAGGCCGTTCGGGCGCCAGATCAGGATCACGATCATGATGGTGTAGATCACGAAGGGGCCCATCTTCGGCACGTAATATTTGCCGGCGACGTCGCCGATGCCGAGCAGCAGCGAGGCGAGGAACGGGCCCGTTATCGAGGAGGAGCCGCCGACGGTGACCACGATCAGGAAGTAAATCATGAACTTCAGCGGGAAATACGGATCGAGGCCGAGGATCTCGGCGCTGAGCGCGCCGCCGAGGCCGGCGAGCCCGCAACCGAAGGCAAAGGTGAAGGCGAACACCTGCGGCACGTTGATGCCGAGACCGCTCGCGGCGCGGGGGTCATCGACGGCCGCGCGCAGGCGGCTGCCGAAACGTGTCTTCGCCAGCACCATTTGAAGCGCGATGGTCAGCAGGCCGCAGATCACGATGATCATCAGCCGGTAGCGGCCGATACCGACGCCGAACAGATCGAACTGGCCTTGGAGCGCGGCGGGCAAATTGATGAAGACCCGCGAGGATCCCTGGATGTAATCGACGGCTGCCACCGACATGAAGGTCAGGCCGATCGTGAACAGCACCTGGTCGAGATGGCTGCGGGCGTAGAGATGACGGTACAGCGTCCGTTCGAGCGCGATGCCGATTGCAGCCGAGGAGACGAAAGCGAGCGGCAAAGCGGCGAAGAATGGCCAACCCATCCGGTTGACCAGCACCATGCAGATATAGCCCCCCGCCATCGCGAAGGCGCCGTGGGCGAGATTGACGAAGTTCATCAGGCCGAGCGTGACCGCGAGCCCGCAGGCGAGCACGAACAGCAGCATGCCGTAAGCGACGCCATCGAACAGGTTGGTGAGGATTGCGGTCATGGTCTCAGCTTGAGTTAATCCGTCATGGCCGGGCTTGTCCCGGCCATCCACGTTCTTGTCTGGGCCGCCGCGTGGATGGCCGGGTCAAGCCCGGGCATGACGCTGGAGAGAGATCCCCGGGGTTCGCGCTCATGCGCGCCCCGGATGACGCGCTTTCGCGCGTCACTTCTTGGTCTTGCCGAGATCTTTGACAGCCTCGAAGGTCGCGAACTCGACATTGTAGAGTTCGCCATCCACTTTCTCGACCTTGCGGATGTAGATGTTCTGCACGATGTCGCGGGTCTCGGGGTCGATCGAGATCGGACCGCGCGGGCTCTCCCACTTCTGGCCCTTCATGGCCTCGATCAGCTTGTCGCCGTTGGTGTCGCCACCTGTCTTCTTCAGCGCCTCGTAGATCAGGTGGATGCCGTCATAGCCGCCCACGGCCATGAAGCCCGGACGGTTGCCGAAGGCCTTCTTGTAGGCCGCGACGAAATCCTTGTTCATCTGCGAGGGGTGCGCCGCGGAATAGAGATGCGCGGTGACCGTGCCGAGCACGGCGTCGCCCATGTTGTTGAGCAGATCGTCGTCGGTGACGTCGCCCGGCCCGATCACCTTGATGCCGGCCTTGTCGAGGCCACGCTCGGCATATTGCTTCATGAAGTTGCCGCCCTGGCCCGCCGGCACGAACACGAAGATCGCGTCCGGCTTTGCGTCCTTCATGCGCTGCAGGAACGGAGCGAAGTCGGGGTTCTGCAGCGGCACCTTGACTTCTTCGACCACCTCACCGCCGCCGGCCGTGAAATGCTGCTTGAAGAAGTTGAGGGCGTCATTGCCCGGCGCGTAGTCCGAGGTCAGCGTCGCGACCTTCTTGATGCCGTTCTTCACCGCCCAATCGCCGATGATGGTCGAGGACTGCGCCAGCGTGAAGCTGGTGCGCACGATATAGGGCGAACGTTCGGTGATAATGGAGGTGCCGGCCGCCATCACGACTTCAGGAATCTTGGCCTGGGTAGCCAGCGGCGCGGCGGCGAGCGCGGCCGGCGTCACGCCGAAGCCGGCGATGAAGTTGACCTTGTCGTTGACGATCAGCTCCTGCGCGGCAGTCTTGGTCTTATCCGGGATCGCCGCGTCGTCCTTGACGATGATTTCGATCTTCTTGCCGGCGACGGTGTCGCCCTTCTGCTGCATGTAGAGCTTGATCGCGTTCTCGATCTGCTTGCCGGTCGAGGCCTGGCCGCCGGTCATCGGCAGGATCAGCCCGATCTTGACCGTGTCTTGCGCCTTGGCAGGCGCGACGGCCGCGAGGCCCGCGATCGCAACGACCGCTGCGGTGCGTAAGCGTTCGAACATCAGATGTCCCTCCCCTTCATTCCTCACCTCTTGTGCGGCGGACCGAGTACCCGGTCCTTGCCGCGCTTCACTCACGGACAAGCCATGCCGTGCGGCCACATGGCGTCCTCTGTAACCCCGTTGTCAATCGAACGTTGGGCGACCATTCGGCGCAAGCCGCGCAATCTGCCTCAACAACGGCGGAGAGCTATTTGTACGATTGTACAAATGAAATGGTCCTGTCAACGAAAAAGCCTTGTGACACTGGGCCGGAGGGCGATGGCCTTGCCACCCTACGAGGGCCGCACCACACCGGGGATGGAGGATTCAGTCTCTCATTTGCAGAATCCGGACATCTTAAGTGCGTCCGTGGCATGCCCCGTCCTACGATCCGTCCAATGACAAATACCCGGTGTATACCGTACCAACAGCGGTGACCTCATCAAGTGCAAAATATGCCTATTATAATACCTTCTCTGTATACAGCTTTGCCCTCCCTCGAATAGGCCAATTTTACCTATTGAGAGATATGGTTGCCGCTAACGCCTATGGCGCTCCACCATCCGCGCCCCGTCGGGGGCACGACCAGAGATATTCATGCGTTCTCGCTCGCTTTCGATCGCCGCCGCACTCGCCCTGCTCAATCTCGCAGGCTGCGGGACGGTCAACGAGAAGCTCTCCGCCGGGATGGGCGACTACGTCCCGCAATGGGCCGGCGGCCTGCCAGCTGATGCGCCGCCGCGGCCCGGCACGCCGCAATACGATGCCTACATGAAGGAGCGCGAGCGCAAGCGGCTGATGCCGGCGACCGATCGCGAGAAGGAAGAACAGGCCCAGAAGGGCGCGACGGGGACGACGTCGGCTGGCGCGGGGCGCTGAGGAAGCGAATGGCGAACAGGGAGTAGCGAATAGGACGCGCTCCCCCTCCACTCACCTTTCGTCCCCCATTCGCTAATCCACGAACACCACGGTCTTGCGGCCGTTGAGGATGACGCGGTCGTCGAGATGGTAGCGGATGGCCCGGGCCAACACGCGGCGCTCGATGTCACGGCCTTTGCGGACCAGATCTTCCGGCGTGTCGCGATGGCTGATGCGCTCGACGTCCTGGTCGATGATCGGGCCCTCGTCGAGGTCGCGCGTGACGTAATGCGCGGTGGCGCCGATCAGCTTGACGCCGCGCTCATGGGCCTGGTGATAGGGCTTGGCACCCTTGAAGCCCGGCAGGAATGAGTGGTGGATGTTGATGCAGCGCCCCGACAGCTTTGCCGAGAGATCGTCGGACAGGATCTGCATGTAACGGGCGAGCACCACTAGATCGGTCTTCGTCTTGCCGACGAGGTCCATGATCTGTGTCTCCTGCTCGCGCTTGGTCTCCTTGGTGACGGGCAAATGGTGGAAGGGGATGCCGCCGAAATCGAGCCCGGCATAGACCTCGCGCGGGTGATTGGAGACGATCGCGGTCGGAATCATCGGCAATTCGCCGGTTCGCCAGCGATAGAGGATGTCGACCAGGCAGTGATCGGACTTCGAGACCAGCAGCATCACCTTGCGATGCGCAGCGCGGTCGCGCATCTGCCATTCCATGCCGAAACGCTCGGCGATCGCGGCGAAGCCGGTCTGCAGTGCCGCGAGTTCCACGGCAAGATCGGCCGCTGTGAACACCACCCGCATGAAGAACTTCTTGGTCTCGACGTCGTCGAACTGCTGGGCGTCGAGGATGTTCTGTCCGTTATGAGCGAGAAACGTCGAGACCGCCGAGACGATTCCTGGGCGATCCGGACAGGACAGGGTCAGGACGTATTGATGGTCGGGCAAGGCTCGGCTCTTGATGAAGGTTTGTGCAGCGGAACGATCCAGCGGATTGCGCCCTGCTCTAGCACCGACCCGCCCTTGCGCCAATCCCAACCGCGGAGTCAGGATGAACGGACAATTGCGAATTCTCAACGGAGCATACCCATGGCCGACCGCTTGAACGGCTACCGCATCCTGATCCTGGAAGCGCGCGAGGAGGCGCAGTTTTCCAAGCTTCTGGCCGAGCAAGGCGCCGAGGTCGTGCAATGCCCGATGTTCACCATCCATGATGCGCCGGATCCGGCTCCAGTCGAGGCTTGGATTCGCCGTGCCATCGACAAGCCCTTTGACGATCTCGTGCTGATGACCGGCGAAGGCCTGCGCCGCATCATGAAGCTCGCCCGCGCCCGCGGGCTCGACGCTGCCCTTGTCGCGGCGCTCGCCCAGGCGCGCAAGTTCACCCGAGGCCCGAAGCCGGGCAAGGCGCTGCGCGAGATCGGCCTCGAGACGCAGCAGACCACGGAGAAGCCGACCACCGAAGGCGTAATCGAGATGCTGGCCAGACTCGACCTTAAGGGGCGGCGCCTCGGTCTGCAGCTCTATCCCGACAAGGATCATAGCGCGCTGACCGGCGCGCTGGCCGCGCAAGGCGCCGACGTCGATACGGTGCTGCCCTACGTCTACGATTCCAAGGCTGCCGATGCCAACATCGTCGCCGCCATTGACGACATGGCAGAGGGACGTATCGACTCGATCGCCCTGACCAATCTCGGCCAGGTCCGCCGGCTGATCGAGGTTGCCAAGGCGCGCGGCAGCGAGACGAAGCTGCGCGCAGGTCTCGAACGCACGCTGATCGCATCGGTCGGCCCGGCCGTTTCCGGCGAGCTAGCAGCGCATGGCTTGCGCGCGGACGTCTCGCCCGCCGACGAAGCCTATTTCATGCGTCCTCTGATCTCGGCCATGGCAAGTGCGTTAGCCGACAGGAAAGCGGCCAGCGCCGCGAGGTAAGAGCCGAGCGCGGGGGCGGCCTGCGGCGACTGCGATTGACACCGGCATCGCCAGCGTTAGGTTGCGCCACAGCAAGAAGAAACAACAAGGTTAAGGAAATCGCCGTGACACGCGTCATCGCGTCGTGAGCGCCACTGCACGACCTTCGGCGCTCGCGCCATTCCGCATCCGCAACTACCGCTTCCAGTGGCCGTCCGATCTGCTCACCTCCTGGGCCTTCGAGGTCGAGACGCTGGTGCTCGGCTGGTACGTCATCGTCGAGACCGGCTCGGTGCTGCTGCTCACGCTGCTGGCTTCACTCCAGTTCGTCGGAACATTGGTCGCGCCCGTGTTCGGCATGATCGGCGACCGGATCGGCCATCGCGATCTCCTGGTCGTCATGCGCCTTGCCTATGCGGCGCTGTCGTCGACCATCATGGTCCTCGCGCTGAGCGGTCATCTGTCGCCGCTGAGCGTCATGATCATCGTCACGATCATGGGCTTGATCCGCCCCTCCGATCTCGGCGTTCGCGGCGCGCTGCTCGCCGATATCATGCCGGCCGAGCAGCTGGTGGGCGCCATCAGTGTTGCGCGCACGAGCCAGGACAGCGCGCGCATTGCCGGAGCGTTGACGGGGGCCGGGCTGTTCGCCGTGCTCGGTATCGGCCTCGTTTATGTGGCGATCGCCTGCCTTTACTTCACGGCAGCGCTTCTCATGCTCTGCCTGACCCAGCCGAAAAGGACCGTCACCACGAGCGATCTTCCCGCAAGCAGCCACACCGTTTCGCGGCTGCTTGGCGACCTCAAAGAGGGGATCGTCTATGCCTGGAACGGGCCGGCAATGCGCGCGGCGCTGTGCGTCGCTTTTCTGGCGAATCTCACCGCATTTCCTTTCACGGGCGGATTGTTGCCCTACATCGCGCGGGAGATCTTTCACACTGATCAGACCGGCCTCGGATATCTTTCGGCGAGCTTCGCCGTCGGCTCGCTAATCGGCTCCATCACGCTCAGCCTGGTCAGTGGCGTACGCATTGCCCGGCTCCTGATCGGCGCAACGCTGGCCTGGTACGCAATGCTGCTGGTGTTCGTCGAGGTCAGGACGATGCCGGTGGCGATGGCCTGCCTCGTCCTCGCCGGTATCGCCCAGAGCATGTCGATGATCTCGGCTGCCGTCATCCTGATGCGCACCGCGAGCGCACATCTGCGCGGCCGTGTCATGGGCGTGCGCATGATGGTGATCTATGGCTTGCCGATCGGACTGCTCGCGGCCGGCAGCCTGATCGACGTCATCGGCTATTCCGCGACGGGCTCGCTTTATGCCGGCGCAGGATTCGTCGCGATGGTGGCAATCGCGATCCGCTGGCGCGCCGATCTGTGGCCGGCGCACGCGCCGGCCAATGCGCGATGACGGCGTCCCCGTAACGACGTCAGACCTCCACCGTTGGCGATCTCAGAGGAAGCAACGCCGCCACCCGCGAATCGCGCAAATAGAGACCGCCCCAGGCAAGACCAGCAAGATAGACGCCGAACAGCATATGGCTGAAGAGCGGGTTGCCGACCCGCAAGTGAACAGCCACCGTGCCGCCCATATAGGCGGTCAGCAGGATCGCACCGAGCACGGCCGTTCGCGGGAGGCCGTAGAGCGCGGTGCAGGCCAGCGCCACCACGCCCAGCGCGCGGGCCAGATCGGCCGACGGGGGATAGCCGAGCTCGGCGGTCGCGTTGATCACGACGTCCAGCGGGACGAGCTTCATCCCGGCATCAAACAGCATGAAGGCAATCACGAGCCCGCTCATGACGGAGCCGGCCACATGTCTCGACTTGGACATCGTCATCACCTACGACGCCTTCCCCTTGAGAAGCGCGACGATGGCCATCGCATGGCCATGGCCAAGGCCGAACTCGTCCTTGAGCGCGGCCACGATGGCACCCGCTTTCACGCCGGCGGCCAATCCCGCCCCGGTCGAAAAACCCCGGTCCTTGCCCCATTTGCGAAACTGGTCCGGGCTCTTGCCGGTCTTGGCCTGGATATTGTCGAGATAGGCCTTAAAACTCACCGCAGCGCTCCTCCGATGTTTGCTCCACCAGCGCGGCCGGAGCGATCCAGGCATATTGCGATCAGGACGTAGTCGTCTTGTATGAAAACGACAATTGCGGCCGCTCGCGCGAGAGGCGCGCAGGCGTCATGCCGATCAGTTGCCTGACCGAGCGGGTAAGATGGGCCTGATCGAAATAGCCAGCGCCCGATGTCGCGTCCAGAACGGAGCTGCCGCTCACCAGCAAGGCCGCGGCGCGACGCGCCCGCTCGATCTGCTGATGGCTGCTGAACGTCATGCCCGTAACGCGGCGAAAGTGGCGCTGAACCGAACGCCGGCTCATCCAGTCGACGTCGCCGTCGATCGCCGCATCGGTCGCGTGGCTGCGTGCGATGACACCCGCGCGCGCCATGCGAGCGACGAGACTTTCCGCATCGTCATAGCCTGGAATGTCCCAGCTCAGACCCGAAAACAGAAAACGGCCGTTGGGCAGCACCGGCAACTGCATGTTTTGATGGTCGATCAGTGCGCTCGTCGGTATCTCCGGCAGGTAGGTTCCCAGCCGAAACCGGATCGCCAGCCATTCGCCGCTCGCGGGACATTCGACGAGTGTCCCGCGGGTGACCGGCCCTCGGAGCGTCACCGCCAGAAGCTCCGGGAGCCTGGTGACCACAAGCTCGATATTTCCCTCGGCCATCGACAGGAACGAGCCGCCACGCCGGCTCCGGCTGCGCCATACCCGCTCGACGTAAGGCGAGTCCGACGCGCGATGGTCGAACTCTATGAGCACTGAAGCACCGGGAATGCGCAGATCATCGTTCCTCCCCGTAGCTCCCGAGCCGCGCGATATCGAGGATCGTGACCCCGCCATATTCCAGCCGCAGCAGCCCCTCCTTCTCCAGCCGGTTCAGCGCGCGGTTGGCGTTCTGGCGGGACATGCCGGAGAGCGCGCCGATCTCCTCCTGGGTGATCTCCAGATGCGCAGTCGATTCCGGATAGAGGATCGGGTTGAACAGCGAGGCGATGCTGCGGGCGAGGCGCGCGGTGGCATCGAGCGTGCGGTTGACCTCGAGCATGCCGATGAACTGGCCCAGCCGCTCGTTGAGTTGGCGCACCAGGAAGCGGTTGAAGCCGACGCTGTTCTCGAACAGCCACATGAAGGCGCTGCGTTCCATCAGCGCGATGCGGCTGTCGCGCAGCGCGACCACGTCGTAGCGGCGCGGCTCGTTCTTGAGCACGCTGCCCTCGCCGAACCAGGCCCCTGCCGTCAGCCCGGCAAGGCTGGTCTCCTTGCCGTCGCGCGAGACCCCACCCATGCGGGCAAGGCCGCGCACCATGCCGGCCCAATAGGCAAAGATATCACCGCGCATGAACACGCTCTCGCCGGTGCCGTAGGACCGTTCCGTAATTCCGGCGCGCGCGACCTCGATCTCGGCTGGTGTGAGCTCACGCGACCAGGCGGCAATGCGCTTCAGATGATCCTCTGAAATCATGATCTCGAAGCCAGCCGCACCGTTCAGTCACCCCATGCTCCTGTTGCACTGCAACAGAATCGCTTCGGCCATCCATCCGACGAAAGATGAAGACCCGCTCGGCCCGACAACTTTGTCGCAGAATTGTCAGGCCGGAGACATTTCAAAATAGCGCTTTCCCCTATTGAGGACCACCTCGGGCGATGCGGCTTTTGATCCCTCACGGGAACGAAGGTGGCGCCGGTCCGGTCGAGACCAATAGCTGCATGGTCTGGCCGGCACGACCGTACTAGGATCGCCTGACAGGAACGGAAGAGCGCCAATCAAGCGCCATCACCGGGAGGGATTCGTTTGGTGGCTACCAGTCTCGAAGTGCGCGGCGTGTCCTTACGATTCGGCGGCGTCCGCGCGCTGACCGACGTCAGCTTCGCCATCAGGGAAGGCGAGCTGTTCTCGATCATCGGCCCCAACGGCGCCGGCAAGACCTCGATCGTGAACTGTATTTCCGGTCGCTATAAGCCGACCGAAGGCCAGCTGTTCTATCAGGACCGCGACATCACCGGCTTGACGCCGAATGCCCGCGCCTCACTCGGCGTCGGCCGCACCTTCCAGAATCTCGCGCTATTCCACCACATGAGCGTGCTCGACAACATCATGGTCGGCCGCCATCACCTCTTGAAGAACAATTTCCTCACGGGCTCGCTGTACTGGCTCACCGGCGCGCGCAAGGAGGAGCTCGAGCACCGTCGCAAGGTGGAAGAGATCATCGACTTCCTCGATCTGCAGCCGGTGCGCAAGGCCACCGCCGGCACCCTCCCCTACGGCCTGCGCAAGCGCGTGGAGCTCGCCCGCGCTATGGCGCTGGAGCCGCGCCTGATCCTCCTCGACGAACCGATGGCCGGCATGAATTTCGAGGAGAAGGAAGACATGGCCCGCTACATCGTCGATCTCAACGAGGAGTTCGGGATGACGGTGGTGATGATCGAGCACGACATGGGCGTGGTGATGGATATCTCGCATCGCGTCATGGTGCTGGATTTCGGCAAGAAGATCGCCGAGGGCGATCCGACGACAGTGCTCGCCGATCCGCACGTCAGGCGTGCCTATCTCGGCGAAGAGGACGAGGTGCTTGTCGATCCCGATGATGCCTCTCCGGCGCAGGAGAGCGCGGCATGATGGATTATGCGGGCCGCGTCGCGCAGGCCGACACCTATCCGAAGATGCTCCGGCTCAATGCCAGGGAGCACGGCAACGAGATCGCAATGCGCGAGAAGGATCTCGGGCTCTGGCGCATCTTCACCTGGAACGACTATCAGGCCCGCGTGCGCGATTTCGCGCTCGGCCTCATCGAGCTCGGCCTGGGCCGCGGTGATGTCATCGCCATCATCGGCGACAACCGGCCCGACTGGGTCGCGGCAGAAGTTGCGACGCATGCCATTGGCGGCCTCAGCCTCGGGCTCTATCGCGACGTCCTGGACGAGGAAGCTTCCTATCTCCTCAACTACGGCGAGGCGCAGCTGGTCTTTGCCGAGGACGAGGAGCAGGTCGACAAGCTGCTCATCCTTGCAGAGCGCGTGCCGAAGCTGAAGCACATCATCTATTCCGATCCGCGTGGGATGCGGAAATACGACGACCCGCGCCTGATGCCGGCGGAGAAATTCGCCGAGCTCGGCCGCGCGCGGGCCGCACGCGAGCCGGAGCTCTACGACAGACGGGTCGATGCCACCAGGGGCGAGGACGTCGCGATTCTCTGCACGACGTCGGGCACCACCTCGCATCCGAAGCTCGCGATGCTCGCCGCCGGCCGCGTGCTCGGCCATTGCGCCACCTATCTCGCCTTCGACCCCAAGGGTCCCGACGATGAATATGTCTCGGTGCTGCCGCTGCCCTGGATCATGGAACAGGTCTACGTGCTCGGCAAAGGTCTGCTCTGCCGGATGAAGATCAACTTCGTCGAAGAGCCGGACACGATGATGAACGATCTGCGCGAGATCGCACCGACCTTCGTGCTGTTCGCGCCCCGCGTCTGGGAATCGATTGCCGCCGACGTCCGTGCCAAGGTGATGGACGCAACGCCCTTCAAGCAGCGCCTGTTCGACATCGGCATGAAGTCGGGCCTTGCCGCGCTTGAACAGGGCAAGCGCTCGGGCTTTGCCGACGCGATCCTGTTCCGCGCACTGCGCGATCGCCTCGGCTTCACCCGGTTGCGTTCGGCCGCGACCGGCGGCGCGGCGCTCGGGCCTGACACCTTCAAGTTCTTCCAGGCCATGGGCGTGCCGCTGCGCACGCTCTACGGTCAGACCGAGCTGCTCGGGGCCTACACGCTGCATCCCGAGGGCAAGGTCGATCCTGATACCACCGGCGTACCGATGGCCGACAATGTCGAGATCCGTATCGACAATGCCGACGTCCACGGCGTCGGCGAGATCGTCGTGCGGCACCCCAACATGTTCCTCGGCTACTACAAGAACCCCGAGGCCAGCGTCGCCGACATCAAGGACGGCTGGATGTGCTCGGGCGACGCCGGCTATTTCAACGCCAACCACCAGCTCGTCGTGATCGACCGCATCAAGGATCTCGCCGAGACCTCCCGCGGCGAGCGCTTCTCGCCGCAATTCATCGAGAACAAGCTGAAATTCTCGCCCTATATCGCCGAAGCCGTGGTGCTTGGGGCCGGCCGCGACGCGCTCGCGGCAATGATCTGCATCCGCTACTCCATCATCTCGAAATGGGCGGAAAAGAACCGCCTCTCCTTCACGACCTACAGCGACCTCGCCTCACGGCCGGAGGTCTACGCGCTGCTGCAGAAGGAGGTCGAGACCGTCAACGCCACGCTGCCGCCGGCCCAGCGCATCTCGCGCTTCCTGCTGCTCTACAAAGAGCTCGACGCCGACGACGGCGAGCTCACCCGGACGCGAAAGGTGCGCCGCGGCGTCATCAACGAGAAATACGCCGGCATCATCGACGCCATCTACCGCGGCGATTCCGACATCCCCGTCGACACCGTGATCCGCTTCCAGGACGGCACCACGCAGCGGGTGCGAACGACGCTGCGCGTGGTGGACCTCGGCGGGCACGGGCACATGGCGGAGGCTGCGGAGTGATACAGATCCTCGTCATGCGCGGGCTTGACCCGCACATCCATCCTCTTCCGAACAGTCTTCCTTCCTCATCGATGGATTGCCGGGTCCAGCCCGGCAATGACGGGCTGAGTCACCCAACATGAACACCGCCTTCCTCATCCAGCTCCTGGTCAACGGCCTCGTGGTCGGCACGCTCTATGGCGTAGTCGCGATGTCGTTCGTGCTGATCTACAAGGCGACGCAGGTCGTCAACTTCGCGCAAGGTGAATTGCTGCTGGTCGGCGCCTGGGTGTGCTGGGCCTTGCTGGCGAAATACCAGGTGCCGTTCTGGATCGGCATGCCGATCACGCTGGTGTTCATGTTCGTGTTCGGCATCGCGGTGCAGGTGCTGATCCTGCGGCCGATGATCGGCGAGCCCATCATCTCGGTGATCATGGTGACGATCGGCCTCTCCACCGTGCTGCAGGCGACGCTGAAATGGATGTTCGGCGTCAATCCGCAGCCGTTCCCGCGCGTGTTCGAGAGCCAGTCGGTCGACCTGTTCGGACTGCAGATCCAGACCGTCTACGTCATGAGCCTCGTGGTGTCGGTCGCGATGATGATCGGCATGGCCTGGTTCTTCCGCGCGTCGAAGTACGGCCTTGCGATGCGCGCCACCGCGTTCAACCAGCAGGTGGCGCAGTCGCTCGGCATTTCCGTCAAGAGCGTGTTCGCGATGGCCTGGGCGATCTCGGCGACCGTCTCGGCGGTCGCCGGCGTCGTCGTCGCCGTCGTCAATGGCGTGTCCTCGGGCCTTGCTGCCTACGGCATCAAGGTGTTTCCGGCGGCGATCCTCGGCGGGCTCGATTCCGTCGGCGGCGCGGTGCTCGGCGGCATCATCATCGGGCTTTTGGAGAACGTCGCCCAATATGTCGACAGCGAGTATCTGCACTGGGGCAATCTCTACGAGATCGCGCCGTTCTACGTTCTCATCATCGTGCTGATGATCAAGCCCTACGGCCTGTTCGGCACCCACGACATCGAGCGGATCTGATCCATGGCCGGCCCTGCCCTCATTCCCGCTGGTGATTTCCGCACCACTTACGCCGCGGACACCACGATCTTCCCGACCACCACCAGCCGCAACTTCGCGATTCTGGGCGTCGCGCTGCTCTGCCTCGCGCCGCAACTCTTCAGCGGCTACTGGCTCAGCATTCTGATCCAGATCGGCATCTTCTCGATCGCGGCGCTCGGCCTCAATATCCTGGTCGGCTTCACCGGCCAGATCTCGATCGGACACGCGGCCTTCTTCCTGCTCGGCGCCTTCACCTCGGCCTACATCTCCAATAATGCGCCGATCCCGGTGTTCTTCGCGATCCCGCTCGCGGGACTCGTGACGGCGCTGGTTGGGTTGATCTTCGGCATCCCCGCGGCGCGGCTGAAGGGACTCTACCTCGTCATTGCAACGCTGGCCGCTCAATACATCCTGCTCGACTTCTTCTCGCGCGCCGAGTGGTTCTCCGGCGGCTCGGTGCCGGCGAGCGCCGAGCCGTTCTCGATCTTCGGCTACACGCTGCGGGGCGACAGGCAATATTTCTACGTCGTGCTGGCCTATGTGCTCTTGAGCTACATCCTCGTCACCAACCTGATGCGCACGCGCGATGGCCGCGCGCTGGTGGCGATCCGCGACCATTATCTCTCCGCCGAGATCATGGGCATCAACCTCACCAGGTACCGCACGCTGTCGTTCGGTCTCGCCGCCTTCTTCGCCGGCATCGCGGGCGCGCTCTACGCGCACTATCAGCTCGTGGTCTCCCAGGAAGGCTTCGGCATCGAGCGCTCAATACTGTTCCTGGCCATGATCATCATCGGCGGCACCGGCTCGATCATGGGCACGCTGATGGGCACCGCCTTCGTGGTGCTGCTGCCCGAGGCGATGGAGTTCATCAGCCATCATTTGAAGGGCGGCGCGATCGACAAGGCGCTCTCGCTTAACACCAACATCACCTTTCTGCGCGAGATCGCGATCGGGGTGATCATCATCGCATTCCTGATGTTCGAGCCCGATGGGCTCGCGCATCGCTGGCGACAGATCAAGGCGTATTGGAAACTCTACCCGTTCTCGCATTGAGCACGGCTACTTCACTTAAACGATAACAGGAGGAACCAACCCATGAAGACCAAATCGCTTTTAAGCACCGCGTCGCTCGCGTTTGCGATCGCTGGTTTTGCGGCCAGTGCGCAGGCCCAGATCGCCGTCGGCCATCTCGCCGACTACTCCGGTGCGACGTCGGACGTTGGCACGCCCTACGGCCAGGCCGTCGCCGACACCTTTGCCTGGATCAACAAGAACGGCGGTATCGGCGGCAAGCAGGTCAACCTCGATACCAACGACTACGGCTATCAGGTGCCGCGCGCGATCGCGCTCTACAAGAAGTGGTCGGCGCCGGATGGCAAGGTTGCAACGATCATGGGCTGGGGTACCGCAGATACCGAAGCGCTGACCGGCTTTGTTGCGCAGGACAAGATTCCCTATATCTCCGCCTCCTACGCGGCGGCGCTGACCGATCCGGAAGGCGTGAGCGGCAAGGCCAAACCCGCGCCCTACAACTTCTTCTACGGCCCGAGCTATTCGGACGCGATGCGGGCATTGGTGACCTGGGCGGCGGAAGACTGGAAGGCCAAGGGCAAGAGCGGTAAGCCGAAATTCGTCCATATGGGCGGCAATCATCCGTACCCGAACGCGCCGAAGGCCGCCGGCGAGGCGATCGCCAATGAACTCGGCTTCGAAGTGCTGCCGCCGATCGTGTTCGCGCTGACGCCCGGCGATTACTCCGCGCAATGCCTCAGCCTGAAGAGCTCCGGCGCCAACTACGCCTATCTCGGCAACACCGCAGCCTCGAACATCTCCGTGCTCAAGGCCTGCAAGACCGCCGGCGTGGACGTGCAGTTCCTCGGCAATGTCTGGGGCATGGACGAGAACGCCGCCAAGACCGCGGCTGACGCCGCCGACGGCGTCGTCTTCCCGCTACGCACGGCCGTAACCTGGGGCGGCAACGCGCCAGGCATGAAGACGGTGATGGAAATCTCGAAAATATCGGATGCAAGCGGCAAGGCCTATCGACCGGTGCACTATATCGCAGGCGTCTGTAGCGCTCTCTACGCCAGGGAAGCGCTCGACTGGGCCGCCAAGAACGGAGGTGCCACCGGTGAGAACGTCGCCAAGGGCTTCTACCAGAAGAAGGACTGGGTGCCGGCCGGCATGGACGGCGTCTGCAATCCCTCGACCTGGACCAACAAGGACCATCGCGGTACCCTCAAGGTCGATCTCTATCGCACCAAGGTCTCCGGTTCGACCAATGCCGACCTGAACGACCTGATGGCCAACGGCACGATCAAGCTCGAGAAGGTCAAGACCGTCGAGCTGCCGCGCAAGCCGGAATGGCTGGGGTGGTGAGCCCGGCTTTCACCACGCGAACACTGTCATCCCTCGCGTTGTGCGCAATTGCGCACCTGGGCGGGGGATCCAGTACGCTGCGGCTTCTCGATGAATCTCAGGCGCCTCTGGACTACTGGTCGCCCGGTCAAGCCGGGCGATGACAGCGGAGTTTTGAAGCATGACCGACACCCTCGAAGCATCCCGCGCCAAGCCAACCGCCGTGGCACCCGCTCCCCTCCTCGCCGTGCGCAACATCGAGGTCGTCTATGACGATGTGATCCTGGTGCTGCGCGGCCTCAGCCTCGACGTGCCCAAGGGCGCGATCGTGGCGCTGCTCGGGGCCAACGGCGCCGGCAAGTCCACGACGCTCAAGGCGATCTCGGGGCTGCTCAAGACCGAGGACGGCGAGGTGACGCGCGGCGAGATCCTGTTCGAGGGCGAGCGGATCAACGGCATCGATCCCGACAAGATCGTCCGCCGCGGCATCTTCCAGGTGATGGAGGGCCGGCGCATCGTCGCCGACATGACCTCGCTCGAGAATCTCAAGCTCGGCGCCTTCACGCGCCGGGACCGCGAGGTCGACGCCGACCTCGACATGGTCTTCAGCTATTTCCCGCGCTTGAAGGAACGCACCGGCCTTGCCGGTTATCTCTCCGGCGGAGAGCAGCAGATGCTCGCAATCGGCCGCGCGCTGATGGCGCGCCCGAAAATGATCCTGATGGACGAGCCTTCGATGGGCCTCTCGCCGCTGCTGGTGAAAGAGGTGTTCTCGATCATCCAGAAGATCAACCGCGATCTCGGCGTCACCATCCTCCTGGTCGAGCAGAATGCGCGCGCGGCGCTCTCCGTGGCGAGCCACGGCTACATCATGGAGCAGGGCAAGGTCGTGCTCGACGGCAGCGCCGACGCATTGCGCGACAACGAGGACGTCAAGGAATTCTACCTCGGCGGCGCCGGCGACCAGCGCAAGAGCTTCAAGAACCTCAAGAGCTTCAAGCGGCGCAAGCGCTGGCTGTGATCCACAAGGAGCCTAGCCGAGCACCTGCTCGGCTTCCGTGACCGCGCAGAGAACATGATAGAACGACGACGCAGGAATGGTGTCGATCAGCGATTTGCCGTCGCGATCGAACTGGTCGTACCAGCCGCCCTTGACGGGATGGCTGAGATAATGCCGTTCGAGCCGCACCAGCGCCGCGCGCGCCTCGTCCGCCGCACCCGCCTCGCCGGATTCGGCCTGCGCGATCCACGCCTTCGCGATCTCGGTTTGCGGCCACAGCCGGCGCGTGCTGCGGCGGATGCTGCCGCTTGCATCGCCCTCGTCGACGAGGCAGCCCGTCGCCTCGTCACGATAGCGCAGCGAGGTCTCCAGCAATTCCGCACGACGCTGGCCGGTCGGGCATCCCGTGATGCGTTCAAAACTCTTCAGCAGCCAGACCCATTCCGCCTGGTGACCCGGCTCGACGCTGACCGGCTCGATCTTCGACCAGTCCTCCTCGAAATACTCCGACAAGACGTGCTTCTGCTTGTCGTAGAGGTTGGCGAGGAACAGTGCGAAGAATTCTCCGGCACGGTTCTGGAACGACAGATCGTGGGTCGCCTCGAAGCACGCGATCATCGCCTCGAACAGATGCATATGCGGGTTCTGCCGGCGCGGCAGCGAGACCGGAAGACCTTCGTGAACGCCGCCATGCGGCGAGCGCAGGTGGCCGTCGACGAAGGCGAGCAGCGCATCGATCTCGGCGCGGACCTGCGCATCCTGGTCGAGCGCATAGACGCTGGCGAGCGCAAACAGGATGAAGGCGTGGTCATAGGCATCACGCCGGGCATCCAGCACCGATCCGTCCGGCGTCAGCCGGTGCACATAGCCAGGCCGGCCATCGGGCGCCTTCGCTTTGGCCAGCAGGTGCTCCAGCCCCTTCAGCGCAATCGCGCGCCCCTCGGGATACCAGCCCATCTGTGCCGCCTTGGCGTAGCACCAGATCTGGCGGGCCTGCACGAACACGCGCCGGGGCGCGGCGACATCCGCCGCACCGTCGCGGTGCAGCCGGTCGATGAAGCCGCCTGCGGCGTGATCCCAGCCGACCGTCGACCACAGCGGCAGCGCCTCGT
Organism: Bradyrhizobium sp. BRP19; assembly: GCF_020194195.1. Taxonomy (NCBI): domain Bacteria; kingdom Pseudomonadati; phylum Pseudomonadota; class Alphaproteobacteria; order Hyphomicrobiales; family Nitrobacteraceae; genus Bradyrhizobium; species Bradyrhizobium sp. BRP19. The sequence continues at coordinate 212,495 of NZ_JADYVZ010000009.1, read as the reverse complement.
CGATCATACGGCGCTTCAGGCGCGCAACGACGTTCGACGCCTCGTCCGCCGCAATGATTCCTTCGTCCGCCATCGGGTCCCTTTCAAGCCTCGCCACTGGCGGTCTGATAGCCATGCCGGTGGCGGCGCGCAACGGATGCCAACACGGAAAGAACAGCCATGACCGCCCATTACGACGCCCGCGAGACGCGTGAGCAAGCCGCGCGCGAGGCCGACCTGTTCGCCCGCCTGCCGGAGGTGCTGCGAGCCGCGATGGCCGCCCCGGCCTATGCCGAGCGGCTGAAAGGCTTCGATCCCGCCGCCGTGACCTCCAGGGCGGCTCTGGCGGATTTGCCGGTGTTGCGCAAGTCGGAACTGCCCGCCCTGCACAAGGCCTCCGCGCCCTTCGGAGGCTTCGTGGCGGCGGCGCCTGGCTCGTTCGCCCGCCTGTTCACCTCCCCCGGTCCGATCTTCGAGCCGGAAGGGCGACAAGCCGATCCCTGGCGCGGCGCAAGGGCGCTGTTCGCAGCCGGGTTCCGCCCCGACGACATCGTCCTCAATACCTTCAGCTACCATCTCACCCCCGGGGGATTCATCTTCGATGCGTCGGCGCGGGCGCTCGGGTGCGCGGTGATCCCCGCCGGCCCCGGCAACACAGAGCAGCAGTTCGAGCTGATCGAGGCCTACCGGCCGGTCGGCTACAGCGGCACGCCGGACTCCTTGAAGATCCTGCTCGATGCCGCCGCAAGCTCGGGGCGTGACGTTTCCTCGATCAAGCGCGCGCTGGTCTCGGGCGCAGCGTTTCCGCCCTCGCTGCAGGCCGAGATCAAGGGGCGCGGCATCGATGCCTACCAGGCCTTCGGTACCGCCGATCTCGGCCTCATCGCCTTCGAGACCGAGGCCCGCGAAGGCATGGTCGTGAACGAGGACCTGATCCTGGAGATCGTCAAGCCCGGCACTGGCGATCCGGTCGCACCAGGTGACGTCGGCGAGATTGTCGTGACTTCGCTCGACCCGCACCATCCCTGGATCCGGCTCGCGCTCGGCGACCTCACCGCGGCCTTGCCCGGCACGAGCCCGTGCGGGCGCACCAACATGCGCATCAAGGGCTGGATGGGCCGCGCCGACCAGACCACCAAGATCAAGGGCATGTTCGTCCGTCCCGAGCAGATCGCCGAGATCGGCAAGCGCCACGCGGGGCTCGGAAGACTTCGCCTCATCGTCACGCGCCAAGGCGAGACCGACGCCATGACGTTGAGAGCGGAAGCTGCGCCCCCTAGCGACTCGCTCCGCGACGACATCGCGGCCAGCTTGCGCGCGATAACGAAGCTCGGAGGAGCCGTCGAGCTGGTCAGTCCCGGCACGCTGCCGAATGACGGCAAGGTCATCGTGGACGAGCGCTAACGCCATCCTCGCCGAGATCAATGGTAACCCGCTGGCACGGTGTTGCAACGGCCAGCAGCGTTGATCTTGCAGGGAATATTGAATTTAAAGGGAAAAATTGGCTTGGTTTTGCCAAAACCACCATCTCTACTTAAGATTGCTATCTAGCTATTTCTCAACTTCTCCGGATTGGCTGAATTCCATCGTCCATAGAGCGCGAAGCGCGCGGTTGCGCCGGCCGATCGCACGGAATTCATAGCGCTCCAACTTGGCCAATTCGGGCAGCGCCCGTCGGATCGCCTCAACCACACGTTCTTGAGCGTCGGCCGGCATGGTCTTCGCCGGATCGGGCGGTATGGGCAGAGGCAACCAGGTGTTGTTGTTACGCAAGGAGGCCTTGATGTATCGCCATTCCTCCTTCCATGAGTTGAAAACCCTTGGCGGGTCGACCGATCCGAACTCCGCGACTTGGCGGATCAGTTCGGCCTTGACCCGGCGAACACGGGCAAGGTCGAACTGTGCGACCGCGGCTTCCCGCGCGAAAGCAAGCGCGAGGCGCTCCTGACGGGAGCCCGCGATTTGCTGGGCGAGTTGGTCAATCATCGCAGCCTCCGCCGGATTGGCCGCATAGCTCGTCGCCAATCCATGTCGGAGTGCGTTGCCGCTTGTGCGTTTCTTAGCGCCGGGCGATTGAGGCCCGGTGCTCTTGCGGGCGTTCCGTCGATTTGCGGCGATCTGCCGATCCGTCGCCATCGTCCCTAGCCGGGCCGGGATTCGAGGCGGGGCCGCTGCTCGGTGCGAGCGATCGCCTCATCTACCCGAATCGCGAAGCTCTTGCGGTATTTGACAAGGCTACGGAGAAGCTTGTCACGCAGCGACTGTTGCAAGCTGATCATTCGATCAAGTTGACGGAGATCGTTGTACACCGCTCGGGTCGCTTGCGCGACGATCGCGGCTTCGTCGAGCTGAATGTCGGAAAGCAACTCAGCTACCTCGCTTTTTGCTTCTGGCTCGCTAAACCAATTGCGAGCCAGTACAATGCAGTCCGTCGAGTCGTCCGGATCTACGATTCGAATAAGGAGCTGTGCCAGCGCGTTCTCGAGGGCCATGTTGATGACCAGCGTTCTGCAGCGCTGTAGTCTACAGATCTCCCAGGTATGAGCCGCTAACTCAGCCGCGAAGATCTCCTCCAGAATACCGCGCGGGTTGATCTCGCGGGTCAGCTGATCCCGAAATGAAACAAAGTCCCCTCGCTCCTCGGTCAAAAGCAACGGCATGTCGAAAAAGGAGGCGTCTGCGATGTGTTGCTTGCGGACGTATCGCTCTATCATGACTTGCTCTCCTCATAATTTGAACGGCACGAGGCCCAACCCTCAGACTCTGCTGCTGCGGCAAGGCGCACGAACTCGAATGGGCTGGAGCAGAGCTCCTAGCCCTTTGGAGTATTTGGATGTTCAGAAAATTCGTCGACCTCCGCGGTCCGCGAGGTCGGCGTCGCCTCCATCGGAGGCCTCAGCCATCAACGTGCCTCCATCGGAGGCCCTGGCCGTCAACGTGCCTCCATCGGAGGCCCCAGTAGTCCGCGTGCCCCATCGGAGTCCGCAGCACGAAATCTCGCGCGCTAATAAATTAGAACCGTCGGCCGCCAAAGTCCAGAGATCTAGTCAAAAATGATGTGCGGTGCCCGAGGGCCCCAGCTTAAGCGAGGCATCAAGTGGAAATCGGAGAGGGCACTGGCGAGCTTCGGCGCCAAGGACGAGCAAACACAAGAGTTCTCGGCTAAATTGGCCTTCTTCGAACCTGCGTAAATCGAGTTCATCGGTCTACTTTGCGCAAGCAGCAAGATCCCCAACTCGCTTCCGCGTGGGGCGACCGCAAGCAATCTGCTTCGAGCCTCCCCCTGCCCAGTTTGGATTGAGCCTGAGCTCCAACATTACCGCGCTTAATCGCGACGCTTCGTAATCGAATCCGTCGATCGCAACCGCACGCCCTGTCCGCCGCCGTTGTCCCAGATGAACTCAATGCCGGCCTCCGTTAGGGCCAGCTGTATCTTCAGGATTGCTTCTTCCGACACCGTTCGGCGTTCTCGCTCAAAATCGACGATCGTGGAAAGGCCGAGGTCAGCTAGGGCTGCCAACTCAGGCTGCGTCATACTGAGCAGCGCCCTGGCACCGCGACACTGAGGCGGAGTCATTCTTCTCAACATTTTATGTTGACACCCATAGCCCAACGAGCTATCAACATTTTATGTTGATCTCGTTTCGTGCTTGGGAGAGTGCCGTGATTCCCAGCAAAAAACTGCAACTTTATTCGGAAGAGGACCGTGGAGGCTTTATCGGCGGCTCTGATGCTCGGGTCATCATGGGTGACAACGAGGGCGCGCTCCTTCGGCTTTGGCATGAAAAGCGTGGAGAGGTTGAGCGACCAGAGCTGTCGGGCAATCTCATCGTTCAGCTCGGCCGTTGCACCGAAGATTTGAATCGCACTTGGTACGAGCGGAGCAGCGGCCATAGGATCGGAGACGTTCAGCGAAGAGTTCGGCACCCCATCCACAAATGGATGGCAGCCACGTTGGACGGCCGCGTCGAGCAGACGGGGGCGGTCTTCGAATCAAAATTCATGCTGCCTTGGAATTTTTCCGAGGAAGCCGCAGCCGAAAAACATATGGCGCAGCTGCAACACAACATGTGGGTTGTCGCTGCGCCCAAATCGGTGCTCTCGATCATTACCGGCGGTGGCCAGTGGGTGGAGATCAAGATCCACGCGGATCCGCTCTATCAGCACCTCCTCCTCACGGCTGAGAAAAAGTTCTGGCGCTGCGTGCAGAGCGGCGAGCCGCCCGTTCTGTTCAACATCGAGACGCCCCGCCCGCGGCTCGCGGCGGTTAAGGTCGTCGACATGTCCACGTCCAATCACTGGGCGGAGCTGGCGGCCACTTATCTCCGCACCCGGGACGCGCATGGCGAGCATGAGACCGCCAAAGCCGATCTGAAAAGGCTCGTGCCGGAGGATGCCAAGGAGGCGACCGGCCATGGCATCAAAGCCAAGCGCTCCAAGTCTGGCGCGATCAGTTTCGAGGCCGCCGAGGTGACGGAGGGCTCCGATGCACCAGTCCAGTGAGAGGATCGGAACTATCGCAGCCGCCCTCGCCCGCGCCCAGGCTGAACTGGTGAACCCTGAGAAGACGCTGACCGCTGTGATCCGATCATCATTCCCGCGGGAGGAAAATCGGACTTTCCGCTACGCGTCCCTCGCGGCTGGCCTCGACATCGTCCGCAAGACGCTGAGTCAGCAGGAGATCGCCACGATCCAGACCACCCGGATCGAGCAGGGCTCGGGCCAGATCCATTTGACGACCCTGCTGGCCCATGCGTCGGGCGAATGGATCTCCTCGGATCTTCCGGTCTGCCCCAGTAAAGACGTCGAAGCGCCACACCGAATGGGCGCGGCCCTCACCTATGCCCGCCGGTATGCCCTGTTCGCACTCGTCGGAATCGCCGGGGAAGACGATTTAGATGCGCCTGATGTCTCGACACAGCTTGCAGTTGCCATCGAGCCGCAGACTGCACTTGGATCGACGGGAAAGTCCCGGAAAGGAGTCCTGAACCGCCATCCTGTCTTATCCGCCGAACAATCCGCCGAGCTCCTGCAGCGCCTCCTGGGCGAGCTCGCTAGCCAGGACGAGAGCGGCGGATTACTTGCCTGGGCCAAAGCCACGCTCCCCCTCAAGAACACTCTTCTGGAGGCGGATGCTCACGTTCTTGAGGCCGCCTATCAGAAGCAGTTCGAGCAAGTCGCCCTTCCTGAACTTAGCGCCGACCCAGCGAGCGACCTCGCTTTTCCGAAGGAACCGCCGCGAAAGCGCAACAAGCAGCATCTGGTGTTCGTCCGCAGCCAAGCCTGCCTCGTCTGCAAGAAGAGCCCAGTTGATGCCCATCACCTGAAGTTCGCCCAGCCGCGAACGCTGGGGCGCAAGGTCAGTGACGAGTTCACCGTCCCGCTTTGCAGGTTTCACCATCGGTCCTTGCATCGCCACGGCGACGAGAGAGCTTGGTGGGCGAACATGCAAATCTCTCCTCTACTCATTGCGAAAGACTTGTGGGAGGCAAGCTCAGCCCATCGCGATACTGTTCCGCTCCGCCGGGAAACCGCAGCGGATGGTAGGCTTCTTGGGGATCGCGAAACGCCCGTGGACACGGCCATACCGAAGACACCGCAACTCCTCGATCCAAGCGGAGGCTTCCCAAACGGAGTCCCGCGAGCCGAGTGATTTCGAGCTGCTTGGTCGAATAGCTTCCAGATACCGACCGCGATCTTCTTTGGTCGACGACGAGCTCGGGTGAGCACGTGAAGGAGCTTGGGTCGATAGCCCAAGCTAAGAGGTCGAGGAAAGCACGGTGGTTCAGGCCCGCGCAAGAGCAGATGAGCCTTGGGAGACCTACAGGCCGGTCGGCTGCCGCTGTGCTCTTGGCCAGCTAGTGGTGGCGCCGAACTATTCAGCGCAACGGCTGCTCTTGAACAACGCACGGCTTAAGCGACGCGGCTAGCTGATTCATCTTGAAGGCCCGAGCGCCAAGTAGTTCTATGCTTTAGCAGTGGCGCCTGATGAGGTGAAGAAATGAGTAACGCGCTCATCGTTCACAAAGCTCATCTGCCAAAATCGCTCCTCAGCGTACGGGCAGCGCAATATGTCCGCATGTCGACCGATCGGCAGCAGTACTCAATTGAAAATCAGGCTGCCGTCATCGCCGCCTACGCCCATGCTCATAATCTCACGCTGGTGCGAACCTACAAGGACGAGGGCGAGAGCGGGTTGCTGCTCAAGAACAGGACCGGGCTCCTCCAATTGCTTGAGGACGTCGGGAGCAACCAGGCCGACTTTGGCCATCTCCTCGTCTTTGACGTAAGCCGATGGGGTCGTTTCCAGGACATCGATGAAAGCGCGCATTATGAGTTCGTTTGTCGGCGCGCTGGGATCAAGGTTGCTTATTGCGCGGAGCAATTCGAGAACGATGGAAGCATGCTCGCGAGCATCGTCAAGAATATCAAGCGCGTGATGGCCGCCGAGTACAGCCGCGAGCTATCAGCGAAGGTCTATGCCGGCCAATGCCGTTTTGCGCGGCTGGGCTACAAGCCTTGCGGACGGGCCGGCTACGCGCTCGTGCGGGAGCTCGTCGACGAAAAGATGCAAACCAGACGAGTGATGAAGAAGGGCGAGCGAAAGTACATCCTGACCGACCACATTCGTATTAGACCGGGCGCCCCCATGGAAGTCGCGGTCGTGAAGTGGATCTTCGAACGGTTTTTGGAGGTTAGATCCGAGACGGTCATCGCGTGGGAGCTCAACCAGAAGGGGCTCGTCTCGAGTACCGGCGCGGCGTGGACCCGCGCTGCGGTTGGCACTGTTCTCAGAAACGAGAGCTATATCGGAAATCTCATTTTCAACCGAAAGTCCCAAAAGCTCCGACAAACGGCCGTGAAGAACCCGCCCGAACAATGGATTAGAAGCGAGGGTTGCATCGAGCCCATCACAGATCGCGAGGTCTTCTTCAGCGTTAGGAAGATTATCGAGGAGCGCCGGGTTGATCTGTCAGAGGAGGAGATGCTCTCCCGCTTGCGCAAAGCACTTCTTAGAGAAGGCCGCTTGACACCGACCATTATCGATCGAACGCCGGGGCTGCCCTGCTCCGCGACCTGCCAAACCCACTTTGGCAATTTTCGCAATCTGTATCGGCTGCTCGGCTACACCCCGAAGCGAAACTACGAGTTTCTCGACGCGCGGCCTGTCTGGTCTGAGTTCAGGTCAAAGCTCGTCGAACAGGCCACCGCTGCCATTAAGGCGGCGGGCGGGCGGATCAGTTCGGGGGGCTGGAGCGATTGCGTCCGAGTGGACGGGATGGCCTGTCTTTCCGTCAGGGCCGCCCGTTGGACCCCTGGCCAAAAGCCAACGCATGCACCGTACTGGAGTATCGAGCGCGAGGCGCGCCTCCCTCACGGCTGGATCGCCGCCGTCCGTTTGGCCGAGCACAACAAGACAGTACTCGATTACGTCCTATTGCCTACCGACGGCAAAATGAAACGCACAATCCGCTTTTCCGAAAAGTCACGAGCGCGGCGGGGGATTGCGCGTTTCAAGACAGTCGATGGCCTCATTCAAGCCGTCGTCCGCCGATTCATAAAGCCGGATCCTACTTCTCACATCGCGCAAGGGCCTAGGAGCAAGCGGCCAAAAGCACAACGATCCAAGACCAAAAACATCCGCCAGCGGCGCTGATTTAGCAAGCCGGATTTGCGACCTTGCGCTGGCGCTCGGGCTGAGCTTTGATGCTCGCATTTGGGAAATGCCTACTATGAGTGTTAAGTCGATTGTCGCGAAAATCCTCAGGGATGAACTTGCGTCCATGGGCATCCGATCGCTGACCGTCCAGGAGTCGGAGAGGATCGCCGCTCACATCTTCGAGCGGATCACTGACCTTGAATTGGAGCTTGCCGCGCGCGACCTCGCCTCTGCGAGCCGATATCGCGACTAGCCTTTTGGCGCTTTGCGCGCTGCGTTGCTTCGACGAGCAAGTATCCGGTGCCGTCCCGACTTGCGCATGACAAATTGCAGAGCGGATTGCGTCAGGCCGAAAGGAAGGATGTTGCTGAGGCTGGCCGTTGGCGGTCAAAAGCGCGAACTAGGGCCCTCTCTAACCGGGCGCCTCGTATCGGCTGCAGACTGTGCATGGACGAGCTAACAAACGGGTAGGCTACCCCGTTCACGCCAGCGAGCCGCCGTGCTATCCTCACTGGCGGCCACTCATCGGTCGTAATCTCAGTTAACTCCCGCTTTCGAGTCGGCGGGCTTTTCTATGAACCTTGACCGATGAATGGGTCAGTTCAGACTCGCGGACAGTAACTACGCTTTAACGCGTGTTGTGCGGTGGCGCCGGGTCATGTAGATAAGGCCTGTGCTAACGTCAGTTGCGTTCGAGTTTCATGATCACGTACAAGCAGTATCACATCCAGCGGTTCGAGCACGGCCATAAGCGCTGGATTGCTCGCATCACACGGGCGGATGGCCAAAACATTCGCACCATCCTGCCCGCTTCTGAGCATCCGTACCTTGATACGAAACCCACCGCCTCCGCCGAGGAAGCCGAGGAGCTTGCCAAGGAAGGCATCGATTTTGGGGGTATGGTTTAAGCGGCTCTGCAAAACCGGAGTTGGCTTCCCGTTTGCACGTGAGATCGAGGGTTCCCGTATCGGTTTTCCGACGCCAATCACGTTCGTTAGGAAGCGTCACCTGGCTGCTCACGGCAGGATCGGTTTCCCAACCCAAGCCAGCGCAGTGGAGCAAGCGGCTGAAAACAATGCTGTCCAAAACCAGGAACGGCCACGGGCGGCGCTGATTGAGCGAAGGTACAGGAAGGCTCCGAGAACCTTTCCGTAATTCCTTCGGAATTCTCCGTTAAGCTTGGCTACTTCAGGCAGATCGGACAAAGTCTTGCATTCGTCGGCCATTGGCTGGGCTCCATATGCGGGGGACCAGCACCCTATGAACCACTGTTTTGCCCGACGATGCAAGTTCCATTTCGGTTTTCTTGATTTGCCCTGCAAAGTCGGCTGATGAGGCCAGATTGCCCATCGGAGATCAAGTCCTAGCTGGATTGGCCGCTTACCTCAGGCTTGAATCGGGCCAATGGGGACCCTCCTCGACCGTCCGAGATCGCCGCAAGGTTGGCCGCACCATCGCGTAGAGCACGAAGAGACCGATTGTAATCGCGACTGCCAGCAGGGAAAAACGTATTTCATGACGCCTCCTAAACTAGCACTAGCGACGACGCGGGCGGTCCCAACGTGAAATGGGCCAGTTCAAAATGTAAGCTCGACTACAGACCGCAATTAAAGGGCCGAATGAAAGGCGTCTTCACCATCGCTGTTGAGCCCAGCGACACTGCTGAGCGCGCGGGCGTTTGACCCGTAAGGCGACTCCCGGCCCCAGAAACGGGCCGGGAGGCATTACGATACTGGGCCTCCAGACAGGCTTTTGCCCTTTAAGTCGAGACCGTGGACGCAGGACACAAGCTAGCCAGCGGATGGACGTTCCCACCGCTCCTGCAATCTCTTTAGCTTCGAGTCGATTCCTAACGGTGAACCTTCCGAGCTGTCTACTCGGCCAATCAGACAGGAAATTAGGCATGATGGCGTGGCAGCTGGGCGGTTTGGCTCATCCTGGCGATATTCACTTTAAGCGTAGCGCTCGGCTACCTGCTTGCTCGCTGGAACATCGATCTCCAAGGATCGACGTGAATGGGCGGGCTGACCATGGCTGTTGGCGGACCAACCCTCGATATCGCCCGCATGGCCCGCCAGCGCCAACTTGAACCGCTGGATCGTCCAAATGGCTTGAATGAAACGCAGTCGAGAACCAGCCGCTCGTCGCTCTCTGTGGCAGTCGTCTATCCAACATCGCCGGCATAGAATAGCCAAAAAGACCAAGCAAACTGAGGGTCCGCTACGTCAGAAAAGCAATCCTATTGAGTATCGGCTTGGGCACCGGTCTTGCGCGCAAGTACGGCAAGCCGACGATTTGATCTCCGCGCCGAGGCGGCCTGCACCACAATGCACCATTGGCGATGACTCGGGACGCCCTTGCGGTTGAGCAGGGTCGTCGATACCATCAATACTAGCCGCCAGCGTGAACCGGGGGGTCTCTGAGGGCGGTCTTGTAAGCGACGTCTGCAAAGGGTCCCGTCCATGACGTCGGGAGGCTGCTACTTCGCCACCGTCCTTTGGAGCTTGACCGGACATTGGGCGGCCAGCCGCATACGGCTACACGGCGAGCCCTTCTCGCGCTTCGCGCTGTGCCGGTTTGACGAGCAGCTATGCAGGTATTGGCGTCATCCGATCTCCGCTGGCGAATGACCGACGGGATCGCGTCCGATCCCAAAGGAAGAGCATTCTTGTAGGCGGCTCGGCTCCGCGAGCTGCTGCCGGTTATGGATACATGGTCAAAGCCAATCCTATCTTGAGCTCTAACTCAACCGAGCCGAGATAGCCTAAAGTCGAGTGCCTGCGGGTCGTGTCATAAACTCGTTCGACGGAGTCGAACACATCGGCTCGTTCCTCGTATCTGGTACGGTAGATCTTGTTGGCGGTCCCTTCTGTCTTGAGCGAGAGAGAAGAAGCTTTCCTCGTTGTCCAGACGTTGTCAGAGCGGCTCATGCTGACGATGCTCGTCGGCCATCACATGCCACGCCGCCAAATGGCCAACAGCAGCTTATCCGTCACGAGTTGGGCCATCATGGCGGCGCTATCGACCAGCCCACCACGCGAAGCGAAAACAGGTTGATGACCGGCGTCACACAGAGCCAGCCCTTCGGCTGTCCGGAGATCTGAAGTCGGCGATCCACTTCTGCTCGGTCGCTAGACTAGGCGGTGAACTCCCGGTCCAGCAGGTTCGCGGGCACGGTCTCCAGCCGCCGATCGCCGCTGTCCTTCGGCAGGCGTCGCCAGCGTGGCAATGCCCCCAAGCCCGGCAGGCGCACTAGCCGTTTGATCGGATGCAGGCCGCAGTCGCCCCGTCGGGGAGCAAACCGCCATACCTGGCGCGCGCCATAGGTACGGTCGCGGGCGGCGAAGCTGGCCATGACCTTGGAGCCGAGTTCTTCCTCGCTACGGGATCTGGCCCTACAAGAACGGTTCAGCCAGACATAGAATCTCGACGGTGCCACCCCGCACGGCGCATAGCCATGTCACCGGCCAGTTGGTGCGGTGCGATGAAGCAGAACTTCTTGTCGCTTCCTTCGCTAAATACGCTGCGGCACTTCTTGGATATCCCGCTCAGCTTCAGCTTGGCCACCTTACGGCGTAGCCGTTCGATCGTCTGCTGCTCCGGCTCATGTGCCCGCGGCTAGGAAACGCTCCATAGGGTCGGTGCGCCGAACTCCTTCACCCAATATCTGCTGAGAACGTTCTCAGAAACATCGAGGTCGCTCTTGCTTGCGCCACCGACACCCCGCGCTCCCTGGCCGACTTAACCGTTCCGACCTGAATTCGCGACTGAACTTCCTCTCTTAATCTCCCACCTACGGCTTTATGAAACACCAAATCTCGGTGTCCGTTAAACCGGCAGCAGCTTAATCACCGCAATAACTCTTCCAACTGTGGGCCGGCGAGGAATTTCGCCGCCACCTGTCGCCGGACCCCTATGATCTGCCTGATCGGGGTTGGAAAAACAAAGCGAAAGCGCGGATCGGGCGTCAATGCGAGAGCGATCTGCGACGCACCTGCTTCGAAGTCCACCGTTATCGCCAATGCGTCATCCCCGAGTGGACGGGGCTTGAGAATTGCGGAGCCGTGCTGGATACGCTGAACGCGCCTGGTAATCGACCTTCCAGCAAGAAGGACGAGATATGGCCCCGCCTGCGGCGCGACAATCGGAAGCGACAGAAAAGGAGTGGTGTAGGACGCTGCGCCAAAATAAAGCAGATCCGGATCCGGGTTGGGCACGCCTTGCCAAAGCATGCCGCCGTCGGCTTGAAAGATTGGGGTCATGCCGAGAGCCGCGGCGCGCTCGGCGAGATAGCTATCTTGCGGGCCACGAAAAGATGCAAGCAAGTTGACCTTATACAGTGAAAGAACGTCGAGCCCGGTATTGGTGAGGATCAAGTTCGGCGCAATTTCCCTTTGAGTTTCGCTGCACAGCCGCAGCGACGTATGCGCGTCCATGTGCCGATAAGCAGGGAAAAGGCTGCAGAACACCGCGACCCGGTCCGCATATAGATCCCGCCACATAATGTATCGCGGATCAGGGATAAGGCTTGGAGATCGTGAAACAGCGAGAAGCAAGCCATTCCTATAGGCTTGCTGCGGATACTCGTATTCGGGTGGCACGAGCAATCGGCTCCCTTCCGGAGATTCTGCCGTGTGAGTCCGAAGACGGTCCAGCAGCGCCGAAGCTCCCTCCGGCAACGGGATTGCGCGACCAAGATATGTGAAGGTCCCGACTGATCTGCCAACCGAGTCAGGCAATGCGCCCGCTGTCGCCCACTGATTACGGAGCACGCCCAGCATGAGAAGGGGCAACGCCGCAAAAATTGCGATCCTGCGGTTGGTCGAGGGCGGAATCATCAGGATGAAGCCCGAGACGACCGCAAATGGGAAAATGGCGTTGGTCAGAAAACGGTATTCATGGTTCTGGAACCCGAAGATCTTTCCGTAACCCATCGCAATCGAAACGACCAACATTGCGGCAATCCAGATCAAAGCGTCGGAGCGCTTGAGCCGTGGCGCGCTCAGGAAAACCAGCAGGGCACAAAGGATGTAGGCGAGATAAAACAGAACGAACTCGGTTTTGGGCAGAGGCGAATCGTAGGACTGGAATGCACTGCCCTGCAACCCGAGCTGCCAGACCTGAAGCAAATAGGGAGACGCAACGACCAGTGCTGCAGAACCATAAACCGCGGCAAAGCGCAGACTTCTCAAGTCCGTGAGCGAGATGACGAAGCAAAAGGACCAATAAACCGCGAAATTGACCATCGATACGCCGGTTCGTCGGCTGACGAGAGCGATGCCAGTTGTAAGCACCAGCATTGCCGCAACCCTCAAAAGGGCATCGATCGGTCGTCCATCTCGGATACGGACCGCGATCGTGTCGAACACCACATAGACACTTGCCGTCGTCGCGACCTGCAGAAAGGTCAGCGTGTGGGCCAGGCAGCAGACGCCAAGCAACGCCCCCGCGAACAAGGCAAGCAACACTCCGCCTTGCCGTCGCGCACGGTAGAGCGCTGCGAGTGAAGGAAGAAACCAGCCCCAACCGAAACCTTGCGAAGAGGCAATGCCGATCGCCTGCGCCGGAGGGATCAACGTCTTGGTGGACGCTTGCAGCCCCGAGACCGGTTCGAGCAAGGTATACAGATAGTGAACGAACGGGGTTTCGGCCGACGCAAGGGCAAGAATGGCCGAAAGCAACGCCGCTCCCCGATCGCCCCCGACTGCGCGGACGGACCAGTAGGTGCCGAGAAAGATGAATGCGATCAGAAACGGAACGTAGATCAGCGCCTGAGCTGAATAGGTTGGGAGGCCAGTCGCCCACGCTAGTAAATTTATCAGCCAGTCGGATAGAAAATTATAGAAGGTCGGGAATTCCCCGGAATAGGCATCCGTCACGAGCGCGACGCCATGGAAACGGCCATACAAAGAGAGCGAAACAGATTCCGTCTGGCCCACGGTGTCGACCTGTCCGTGCCACAGATCCAGGAACTGACGGCCAGCAAAAACGCTGATGAAGACAAACAGGAAAACTAAGACCAGGGCGGGATGATGAGCATCGCGATTGGCTTGCATGCCCACAATTTGCCTGTCTATGATTATCCAGTAAACAAGGGATTTTCATCTTCCACTCTCACAACGTCCACTGTGAGGATCCGGTCAGCTTCCCGTCGCACAGCAGGACGGCTCACGGTCGTGATGGCAGTGCTTGATGTCGGAGCTGATCCCAATCACATTCGTGCGCACTACGGCACCGCCAGCATCGGCAGATGCCCGAATGACCAGCGTCACTTCAGCGGACAATCGATCCTGCGTGCGATGGCCGGGGCCTCCATGACGATGACCGTTGTCAGGTTTGACTTGGCAGCCCTCGAGCAGAGCTGCGCGTCCGTCGTTGGGGCAGAGCTGGCATCCGGGAGATAGACGGGTGGAGAATAAAGGCCGCATTTGAGAGCAGATGGCGTGAGACCCCTTAGCAGCGGCACGCCGATGATCGCCGAGGCAAAGAAGGGATTGCCGCGACAATCCACATTGGTGCTCCAGAATGCCGAATTGTCCGGAGGAACGAAAACGGCAGCATAGCGGTCCTGCGCCAGTCCTGCAGACAACAACGTTTGCTTCGCCTGGCCTCCTGGTGTACGCTTGATGTCGGTAGCCAACGCCGTACGAGCGGGATGGCCAGGAGCCACGAGCTCAAAAAGTCCTTGCCATGGCGTGATGTTGGGGCCGGCACTTTCTCCGTTCAGCATGCGCATACGCGTCCGAAGGTCTTCGAGCTGGAGCGCAACTTTCTTAAGGCTGTTCCTCTTCTCGCCGGTGGCCAGCGCCACGAGAACGATAGCCAGAATGACGATGGCGGGCGTCAAAAGGCGAACGCGCGGTTCTCCCAAAATGGCCGGGCCGTAGGCACTCACGAACACGATGCAGCCCCACGTCCCCACATTCACGAAATAGTAGGCGGTGTCGTAGATGTCCAGTAGCAACGCCGGCACGAGACAACCGATCACAAGGATGACAAACGTCTCCGCAACTTTCCTGTCGCGCGCCGAGCCCGATAGCCACACCTTCGCTGCAGCACATAGCAGCACGAGATTTGCCGCGATGTTCGGCCATGCGCCCCGCGGGTAATCCACGACGAAACGAAAGAGGCTGAACCCCCGAGAATATGAGCCTGCATCCGGTGAAAAGATCGCGGCCAGCGGCGCGACGAGCAGCAGAATCGGCAGAGCCAGGGCGATCAGGTTTCGAAGTGTCAAACCCTGCTGTCGCCACAGCAGATATCCGGTAGCGCCCCAGAATATAACGCCCACGGAAACCTTCGAGAGCTGGATCAGGATGCCGGTGATGACGAGCGCCGCGATCTGCAAGCCGGGACGCAACCGAAAGTCGTCTTCAGCAATTTCTGCCAACAACGGAAACGCGAGCAGAAGCAGGGTGATCGACAGACAGTAAGACTCTGACACGAGATAGGAGGTCCATCCCCAAAGGTCAGCAGTGACCAGGAGCAAAAGCGGAACCAATGTGACGAAGGCGCCATCAAACGATTCCGCTTTCGTCGGCCGTAGCAAGTGGACCGCCAAGGCCAGATTGAAGAACAACACCGGAATGGCCACGATCTGCGTGCCGATGTAGTAGGCGTCCAACGTGGGGACACGAAGCCAGATACCGAAACACCCCAGCCAGATGTGCGAGAGCACGTGGTATTTGATCGGCGTCAGCCCATCGAGGCCGAAGCTGAGCGCGCCATACTTGAGCAGCATGTTGGCGATGGCAGCATGGAAGAACGTGTCGAGATGCTGGGTACCGATCACGGCCTGTTCCGGCGTGAGAACCGTCGCATAGCCCTTTGAATTTACCACGAAGAAGTAGCCGATGCCGGAGGCGCAGCCGCCTATCAGCGCCAGCATGAAGTGGCTGCTCGGCAGTTCGCGGGCAGCTACCACCTGTCGCACCCCGATTGCCACCAGCCCGAGCAGCAAGGGATAAGCGACAATGTCGGTCGCAGCCCCGATTAGCCAGGCAAGACACGGCAGGAAAATCACCGCGAGCGTGAACAGGAGCACCGGAGCATAGCCACTGCGCCGCTGCTCGACGAATCTGACCGTCAGCAGGGTTGCACAGGATATGATCGCGGCAGCGAGCAAGAACGCCTTGACGAAGACGAACCAATCAGGGCCGCCCAACGGCATGCGCACGACGGCGCATATGACCGCTGAAACCGCCGACATCGTCCAACCGAAGATGGCGGAGAAGTAGATGGGACTCGAGGTCAGCGTAACATGCGACTCGTCTCCGCCGAGCTTCGAGGGCGGCGCCCCGAACAATCGTTGACTGATCAGCACGTTCGCGAGCCCATTCCTCATGCTCGCCGCGAACGCCAGCCGGCATAGCGCATAAACGCTGCCTTGCTCAGCACCGTCTTGTGGGTCTGCAGCCGCTGTAGCGCTCGTTCAGCCCATGACAGCTTGATGCCGAACTCGTCGGCCAATGCGTTGAACTGCAGCAAGCTCAAATGATAGAGCTTGCCGGTCGCGTTGCCCCCTGAGTATCGATTGTGAATGAGCTGCCGCGGTAGATGAAACAGTGAACCGTGCTCGGCGCATTTGGCCGAGTGATACACATCCGCGAGATAGCTCAAATGGCCGGGATAAGTGATGGCGGCGCCCGCCGACCGGCGGTGTAGCAGCGGAATTCCGAAGAGATTCCTGCCCGATATGATCGAGGCCTTCAGCGTGGCAGCGGTGTCGAAGCGGCCTACACGGTTAAAGCGCCGCGCTGCAAGCGTCCTACCCAGTGCATCGATGTAAAGCAGATCGCAATACACCGACACGACGTCAGGCGTATCCGTCATCACCTTCAACGCGCTGCTCAGGGCATCGGTCGCACCGAGGCGATCGTCACTGCAGAGGAACATATAATAGTCGGCAGTGACCAACTCTCCGATACGATTGATGTTATTCATCATCCCCTGGTTCTCGCGATTGCGATGAACCGAGAGACGAGGCTCCATCGAGGCTGCGTTTGCCAGCCATTCCGAGGTTCCATCGGTGCTTGCATTGTCGCTGACAATCACCTCGACTTCGACATCCTGTTGCATCAACACGGATGCAACGGCGTCAGGCAGGAACCGAATATCGTTGTAGACAGGGATATAGACCTGAATTGTCTTGTTTGATCCAGCCATCCTAAACGATCTCGAGCTCAGGTACCGCGAACACGATTTTGGTGCCTTGCTCACGACGTGCAGCGAACAGCCGCAACAACTCCTCCCGAAGATTCCACGGCAACACCAGCACGAAATCCGGCCGCTCGCTGTCGAGAATGCTCGGCGCAAAGACCGGCACATGGACGCCCGGGATCAGCAATTCCTGCTTGCTGGGATTGCTGTCGACGGTGAACGGCAGCAGATGCCTGGTAATGCGGGCGTGGTTCAGCAACGTGGTCGCCTTTGCGGGGGCGCCGAAGCCGGCAACCTTGCGTCCCGAGCGACGCGCATCGATGAGGAAGCGGCGCAAATCCTCGCTGATGCGATCGATGCGATCCCGAAAGGCGGCGGCGTTCGAAGTCGCCTCGGAGAATTCGGCTTCCTCACGCAACAGCGTCTCGGTGAAGTACCGAGACGGCGCAAAGGACGCCGCTTCGCGGCAGACGTACAAGCGTATCGAACCTCCATGCGTCGGCAGAAAGTCGACGTCATAGACGCGAAGACCGTGCCGCTTGAAAAGCTCGACCGCAGCGCGAACCGTATAGTAGCTGTAGTGCTCGTGGTAAAATGAATCGAACTGCGCGTTCTTGATCAGCGAAAGAAAGTAGTGCACTTCGACCGTCAGCACACTCTCGCCCTGCAGGAGCCGCGCAAAGCCCGCAGCGAAGTCGTTCAGGTCGGGAACATGCGCAAATACGTTGTTCGCCACCATAAATTTGGGTTTCAGCCCACTGGCCGCCAACCGCTCGGCAGTTTGTAATCCGAAAAACGCCGTCTCGGTTGGGATGCCCTTCTGACGCGCCGCGTTTGCGACGTTTTCCGATGGCTCGACGCCGACCACCTGCATCCCCCGGTTCTTGAAGAAATTCAGGAGATAGCCATCATTGGAGGCAACTTCGGCGACGACATCGCCTTCCTGGAGCGAAAAGCGTTGGATGGCCTGGTCGGCGAACGCCTCGCAATGGGCGAGCCAGGAATTTGAGAAGGATGAGAAATAGGCGTAGTTGCCGTGAAAGTGCGTATCCGCCGGAAGGTCTTCCGCGAGCTGGACCAAGTGGCACGCCTCGCAAGCCATGACTCGCAATGGATAAAACTTTTCACCCAAAGCGATGTCCTGCGGAAGCAGCAGCGCATTCGAGATTGGCATCGCGCCAAAATCGATGAGCTCTTGTCGCAGTTCCGCTCCACAGGAGCGGCAACGGCTAGATCGGAGTATGGGCGGGGGCAAGTCGATGCTCAATCTGTTGTTGGCAAAGCTCAAATGGGTCTTTGCCAGCATGGAATGCTTTATACCAGGATATGCTTTCGGCGACAGCCTCTCGGGAGGACATGCGAGGCTGCCATCCCAAGACGCCGACGGCCTTGCGGGAGTCGAGCTGCAAGAGCTTGCTTTCCTTCATTGCACGATCGCCGGCGACGACGTTCCAGCTGAAGCGCTCGGGCCAGATCTCGGCAATCCAGTTGCAAACCTCCGAAACCGCGGCGCTGGGTTGATCGGGCAGCGGGCCGAAATTGTACGCGGCGTCGTTGGGATCTGCGAATACCTGCCTTTGCCGGCTGCCATGTTCGATCAGCATCAGATAGCCGACTAGGGCGTCGAGCACAAACTGCCAGGGCCGGGTCGATGACGGGCTTCGAACGCTCAATGGAGTTTGGCCAAGAGCGGCGCGAACGGCGTCCGGGATCAGGCGGTCCTGGGCCCAGTCGCCGCCACCGACGATGTTGCCAGCCCGCGCCACCAGCGAAATCACGCCACTCGGCTGCTGATAGGAGGCGCGATAGGCCGCGATGACCGCCTCGGTGGCAGCCTTGCTCGCGCTGTAGGGATCATGGCCACCTAGGCGATCGCTCTCGATGAAGTGCCGCCCCAGCTCCTGATTGTAATAGACCTTGTCGGTCGTGGTCGTCAGAATCGCTTGCAACGACTTCTGCCCACGTAGCGCTTCGAACAGATTGACGGTGCCGATCACATTCGTATCGAAGGTGACGGCAGGGAATTGATATGCGAAGCGGACCAGCGACTGGGCGGCAAGATGGATAACGATTTCCGGCTGCTCTGCATCCACGATGGCCTGGATCTGCTTCACATCCCGCAAATCTGCCACATGATGGGCTTCGATGCGCTTTGCGAGCCCGGCCTGCTCGAACAGACTCGGCTTTTCGGCCTCGAGTGAGACCCCAGCAACGCGCGCTCCGAGGCTGCGGAGCAACATGGTCATCCACGCGCCCTTGAAGCCCGTGTGCCCCGTCAGCAGTATCTTTTTCCCGTTCCAGAAATGGCGATCCAGAACCGCATCGGCTTCGATCATGACTTCCACATTCGCCACGCGGCCCGATCTTCCGCCCACAACTGCTCGAGCAACTGCATCTCGCGGAAGGTGTCCATGCATTGCCAGAAACCGCTATGCCGATAGACGCTGACCTGGTTTTCCCGGGACAGCGTTTCGAGCACGGACGTTTCGAGAGGATCGTTGCCGTCACTCGCAAGCATTTCGAACGCCGACCGCTCGAAAACCATGAAGCCGCCGTTGATCCAGCCGGACCCCACTTGCGGCTTCTCGACGAAGCTTCGCACTGTGTCCCCCTCGAGATCGAGTTCGCCGAACCTTGAAGACGGCCGAACCGCTGTGACTGTCACCAGCCTGCCCGAGGCGAAATGATGCTCGAGCAGGCGATCGACGTCGATGTCGGCCACGCCGTCGCCATAGGTCAGAAAGAAGCGCTCGCCGTCGAGAACGCTGAGCGCACGCTTCACGCGCGTTCCTGTCAAGGTCTCGATACCGGTATCGAGCAAGGACACCCGCCAGTTCTCCACCCGCTCCTGTGCGCCGAGGTGTTCGACGTGATTGTCGGCCAGGTGGACGCGATAGCTGCCAGTGTTCGATCGGTAGTTCAAAAAGTAGTTCTTGATGATTTCGGCCTTGTAGCCCAGGCAGAGATGGAAATCGTTGCAACCGAAATGATTGTAGATCCGCATGATGTGCCAGAGGATCGGGCGCCCCCCGATGGTGACCATCGGCTTCGGTTTGAACTCGGTCTCCTCGCGCAGGCGCGTGCCCTGTCCGCCGCAGAGGATTATGACCCCAAGGTCACTGCTCTTCCCGGAACGCTTCATCGATCCTCCTATGCGGGCGTACCTTGACGTCAAAGGCAGTCCTCTATAACCATTTCCGCGGTCGCTCAAGCAAAACGCGTATTTTGGGGCACGGTCCCGGGGGGACTCGAAAGGCCAGATTGATCCAAGGGTGACATGAACGGCGCCAATCGCAACGCTGTACTGATTGGACATTCGGGCTTTCTCGGTACTGCGCTAAGAGCCGCAATCGAGGCGCGGCCAGGGGCTCGCGTCGAACTTGCGAGACGTAACTTCGTCAAGCAAGTCCTGGAAGGAAACGGAGATCAGGCCGTCTCGTCCATGCTCGTGCCTGGCGTCGCTCAGGACTGGATTTGCGCGGTAGGCATCGTCAATCCAGGCGCCGACCCCGCCGTGATCGAGGCCATCAACGTCGAGTTTCCGCGGCGCCTTTACGCTCTTCTCGGTAACTTGACACTGCCAGGCGGGGTACGTTTGGTGACAATCGGATCGGTGCTCGAAAGTCACGGTGCGCTGGCGTCGTCCAATGCCTATTTGGCGTCCAAGTCCCGTATGTTTGAGGCCCTCTCAGGCGCAGGCGACGCATTGCGCTGGCACCACATCCGGCTGCACACGCTCTATGGTGGGAGCAAGAAGCCACATCCCTTCATGTTTGCCGGTCAGATGTTCGAAGCCCTCGTTCGGAAGGAGCGGTTCAAGATGAGCGGCGGCACCCAGCTGCGCGAGTATCATCATGTCCAGGATATCGCGGAGAGCGTCTCGTCGTTTCTCTCCAGCGACGGTCAGGACAGAATAATTGAACTGAGTTCCGCGGAGCCGATCCGCCTGCGTGAGCTCGCCTCCGCCGTATTCCAATACTTCAACGAAATCGATCTGCTGGAAATCGGTTCCAAGGTCCATTCTCATGGCGAAGTGTTCGAGAGCATCTATCAGCGCAGCCCTTATCTTGCCGCGAGTCGTGATCCGATCGAGGGAGTCATTTGCTGGTTCAAGGAACTGAACGTGGTGAGGTCCTGATGGCCGGTCTGGTCTCCATTATCGTTCCAGCCCTGAACGAGGAAGGGAACATCGAACCCTTGTTCCAGCGGCTGGCCGCGCTGGCGCGGCGCATCCGCGAAGAGTTCGATATGGCAACCGAGGTCGTTGCCAACGACAATTGTTCTGTCGATAAAACGCTGGAGGAGCTCAAGCAGCAGGCGCGTCTGATCGACCCCAGCGTGCTCACTGTTCGAATCTTTCGCTTCTCGCGCAACATTGGATTCCAGAAATCCATTCTCGTCGGCTACCACAAGGCGCGAGGCAACGCGGTCGCGCAGATCGACGCCGACATGCAGGATCCGCCGGAGCTTCTGCTCGAGTTCCTGGGGAAATGGAAAGAGGGATATCACATTGTCTACGGCGTGCGGCGGCGCCCCGAGGAAGATCTGCCGACGAAGGCCGCGCGGATGGCTTTCTATCGCCTCATCAATCATTTGAGCGACGATGCCCTACCGCACGATGCCGGTGATTTCCGTCTGCTGGACCGGCAAGTCGTGGACGTGGTCTGCGCATTGCACGACAATGATCCTTATCTGCGCGGCACGATCGCCAGTCTTGGCCTGAAGCAGATCGGAATCACATACGAGCGCTCGTCGAGAGCGCACGGGCAATCGAAGTTCGGTTTTTCACAGCTGTTGAAATTGGCGATCGACGGCATCACCAACCACACCACCATTCCGTTGCGGCTTTCGAGCTATCTGGGGCTGATCCTGGTGGCTGCGGCGAGCGTGCTGGTGTGTGTCTATCTGTTCGCCTGGATCACGAGCGACAAGCCAATGCCACTCGGATTCATGACGCTGGCACTGCTTCAGCTCGGAACGATGGCCACCGTATCGTTTTTGTTTGCAATTCAGGGATTCTATATTCAGCGGATCTACAATCAGGTCAAGGACAAGCCGCTGGCGATCATCGAGCACTCCATCCAACAAGGGACCCATGGCGGTGCCGAGGCCAGGAGCGGCCAGCCGATCGAGGTTCTCTGGACCGGAAATCACGACAGGCCGGGGAGGTGATGCGATGATCAATTGCCCGCCCGCCCCCCATGATGCGACGACACGATCCTGTCTTCGTTCTTCAGAACCGGCTCTGATGGGTCGCAATTCGGAGCAAGCCGGCATGGATACCGCTAAGCCATCGCGTATTCTCTACACCAAACCCTCCATTACCGAGCTGGAAGTTCGATACGCCACGGACGCCGCCGCAAACGGCTGGGGCGAGCGCTGTTATGACTACATCAATCGCTTCGAAGCCGCGTTCAGAGCCCACCTCGGCACATCGTATGCGATTACCACGTCCAGTTGCACCGGAGCGCTCCACATGGGAATGGCGGCGCTGGGGATTGGTCCCGGCGACGAAGTCATCATGGGCGATACCAACTGGATAGCGTCAGCCGCGCCGATCACTCATCTCGGGGCCAAGCCGGTGTTTGTCGATATCCGGCCGGACAGCTGGTGCATTGATCCCGATCTGGTAGAGGCTGCGATCACGCCGCGGACGAAAGCCATCTTGGCCGTCCATCTTTACGGCAACTTGTGCGACATGGATCGCCTCCTCGTTATTGGCGAGAAACATGGTATTCCCGTGATCGAGGACGCTGCGGAAGCGATCGGCTCCCTGTATTTCGGCAAGCGCGCAGGCAGCATGGGCGCGTTCGGGGCCTTCTCCTTTCACGGCACGAAGACGGTGACCACCGGCGAGGGTGGCATGTTCGTGACCAACGACGGCGCGCTCTACGAGCGGGTGCTGACGCTCTCAAACCATGGCAGATCGCCCACGCAATCCAAACAGTTCTGGCCCGACGTGGTCGGATTCAAGTACAAGATGTCAAACATCCAGGCCGCCATGGGCTGCGCCCAGATGGAGCGCATTGACGAGTTGACCGGTCGCAAGCAGCAGATCTTTCACTATTACCGGGACCGCCTGCAGGACTTGCCCGGCGTGCGGATGAACCCGGAGCCGACCAACATCGTCAATGGCGCCTGGATGCCCACCGTCGTGTTCGACCCATCGAGCGGGGTCACGCGCGAGAGGCTGGTCGCGGCTTTCGCAGCGAACAACATCGACGCGCGCGTCTTTTTCTATCCTCTGTCGGGACTGCCGATGTTCGAGGAAGTGCCAGACAACAGGCATGCGCACGACATCCCGGGCCGTGCGATCAATCTGCCAAGCTATCATGACATGACGCGAGAGGACCAGGATCGCGTGATCGCGGTGGTGCGCGGAATGTTGCGAGTGGAGTGAGTCGTTGATCAAGCTCTTGCTGTTTGCGGACGGCCATGTCGGCTGCGAGGTCGCCCGCTGGCTGATCGCCCACTATAGGAGCGATATCGCGCTGGTGGTCACCACGACCGACAACGATATCGCTGCAAGTGCCCGCAATGCGCAGCTGCGCACAGTGGCGTTCGAGTCTTCCGAGCAGGTCTTGCGCTTTGCCAAAAGCGAAGGGCTCTCCTTCGATCTCGGCCTGCTAGCGTGGTGGCCGAAACTCATCCGGCAGCCGCTGCTCTCGCTGGCTCGGCGCGGCTTCATCAACACCCACCCGAGTCTGCTGCCTTACGGCAGGGGCAAGCACTACAATTTCTGGTCGATCGTCGATCGCGTGCCCTTCGGCGTCAGCCTGCACATGGTCGACGAAGGGGTGGACAGCGGCGATATCGTCGCGCAGCTCGAAATTCCCTACGGCTGGGAAGACACCGGCGGATCGCTGTACCGCAAGGCAATTGATGCGATGTTGACGCTAGTTCAGGAAGCGTACCCCCGGCTGCGCAACCTGGATTTCGAGACCCGACGTCAGGACCTCGCGGCCGGCACGTTCCATCGCGGATCCGAGCTGGAGCCGGCGAGCTCGATCCCCTTGGACCAGACCTGCGAGGTGCGCGATCTGCTGAACCGACTGCGCGCCCGTACGTTTCCCGGCTATCCCGCCTGCACTTTCACGGACGGAGACGACGTGTATGAAGTCCGGGTCGATATCAAAAGGAAACCGCGATGAGCGAGCATGAGAAATTCAAGCGCGAATGCGCCGATGAGATCACCCGCATGGGCGATGATGCCGAGCTTGCCGCCGCAACGAGGTCGTGGATGGATCGCGCCAATCGCGCGAAATATTCGTACCACTTCGAATGGATGGGACGTCCCGTCATACAATATCCGCAGGACGTCCTCGCCCTCCAGGAGATCATCTGGTCGGTCAAACCGGATCTCGTGATCGAAACCGGCATCGCGCACGGCGGCTCGCTGATTCTGTCCGCGTCGATATTGGAGCTGAACGCGATTTCGGGCGGACCGCAAGACGCGCAAGTGTTGGGCATCGACATCGACATCCGCGCGCACAACCGCGCGGCGATTGAAGCCCATCCGATGGCACGACGCATTTCCATGATCCAGGGCTCGAGCGGCGCGCCCGACGTGGTTTCCGCGGTCAGGGAGAAGGCCGCCGGCAAACGCAGCGTGCTCGTCATCCTCGACAGCAACCACACGCACGACCACGTGCTTGCCGAGCTGGAGGCCTACGCGGACCTGACGACGGTTGGAAGCTATTGCATCGTGTTCGATACCGTCATCGAGGATATGCCGGAAGACGCCTTCACCGATCGTCCCTGGGGCAGAGGCAACAATGCAAAGACTGCCGCGCGGGATTTCCTCAAGCGCCATCCGGAGTTCGAGATCGACAAGACTATCCAGAATAAGCTGCTGATCACCGTGGCTCCAGACGGGTATCTGAAGCGGATCCGTTGAGCTCGAAGCGGCCGCAAGGCGGCCGACGCACATCGTCGGCATGCCCATCTTCGGTCGTCAGAACGCGTGGCGCAACACAGCCGCTCGCTCTCACTTAGGATGCATCGCGCCATGTCTTCAATGTCGGCAGCGAACGATCCTTTGCCGATATGACGATCGGTTCGAATGGCCAGTTGATGTCAAGATCGGGATCGTTCCAGACGATGCCTGCCGCCGATACTGAAACGAAAGGATCGGCCATCTGGTAGAGTAGCTCCGTTTCGTCCACGAGGGTCATGAACCCATGGGCAAAGCCCGCGGGGACATAGAGGCTAAGACCGTTCTCCTCGCTCAAATGCACGGCATGCCAGCGGCCATAGCTGGCTGAACCATCACGAACATCGACGATGATGTCATGGACTTGGCCACGAACACAGCGGATCAGCTTGGTTTCACCGTGGGGATGGCGCTGCAGGTGCAGTCCGCGGAGGGTGCCTCTGCGCGCATTGAACGAGGTCGAACACTGCAGGCTGCAGTCTTTCAGGCCTTGTGCCAGAAAAGTCTCCCGGCAGTAGGTGCGCGCGAAGTAGCCCCGCTCGTCGGCGTGGCGATCCGGATGGATCAGCAGCGCCCCGTCAAGCATCAGTCTTTCGAACATCATTGGGGCTGGCTCCTCACTTCAATAACGGTTGCCATTCTTCAGCTTGAGTGACGCACGGTGTTCTCTAGTTCAGGTCATCCGCCTCTCGATTTCGCAGGCAGCCGGGTCGGGACACCTTATCAAAAGGTGGCATTGGGACCACAGATTTGCTACCTGCCTTTTCATTCCGGATCGCGCGAAAATTCAGCGCTCTATCGCAAATATTGAAGAGCGGGCTCTAAGACCAGCTTTGACGCCAGGATGAGGAATGTGACTCGCAATCAACCTACCCTCGCTGGGGCTTGCCTGCTTGCTTTCGTTGGTCTCTTTATTTTCGTCTTCGCTGGGCCGCAAATCACGGACTTCTGGCACGGCAACGCCGACACCGTTCGGCACATCGAGTCGGTCTCCCTGTCTCTGTACGGCCGTTTCCACGGCACAGCCTTCGTGACCGACGCGTATTCGGGAGAGTTTCCGACTTACTACAATTTTCTCTCCGACTGGCTGATCAATCTGATCGCTCACGCGACTGGCCTACCTCCATTTGAGGCACAGGCGGTTATCTATGTTCCGCTTCTGGTAACGCTATTGTTTCTCGGAACCTATTTGTCCATGCGCGCGCTCGACATCGAGCGAGGCGTTGCGTCGTTCATGGCGCTGCTGGTGGTCGGAGCTGGAGAAACGCCATTCGTCCACCACCTCTATCGTGTTTTTGAGCGCTTTTCCGGCGTGTCACAGGCGAGCGGCAACTTGATCCCGCCTGCGGGGAGCATGGGCGTTGCATCCTCACAGGATTTAGGATGGGTGCTGTTTCTTCCAGTACTTGCATCTCTTTACTGCGCAAAGCGAGGTAACCGCCCGATTGTCACCGTTGTCGCCGGCGCCCTGCTCGGCATAGCCTGCCTCGCCCACACCCTCACCTTTCTTCAGCTCGCAACCACCGTATGCGTTTGTGTCGCCGCCGACGGCATCGCCAACCTGATCCGGGCTGGACGAATTGGTTACGCCATGGCCCGGGCCGGCGCGATTGTCGTCGTCCTCGCCTTGATGATCGTTCGAGGCAATATGGTTGGGCTCTCCATGAGCAGCTTCGTGATATTCTGGTCCACCTGCTTCCTGGCTTCGCTAGTGGATGCGCGCAGCGTGCGATTCGCGGTCCTTTACGGCGCCAGCGCCGCGATCGTGGCGTCCCCCTATGCCCTTCAAGTTTGGCAGCTGTCGCTGCAAGCCGGGCGCTTTGAAGAAGTCGATTCCTACGCCAAGGTCCCGACGATTGAATTTATCCTGTTTCATCTTGTCTATATCGCGTCAGCCGTGATCGTATTTCTCAACGCTCGTAGGCTGGGCAGGCCAGATCTGCTGATCTGGTTGTCGGTGATGCTGCTCGTTTCCGTGGGCATGGGGCTCGGAACGTTCGGGCTGAACAGCCATGCCTACAGGTTCTGGACCAACGCCATTATTCCGTTTGCCCTGTTTGCCGGCTTGTCGCTTGCTGTCCCGCCCTCACCGAGCCGCAGGTTAGTGATGGGCCTGATCGTGCCGCTCTTACTGATTGGCGTCGTCAGGAATTTGTGGGTCGTGCGTTATCCGCTGCCTGAGGCGGTCAGCCGAACCGTCGGCTCCGTCGAGAGCTACAACGGAGCACGCCCCCTGCCGGCTGGGGCGTCGGCGCTGCTCGATCAACTTCGAAACCGGACCGCCCCACTTCCCTCTGGCAGCCGATTGCTCGTGCCTCCGGAATACGATTACCCGCAGCAGGCATACAGAAATGGCTTGATGTTGGCTGTCTCAAGCGTTCCCAGCTTCGTGCCCGACCCGCGCTATATCATCTGGCACGATCTTTACGCGGATCGTGTCGCCGTCTTCTGCAGTCTGTTTCCCACTTATCCGCAATTCGACACGCATACGAAGGCGAGGATCTGTGAGCAGACGCCGAAACAGCTCGCTCCGGGGCACCTCGACCTGATCGACGCGCGCGCCGCAGCCGACGTGCTGGCGCTTTACCGCATCAGGTTGCTTGCCGTGCTTCAAGGTCTTCCGACCGACCCCATGATCGACCAGGCTCGGCGGCTGGGCCTGAAACCGGTCTACGACGGTAGCGGCAGCATGGTTTGGGACACAACGTCCCAATCCGATCCGGACAGAATTTCCTTCGGCGCGGCGACGTATCGCGAGCCCGAGCTGTCGATCGCAATGGTGGCGCCGCAGGCGGGACGCTACATCGTCGTTTTGGCCGGAAGGGCAATTGCGACCAACGTTCGTCAGCTCCGGTCGGGTCAGCTACTTGCTGAGCTTCATCCGCTTGGGGCAGATGCCATAGCCGTAACGATGGATCTGCCTGCCGGATCATCTGAGATGACGCTCACCTTGCCGCCCGACCGCCGTCTCCGGACTGTGTTTCCCACTCCGATCCGATTGATTGTGGGCGTCAAGCAAGAGGCTGCTCAGAAGGTCATCACCGGCCCGTCGCTCCAGCAATTATTGCGGTGACAATTTGCAGTGAGCCACCCCTGCCTTGCTCAGGATGCGGCGGCGCAAGGCGCGGCATCGGTGAAATGACGGGCGATGGCCGGATAGCCATTCAGGCATCGCGACCCATGTGGCGCCCCGAAAACCAGCCCAAATGTGGAACCGCCGGAAATTCGTGTCGGCATATGGGTGCCCATCAGGATTGCACCCCCTGCGGCACCTTGCATCGTGCGCCTGCCTTGACGTATCTAGAGGTCAGTATCCGAACCTTTTCCAGCGAATGGCGCCGGGGGTAAGTACCGGAATTGCCTGCGCTTTTGGACCCCTGGCCTTGATTACTGCGAGCCTCATCACCATCGCCGAGACCGAGACCATTGAGGAAGCCTTCCGGCGCCTCAACGCGAACATGCTTGGCATCTTGTTCGCGCAGGACGCGAGTGGGCGAATTGTCGGCGCCGTAACGGACGGCGACATCCGCAGGCGCATGCTGACCGGCATCACGATCCGGGACCGGGTTGTATCCTGCATCAACCGCAACTTCGTTTGGGCGCCGACCGGCGGACCACGTGAGCAGATCCTCAAGCTGCTCGACCAGCGCGTCCACGTGGTGCCGATCCTCGATGGCGAGGGGCGGCTGGTCGACGTGTTCAGCCGCGAGCTGTTCAATCTGTCGGAAGAGAGCGAGGTGTTCGCGCGCGCCCGCTCGCCGGTGCGGATCAGCTTCTCCGGCGGCGGCACCGACCTGACGCATTACTTCGTGGCGAATGACGGCGGCGCGGTCATCAGCGCCACGATCAAGATGTACGCTCACGCGACGCTGCGGCGCCGGAGCGATCCCAGCATCCGGATCTACTCGCACGACTTCCGCCGCACGATCGAGGCCGATAATCTCGCAGAGCTCGGAACGGGCGGAGATCTCGCACTGATCAAGTCGGTCGTACGCCTGATCAAGCCGAGTTACGGCTTCGAGCTCGAAGTGTCCGCCGACTTCCCGGTCGGCTCCGGGCTCGGCGGCTCCGCGGTGGTCTCGTCGGCGATCATCGGCTGCTTCAATGAATTTCGCAGCGATCAGTGGGACCGCCACGAGATCGCGGAGATGGCCTTCCAGGCCGAGCGGCTGATGCTCAACATCCCCGGCGGCTGGCAGGATCAGTACGCCACCGTGTTCGGCGGATTCAATCACATGGAATTCTTCTCCGACCAGAACACCATCGTGCCGCTCCGCCTCGATCCCAACATCATCGCCGAGCTCGAGGAGAGCCTGGTGCTCTGCTACGTCGGCGCGGGGCGCGATTCCGGCGCCATTCACCGCGACCAGAAGGCTCAGCACGAGACCAGCGACGCTGTGGCCGCAGCTGCCAAGCAGAAGGAAGTGACGCGCGACATAAGACGGCATCTGCTGCGCGGCCAACTGCTGGAATGCGGCCGGCTGATCGACGAGGCATGGCACGCCAAGCGGAAGCTGAGCTCCAAGATCTCGTCGGACGCAATCGACGCGATCTATGATTTTGCCAAGCAGCATGGCGCGGTCGGCGGCAAGTTGCTTGGCGCCGGCGGCGGCGGTTACTTCATGTTCTTCGTCCGCCCGTTCGAACGCTACCAGCTGATCGCGGCGCTGGAACAGCAGGGGCACAGCTGTTCGCGCATCATGTTCGAGGAGAACGGGCTGCGGACTTGGAAATCGCGTGTTCCCGCCCAGCTAGCCTGACGCATATGAGACGAGAATGTTGATGACATCGCCCAAACAGCCTGCTCCGGTCCGCATCGGCAACCGTCTTCTGGGCGATGGCGAACCCTGCTACGTCATCGCCGAGATTGGCAACAACCATAATGGCGATTTCGACCGCGCCATTGCGCTGGTCGATGCCGCGGTCGCGGCCGGAGCCGATTGCGCCAAATTCCAGATGCGCAAGCTCGACGAGGTCTATCGCGCCTCGAGCCTATCAGGGAAAGACGACGACCTCGCCGTCGAATATACGCTCGATCTTCTGCGCCGCTTCGAGCTGCCGACCGCGCAGCAAAAGAAGATCGCCGAATATTGCGCAGCCAAGGGCATCGAGTACCTCTGCACGCCCTGGGACGCCAAGAGCGTCGCCGTGCTCGAAAGCTTCGGCGTAGAGGCCTACAAGGTCGCGTCCGCCGACCTCACCAACCTGCCGCTGCTCGCCCGCCTCACCGCCACCGGAAAGACGCTGATCGTCTCGACCGGCATGAGCACGACGGAAGAGATCAAGGCCGCGGCAAAGTTCCTCGACGACCGCAATGCCAGCTATGTGCTGCTGCATTGCCAGAGCACCTACCCGGCCGCGCTCCACAACATCCATTTGCGTTTCATGGAAACGCTGCGCGAGATCCATCCGGTCGTCGGCTATTCCGGCCACGAGCGCGGCATTGCCGTTTCGACCGCGGCCGTCGCGCTCGGCGCCGTCGTCATCGAACGCCACATCACGCTCGACCGCGAGATGGAGGGGCCGGACCATGCCGCGAGCCTGGAGCCGGAGGAGTTCAAGGCGCTCGTCTCCGGCATTCGCGAGGTGGAAGCGGCCCGCGGCGAGAAGCTCGCCGAACGCGCGCTGAGCCAGGGTGAGCTGATCAACCGCGAAAACCTCGCCAAGAGCCTGGTGGCCGCGCGCGACCTGTCGGCCGGCACCGTGATCTCCGAAAGCGACATCGCCGTGAAGAGCCCGGGACAGGGCCTGTCGCCGCTGAAGATGCCGGCGCTGCTCGGCCGCAAGCTGACGCGAACGATGGCGGCCGACGACTATTTCTTCCAGAGCGACCTCAATGAAGGCGCCGCGAAGGCGCGGCGCTACCGCTTCGACCGCCCCTGGGGCGTGCCGGTGCGCTATCACGATACCGAACGCTTCCTGGAGATCTGCGAGCCCGACATCATCGAATTCCATCTCAGCTACAGCGACATGGAGCGCGATCCGGCGGCCTATCTGTCGGGCACCTATGATCTCGGTTTCGTGGTGCATGCGCCGGAGCTGTTTGCCGGCTCCAAGCTGATGGACCTCGCAACGCCCGACGAGGCGCTGCGGCGCTACTCGCTGGAGCAGACCCAGGCGGTGATCGACATCACCCGCGGCCTGAAGAAGTTCTTCCCCAACACCAAGCGTCCGCCCATCGTCGCCAATATCGGCGGCTTCACCATGGACGAGCCGCTGCCGCCGGAGGAGAAAGCCGGGC
Source organism: Bradyrhizobium sp. BRP19 (assembly GCF_020194195.1). NCBI lineage: Bacteria > Pseudomonadati > Pseudomonadota > Alphaproteobacteria > Hyphomicrobiales > Nitrobacteraceae > Bradyrhizobium > Bradyrhizobium sp. BRP19. The sequence continues at coordinate 181,523 of NZ_JADYVZ010000009.1, read as the reverse complement.
GCTACCGCATCTTTGCGCAGAGCTTGACCGAGCTCGACATGGAGGGTGTCGAGCTGACGCCGCAGACCATGGCGCCGTTCCCCTGGCATTTCGGCGGCCAGCGCCACCAGAACATCTTCATCTTCCCGGAGGAATCGGCCGCGTTCTGCGCCAAGCATGGTTTGCGCATGTGCGTCGATATCTCCCACACCAAGCTCGCCGCCAATCATTTCGGCTTCGACTTCGCGCAAGGCCTCGCCCAGCTCGGGCCGCATACCGCGCATCTGCACTTCGGCGATGCCAAGGGCCTCGACGGCGAAGGTCTTCAGATCGGCGAAGGCGAGATCGATTTCGACGAGATCGGACAGGTGTTGCGCAAGCATGCACCGACGGCATCGTTCATTCCCGAAATATGGCAGGGCCACAAGAACATGGGCGAAGGCTTCTGGACCGCGCTCGAGCGTCTGGAGGGACACATCTGATGGCGCGCAAGACGCTGGCCGTGATCGCCGCGCGCGGCGGCTCCAAGGGCATCCCGCACAAGAACCTGCTCGATCTCTGCGGCAAACCCCTGATCGCCTGGACTGTCGAACAGGCCCGCGCGGCGCGCGGCGTCGACGTCGTGGCTGTCTCGTCGGACAGCGAGGCGATCCTCGCCGCGGCCGAGGCCGCCGGCGCGGTCGGCGTGCGGCGCCCGGACGACATTTCGGGCGACCTCGCTTCCTCCGAATCCGCCTGGCTCCATGCCCTCGATGCGACCGAGGCGCGACTGGGCCGGTTCGAGCGCGTGGTCGCGCTTCAGGCCACATCGCCGATCCGCGAGCCCAGCGACATCGAGAACGCACTTGAGACCTTCGATCGCGACCATCTCGACAGCCTGCTGTCGGTCTGCGAGGTCGAGGACTACTTCAACTGGCGGATCGGCGCGAACGGCCCGGAGCCGATCAATTACGACTATCGCAACCGCCGCATGCGCCAGCAGATCGAGAAGCGCTACCTCGAGAACGGCTCGTTCTACGTCCTGATCCCATCCCTCCTGCGCGAGCAGAACAATCGTCTCGGCGGCAAGATCGGCTTCCACGTCATGGATCGTCACAAGATGTTCCAGATCGACCGCCCCGAGGACGTCAAGCTTTGCGCCGCCATCATGCGCAGTTACGGCTATGCCTGATCTCAGCGCCTTCTCGCTCGCAGGCAAGATCGCGGTGGTCACCGGCGCCTCGCGCGGCATTGGCGCGGCGATCGCGAGCGGCCTCAAGGATGTCGGAGCCACCGTGTTCGGCCTCAGCCGGTCCGGAACCGCGCCGCAGGGCGTCACCGCCATTGCCTGCGACCTCTCCGACGACAGCGCGATCGAAGGCGCATTCCGCAGCATCGCGGCAAAAGGCAATCGGATCGACGCACTCGTGAACGCCGCCGGCATCAGTCTTCCGGCCCAAGGCGGCGAAAGCGAGCTCGCACGCTTCCGTGCCACGGTCGCAACCGATCTCACCGGCGTCTATGCCACCATCCTCGCCGCCTATCCGCTCCTGAAGAACGCGGGCTCGGCGGCGATCGTCAACGTCACCAGCATCAATTCTGTGCGCGGCTTCCCCGGCAATCCCGGCTACGTCGCGGCAAAGGCGGGTCTTGCCGGCTTGACCCGCGCTCTGGCCGCCGACTACGCACCGGACGGCATCCGCGTCAACGCACTTGCGCCGGGCTACGTCGCGACCGAGATGACCGCGAAGAGCTATGCCGATCCCGTCATGCACGAGGATCGGCGCCGCCACACCATGCTCGGCCGCTGGGGGCAGCCCGCCGACATGGTGGGCGCCGCCGTCTTTCTGGCCTCGGAAGCCTCCGCCTATGTGACCGGCCAGGAAATCTTTGTCGACGGCGGCTGGATCGCCAAGGGCCTCGCCATCAGTTCGGATAGCACATCGTGACCGCAACGCTCGAACGCATCGGCTTCATGCAGGGACGCCTGTCGGCCCTGGTCGACGGCAAGATCCAGGCGTTCCCGTGGAACGAATGGCGCGAGGAATTTCCCCGCGCCAAGGCGCTCGGCCTGACCCGGATGGAATGGACCATCGACCAGGAACGGCTACGCGAGAACCCGCTGATGACCGAGCCGGGACAACAGGAGATTCTGACGCTGGCACGCGAAAACGGCGTGCGCATCCCGAGCCTGACCGGCGATTGCTTCATGCAAGCACCGTTCTGGAAGGTCGATGCGGTCGTGCGCGATGCTCTCGTCAACGATCTCGATCTCCTGATTGCCGCCTGCAGCCGCATCGGCATCGAGTTCATCGTGGTCCCGCTGGTCGGCAACGGCAAGATCGAGCGCGAGAGCGAGGCCGACACGCTCAAGCGGGTGCTGATCGCCCGCCGCGAACAGCTCGTGAGACAGAACGTCAAGATCGTCTTCGAGTCCGATCTGCCGCCGCGCGACCTCGCCCGCTTCATGGAGGCGTTTCCCGCGGAGGTCTTCGGCATCAACTACGACAGCGGCAACAGCGCCTCGCTGGGCTACGACAGCGCCGAGGAGATCGAGGCCTACGCGCCCCGTATTCTCAATGTCCATGTGAAGGACCGCGTGCGCGGCGGCACCACCGTGCCGCTCGGCACCGGCAACGCCGATCTCGCCAAGACGATCCGGCTGATCGAACACTCAGGCTACAAGGGACAGTACATCCTGCAAACTGCGCGGGCCGGCGACGGCGATCACGCCGGCGCGCTGGCGACATATCGCGACATGACGGTTCGCTGGATCGAGGATGCCGCGCGATGAGGCTCGAGCTGGAGGATCGCGTCGCGCTCGTCACCGGCGCCAGCCGTGGCATCGGGCTCGCGATTGCGACAACGCTCGCAGCAGAAGGCGCCAGAGTCGCGCTCGCCGCTCGCGGCGCAGATGCGCTCGACGTCGCGCGGTATGCGGTCGGCGGCAGCACGTCGGTCCACGTGGCCGATGTCACCGATCCGGCTGCCGCAGCGAGGCTGCTGCACGAGGTCGAACGGCAGTGGGGGCGCCTCGACATTCTCGTTTGCAACGTCGGCAGCGGCGCTTCCGTGCCGCCCGGGCAGGAGAATGCAGCGGAATGGTCGCGGGTGATGGACCTCAATCTCTTCGCCGCGACCAACATGATCGAGGCTGCACGGCCGCTGATGGCGCGCGGCAGCGGCGACCGGTCGATCGTCTGCATCTCCTCGATCGCCGGCATGGCAGCGCTGGGCGCGCCCGTCACCTACTATGCCGCGAAGGCGGCGCTGAACGCCACCGTGCGCGGGCTGGCACGCCCGCTGGCGCTCGAGGGCATCCGCATCAATGCGGTCGCGCCCGGCAACATCCTCGCCGCCGACGGCACCTGGGCGCGCAAGCTCGCCGAGAACAGGGCCGCTGTCGAGGACATGCTTATGCGCGAGGTGGCGCTGCGCCGGCTCGGCAAGCCGGAAGAGGTCGCCGACCTCGTCGCATTCCTCGCCTCGCCGCGCGCGGCGTTCATTACCGGCAGCGTCATGGTCGCCGACGGCGGCCAATTGCGCGGCTGAACAGGAGCTCCCGATGGCAAGCCCGTCCTCACGCTATGACCTGACCGGCCGCACCGCTCTCGTGACCGGTGCAGGCGGCCTGCTCGGCCGGCAGCATGTCGCCGCGCTCTCCGAGGCCGGCGCGCGCGTCGTCGTCACCGACGTAGGGCTTGCGCAGGCCGAAGCCGCCGTTGCCGCACTCAAGCAGAATGCGCCGTCCGCCGACCTGATCGCGCTTGCGATCGACGTCACCGCACTCGATTCGGTGCGTGCTGCGCACGAGCAGCTTTCCGGCCGCGGCGTCTCCGTCGACATCCTCGTCAACAACGCGGCCATCGATCCCAAGGTGACCTCCGCACCCGGCGTGATGCATTCCTCCCGCTTCGAGGCGTTTCCGGTGCCGCAATGGCAGACCGAGATCGCCGTGGGCCTGACCGGCGCGATGCTGTGCGCGCAGGTGTTCGGCGGCGCGATGGCATCGCGGGGCCGCGGTGTGATCCTCAACATCGCCTCCGATCTCGGCGTGATCGCGCCGGACCAGCGGCTCTATCGCCAACCGCAGGTGACGCGCGAGGAGGAGCAGCCGGTGAAGCCGGTGACCTACTCCGTGATCAAGCACGGCTTGATCGGGCTGACGAAATATCTGGCGACGTACTGGGCCGATCACGGCGTCCGCGTCAACGCGATCTCGCCGGGCGGGGTCTTCAACAACCAGGATCCGGCATTCGTGGAACGGCTGACGCGTTTGATCCCCATGGGCCGCATGGCCGATGTCGACGAGTACCGCGCGGCGGTGCAGTTCCTCTGCTCGGACGCTTCGAGCTACATGACCGGGCAGAACCTGGTCATGGACGGCGGCAGAAGTGTATGGTAACCAGCGCCATTCCCCATTTGTGCAAACGACGGCCCGACGCAAGAGCGAACATGTTCAACGATAAAGCAATTCTGATCACCGGAGGCACGGGATCGTTCGGGAAGAAGTTCGTCGGTTGTCTCCTAAAGGACTTCAAGCCGCGTCGCGTCGTCGTCTATTCGCGCGACGAGCTGAAGCAGTACGAGATGCAGCAGGAGTTCAGTCAGCCCGAAATGCGCTACTTCATCGGCGACGTGCGAGACGGCAAACGCCTGCGTACGGCCATGAGGGGGATCGACTACGTTGTTCACGCCGCTGCACTGAAACAGGTGCCGGCCGCCGAATACAATCCGATGGAGTGCATCAAGACCAACGTCCATGGCGCCGAGAACGTCATTCAGGCGGCACTCGAGGCGGACGTCGAGAAGGTGATCGCCTTGTCCACGGACAAGGCCGCGCAACCGATCAATCTCTACGGCGCAACCAAGCTCGCCTCGGACAAGCTCTTCATCGCGGCCAACAACATGGCTGGCGGCCATCGCACGTCGTTTGCGGTGGTGCGTTATGGCAACGTGGTCGGTTCGCGCGGCTCGATCGTGCCGCTGTTCACCAGACTGATCGCCGAAGGTGCCGACCACCTGCCGATCACCGATCCGCGGATGACCCGGTTCTGGATCTCGCTTCAGCAAGGCGTTGACTTCGTCATCAAGAGCTTCGACCGCATGTCGGGCGGAGAGCTGTTCGTTCCCATGATCCCCTCGGTGCGTATTCCCGATCTGGCGGCGGCGATGGCCCCCGCCCTGCCGACGCGGGTTATCGGCATCCGACCGGGCGAGAAGTTGCACGAGGTCATGTGCCCGACCGATGATTCGCACCTGACGTTGAAGTTCAATGATCACTTCGTGATCAAGCCGACTATCAAATTCTTCCGTCGCGACGTCGACTACCTGACCAACCAGATCGGCGAGCGCGGCGAAGCCGTATCTGACGGGTTCGAGTATAATTCGGGCAGGAACGACCACTTCCTCGACGTGAACGAGATCAAAGAATTCAACATGCTCGCATTGCAATGATCCCCTACGGTCGCCAGGACATCTCCGCCGAGGACATCGACGCAGTCACACAAGTACTGCGGTCGGACTGGCTCACCCAGGGGCAAGCCGGCCCTCGCTTCGAGCAAGCAATGGCGGACTATTGCGGCGCCCGCAGCGCGGCCGCCGTTTCGAATGCGACGGCGGCGCTTCATATTGCCTGTCTCGCGCTCGATCTCGGTCCCGGTGATACCTTGTGGACGGTCCCGAACACGTTCGTCGCCTCGGCAAATTGCGCGCTTTATTGCGGCGCAAGCGTCGACTTCGTCGACATTGATCCCCGCACCTACAATATGAGCGTCGCCGCGCTCGCTGAGAAGCTCGCGCAGGCGAGCGCCCAAGGCAAGTTGCCGAAAATCGTCGTTCCCGTCCATTTCGCCGGCCAATCCTGCGAGATGACGGAGATTCGTGCCCTCGCGGATCGTTACGGATTTCGCATCATCGAAGATGCTTCCCATGCGGTTGGCGGGGACTATCTGGGGCGGAAGATCGGCTCCGGCCATCTCAGCGACGTCGTGGTGTTCAGCTTTCACCCCGTGAAGATCATCACGACCGGCGAGGGAGGCATGACGCTCGCGAACGATCCCAAGCTCGCCGAGCGTCTCGCTTACCTGCGCACCCACGGCATTGTCCGGCCCGTTCAGTCCGATCCGGCGGATGCACGGCGCTCCAACGAAGACCGCTATGGTCCATGGACGTACGAACAGGTCGAGCTCGGGTTCAACTATCGCATGACGGACATTCAGGCGGCGCTCGGCGCCAGCCAGCTTGGCCGGCTCGATGCCTTTGTCGCGCGCCGGCGCGAGCTCGCTGCGCGCTACGACACGCTTCTGGCGAAGCTGCCGGTGACCTGCCCGTGGCAGCACCCGGACACGAATTCGGCCTGGCATCTCTACGTGATCCGGCTGCGGCGGAACGAGATCAAGCTCACCCGGCGTCAGGTCTTCGAGGCGCTGCGCGCGGCAGGCATCGGTGTCAACGTTCACTATATCCCGGTGCACACCCAACCCTATTATCAACGTCTCGGCTTCAGCACCGGCATGTTCCCGGAAGCCGAAAGCTACTATCAGGATGCGATCACGCTACCGCTCTTCTCAAAGATGACGGACGCCGAGCAGGACGCCGTCGTCGCCGCGCTTACGACGATTCTCTCGTGAGAATAGCGGTCATCCCGGCGCGCGGTGGCAGCAAGCGGATCCCCCGCAAGAACATCCGCCCGTTCTGTGGCAAGCCGATTATCTCTTATTCGATCGATGCGGCACGGCAAAGCGGCCTGTTCGACGAGGTCATCGTGTCGACGGACGACGAAGAGATCGCCGCCGTGGCGCGCCAATGCGGTGCAACGACGCCCTTTGTCCGACCGAAGGAAATTTCAGACGATTTCACCGGCACCAATGCGGTGGTCAAACACGCCGTCGCGTGGTTCATCGAACGTGGCGGCGAGATCAGCCACGCCTGCTGCATCTATGCCACCGCTCCGCTGATCCAATCGCGCTATCTGCGCGAGGGGCACGATGCGCTCAGCGGCTCGGACGCGGCCTTCGCCTTTTCAGTCACGAGCTACGCATTTCCGATCCAGCGGGCCGTTCGCATCACGACGGCGGGACGGGTGGACGCCATCCACCCTGAACATCGCATGACCCGCTCTCAGGACCTCGAGCCGGCCTACCACGATGCGGGTCAGTTCTACTGGGGAACCGCCGCCGCGTTTCTCGAAGATTTGCCGCTTTTCTCGGACCGGTCGATCGGGATCGTTCTACCCCGGATGTACGTGCAGGACGTCGATACGCTCGAGGACTGGGAGCAGGCGGAATACATGTTCCGCGCGATCAACCGTGGTTAAAGCGCCTCGTCAGTTCTCGATCAACACCTGCAGTTAGCCGGCCGGCGGGACTGCATCCTTCAGATGGACGATCACGAGCCCCGTCACATCGCTGACCATCACACGCCCAATATTGTCCATGAAGTTGATATCGAGCGGAACGCCCAGGGTTTCAATGCGATCGACCCTCGGATGTCCCCGATACTCTCCGGCATAATCGCGGATCCACCTGTCGCTGACGAACGAACTTCGCCAGTTCCGCCAATTATAGAGGTCGGCAGGACTCCATGCGTTGAATTCGAGATGCACGATCGCCTTTTTGGCAAGCGATAGCGCCGCATCCTTGGCCGCAGCAAAAATGCTGTCGTCGCAATGCATTGCGGCTGCCGAGCTGAAAACGACGTCGACTTCCCCGATACCGCGTTGCTGCATGAGCAGCTTGGCGTCAGCCATGGACCCCTGGATCAGCTGAGCATTGTTTCCAACGACGCTGTCAATTCCGTATTTGATCGCCCGATCATTCAGCTCGATTCCATACAGAATGGCAGATGGAGCCAGCGCATTCATTTCACGAAGATTGGCGCCGACATTGCACCCGAGTTCCAGGATCGATGCGGGCTGAAGAGCAATGACCTGCCTTGCAAACCACTTCTTGAGCGGCGTGGATGCTGCGTATCCGCCGAACTCGTTAGCGTGCAGCTTCTCTTTCCAGTGCCTTTGCCAATAGCCCGAATCTCGCGCCTTGGCGAATATCGGAAACGGCGTTGCCCGCATGGCGGCACGCCAGATGTGATGCTTGAGATTTGAAGACAATCGCATGTGCGCCAGCCGTGACCGGTTGTTTCCCCACCTGACGTAGCACCACACTCCTCGACCGTGCAACCGCAGCGTCAATTCGGCCGTTTCGCCGAGCGTTTGCCGGGCTGACCGCGCCGCTAGGACGCGGCCTGGGCGCGGAGAAGGGGACGAAGGAATGCTGCCAAATTGCCGTCTCCGAACAGGTGCCCCGGTATCCCTGCGGCATGGGCGGCTTCGATGTCCCGGACATTGTCGCCGACGAGGAGGCTTCCCTCCTTTCTAACCGGCCAGGCCTTCAGACAATCCAGGATCATGCCGGGCGCGGGCTTACGCCGGTCGCTTGCGCCCCTGTAGGCCTCGACCGTGCCGTCCTCGTGGTAGGGACAGAACTGGTAGTCGTCGATATGCGCGCCGATTTCCGCAAACTCACCGGTCATCCAGTCGTGCAGCCGGCCAACGTCGTCAACGCCATAATAGCCGCGCGCCACGCCCGACTGGTTGGTAACGATGAAAGTATAGTAACCGAGGTCGTTGCAAAGCTTGATCGCCTCACGCGCCCCCTCCACCCATTCGAAATCCTCGATCCGATAGACGTATGCCTTGTCGATGTTCAGCACGCCGTCCCGGTCGAAAAATACGGCGGGCCGCCATAACCTCTCCGGCAACTCGTGCTGGACCCGCTCGAAATCCGTGGGAATGCCGATGTCGATGAAAAACCCGTCGTAAAGATCTGCCGTGAGACGTCTCTCGGCGACCAGCTTTGGAAACACTTGCTGTTCAAGCGAGCATGGCATCCCATCGATGTAAAGGAGAATCGCCCGGTCGACACAATAGACGCCCGTGTTGATCGGTCCGAAGGGCTGGGCACCGGCCGCCAGAAAACTCCTGACGCGATTGCTCTCGAGCAGCACACGGCCATAGCGATCACCCGCCTGATCGCGCTTAAGCGCCATATGGACAATCGCGGAGGAGCTTTGCGCGCGCAGAGCGAGATCCAGCAAGTTGAAATCGAACCAGGAGTCGCCGTTCAGAAGAAAGAAACGATCCTGCAGCGCTCCGCCGGCATGCTTCAACGCGCCGCCTGTACCGCACGGCGCCGGCTCGCAAACGACGGTCACCGAGGCACCGCGCCAGCGCTTGCCGTGGTAGGAATCAACGACGACATCGGCACGGTGCCCGGCGAGCAGCACGATCTCCTCGATCGTCGGGTAGCGCGTCAACTCGTCGAGCAGGTAGTCGAGGAAGGGCCTGCCGCCGACTTCGAGCAGCGGCTTGGGAACAAGCCGCGTTCGCTCACCGAGTCGTGTCCCGAGACCACCGACCAGAATTACGGCCTGCCTCAACATGGTTCGCGCTGCGTCCCTAATCCGCGCGGGTCGAGCCCGGCATGCGGATCATGGCGTACAGGAGCAGAGCCAGCAATGCAATTGCCCCGGCAAAGATCGCATGCCGGACCGGCCGGGGCGAGGCCTGGACGACGACCACGTCGTCACTCAAGGACGCGGGATAGGTGTTCGCGGGCCCCAGCCTGCTCACCAGCCTGCGCCGCTGTGCATTTGCGGCAAACAGGCTTCTTTCGTTTTTCGTCGTGAGATCCAGCAGCCACACGCGCCGCCACGCAAGCGCCAACGGGTCGCCGGCGGCTGATGGCGTGATCGAATCGCTCGTCGCCAGTGATTCCCGAATACGCGTCAGGCTGGCGATGTTTGCATCTGCCAAAGCAAGTAGGGCCTCGATATCGGAGACCAGAGGAGCGCGCAGCTTCTCCTGTTCCTTATTCAGCTGCCTTACCGCCGCCTCCAACGCATCGCCAGCCTGCTTCTCGTCCGCTGCCGTCACGACAAGCGTCAAAGTACCGGCGGTGTTAGGACGTGCATTGAAGCTATCCAGGATGAGCTTCCGGCCCCGATCGTCTGGCCCCGTTACCAGGCCCGCAGCATCGAGCGCACGAACCTGGAAGGCCCGCAGATTCATCTGGGTGGCCGTCGCCTGTGGTGTCAGCAGGTCTTCATCATCAACACGAGCCAGGCGAACACTGGCCGTCGCGGTGTAGCTCGCTGGAATCATCTGGCTGACGAGGAATACGGTGAACATCACAGCGACCGTACCTAGCGCAATCGCGCTCAGCCGCTTCTGAACCGAGCGCCGGAGAAATGCGGACATACCGCTGACATATTCGGCGATCGATATTCGCCCCTGTCCCTCACTCATACTGCGGTCCCCTCTGGTCGTGCTCGGCAAGTTCACCGCGGATCGACGCCGCTCCCGTGATCAAGCTCCAGCGCCATCTGTCCTCCAGCACGTACGCGAACACGGCCGCGGCGAGCTTTACCATGAATGTGAGCTGGATAAAGGAATTGGCCATCCCGGATACGAGGAAGATCGAAATCGCATAGAAGATCGGGATCAGGAAAAAGCACGTGACGTAACGCTCCTCCACAAGGCAGCGCGTCAGTAAGAACATGAATTCAGAGAATAGTATAGCCGAGACGGCCACGAGACAGAAACCCTCGACCGGCCCTCCGAGCTCGAAAACGACTTCAGGCCAGCCGCCGGTGTAGGCCGCCCCCTGCTGAAGGATGAAATGGGCGCGTTCAAGCGGCAACCCGATTTCCATCAGGAACGGCAGGGTCGTGTTGCGGTTCGGATCAAATGGGGCGACGAACAACTTGAAGATCGCACGAGCGCTATCCCAGTCATTGCGCAGGAAGACGCGCTCATAAGTCATCCACCACATCTCGCCTTGCTGAACCAAGACACGCTGGACGAGCTTGGCCTCGAGGACGCCCAGGTCGCTGGCTCGAACGACGACGTACGAATAGATCAGCGCAAGTGCGACCAAAAGGGCAACGCCGAGCGCTGGCAGCCAGATGCTGCGCAACAATTTCGGCAGGGAGATTGGGCTGATGGACTGCCTGCCGAGCAGCACGGCTCCCAGCGGGATCACGAGGAACGAGAGATAGAGATAAAACGACGAAAAGCGATGCCCGACCGCGAACAAGTACAGCAACAGAGCCGCAAACAGCGCTCCAAACCGTTTGTCCAGAGGCTTGCCGTGTAGCGCGGGCAGAGCCAGGAAAATACCGAGCTGAAACGCCAGCATCGGCCCCCATTCCAACAGCCGCTGATGCAAGGGACCGCCATGTAGCCGCGTATAGTCGAACCGCTCCAGCCCCGCGAAGAGGGGAACGTGCCCGCGGACGAGCAGCTCCAACCAGAGTGCAAGCACAAACAAACCGACGACGCGAAAGGCCAGGTCGGGCAAATTCCAACTACCTGCCTTCAGCAAGGCAGAGATCCTGACGACGGATGTGTCGGAAAGCGCAAGCAGGCGTTGCCGGCGAAAGGAGAAGAGCAATGCCGCGATGACGAGGCCCTGGGATGTGGCGAGCGGCAGCACAGCCAGACCGGGACCGATCTCCCTTTCCAGTTGCTCAGAGTAGACCGGCCCGAGCACGTCAATGTAGAGAACGGAGATAAGCCGCCAGGCGAATGCAAAAAAGAAGAAGAACAGGACCAGCAGAAGTCCGGGCCGGCTCGTTGCGATACGTCCCATGGCTGCAAGCACGAGGCCAGCGGCGGTGACGCACAATATCGCTGGAAGAAAGCCGTCCAAGTTCCACCAAGAGACCATCTCTTCCCCTCGACACCCGGCTGTTGCCCCTGCCCCGGGCAAGTTCCGGATCAGTCCGAATCGCCTAGGGGCTCCCAACCATAGAGCAATCCGTCATTGTGCAGGGTCGGCGCGAAATTCATCCGCTCCCTCGCCGTCACGCGGATGCGGCCCTTGTGATCCAATTGGTCGAGCAGCGTCCACAGCCGGGTTTGATAGTCCATGGACCGTATGTAGATCCGACTGGCGATATCCCGCGGATCGGAAAAGTTCAACATGTCGACCGCCGGCTCGATATTGATCACGCGCGCAGGGCGCGCCTTCAATATATGATCCACCACGGCCTCGACCGCATAAGGAATCTGCTCGATGCAGAAATAGGTCAGGATCGTCGCGCCCGTGAGCTCCTTGAAAGAGGGATCGGCAGGATCGGTCAGGTCGATACGACCGAAGCTGATCCGATCATCGAGTCCAAAATGGCCGGCGATCTGCCGGCCGGCCTCGATCCCGTTCGGAGCGATGTCGAGGCCGCGCAGCCTGGTCCAGCGCGGGTCGATGCACAGCGAGAACAGATTGTAGCCGAAACCCGCACCAAGCTCCACGAGCGAGGTTGCTTCGCCGGCGTGCCGAGCGATCAGTTGCGAGAGCGCGCCCAGCCGATACCGATAATAGTCATTCGTGGAGACCCGGACGATCCGTCCATCGACCTTGGCGAGGCGCGACGTCTCATTGTGGCCGACCAGAAAGTCCTCGAGCGAACGCTCGCGAAGCCAGGCGCGCTCCGAAAGGATCCGGCCCCATTCCCCGGCATTGTATTCGGCATCAACGATGTCGTGCGTTCGCCTGATATTCTTGAATGTGATCCGGCGAAGGCTGCGCGCGATGTCGACGGCGTAGGCTTTCGACAGCTCCAACCGTGAGGCCGGCTTCAAAACGGGCCTAAACGTCACTGGACGTTCTTTCGAAGATCGATCATGAGATTCGAGCGCCTACCTATCACAGGCCCAGGAGAAGCTTCTCGAACTGCGTCGTGTTCGGCGTCGCGAAGAATGGCCTATTCCTGGCACCAGGGAACATCCGCGGAAAGGAGAAGAATGTCGCGGTGTAGAGCAGCCGTCCATGCCCCGGTCCCATACGGCTCCCCATGTGCAGACATCTGGTCGTGTCCACCATGAAGGACGCAAGCCGGGGCGCTTTCATCACCTTGATATCGCCGCGTGGAACCTTTTTGAACACCTGCTCATCGGGGAAATGGCTCCCGAGCAGAGGGTAGCCGAACCTCTCTGTCGACTGCTTTGGCAGGAAAGTGAACGGACCGTCGGCGTCATCCTCGACATCAGTCAGATAGCTGAAGAACTTGATCACCCGGACATCGTCATGATCACGATGCCAAAGTTGCGACGAGGCTAGGCTCTCACCGGTATAACGGGAGTAAGACAATAGCACGTAGTCGAGCCAAGGAATCTCACCCAGGGCGGTTGCCACGACGTTGACGACCGAACTCTGCATCGCATAGCGAACGAAGATGTTATCCGCACTGAGCTGGCCGTTCTGCATCTCGGCATCAAGCAGACGCACCCAGAACTTCTTCCAGGTCGAACTCTGCTTGTCCTCGAGCCCCTCGATGTCCTTTAGTCTCAACAATCCCGCATCCGCGAAGGTCTGCTGGATCGCGCGGTCCATCAGCTCGGTGACGACCGCATAACCGTCCCGATTCAAGTCCTCGGCCTTGGCCTTCTCCAATGCAGATGGAGTCAGGAGTTCAGCCTGGCGCCGCCGCTCCTGCTTCTCGCTCAGGTGCCAGGTGCTGACGCCGGTCTTGACTGCCCAACGGAGGGGCGAACGGTTCACGTGCCAAAGCGCCCTGGACATCAATCCCATTTTGCCGCCCCTCGACCCTGCAGGATACAAAGTTCGCGCCGTTCCCCATGGGGTTCAGTCAGCAGGCTGGCCTTAGCAAATCCACCAAATCCGAGCAACCGCAGAGTGTTGGCCCGGAACTTCGCGACGCCATGGGGCGTGGGGTCCATCAGCGGTGCGTCATCGCACGGGCGAACTTGCCTACCATCGCCCGGTCGCTGCGCGACAGTATCAGGGTGATGCTCAGGACTGACGCTGCGATGCACGCAATTGACCCCACGATGAACAACTCCGGCAGGGTTGTCGGTGTGGCGTACATCTTGTAGCCGGCCGCCATCGTCGCGAGGATCGCCGCCACCAGCATTTGCCTGCCGAGTTGCTGCCAGAAGAGCGAATTGGGCAGGCCCATGAAAGACAGCATGCGCTGGGCAATGAGCGGCGCAAACAGGACGTAAGACACCGCCCAGCCGAGGATGAAGCCACGTTCGCGCAACCATGCCGCCGTGAGCGCCGTGATGATGTATTGCGTCAGCACCTGCAAATAGAGGAAACGCGTGTTGATCCGGAGAAAATCCGACCGGACCATCAGCGCGGTCTGCCCCGCCCCCAACATGACGCTCACGGCAGGAACGAACAGCGACGAGGCAAGCCACGGCCATTGATCTGCATGTTGCGGGCCGACCCATACCTTCAATATCTCCTCGGAGAACAGCCCGATGACGACGAGGATCGGGACGATGATCGCGGCCGGCAGAACCAGGCCGTTCCGCCCGAGCAATTGTAGCCGCCGAGTATCGGTCTTCTCATCGAGATGAGTGGAGATGGGAAGAATCGCGGAGTAGACAGGACTCATCGTCGTTTTAAGAAACCGCGGCAGCCGCGTAAGCAGGTCGAAGGCCCCGACCTCGGCGGGACCGTACAATGCGCCAATCATCAATGGGATGATGGATAGCTGCAGGGTGCCCGCGATCCTGTTGTTGAACATGAGCCAGCAGCGATAGGCAACGTCGTGCCGGCTCGCAGGCGTCCAGGAGCTGAAACGCAGCGGCGTGCCGCGTGCCGCGATGTAGATCACCAACGCCAGCACGAGGTACTTTGCAACCATGGCGCCGAGATACGCATAGGCGATCCATTCAAAGGCGGCATTTTCCCAGAAGGCGAGATAGATCGAACCAACGTACAGAACGCTGCTTCCGACTTCCGTCATCCGAAGCCAGCTATATTGCTCGAAGCCTTTTAGCGCGCCTTCGGCCACCAAACCGACGAAGGCGATCGGCAGGACGAGCGCGGTGATCCGGAGGATCGACACGAACGCCTGCGCCTGTTCAGGTGCCACCTTGAAAACGAGCGCAAGGCTGGATGCGGCAAACCAGAGCGCAATGCCCGAGACGACGCCGGCAACGACCGCGATCAGGGTCAGGAGCGATATCTTTTCAGAGGCCGCCGCCCAATCCCCGAGCCGCCCGCGAGCAATCGCCTGGGTCGCGATCTCAGATACACCGAAATCGATCAGAACGAGAAAGCCGCTCGGAAGAAAGCCGCGCACCAGGACGATCAAGCCGAGAATTGCAAGGCCGTAGGACTTCGCGATCAACCCGACGGCAAACAGTCCCAGCACGCCGGCAAGGCCGTAGGCGACGGCTGAGATCGCGGTGTTATGCAGGAAGCGGCGCAGCATGGGTCAGTTCAATTCCGCGAGCTGCACGCTCGCTCCGCTCATCATTCGCTTCACACGAACGTTCGCGGCTGGCCGGGCGACAAAGCGCCTGCCGTCGATGGAAGCCTCGTCGAGGCGTTTCAATATCGAATTCACGGTCTCGATGCCGAACGCCTTGCCGTCCCGGCGACGTTCGCTTTCGGCGGAGCTGCAAGCACGCCGCAGCAACGAACTCGTCCCGTAGCCCAGACTTCGACGAACAGCAGCCGCGGCCATCCCGCGCATGGAAGGCCGCGCCGACGCATGCGTCGGCGCCTTGCCCCGCCGGGCGGAGATTGTCGCAAGCACCACCTCGGACACGCGAGCGGAACTCGCGCCGTCCACGGCGGTATAGAGGTCGCTGAGAATTTCACGGCGAAAAGCCGCAGTCTCGGCGGGCAGCGACGGCATACGACCTTCGAGACCCTGCCGGACCAGTTCGATCATTTCGGCTTCCGTGGCGGCGCCTCGACTGACCCGCGTCGCCGCATCGAGACGCAGGGCCGGGGTGTTGAACCACTCCATGCTCAACGGCTCGACGTCCAGCATGGTCGCCTCGATCGCTGTCGAGCAGTTCTGATGAACGAGCAGGCGCGCGCCGCTGATCCATTCGAGCGAAGTTCCGGTCTGGATGACCTTTGCGTTCGGCAGAGCCGCGAACGCATCATACGAGCTGATGTTCTCGAATGGGTGCGGCCGCAGCACGAACTGCACGTCGGAAAAATACTGCGCGAGCTTGATCGCCATATCCAGAGTACTGCGATAGGCATGGGCGCCATCGGCGATGAACTGGCGGGCGAATTCGCGCTCGAAGCCCGCTTTGACCATCGACTCCTCCTCGTGAGCGGTGCTGCCGGAGAAGCGCGGATTGACGGTCGGGAAGTTCGTGTTGATGAGAACATAGCCCGACCCGACGGACGGCTTCGGCAACGCCGCGCGCCAGGGTGGCGCGCAGAAATCATAGCGCGGACAGCCGGTGGCGTGCAGGAGATCCGCCGCGACCGTGTCCTGCCGGAGGAATGCCGCGTATTGCGCCTGGCCCCAGACGCAGTAGAGATCGACGAGATCGGGACAGCCCGCACTCTTCACCATGCGGGCAAACTGATCCGCATTCTTGCCGCCGATTCCTTCCGTATCGAGAACACCGACCAAGATCCCGGCGCTCTTGTAGGACTTGATCAGATCGGCATTGTTGGGACGCGTGTAGTTTACCAGCACGAGATCAGGCCGCACGGCCGGAACGTCGAATCCCTGCTCGTACATGGGCACGAGCGTAGCCTGCATGCCGCGTGTCGACAATTGCCGCGCGAGCAGCACCAGTCCCTCGAGGTCGCGAAGCGGGTTATCGACGACCAGGCAGACATGCGGCCGATCAGCCACGGACGCTCCTCGCCATGCCTTGCGGCGTCAGAAACTCATCATCTGCAGACGAGAGCAAATCCCAGCTCATCGGCGTTCCTTGCCGAACCGCGCGGCCGACACGCTTGCCAAGCAGTGTCTCGAAATATTTCGGCGGCAGGCCAAGACCGGGCCGGATGATGCGGAGGTTCTGCTCGGTCAGCACGTCACCGGGTGCGAGATCCTCCGCCACGTAGAGCGACCGGCGGAACACGAGCGACTTGTTCTCTTTCTCAGTCAAACCATAATAGACTTGGCCGAGAGCGAGCCAGGCGCGCTTCGTCTCCACCACGAGGGCCGCCATCTCCTCGGGCTCCATCGAGAAGGTGGAATCGACGCCGCCGTCGGCGCGGGCGAGCGTGAAATGCTTCTCGATCACGCTCGCACCGAGCGCAACGCTTGCGACTGATGCACCGATACCGAACGTGTGATCCGACAGCCCGACCTCGCAGCCGAACAGCGAGCGCATATGGGGAATTGTCAGCAGATTGGTGTCGGCGGGCGTCGCCGGATAGGTGCTGGTGCATTTGAGCAAGACCAGTTGCTCGCAGCCCGCCCCCCTCGCCGCCCTCACCGTCTCGTCGAGATCGGCGACCGTGGCCATTCCCGTCGAGATGATCATGGGCTTGCCGGTAGCCGCAACCTTGCGAATGAGCGGCAGATCGGTGTTCTCGAACGAGGCGATCTTGTAGCAGGCGACACCGAGACCTTCGAGAAAATCGACGGCGCTCGCATCGAACGGAGTCGAGAACGGAATCATGCCGAGCGCGCGCGCACGGTCGAAGATCGGTCCATGCCACTCCCAGGGCGTGTAGGCCTGCTGGTAAAGCTCGTGCAGGGAACGACCTTTCCAGAGGCTGTCAGGATCGTCGATGAAAAACTCGTCGCGCGCGAGCGCCAGCGTCATCGTGTCGGCCGTATAGGTCTGCAGCTTGAGCGCGTGAGCTCCCGCCTTCGCGGCGGCCTCGACGATCGCCAACGCGCGCTCAAGCGACTGATTGTGGTTTCCCGACATCTCCGCAATGATGAACGGCTCGTGAGACTGGCCGATCGCGCGCCCGGAGATGGATATCGTGTCAGTCATCGATTGCTCCAACCTTTTCGAGGCGCACCAGGTAACGGTGACCGCGGAAATCGAAGAACGCGGGAAAGCGCTCGGGATCCGCCACCCGCAGAAGCTCGAATTGCCGAGCCAGTGGCTGGGCCGGATCCAGCCTCGAATCCGCAGGCGAACGCCGAGGATAGTAGGTCGGCGCGCGGCCATCCTGAGCAACCGGCGCCTTCCGCCCGATGCTCGCCAAAGCCTCGTTCATGAGATCGAGCTCGATCGCAAACAGCTTCGCATTGATCTCGTCGAACAGTTCATGGCCTTCGAGGATCAGGTGGCGCTGCGCCCAGATGGCGCCCGTATCCACCTGGTCCTCGGCCTCCAGCAACGACACCACGATGTCATTCTTTCCCTCCAGGATCTGCCAGATGTGCGGCGACCACCCGCGCCCCTGGGGAAGGTCGCTCGCATGAATGACGAGACTCTTGCCGTAGCGTGTGCGATCCCCCGCCGAAATGATCTCGTGGCACGAGATCAGGAACAGGATGTCCCCGCCCGAGAGCTCCGCCTTTCTTTGCACGAGTTCGACCGCGTGCGTCGCACCGGTGACCTGCACCCAATGCTGCAGATGAGGGTAAATCGGATGCGACGCGCTGGAGCAGAGGATCGAAATCTTCATCTTCAACCGACGGACCGAACAGCGGGATTCTCAAGCTTCGTTCCGCCTTTAGCACGAAAGTCCGGCTTGGCCACCAGCTGGCTGCCCGCCCCCCGTAATTTTTGGGCCCGCGGAAGGATTGTGGTCTGGAATCAATGGCCTAGTCGTACATTTGGGTCACGACTCGGTTCCTCCCTTCGCCGTCCGCCAGCGCCAGGGCAGCCTGCCCCATCGCCCTGACGCGAGGTGCACTGTCGAGCAACGAAAGGAGGCCTTCGGCAAGCATCTCAACCGTGACGGCGGCCGCGGAACCCAAATAGAGTGCAGCTCCGGCATCAGCCAGGGCCGTCAGCGCACCGACCTGGTTGTCGGCGATGTCGACCGCCACGGCAGGCAGGCCGAGGCAACAGCGCTCCCAGCTCATCACGCCACCCGCCCCGATTGAAAGATCGGCCCGCCGCATCAATTCGGCGATGTTGTCCGCCCCCCGATGGACCCGTGCTCCCGACAACCCGCGGCACAATTGCACGATCTCGTCCGCATGAGGATTGCTCGGCCCGACGACGACATCCACCTCCACCGACGGCCGCTCGAGGTCCGCGATCGCTCGCAACGCCTTGGCGGTCTCATTGGCGGGATCGGAGCCGCCGTAGCAGACCAGGATGCGGCCAATCTCGCCGCTGCGGCCCGTCAACAGGCGACGCTGCTGCGCGAAATCGGGGCGCAGCAGGGCGTATCGCGGCCCGAGCAGTTGCACACAGGTCTCGACCACCCGGTCCCGGTAGCGCGCGTGCATCTCCCGAACGAGGTTCTGGTCGAGCAGGAGGTCGCAGTCATGCCGGCGATCGGCGAGATCGTCGATTGCCAGAAGTCTCGACGCACCGCGCCGGCATGCGTTTTCCCAGCGAAAATCGAGCGCGTAATGGTCCACAATGAGCCAATCGGCTACGCCGATCTGGTTCAGGGCGAAAGAGGTCTGCTCTGCGTCCTGTTGCCATGTTGTCGGCAGCCAATGCGCATACGTGCTCGCCTCAGCCGTCTCGAGACGGCTTCCCGCGGACGGATCCGGCAAGAGCCGGACGGCGTGTCCGTTTGCTTCAACCAACGCCACAAGTCCCGCGGCGTGGCTGCGCAGGAGGAAGCACGACTGCGCTCCCTTTTCGGCGAGCGCATTCGCCAAAGTGAGGCATCGGGTGAGATGCCCCATGCCCATCTGGACCGATGCGTCAACGCGAAAGATTGCTCGCTGCATGCTGTTCGTGAACCCTACCCACGACCTCGTCCTGCCCGCGATCGTAGCCGATGAGACCGCCGGCTACCACAATCTGGACCGGAACTCATTCCAATCCACCCTTGAGCTATCTCGCTGGCTTCTATATGCGGAAACCGCAACTAAGCGCACCCCAAAACCCGACATGAGCTCCTCCAAGACCATCCTGATCACGACGCTAGCCGAATACCAGACCCGGTTCTGGATTCCGGTGGCGCAACGGCTGCGCACGTCAGGATGCGACGTCGAACTGCTCGCCTTCGACGATCGGAGCGCCGAGATGTCGGTGGCGGCCGGCGTGCCGGTCACGAACATGTACCGCGAGGGCCTCGAGGTCGCCCCCTCGCCCGATGATCGGAAGGCTTTCGATGCACGGATCGAAGCCTATGGCCTCGACGGCTCCAATTTCCTGTTCAGCCACGAGCGCTTCACTTTCGGCATTCGCGACAGCGCGGCATTGCGCCAACGCTTCATGATCTACGCCAACGCCATGGAGACCTTGCTCGACCGTCTCGCGGGGCAAGGCAAGCGCGCCGTGCTGGTGCAGGAGCTCGGCGGCTTTCTCTCGGTGATCTCGAGCTTCTACGCTGCGAAACGCCGCAACATCCGCAATTGGTTCATCGAGCCGTCATTCTTCCGCGGCCGGATGTACTTCACGCCGGACAGCCTTGCCGCGCCGCAGGTGATGGCGACACCTGCCGACACGGTGTCGCCCGAAGTGCGCGCCTATCTCGACGACACCCTGAAACAGCAGGCCATCGTCATCCCCAAGAAGGACCAGCATCACTATTCGGCCGCCTTCAAGAAGGTGGTCAATCTGCGCAATTCGCGCCGCCTCGCCGAGAAGCTCTGGGACCAGTTCGCGCTCGGCAAGCACCAGGAATTCGGACACAATCTGCGCCATGCCCGCGTTCATGCCGCGATGGCCCTCAATGCGACACGGCTGAAGAAGCTCTATCGTCCCATCCCGGACGCGCGGTTCGTTTACTATCCCTTCCACGTGCCGGCCGACATGGCTCTAACCCTGCGCTCGCCCGACTATCTGGATCAGGTTGCGACCGTCGATTTCCTGCTGCGCACGATCCCGGATTCGCACGTTCTGGTGGCAAAGGAGCATCCTGCCCAAATCGGCGCGATTTCGGCCGATCGCCTGTTCGAACTGGCGCGTCGCTTCGACAATTTCGTACTGCTGCCGCCACAGACCAACAATTACACCGTGCTGAACCGCTCCGACGCCGTCATATCCGTCAACAGCAAGTCGGGCGCCGAAGCGCTGCTGCTCGGCAAGCCGGTGGTGGTGATGGGCGACGCATTCTACCGCTCCTGTCCGCTGGTCTATGCGGTCGATCGTCTGGCCGACGTACCCGCACGGTTGCGCGCGGCGCTCGCCGCCGGGCCGTTCGATCCCGCCAAGGGCGCGCCCTATTTCGAGTCGGCCTGGCGACGGTCTTATCCGGGCGAGCTCTATGTCAGCGACACCAAGCTGCTCGACACCTTTGCGGCCTCCTTGCGTACCGCAATCGCCGCGCCTGACCGCGCGAACTGAACGGACCCGTCATGCCGCTCGTTTCGATCATCACTCCATCCTGGAACGTCGAAGGCCTGATCGAGGAGACGATCCGCTCGGTGCAGAGCCAGACATTCACAGATTGGGAGCTCTTGATCGCCGACGACTGCTCGACGGACAAGACCCCGCAGATCATCGCCGGCATCGGCGAGCGCGATCCGCGCGTCAAGCTGATCCGGCAGGCGAAGAACGGCGGGCCGGCGCTGGCGCGTCAGGCCGCGATCGACCAGGCGAAGGGCCGCTATCTCGCCTTCCTCGACAGCGACGATCTGTGGCTGCCCGAGAAGCTCGAGCGACAGCTCGCCTTCGCAAAGGCAAAGCAGGCCGCGCTCAGCTACACCGCCTTTCGCCGCATCAACGACACCAACACGGTGACTGGCCGGCTGATCGAGGTGCCGGCCTCGCTCACCTATGGGCAGCTCCTGAAGAACACTGCGATCGCGACACTGACCGCGATGGTCGACCGCGAGATCGCAGGTCCCGTCGCGATGAAGAACGAGGGCTACGACGATTTCTGCCTGTGGCTCTCGATCCTCAAGCGCGGCCATACCGCCTACGGCCTCAACGAGGATCTGGCCCGCTACCGGGTCAGAGGATCCTCGGTCTCCAGTCGTCCGCTGCGCTCGGCCAAATGGGTCTGGCAGATCTACCGCAACGTCGAGCAGCTCTCCTTGGCCCGATCGGCCTGGTGCTTCGCCCATTGGGGGGCTCGGGCCTGGCTGAAGCGGCGGGAGTTCTAGCCGTATGCCGGGATCCGACTGAAAAAATGCCAAAACAACCCCATGCACAGTAGAGGTATTATAGCACCTCTATCCAAACCCACTTGGCTATTGGCGAGTCCGGCCGTTGCCGATACCACTCAGCCCGCGCCGTCGCGAACAGTCTGGAACCGATCATGCCGTTTGAAAACTACAGAAACAGCCGCATCCTCGTGACCGGGGGCGCCGGATTCATCGGTTCGCACCTGTGCGAGCGGCTGCTCGATGCCGGCGCCGAGGTGGTGTCCGCGGACAATTATTTCACCGGCAGCCGGCGCAACATCGCCCATCTGATCGCAAATCCGCTGTTCGAGGCGGTCCGGCACGACGTCACCTTCCCGCTCTACATCGAGGTGGACGCCATCTTCAACCTCGCCTGTCCGGCCTCACCGATCCACTACCAGCGCGATCCCGTGCAGACCACCAAGACCTCGGTGCACGGCGCCATCAACATGCTGGGGCTCGCCAAGCGGCTCAAGGCACGCATCTTCCAGGCTTCGACCAGCGAGGTCTATGGCGATCCGCTGATCCATCCGCAGACCGAGGATTATTGGGGCAACGTCAACCCGATCGGCATCCGTTCCTGCTACGACGAGGGCAAGCGCTGCGCCGAGACGCTGTTCTTCGACTACTGGCGCCAGCACGGCCTGCCGATCAAGGTCGCGCGCATCTTCAACACCTACGGCCCGCGCATGCAGCCAAATGACGGCCGCGTGGTCTCGTCCTTCATCGTCCAGGCGTTGAAGGGCGAGCCCATCACCGTGTTCGGCGACGGCGGCCAGACCCGCTCGTTCTGCTATGTCGACGACCTCGTCGAGGCCATCATGCGGTTGATGGTGACTGGGGAAGACGTCACCGGCCCGATCAATCTCGGCAACAATTCCGAGTTCACGATCCGCGAGCTCGCCGAGAAGGTCATCAAGCTCACCGGCTCGCGCTCCACGCTCGAGTTCAAGCCGCTGCCGCAGGACGACCCGCGTCAGCGCCAGCCCGACCTCACCAAGGCGAAGGCGGTGCTGAACTGGGAGCCGAAGGTTGCGCTCGAAGACGGGCTGAAGGAGACGATCGCCTACTTCAAGCACTCGCTCGAAATCGCCTGATCCCGCGCGCACATGACTGAACTGTCCCGCAGCTGGCTGCGCTGGGCTGAGTTACACCGCTAAGCCAGCCCATTCGCGTCAGGTCTAAGTTGGGACCATGGCGCGAAGCCGGTCGCGCACGGCCGCACTCAGCAGCGGTCTTGCGAGCACGCCCACAACGATCAGCCAGATCGCACACTCGGCAACGAAATTCACGAGTCCGCTACCGGGCACGAGCGCATTGATCTCACGCCCCATCATCCAGCCCGCTGCCACGATCACGGCGGTCATGACCAGCAGAAACGCAATATGTCTCAACGGTCGCCGCAAGGTCTGCCGCATGATCAACCATCCGAGCAGGCCGAATTGGATCAGGATGTCACTTGCGACCACCGCGGCCGCGGCGCCGAGCGGCCCGATGCTGGGGATCAGCGCGAATGACAGCGCCAAGAAGATGACGAGCTGGAGACCTTTGGTTCGGATCAGCAGTTCGCCGTGATTGCTGTGGCTGGCGAAGACCAGCGCCAGCAACGACGGCGCGACCGCAGCCGAGCCGAGCAACAGGATCACCGCAAGCGGACCGTCATAGGGAATGCTGCCATGGGTCCAGAGCGCGAAGAAGTCGGGCCAGAACGGCAGCATGCCTGCAACGACCAAAGACGCGAGCCCGGTCACGAATGCCGATCCGTAGGCATAGTGGCGGCGCAGTCGCTCCTTGTCACCGATCGCGTGATCGTGGCCCAGCTCCGCGCCGAACGGCAAGGCAACCAACAGACAGAGCGCGCGCACCAGACCCGTGATCAAGCGCGTCAGCCCCCATTGTGCGACCGCGACGCGGTCGGTGACGAGCGCAGAGACCAGCAGGACCGGCAAGTTGACGAGCGCGAGCTCAGCGACGTTGGTGACGGCGAACGGCAGCGCGCGACCAAGCTGTCCGATGCTCCAGCGCCATGATGGCATTTTGAACGATGATCTTGCGGCAAGGCGCAGGAACGGAAACAGGCGCGGCGCATCGAACGCGACGATGAAGATCGTGAACAGCAGCTGCGTCGAGACGAAGGCAGCCGCCACCGCGAGCAGGGTTCCGGACGTGAATAGCGCGGCAAGCTGGGCGAACTGGCCGAGCAACAAAGCGGCGTTTTGCAGCCAGATGAGACGGCCATATCGACCACGCACGCGATAGAGGCCTGCGGCGAGGTTGCCGGGCACGCTAAGGAGCATGCCGAGGGTCATCACCAGCATCGCGGCATCGATTGTCGGCGTCGCATGAAAGCCGAGCACAGCCGAGGGCGGCGCGACATAGATGGCGGCGCAGAGGAGCGCAGCGAGACCTGCGATAATGGCTAGATAGATCCGCTGCATGGCGCGATAAAATCGCGCGGTCCGACCGTCCGAGTCGGCAGACGACCAGAAAGAAAGGAACCGGTTGATCGCGCGAAGCTGCAGTCCCGAATCTGCCACGACGACGAGGCCGCCCGCGGCATAGATCACGAGCCACGCCGCGAGCAGGTCGCTGCTCCAGACACGCAGGAAGGCCGGAAGCAGCAGCAGCTGCTGGGTCAACCCCAACACGATCTGCACCAGATTCGCCGACCAACCGTGAATGAGCCGGCGGGCGCGCCCGGCACCGCCGATACCCTTCGGACCATCGGCCTCGCCGGGCGCGTCAGTCTGCGTATCGGTCAAGCCGCACCCTTCCGGCGATTGGAACGTTGAAGCCGCGTCTTAAGGCGGTTGAGCTGCTTAGGCAATGGCGGCGCTATCACCCGCCACGGCCCTGATCGGCATCAGCGCAGGAGGCGCTTCGATCGGTTTCGGCGGCCTCGCGGCTCCTCATCCACACCCATGAAGCCGGATCTCTGCGGCGCTGTCACGAGATGCGAACCGCTCGATCAGCACGCGGTAGAATCTATTCTCGGCGGCAGAACCACAACACGCGGGTTGAGCCCGAATTCCGATAATGGCCCCTCACCGGCATTAGTGCCGGGCGGCTGCTTTTGCTATCCGCAAAAGCTCGCTTCCATACGTCACGCGAACAGGTCGTGACCAACGAGGTTTACAAGTTCATTGATGTTACTTGAAAGAAGATCTGCGAAATGCCCGTCGCCGTGTGTCAGGGCGTCTAGCGTCAGCCTGGATGGGTCCAACGAGGGTGCGCTTACGTTATCTGTGTTCAAGACAAGCGCTTCAGGAAAGTGGTCATGGTGGCTGGATTCGGAAACGTCGGAATTGAACACAAAAGAGTCGTTCGCGATCGTCGCAATCGTCGAACCGGAAGCCGGGGTGCCGATTGCTGATGCCGATACAACACCATTGCTATTCAAATCCTGATGGAACGTGCTCTCATACGATTGCAGTGCGGTGCTCGTCCCGGAAACAAAGGTCAGAAGGTTTGTGATGTAATTGCCATTCGAGTCGGTGCTCCAGATGTTGTACTGGCCCGTGCCGGCATTCTTCCAGGCCACATTGTAGCCACCGCCGGTCTGCTCAGCCCCGATCGGCGCCCAGCCCGTCCACATGCCGACCGTGATCGGCGCACCCGAAAACACGAGCTGGGGCCCGGTTCCGCCTGCAACGGGATTCAGAAAATAGTTGTTTCCAACCTGGACCAAACTCGTTGAGCCGGCCGTCTCGATCGCGATCGATGGTGCACCAATTACACCATCGCCGTTGAGATCCTGATGGAACGTGCTCTCATACGATTGCAGTGCCGTGTTCGTCCCGGAAACAAAAGTCAGAAGGTTTGTGATGTAATTGCCATTCGAGTCGGTGCTCCAGATGTTGTACTGGCCCGTACCCGCATTCTTCCAGGCCACATTGTAGCCACTGCCGGTCTGCTCAGCCCCGATCGGCGCCCAGCCCGTCCATATGCCGACCGTGACCGGCGCCCCCGAAAACACGAGCTGGGGCCCGGTTCCGCCTGCAACGGGATTCAGAAAATAGTTGCTTCCAAGCTGGACCAGGCTGGTTGAGCCGGCGGTCTCGATCGCTATCGACGGAGCACCAATCACTCCATCACCATTGAGATCCTGATGGAACGTGCTCTCATACGATTGCAGTGCCATGCTCGTCCCGGAAGCAAAACTGAGGAGGTTTGTGACGTAGTTGCCACTCGAGTCGGCGCTCCAGACGTTGTACTGGCCCGTCCCCGCATTCTTCCAGGCCACGACGTGGCCAGCACCTGTCTGCTCTGCCCCGATCGGGGCCCAGTCAGCCCACATGCCGGTTGTGACCGCCGCGCCCGAATACATGAGCTGTGGCCCTATCCCGCCTGCCGCGGGATTGAGAAAATAGTTATTCCCGATCTGGACCAAGATCGTTGAGCCGGCGGATTCGATCGCTATCGTCGGCGCACCAACAGTCCCGTCGCCATTCAGGTCCTGCTGGAACACTGATTCATACGATCGCAGTGCAAGGTTGGTACCCGAGACAAAACTCAACAGGTTCGTGATGTAGTTGCCGTTCGAGTCGGTGCTCCAAAGATTGTACTGTCCCGTGCCCGCATTCTTCCAGGCGACATTGTAACCGCCACCCGTTTGCTCCGCCGCGATCGGGGCCCAGCCCGCCCACATGTCGACGCTGACGGGTGCGCCGCTAAATTCCAGCTGCGGTCCCGTTCCGCCGGAAACAGGGTTCATCGAGTAACCGTTACCGACCTGCACCAAACTCGTCGTCCCCAGCGCCTCGATCACGATTGGCGCCACGAACGTGGAGCTCGCGAACGTACCGTTCGCGAATCGAAAATATTCCACTCCTGTCAGCATATCCGTGCCGTCAGGCGAATTCAGACGCTGATCGGCAACCGTGAACGTCTGCGTGTTCGCGTTGTACGAGATGGCATAGTTGGTTCGGTTGCCGGAATACACTGCGGTATCGCTGCCAGCACCGCCCATGATCGTGTCGTTGCCGGCGCCGCCGGTGATCGTATCGTTCCCCGAACCGCCGTTCAGCACGTTGGCGATGGCGTTGCCCATGATCGTGTCGTTGCCGGACCCGCCGGTGGCGTTGTCGATGTAGGAGCGCGCGTCGCCGTTATAGAGATAGGCGTTGTAGACGTTGCCCGATGCGTAGTGGCCGTTGCCGAGATAGGCCAGCTGCACGGAGGAGAACACCGATGAGGCACCGGGATTGAGGTTGATGCTCAGGTTCGTCGTGTAGTTCGACAGGTCGTAGGTATCGGTGCCGCCGCCGTCCCAGACCGTCTCGTAGATGCGATTGGCCGAGCCGCCGACGCCTCCGCCGGGTGCGAGCTGGCCGACGCCATTGATGAACTGCTGCCCCGTGGTCGGATTCCAGGTGTAGACGGTGCTGCTGCTCTGCGTCGTGTAGTCCGCGCCGTACATCGTCTGGAGCGCGAGGATATCGTTGGCCATGTAGGTCTGCGAATATCCGTAGGCTTCGTTGGTGTAGCCGCCCGTGGTCGAAGCGCCGACATAGCTGCGATAGCTCATGACGGTGTATTCGCTGCTGTCATGCGCGCTCGGCACCGCAACGTTGCCGGGGCCGCCGGCCTCCTGGCTGTGCTTGAGGCCGATCGCGTGTCCGAGCTCGTGCAGCGCAGTGGTGAAGTAGTAATTGCCGAGTTTGGCCAGCGAGAAATTGTATTGAGTCCCGAACCAGATGTCGCCGCCGGGTGCATAATTGCCGGGATAGTAGGCGTAGGCGGTCGGATTGGCGGCCGACGACTGCGCGATCATGAGGTCGGCGCCGTTGGTGCCCGCATATTGGATGTTGGCGTTGGTGTAGCTCAGGATCAATCCGACGGCGTAGTTGATCGCCGCCTGGATCTGGGTGGGCACCGAGGCAAAGCCCGAGGTGGTTGGTTCGCCGCTGCCGCCGGAATAAGGATTCGAATAGTCGCTCGGCGCATCAGGAAAGCTGTAGGTGATCGTGCCTGACCATTTGACGCCGGACAGCAGGCCGTCAATCTCGGCGTTGTTGGTGGCACTGACATAAGCGGCGGTGGCCAATGGACTCTCCAAGCAACGCGTCGTGTGATTCGCCGCGGGGGCACATGATTCTAGCTAGAGAGTTAAACGTTTGGTTTAAATGGGGCAGCGGCGTTTGCGCTGCTCCCATAAGGCCGTGTTAGCCATTAAATCCCGTAGTCATACGGAACACCAACATAGAGTTTCGTTCCCGGAACACCCGTGAATTGCAGGGTTTCATGAAACGACGCACACTCCCGGCCGGCCTGTTTGGCGCCTTGATTGCGCTTACTGGATTGTCCCATCAACGTCTCGGAGGACTGCCTGTGATGGTGGAGAGGGCCAAAGCAGACGACAGCAGCAAGGCAGGGCGCGCGCCCTCCATGCCGATGGCGCGAGATCCTGCCGCTGCGGTGGCCGAGGAATATGAAGCTGCCCGCCGGAAGGGTACGCGGGAGGCCCTTGAGCTCTTCATTGCGCGCCATGGCGATGATCCCCTCGCCGCGCAGGCGCGGGCCGACTTGAAGCGCCTGCCGCGCTGATCTCACAGACACCGCCTCAGGCATCGCATTTCAGCAGGCGGCATCGGCGCCGGCCCGGCTTGTCGCGTGATCTCTGGCCACTATGGTAGGCCGCAAACTGTCCCGGAGCCTTTCACGATGCCCTTTCCGCATGCCTCGGAAGCCCTGTCGCGCTTCACCGTGCTCGATCTGACCCGTGTCCGCTCCGGGCCGACCTGCGTGCGCCAGCTCGCCGACTGGGGCGCCAACGTCGTCAAGATCGACGCGCTGACCGAGGATGCCGGCGGCGAGCAGCCGGGCGGGCCACGGCGCGGTTCCGACTTTCAGAATTTGCACCGCAACAAGCGGGCGATGACGCTGAACCTGAAGGACGAGCGCGGGCTCGCGGTGTTCAAGCGCCTGGCCGTCAAGGCCGACGTCGTGGTCGAGAATTTCCGGCCCGACGTGAAGAAGAAGCTCGGCATCGACTACGACAGCCTCGCCGCGATCAACCCGCGCATCGTCTATGGCAGCATCTCCGGCTTCGGCCAGGACGGCCCCTACCACAAGCGGCCGGGCTTCGATCAGATCGCGCAAGGCATGGGCGGGCTGATGTCGATCACCGGCGCGCCGGGCGAAGGCCCGATGCGGGTCGGCATCCCCGTCGCCGACCTCAGTGCCGGTCTGTTTTGCGCGATGGGCATCCTCACCGCCCTGCTCGAGCGCGAGGTCTCGGGCAAGGGCCAGTGGGTGCAGACCTCGCTGCTGCAGGCCCAGATCTTCATGCTCGACTTCCAGGCCGCGCGCTGGCTGATGGAGAAGGAGGTCGCCAAACAGGCCGGCAACAACCATCCGACCAGCATTCCGACCGGCGTGTTCAAGACCTCCGACGGCTACATCAACATTGCCACCACGGGCGGGCGGATCTGGGAGCGCTGTGCGCAGGCGATCGGCGCGCCGGAGCTCTACACTCATCCCGACTATGCGACGGCTCCCGCCCGCTCGAAGAATCGCGATGCGCTCAACGCCGAGATCGAGAAGCGCACCGTGACGAAGTCGACCGAGACCTGGGTCCGCGAGCTCAACGAGGCCGGCGTGCCCTGCGGGCCGATATACGCCATCGACCAGATGTTCGAGGACGCGCAGGTCAGGCATCTCGGCATTGCGCAGGACGTGCCGAATGATGAAGGCCGGGATATCCGCCTGGTCGGCCAGCCCGTGACGCTGTCGCGCACGCCGAGCAGGATGGTGGCGCGGCCGCCGGAATTCGGCGAGCAGACCGACGAAGTGCTGAAGGAGTTCGGCTTCGAGACCGACGAGATCGCAAGGCTCCGCGACGCCAAGGTGGTGTGACTTCGCGCGCCCCGCCTGCAACGACAAAGCCCGGCACGAGGCCGGGCTTTGTTTATTGTTAGACGCCTCTTTTGTGATCCAGCTCGCTCAGTACTTCGCGACGACCGGGCCACCAAATTGATAGTTGATGCCGGCGCGCAGGATGTGGTCGGTGAAGCGAGAGGAAGCACTGGCCGCAATCGTGGGCAACGGCGCCAGCGAGAACGGACCTGACGAGAACCGGCCGAGATCCACATAGAGATATTCGAGCTTGGCGCTCCAGTTCTGAGTGATCTTGCCTTCCACACCCGCACCCACGGTCCAGCCGACCCGCGTGTCCGACGAAGAGCTGGTCGAGGCGACCGTGACACCAGCCGGGGTGAAGCCGACGATGGTGCCCGTGGTCTTGATCTCGCCGAAGGCCACGCCGCCGGTGCCATAGAACAGCACTTTCGGCGTCGCCAGAATGCCGACGCGGCCGCGCACCGTGCCAAACCATTGCAGATGCTGGTCGAGCGTCAGAGTGGTGCCGGCAGCAGCGCCGGGGGGCAGAAAGGTCAAGCCGGGAAGACAGGCGCCGCCTGCAAGGCTGGTGGGGGCGCAGCTGAAGCCGGCCCGTCCCTTCTCGTCCGACCAATTCAGGTCGCCCTCGATGCCGAACACCCAATTCGTGCTCTGCCAGTTGTAGCCGGCCTGGCCACCGGCGACGGCGCCGTTCATGTCGAACGAGGCGCTGGTGACGGATCCGGCCGGCGGCGCGATCACCGCACCGGTCGCCGTGTTGGTATAGGTGACGTCAGTGCGCGAACGGCCCCAGCTGTAGCCGCCGTTGGCGCCGACATAGAAGCCGGTCCAGCTCCAGACCGGATCGACGATAGGCGCCTTGACATACGGCTTTGCCGCGAGATCGGCAGCCAGCGCGCCGGTCGCAAACAGCGACATCGCGGCCGCCATTCCAATCACTACCCGCTTCATAGAGAATTCCCCCTTGCACGATCTTGTGATCGAAATATACCCGCCTCCTCGCCCAAGGGCTGTGCCGCCGCGGCAACATTCGGAAACAATCGGACACGCGGTGGTATCCCGACCGAAAAGCTACCTTACTTATAAACCATTGATTTCAAAAAAGATTGGTCCAGCGCCCTAGGCCGATGTCGCCCTGGTCCCATGCGTCAACCCGACACGGGCGAGGAGGTGGTCGATCACCGGCCAGAATAGCAGCACAATCGCCAGGGTTGTGATCGAGCCGACCAGGCCGTTCGACCAGAACACCTTCAGGGTGCCGCCCGAGCCGATCATCGACAGGCGGAAGGCATCCTCAGCGCGGTTGCCGAGCACGAGCGCCAGGGTGAACGGGGCCAGCGGAATGCCGATCTTCTTGAAGACGTAGCCCACCACGCCGAAACCCAGCATCAGCCAGATGTCGAACATCGCGTTCTGGATGGCATAGGCGCCGATCGCGCAAGATACCACGATCATCGGCGCCACCGCCGCGAACGGCACGCGTAGGATCGAGGCGAAGATCGGCACCGTCGTCAGCACCAGCACGAGGCCGACGACGTTGCCGAGATACATCGAGGCGATCAGGCCCCAGACGAAATCCTTGTGCTCGACGAACAGCAGCGGCCCCGGATTGAGACCCCACACCATCAGCCCGCCGAGCAGGATCGCGGCCGTGCCCGAGCCGGGAATGCCGAGCGCCAGCATCGGCAGCAGCGCCGAGGTGCCGGAGGCATGCGCCGCCGTCTCCGGCGCGAACACGCCCTCGATGCGGCCCTTGCCAAAACTCTCGGGCTCCTTGGCGAAACGTTTTGCCAGATTGTAGCCCATGAAGGAGGCCGCGATCGCACCGCCCGGGGTGATGCCGAGCCAGCAACCGATGAAAGAGGAGCGCAGCAGCGTCACCCAGTATTTCGGCAGATCCTTCCAGACGCCGAGCACGACGCGCAGCGAGATGCTAGCCGCATGCCCGCGCAGCGCAAGGCGCTCCTCCATCGTCAGCAGGATCTCGCTGATGCCGAACAGGCCGATGACGGCGACCAGGAAGTTGATGCCGCGCAAGAGCTCCGGCGAGCCGAAGGTCATGCGCAGACTGCCGGACACCGTATCCATGCCGATGCCGGCCAGCAGCAGGCCCAGCGACATCGAGATGACGGTCTTGTGCTTGGCTTCGCGCCCGAGGCCGACGAAGGAGCAGAAGGTGAGGAGATACACCGCAAAGAACTCGGGCGGGCCGAACTTCAGCGCAAAGGACGAGATCATCGGCGCGAGGAAGGTGATCAGGAGCACCGCGACCAGCGAGCCGACGAAGGAGGAGGTGAACGCCGCAGTCAGCGCCTCCGCCGCCCTGCCCTGCTGCGCCATCGGATAGCCGTCGAAAGTGGTCGCGACCGACCAGGCTTCGCCCGGGATGTTGAACAGGATCGAGGTGATGGCACCACCGAACAACGCGCCCCAATAGATGCAGGACAGCATCACGATGGCCGAGGTCGGGTCCATCGTGAAGGTCAGCGGCAACAGGATCGCAACGCCGTTGGGGCCGCCGAGCCCGGGCAGCACGCCGACGAAGATGCCGAGCACCAGCCCGACCATCATCAGCACGAGCGTCTTCCACGTCAGCAGGACGGCAAAGCCGTGGAGCAGGAGACCGAGAGCTTCCATCGCGCGCGGCTCCGCTTAGCGGCCGAGGGCCGCTTCGAGCGGCCCCTTCGGCATGATGACGTCGAAGGCGACATCGAAGGTGACGAACATGATCGCCGTGAACGCGAACGCGGTGAGCAGCGACTTCCACAACGCGATCCGGCCAACCAGCCGCATGAAGCCCGCGATCAGGAGAAAGCTCGCGACATAGAGGCCAAGGAACTGCGTCGCCAGGCAGAACAGCAGCGTCGGCACGAACACCGCCAGCACGCGGCGGCCTTGCGCGCGCGCGATGAAGGTTCCGGGCGAGACGCGCCGCGCCAGCAGCGCGGCGATCAGACCGTAGAGGCTGCCGCCGGCGAGTATGACGGACAGATAGAACGGGAAATAGCCGGGCTCCGGCCCGGTCGCATCCCAGGACGCGCCGGTGCGCCAATTGTCGTAGCCGAGCGTGACCGCGAGCGCGAGCAGCAGCAGGCAGACGACGATCTCGATCGTGCCGGAAGAGACGACGGAAGGGGAATCGTCTTCGGGCGCGGTAGGATCCTCGACGACGATTTCGATATCGGTTTGGGACATGGGCTCAGATGCGAGGCTGGGGATTGTGCATCTCTCCCCGTGCTGACGGGGAGAGGCAGAGGCCGGATCCGCGGCCGTTTTCTAGAACGCCGAAGCGAAGCTTCGGCTATGGCAAAGCGCCGGGTGAGAGGCTCTCTCTACGAGCTCAACTCGTGGAGAGAGCCCCTCACCCTGCCCTCTCCCCGTAAGAACGGGGCGAGGGAGAAGAGAGAGCTACTTCGCGACGAAACCGGCTTCCGTCATCAGCTGCTTGTTCAGCGCATCGTCCTCCTCGAGGAACTGCACCATGTCCTTGCCGGTGAGGAAGATCGGCTTCAAGGCCTGCTTCTCCATGTAGTCCTTGTACTCCGCGGTCTGCGTCACCTTGTGAAACAGATCGACGTAGAATGCCTGCTGCTCCGGCGTGACCTTGCCGGGCAGGAACATCGCGCGCAGCATCAGATATTGCACGTCGACGCCCTCCTCCTTGCAGGTCGGGATGTCGGCCCAGGACTGGGTGTCGGTCACCTTGGTCGTATAGGCAATGCGCTCCCTGTCGAATACGCAGAGCGGACGCACCTGGCCGGCGCGCCAGACTTCGAGATTTTCGGATGGGTTGTTGACGTTGGCTTCGGTGTGGTTGCCGACCAGCTGGGTGGCGGCCTCGCCGCCGGATTTGTAGGGCAGATAGGAGAATTTCGCGCCGGTCTTCTGCTCCAGGAACACGGTGAGCACGTGGTCCTCGCGCTTGGAGCCGGTGCCGCCCATCTTGAACGGCGCGCTCGCAGCCTTGGCGGCCGCGACGAAGTCCTTCAACGTCTTGGGGCCCGCGCTGTTGTCCCACAGCACGAACTGGTCGAGCGCCACCACGGAGACCGGCGTCAGCTCGCGCCAGTTGAACGGGATCTTCGCCGACAGCGGCAGCATGTAGATCAGCGAATAGGCGATCAGCACCTTGTTGGGATCGCCCTCGCTGGACTTCATGTACATCAGCGCTTCCGCGCCGGAGGCGCCGCCCTTGAGCGAGACCACCATCGGCTGCTTCATCAGATTGTTCTTCTGGATCGCGGCCTGCATCATCCGGGCCATCTGGTCGGAGGCGCCACCCGCGCCCGCCGCCACCACGATCTCCACCGGTTTCGTCGGCTCCCAGCCCGCAACAGCCGGCGCGCCACAAAGCGCGGTTGCAAGCGCGATTGCGGCCTTCATTCCATGTCCCACGTGCGTCTTCCCTATCTTCTTGTTTACATTGGAAATTCAGCGATGAACTCGGCCCATTGTGCTGGCGAATCCGGCCGAGTTCAAGCCATCCCGCGTCAATCCCGGTTATGACTTTGGAATAAGACAAGTCACGCGCTATACGAGCTGCAAGGGAGCTGGTCCTATCGGAGGCGAAGGGTAGATCAATGATCTTCTTGGGCCTAAAGATCTTGGGCCCTCAGCCGTTCGCCTTTCTGAGTTTGCGAAATGTACTTGAAGTGCTGAAGTGATGCCGCGCCTCCTCTACATCAATGAGAAATTTGGCCATGACGCAACGATCATCCTCGACAGCGGGGACGCCTGTTGGGTCTCTGTTGGCAGCAGGGGCGTCTTGGTACGCTCTCACAAGCACAGCTTCTGGGGTGGATTGTTGGGAAGCCTGCTTGGTCTGAAGCTCTATCAGGAGCGGGATGTCTACCGCGCACTCAGTGTGGCTCAAGCTCTCGCCGCGACGTTTCGGCCGGTTCCACAAATTCAATGCAGAGACGTGATCCTCAAGGCATTCTGCACAGCGGTCTGGCACAGCTCTTCACCCGCACGTGTTAAGGACGTTTTGAACGACCCGGCTCTGCTCGAAGGGTAACATTACTAGCCGCAAGCACGGCTCCTAACAGGCATTCTGTTTCGTCTGTGCTTGCAATTTCGTTTTCCAACCATATTCCTGAAAATATGAGTACCAGTAGAAAACTGACTTTGAACCACGGCCACGAGCGGAAGAGAACGCGGTGGAAAGTGAAGTGGGGAGTTCCCGCCCGAGCCGCTGGCGGCACAGCTAGAGCAGCCGCGCTATCCGGTGACGAGCGAAGGGAGATTGCGCGGAAGGCCGCCAAGGCCCGTTGGGCGAGACACTTGCCGCAAGCGACGCATGAAGGCGTCATCCGGTTTAGCGGCATCGAGATTGAGGTTGCCGTTCTCAATGACGGACAGCGCCTGGTGACTCAGAGTGGCTTCATGGTGGGCCTAGGTCGCATTCGCCCCCCCAAGGGACGTCAGTATTACAGGAGCGGCGCCAATCTCCCTGCTTTTTTGACAGTGCAGAACCTAAAGCCCTTTATCGGCGAAGAGTTGGTTATGATGGCTAACCAGATCGAATTTCGTACCAAGCAGGGCTTTAAGGCATTCGGGTACGCGGCGAACTTCCTGCCGGAGGTCTGCGATGTCTTTGCGCGCGCCCAACGAGCCGGAGTCCTAAGGGCCGTTCAGCGCAACGTTGCTCACCGCGCCGGAATTATCGCCGAGCAGCTTCAACGCTCATGCACTATGCGCCTCATAGATGAAGCTACGGGTTACCAAGAAACTCGCGAGACGTAGACGGGCCGGGATGGATGTCGGGCGCGAGGAATGAATCAAAAGCTCCCCTCACATATTCCGACCCTGCAATATCAATCTAGGACGGGGATTTATTAGTGCCGGGCCATAGCGACATTGCTGGAGAACTGCTCAACTCGATTGCGAACACAACAAATTACTAAAGCAGATCGGTTCATAGAGCGAAAGCAGTTTGCGTTGGTCCTGATGGCGCGCCAGCCATGCTGCATCTCGGCAGATGATTTGAAGCTCATGTACCGCGGCACGCGATTGGGCGTACGGTTCCACGTCACTCGTTAACGGATGTCAGGAATTTCAAGCCGGTATTAAACTCTGAGTGTGGCCAGCCATCTTCGGCAATCGTTCGAGGAGACGTATGCACCCTCAAGGCGTCCTGGTGTTTCTGCTAGCCAGCATTGGCACAACCGTGTTCGCCAAGGGCGTGCCGCAGGATCCACTCCAATGTGGTGATGAACTCGACCGGGGCGCCAATTGCACTCAGTTTGTCACGCTCCAAGGCACCAACACGCCGGGAAATTTCGCGATCTTTAACACTGTCAAGCAGGGCGCTTGCGTCAACTTGGTGAATAACGGGCAAGGTGCTGGTTCCAGTAGGGCGGCTGATGCGCGTCCGAAGGACGGCTGGGGTGTTCTTTAACCCATGACCTTGCAGAGAGAGATTATCGCTTGTAAAGGTTTTGCCGCGATGGATTGGCGGATCAAAGCCCTGGCATTTCGTGCTCTTGAGCTTCCTGGTGGGGCCCACGCCCATTATTTCTTGCAGCGGCACGTTACGAGGAACTGGCCTAGAAGGCCGACGACGCTGGATTCTTTGGCCGGCATAGCCCGGCGCGTCGTTGAAGACTATGCGCGGCACATCGGCGGGATGCCGGCCTCTGTTCTTGAAGTTGGGGCAGGGCGCGATCTCGCAGTGCCATTGGCACTCCGGCGCTTGGGTGTGTCGAAGGTCATTGCATGCGATGTTGAGCGGCTAGGCAAGTTGGATCTGATCCAGCACGCGGCCAATCGCCTCCTGGCCGGTCAGTTGCAGTTGCGTTCATGGGATGAACTGGAGCAGTTCGGGGTCAAGTACCTTGCCCCGCACTATGTCAGCCCAGATGATGAGACGGTCGACTGCTCCTGCTCGAATGAAGTCCTTGAGCATGTTCCGGCCGATCAGCTTGCCTTTCTGCTCAAAGGACTGCGTGCTATCACCAAGGGCATCACGACGCACTCGATCGACTATAGTGATCATTATGCGCGGTCGGATAAGTCGGTCTCTCGTCTGAACTTCCTGCGCTACTCCGACAAGGAGTGGCGGCCGTTCAATAGTGGTAAGCAGTATGTGAATCGGCTCAGGCACAGCGACTATGTGCGGATGTTCAAGGAAGCCGGGTTCACGATCCTGGAAGAAAGTTCGGTTGCGGGAGAGTCACCGCCGGATCTGAAGATCGCGGATCGGTTTAAAAACTACGATGCGGCCGACCTCTTCGCTATCAAGGGCCGCATCATTGCAAGATGATCAGCCGCACATTCCTTGGGTACTGATCGCGATTGCGGCCATTTCGGTTGTGCTCGCGATCTGTGCCGGCGGCATTAGATAGCCGACACGCTCGAATAGAATAGTACCGACCACGCCGGCCCCTTCGGGCGGCTTTTTCTTTGGGAAAATCACATGGTAAACCTCAGCGCCCTGACGCGGGCGAACGCCGCTCGCTGGTCGAAAGCCTGACTCACCCGCGAAGCCGAATTCGCGCACCCCGCAAAGATTGCCGTTGCTAACAAGAGCCGCTATCTAGCCATCGCGCGCGCGGCCGAGATGACTGATATCGCGTGGGTCTTCATTGCGGTCAGCCACTACCGTGAGTCGTCGCAGGATTTCGATCCCAAACCTAAATCGCAATGCCTCGTGAAGGCCTCCGAACTACCGCCGGAAACACCAGAGGTCATGTGTCCAACTCGCAGCTCACCGGGCGGCTTTTGCGTCTGTCCCAGATTCACTAAGGACGGTGACACAGACGGATATTTTGTTGGGACGGCAAGATAGCCAACCGCCCCCCCTAAGCGGCGATGGTCTTCATTGGTGCTTGGAGGGCCCGAGGTGATAAGATGCACGCTTGGCAAGCGGCTGTCTTAGCTGGAGGCCGTTCAGCCAGGCCACTACGCACCTCGAATGCGCTGGCCGCGCCTCGCCACGATCTCCAGTGACCCACAACCGGTATATTCACGCCTGCGCAACGTGCAAGCACGGGCATTGTCGAGATCGTGCTTGCCGGCGGCTGTCGGGGGCGCTTTGGGTGGGACTGGATACGGTGGCGCTGCAGCGGGTATTGAAGATGCGCGCTACTTGCCCTTCCAGACCGGAGCCCGCTTGTTGAGGAAGGCGTCCATGCCCTCGCGGAAATCCTCGCTCATATAGGCTTTCAGGATCAGGTCCTCGCCTTCCTCGCGCGAGAGCGTGCGGCGGATGCGGCGCACCGCTTCCTTGGTCGCTTCCAGCGTCAGCGGCGCGTGGCTGGCGACGAGCTTTGCAGTCTCGTCGGCACGGCGCTGCAGCGTCTCCACGTCAGGCACGACCTCGTTGAGCAGGCCGAGCGCCAGCGCCTCCGGCGCCTCGACCAGGCGCGCCTTGAAGATCATATCCTTGGTGCGGGCGGGACCGACCAGCGCGACGACGCGGCTGATGTTGGACATCGACAGGCAGTTGCCGAGCGTGCGTGCGATTGGAAAGCCCATCCGCGTCGTCTCGGTGCCGATGCGAAGATCGCAGCAGGCCGCGATCCCCGCGCCGCCGCCGGTGCAGGCGCCGGCGATCGCCGCGATCACCGGCACGCGGCACTGCTCGAGCGTGCCGAGCACGCGATCGATGCGCGCCTCGTAGTCGAGCGCATCCTGCGCGGTCTTGAAGGCACGGAATTGCGAGATGTCCGTGCCGGAGGCGAACGCCTTGTCGCCCGCGCCGGTCAGGATCAGCGCCTTGATCGAACGGTCGACGTTGATCTCCTGGCAGATCTCCGCCATGCGGTCATACATGGCGAAGGTCATGGCGTTGCGCGCCTGCGGGCGGTTGAAGGTGATCCGCGCGATGCCGTCCGTGACGGAGTAGAGCAGGTCTTCGTTGGCAGTCGTCGGTGCGTTCATCGCGCGCTCACTTTCTTCGTTAAAGTTCGGTCAGGCCGCCCTCAGGCAACCTGAGCCTTAGGCGACTTGAGCCTTGGTCATCGGCACCGCGTCGCGTCCCTTGAGGACGTCCATCGCCGCTAGCACGCCGCCGCTCCGGTGCGGGATCTTTGCAAGATCGAGACCCATCTCGACGCCGGCGAGCGTGCCCATCAGCATCAGATCGTTGAAATGGCCGATATGGCCGATGCGGAACACCCTGCCCTTGACCTTGTTCAGGCCGGTGCCGAGCGACATGTCGAAGTTTTCCAGCACCACCTTGCGAAAGGCGTCGGCATCGTGTCCCTCGGGCACGCGCACGCCGGTCAGCGCCGGCGAATGCGCGGCGGGATCGGCACATTGCGTCTCCAGGCCCCAGACCTTGACCGCAGCACGCGTCGCGGCGCTGTGGCGCTTGTGGCGGGTCCAGACGTTCTCCAGCCCCTCCTCCTCCAGCATCTTCACCGCCTCGCGCAGGCCGTAGAGCAGGTTCGTTGCGGGCGTGTAGGGGAAGGTGCCGAGCTTGTTGAAGCTGATCACCTCCTGCCAGTCCCAGTAGGAGCGCATGCCGGGGTTGGCTTTGGCGACCGCGAGCGCTTTCTCCGAGACCGCGTTGAAGCCGAGGCCCGGCGGCAGCATCAGGCCCTTCTGCGAGCCGGCGACCGAAACGTCGATGCCCCAGGCGTCGTGCTCATATTCCATCGAGCCGAGGCCGGAGATGGTGTCCACCATCAGCAGCGCCGGATGCTTGGTGCGGTCGAGGATCTTGCGCACCTCCAGCGGCGGCGTCACGCAGCCGGTCGAGGTCTCGTTGTGCACGACGCAGACCGCCTTGATGGCGTGCTGCTTGTCGGTGGCAAGGCGCTTCTCGATCTCGGCAAGGTCGGCGCCATGGCGCCAGTCGCTCGGGATGAAGTCGACGTCGAGCTTGAACTTGTCGGCGATGCCGCGCCACAGCACGGCGAACTGTCCGGTCTCGCACATCAGGACCTTGTCGCCGGGCGCGAACACGTTGACCATCGCCGCTTCCCAGGCGCCGGTGCCGGACGAGGGGAAGATGATCACGGGCTGCTTGGTGCGGAATACGCGCTGCATTGCGGCAAGCACGGCAAAACCGAGCTCGGCGAACTCCGGACCGCGATGGTCCAAAGTCGGCATATCCATCGCCCGCAGCACCCGATCGGGCACGTTGGTCGGTCCTGGAATCTGTAAGAAATGCCTTCCAGTATGCACGGTCATCGGCGTCCTTCCCGGTCTTGCCTTGGTTTGGTGGGCGCCGAATAGCACCATTTGACCGGCTTGTCCTCTCCTCCAAAGGGCCCCTCGGGCATAGCGGGCCGGCCTGCCCTCGGCCGCTCCGTCGCGACCATCTTCGCGGGCCGACCTTTACGTGCCGACGATCTTCAGATGCGGCGCGGCATTGCCCTGCGGGCGCTGCTCCAGCAGCTTCATCGCGACGTCCACGCCGCCGGCGCGGTGCGGCACGCCGGCCACCGACAGGCCCATCTCGATGCCGGTGAGCGCGCCGAGCAGCGTCAGCGCGTTGCATTCGCCGAGATGGCCGATGCGGAAGACCTTTCCGGCGACCTTCGACAGGCCCGAGCCGAGCGACATGTTGTAATTGTCGAGCACGACTTTCCGGAACTGATCGGCATCATGCCCCGGCGGCATCAGCACGGCCGTGAGCACCGGCGAGAACTCCGAAGGCTCCTGGCAGAGCACTTCGAGACCCCAATGGTTGACCGCGGCCCGCGTCGCTGCCGCCAAGCGCTGATGCCGCGCAAAAACATTGTCGAGCCCCTCCTCGAGCAGCATCGCGATCGCCTCGCGCAGGCCGTAGAGCAGATTGGTCGCGGGCGTATAGGGGAAGAAACCCTTGGCGTTGGGCTTGAGCATCTCCTCCCAGTCGAAATAGGAGCGCGGCATCTTGTTGGTCCTGGACGCAGCCAGCGCCTTCTCCGAGATCGCGTTGAAGCCGAGACCGGGCGGCAGCATGAAACCCTTCTGCGAGCAGCTGACGCTGACATCGACCTTCCACGCGTTGTGACGATAGTCGACCGAGCCGAGCGAGGAGATGGTGTCGACCATCAAGAGTGCCGGATGCGAGGCGCGGTCGATCGCGGCGCGGATCTCGGCGATGCGGCTGGTCGCGCCGGTCGAGGTCTCGTTGTGCACGACCATCACCGCCTTGATGGTGCGCGCGGCGTCTTCGGAGAGCTTGGCCTCGATCACCGTGGGATCGGCGCCGCGGCGCCAGTCGCCCGGGACGAAATCGACCTCGATGCCGAAGCGCCCGGCCATCTGCCGCCACATCGTGGCGAAGTGGCCGGTTTCGACCATCAGCACCTTGTCGCCCGGCGACAGCGTGTTGACGATCGCGGCTTCCCAGGCGCCGGTCCCCGACGAGGGGAAGATCACGACCGGCCCCCTGGTCTGGAAGATCTGCTGGCTGCCTTCGAGCACGGTCCGGCCGAGCTCGCCGAATTCGGCGCTGCGGTGGTCGATGACAGGCATGTCCATCGCGCGCAGGACGCGCTCGGGGACCGGGCTCGGGCCCGGAATCTGCAGGAAATGGCGTCCCTGCGGCATGCAAAGCTCCCTTTCGGCGGGTTATGGCCGGCTCTGCCGGCTATTTTGCATTCATTTTTTGTCCCTTCAATCGAAATCTGGTATTCGATTGCGAGCGTCGACGCGATCAACCGGGCAAACTACTGTGCTGCAAATGAAATCCACGATTCCCGACAATGGGGTTCCGATCACCCCGTCCCCCGGCAATGGCGATCGCCAGGAAAACCGTCACGAGGCCTCGCTGCATGGCGAGATCCTGCTGCGGCTGCGCGACTACGTGGTCGAAGGCAACATTCCCGAAGGCGCGCGCGTTCCCGAGCGGCAACTCTGCGAGATGCTCGGCATCTCCCGCACGCCATTGCGCGAGGCGCTCAAGGTGCTCGCCGCCGAGGGCCTGATCGAGCTATTGCCCAACCGCGGCGCGCGCGTGCGCCAGCTCAGCCAGCGCGACCTCGAAGAACTGTTCGACGTCATGGCGGGCCTGGAAAGCCTGGCGGGGCGCCTCGCCTGCGAAGCCATAACGGATGCGGAAATCACGGCGATCGAGCAGCTGCACTACGAGATGTACGGCCATTACCTGCATCGCGACATGCATGGCTATTTCCAGGCCAACCAGCGCATCCACGAGAGCATCGTCGCGGCCGCGCGCAATGAGACGCTGAAGATTGCCTACGCCAATTTCGCCGGCCGGATCCGACGCGTCCGCTACTCCGCCAATTTCGCCCGCAAGCGGCAGCGCTGGGCGGAAGCCATGCGCGAGCACGAGGCCATCCTCGATGCGTTGCGCCGCCGCGCCGGCAGTGAACTCAGCGACATCCTGTTCCAGCATTTGCGCAACAAGCGGACGGCCGCGATCGAGCACCTGACCGAGCCCCAAGAGGGCCTGCCGGCATCGCCTTGAGGGCGCCCGGCTCATTTTGCATTCACAATATAGTCGGCTAGGAACCACAATGAATAACTCAGCAAGACTGAGCCCCGCTGGGTCAGTCCGGGATCAGGGATGACGAACGCCTCCTCGCTCGAACGGCGCCTGCGGTCGGAATTGACCGGCGACGTGCTGTTCGACGGCTTCAGCCGCGGCCGCTACGCCACCGACGCCTCGTTCTACCAGATCATGCCGGCTGGCGTGGTGGTCCCCAAGACCATGGGCCAGGCCTTGCGGGCGCTGGCGATTGCGCACGACGAGGGGCTGAAGGTCACCCCGCGCGGCGGCGGCACCTCGCAATGCGGCCAGACCGTCAATGACGGCCTCGTGGTCGATCTCTCCAAGCACCTCAACCGGATCCTGTCGCTCGATGTCGAAGGCCGCACCTGCGTAGTCGAGCCTGGCATCGTGCTCGACGACCTCAACCGTCAGCTCAGAAAACACGGCCTGTGGTTTCCGGTCGACGTCTCCACGGCCTCCCGCGCCACGATCGGCGGCATGGCCGGCAACAATTCCTGCGGTGGCCGCTCGCTGCGCTACGGCACCATGCGCGACAACACGCTGTCGATGGAGGCATCGCTCGCCGACGGCACGCTGGGCCGTTTCGGCGAGGTCGCGCGCGATCTCTCCGACCTCGAGGCCGGCGACAGCACCCGCGCCCTGTTCCGCGACATGCTCGACCTCGGCACCCGCGAGGCCGACGAGATCGCCGCGCGCTTCCCAAAGGTGCAGCGCCGCGTCGGCGGCTACAATCTCGATGCGCTGGTGCCGCGCAACGCGCCGAACAACATGGCGCATCTGTTGGTCGGCTCGGAAGGCACCCTCGCCTTCACCACCAAGGTCGAGCTGAAGCTGTGGCCCGTGATCCGCAACAAGGCGCTCGGCGTCTGCCATTTCGGCAGCTTCTACGAGGCGATGGATGCGGCCCAGCACCTCGTCAAGCTGAAGCCGATTGCGGTCGAGCTGGTCGACCGCACCATGATCGCGCTCGGCCGCGACATCGCGATGTTCGCACCCGTCATCTCCGCGGCGATCAAGGGCGATCCGGACGCCGTGCTCGTGGTCGAATTCGCCGAAGAGGACCAAGCCGACAACCTCGTGCGCCTCAAGCAGCTCGGTGAGCTGATGGCGGATCTCGGCTTTGGCTGGAACAACGACACGCGCAAATGGGGCGGCGTGGTCGAGATTACCGAGCCGGCTCTGCAGAGCGGCATCGCCGATTTCCGCGCGGCCGGCCTCAACGTGATGATGTCGATGAAGCAGGAGGGCAAGCCGGTCTCCTTCGTCGAAGACTGCGCGGTGCCGCTGCCGCACCTTGCCGATTACACCGCGCGGCTGAACGAGGTCTTCGCCAAGCACGGCACCAGCGGCACGATGTACGCGCACGCCTCCGAAGGCTGCCTGCATGTGCGCCCCGTTCTGAACCTGAAGCTTGAAAAAGACGTCAAGGCGATGCGCGCCATCGCCGAAGAGGCCTTCGCCCTGGTGCGCGAGTACAAGGGCTCGCATTCCGGCGAGCACGGCGACGGCCTGGTGCGCTCCGAATTCCACGAGGCCATGTTCGGCGAGCGCCTCGTCGCCGACTTCAGGGAGGTGAAGCAGCGCTTCGATCCTGCCGGCCTGCTCAATCCCGGCAAGATCGTCGATGCGCCCAGGATGGACGACCGCTCGCTGTTCCGCTTCAAGCCCGACTATCGGGTCGGCGAGCTGAAGACGAAGCTCGACTGGTCGGCTTATCCCGGCGCCGGCGGCGGTTTCCAGGGCGCGGTCGAGATGTGCAACAACAACGGCGCCTGCCGCAAGCTCGAGGGCGGCGTGATGTGCCCGTCCTATCGCGCCACGCGCAACGAGAAGGACGTCACGCGCGGCCGCGCCAACACGCTGCGGCTTGCGATCTCCGGCCAGCTCGGCCCGGATGCGCTCTCTTCCGACGAGATGATGGAGACGCTCAAACTCTGCGTCTCCTGCAAGGCCTGCCGCCG
This sequence comes from Bradyrhizobium sp. BRP19, assembly GCF_020194195.1. Taxonomy (NCBI): domain Bacteria; kingdom Pseudomonadati; phylum Pseudomonadota; class Alphaproteobacteria; order Hyphomicrobiales; family Nitrobacteraceae; genus Bradyrhizobium; species Bradyrhizobium sp. BRP19. The sequence continues at coordinate 137,363 of NZ_JADYVZ010000009.1, read as the reverse complement.
TGAATGCCCGACCGGCGTCGACATGGCCAAGATGAAGATCGAGGTGCTCGCCGCGCGCGCCGCCTCTCACGGCCTGACGCTGCGCGACCGGCTGGTCGGATATCTGCCGCGCTATGCCGGCCTTGCGTCGCGCTTCGCGACGCTGGCGAATTTGCGCAACGGCAGCCCGCTGCTGCGAAGGCTGTTCGAGCGGTTTGCCGGCATCAGCGCGCGCCGGGCCCTCCCCGCCTTCCGCAGCGATGTGTTCGTGCCGCCGTCCGAAAGCGTCGGGCCTACGGACGGTCGCGAGGTCGTGCTGTTCACTGATACCTTCAACCGCATCTATGAGCGCGAGAATCTCGACGCCGCGCTGCGCGTGCTCACGGCCGGCGGCTATCGCGTGCATCTGCCAAAACTTGCGAGCGGCAACCGTCCGCTGTGCTGCGGCCGCACATTCCTGTCAGCCGGGCTCGTCGACGAAGCCAAGGTCGAGCTCGACCGGCTGGTCTCGGCTTTCGCACCCTATGCAGCGCGCGGCGTGCCGATCGTCGGCCTCGAGCCGAGCTGCCTCCTGACGCTGCGCGACGAGCTCGCTTCGCTGCGCAAGGACGACGACGCCAAGGCGATCGGCGCCCATGCGCTGACCTTCGAGGAGTTTCTGGCACGCGAGGCCGAGGCCGGAAGGCTGCAACTGCCGCTCGGCATCGTCGCGGACAAGGCCGTGGTGCACGGCCATTGCCATCAGAAATCCTTCGGCGCCTTCAAGCCGGTCGAGCAGGTGCTGCGCCTCGTCCCGGGCCTTGAGGTCAAGACCATCGAGTCGAGCTGCTGCGGCATGGCCGGCGCCTTCGGCTATGGCGCGGACACGTATGATGCCTCGATCGAGATGGCCGAGCTGTCACTGCTGCCGGCCGTGCGGCGCGCGGACCCGGATGCGCTGGTCGTCGCCGACGGCACCTCATGCCGGCACCAGATCCAGGATGGCGCCCAGCGCGAGGCGCTTCACGTCGCGCGCGTGCTGGCCATGAGCCTCGATCGCGCAAAAACCAACGCCACCTCTCCAGCTGCAAAGGAAACCAGCCATGGCTGACCTCACGCTCGACACCGCCCGAAAAATCCTCGACGCCGCCTTCGCGAAGGCCGGCGAGCTGAAGCTGAAGCCGCTGGTCGTCACCATCCTGGACGCGCGCGGCGTGCTCAAGCTCGCGGCGGCGCAGGACGGCACCAGCCTGATGCGCGCCGAGATCGCGCATGGCAAGGCCTATGGCGCGCTGGCCATGGGCATGGGCTCGCGCGCTTTGTTCCAGCGCGCGCAGGAGCAGGCCTATTTCGTCGATGCCGTGAACACGATTGCCAAGGGCGCACTGGTGCCGGTCCCCGGCGGCGTGTTGATCATGGACGGCGCGACCCTGCTCGGCGCGGTCGGCGTCTCCGGCGACACCTCGGACAACGACGAGGCCTGCGCCGTCGCGGGCATCCAGGCGGCGGGGTTAAAGGCGAACGCAGGTTAGCCTAGACCGGTCTTGCTAGGTAAGTCTTCTATTTGGTGGGGCACAGCAGTGCTCTGGCAACGAAGTCAGGCAGGAAATCGGGCTTAATCAAATCGATCGGCTATCAGCAACCCAGAGTGAGCTCTAGGCTTGCGCCCCCCCCACGTCCAGAACGTAAGTAGCAAACAAAAGAGGATCAACAAAGCAATCAACCTTGCGCGTGGTCGACCGCCTTCATCGCCGTTCGTTCACGGGGTTTCGGTGGTTAACCGGTGGTCAAGCCGTTGAAGGGCCCCAGCCAAAGACCTGCTGACTAAGAGTCTGATGTCTTCTAAACAACCACAGGTACTTAGATGTAAAAGACGGCCATAGCGCAGCTATATAGATCGATGGTGGGTTACAGCAGAGTTGTAAATTGCGAGCCAGCGCTTCCTTGAACCTGCGGCCCCTGCGTCCCGAACGTAAGTAACAAACGAAAAGATCAATGAAAACAATGAAGTTTGCTCGCGATTGACCACCTTGATCGCCGTCCGTTCAAGAGGTTTCGGTGGTCAATCGGTGGTCAGCTTACCTGATGCGAGCCTTGATCTGAGCCCGGCGGTCCTAATGCTGCGCGTCCGAGGAGGGCTCCCTTCACACGGGAGAGGTCCAAGGTTCGATCCCTTGTGCGCCCACCATCAGAATCACTGAAAATCCGGTACTTTTTTAGATTCGTGCTCAGGCCTGTTCGGCAGGTGCAGGCACGAAAGAGCAGAACTAAGCAGCAACAAGCGGGGAATGACCGGGGATTCTGTTCACCCCGCGTTCCGGCCTCAGAGAAGCTTGGCTCCCGCTTCTTCATCCCACTCCAGTTCGCAAAGCACCTCAGTTTCAACAGACGTTTCCGCGGTAAAGTACTTCGCGTTCTCCGTCAGAAGCCGCCGAGCTGCCTCTTCCGACCTTCGTTTTTGACTCGCAGCGCTCGCTGAAGCTTGCAATCGCTTCACCGGTTCGTTGGACCGCATCCCATCCCAAAATCTCAACCACGGCGTACCAGACCCCTCTTCCCGGATATCGTCCGCGATGGCGTCCAATTCGGCCTTGGATGGCGTCCAACCAACCCCACCGCGAGAGATTGTGCTCACTCCGGAGAGGATTGAGTTCAATCAGATCGCCAACCTGGTCCCACGTTACCTCCCTCCACGACGTCAGGGACGACGTAATTCAGATGATCTTCCTAGCAATCGTGGAGGACTCGCTTCAGCGCGATCAGGTCGCTGGCCAAGGTCCGCGAGTTCATCAGCGCGCACTACAAGGAAGCTCGGCCGCACAGCATGGGCAAGTATGGGCTAAGGTCGCTCGACGCGCCACTTTATGCGGACAGCAGTGTGACGCTCGCGGACCGGGCTACTCGCGTCATTTGGGACGAGTCTCGGACGTAGGTCGCCGTAGCCGGCGGACCGCGCTGGCAATTCGACGGAAAGGCCGCAGCGAGCTGAATCGCTGCGGCCTGCGCCGTGTCAAAAGGCCGGGTGAAAGAGGTAGGTGCAATATGGTGCCAGCCCGGTCTGCCAAGTTTTCCCGGTATCTCAGGTTCCGGCCACAACAAAGGTGAATCGATGCAGTTCATAGTTTGCTGGCGTCTCTATCCACTCCACTTACCCAGACTGTCTCGCCGACGTTTCGAACGATTAGGAACGGGGAAGTGCATGTTCCACATTGCATGAGAGTGCAATCGGGAGTCTCAGCCATGGCAGTGCAAATCGCGATGGATCACAGCGGCGAGAGCCGGCACTTTTTCGACAACTCCAATGCAGAAGCACTGGTAGAGGCGGAGAAGCTTTTTCTGCAATTTACCAGCAAGGGATATACCGCTGCAGTGCGGACGGGGCCTGGTGAGGCAACCAGGATCACGGCGTTCGATCCGACCGCCGAAGAGACATTGTTCTTCCCGCGGCTTGTGGGGTGAGCAGCAGTGACGAGAAGGTTCGGTCGCATCGGCCGGTGGACGGGCCGGAGCCTGGCCGTTGGTAGGCTTTATCGAGCAGCAAAGGAGGAGAAAACGGTCCAGGCTCGGGGGCTGCGACTGCTGCGTTCTTTCGCCACAGCAAAGAGTCGACTTCGAAAGGAAGGGGTACTTCGATGTCGTGGGGTGCGATAGCGGAAAGCGGTACCGCATACGCCGGGGAAGGTCCGGCAACGTCAACAAAATTGATGAATACGGGCGGCTTGGCACGGGGTGGTGCTTCGTCCCGGTGGGTGGTTTGGTCCAGGGCGATGTCATGCTAGCTCAAAAAATAGCTCTTGAGACTGACGAGGAACACGCTTTGAGCGTCGCCAATAGCTTCCCGGGCCGATCCGGTGGCGCCGACCCGGTCGTCGTCCGTCAGAAGGGAGAATTGTGCAAGGACATCTTCATTCCAGCTAAACGCAACGCGGCATCGCCGACCGGCCTAACGAGTTACTAGTACGAGGGCGAAGAGGAGCAAAATAAACAGAATGCTCGCTGGGTATATATGCAGAACCTTCGTCCTCAGCGGAATGGGGATATCGGAATTGTCTTGATTATAGGAGAACCGCACCTCTGAAAACCCCAGGGCAAGACCGAGGCGGCTCTTGCTTGCGAAGTAGGCGAAAGAGTCGTTTATGAAGCAGCAGCAATCGAGCAACATCAGTGCGGGAAATACATACAATCCCGCGAGGCGCCTCTCCTTGAGAACCCAAGCACCGCAGAGCCAACCCAATCCCCCACCAATGATTGGGGCGACGACCAGCTGCCAAAGGCCAAAATTGAGAACGAGATTCCCTAGGAAGAAGCCAAGGGCTCCGAGGCCTGCGATAACCCCGGCATAGGAGAAATCGTCCAATAACTTGTCCAGTGATGCCACGGGCCACCAATTGGTAGTTGCACCTCGAAGCCTAGGTCATCTTAAAACTGCTAAATGATTGTTAGCGGAATGCCTCGTATTGAACGACGAACGAGCCCGCTTCTGGCCCAAAGCAGGCTTGTGCTCGGCACGCTCAGTGATCGCCACCGGAGCTGCCATCGCCCGCGTGATCACCACCGCTGTGGAAGACGCTCTCACCATCGCCGCCCGATCCAGAGGTGGATTTAACAGCACCCCAGCGCTCCGCATCGACTATCATCGACGTATGCCGGTGTGACGCAAGCAAGAGAGGAGGCGACTTCCGTACTGGATTGTGCAGCAAGAGTTGACTAATGGTAGATTGAGCTTGGTGTTGAAGCCTGCACAGAGGGCGACACACCTAGTTGAGTCTATCTGGCCCATCGGCTAGATCGACCTCTTCGTCTTGCGGCTAGACTTCTGAGAACCGCCTTGGAGAAAGTCTTAGCCGAAAAGGCCGCCGGAATTCGGCTCAAAATAATAGCGTCGTGGAGGGCTGCGCCCCGCCCTCTAGCTAAGTTTTTGAAATATACGGGATATAACTTGTGGTTCTTTGGCCGGCATCGCTGGAGATATCGCGGGCCAGAGACTGAATCGCCATAGCGTTTGGTCCTGCCAAATCGTCATCCAGGACACCTCGCAGGCCCATCACCGTGATACCTGCAATGATTGTGCCGGTATGGTCAAAGATGGGAGCCGAGATCGCAGTGTAGTCAGATAGCAGGTTGGATCGGTTGCGACTAATTCCCTTTTCCCTGATCGTCGCGACGAGTTCGCGTACCTCCTTCCAACTGCGCGGGATGTCGGCCAACTCGGTCCGCAAAGGGCGCTGAGATAGGTCTACCAGTTCCGCATCAACATGGGCGGACGTCATGCCCTCGGGAAGGTACGCCAAAAACAGCCGTCCCAAGGCAGATCTCAGGATCGGGAGTACACTGCCCACGCGGAGTTCGAAAACGGAGCGACTGTGGATACCATCGGCCCGAAAGACAATCGTCGGGCCGTGATTGCCCCAAACGCCGAGAAAAACGCTATGCCCGATGTCGTTTGCCAGTTCGACGAGCCGATCGCGGGAGGCTGTGAAGATGTCGAACTGCTCAAGGCCGGCAATTCCAAGTTTCAGCGTATATGGACCAAGGCCATAATGCCCGGTGCTGGCATCCTGATGAACCACTCCGATGCCGAGCAGGCTGACGAGATAGAAATGCAGATTGCTCGCGGATAGGCCCGTGCCCCCTGCAATTTCCTTTAGGGGCAGCGGCCGCCCGGCGGTAACCAGGAAGTCGATTACCCGAAATCCAATTTCGATGGACTGAATGCCTTTCCGAGCACTCTTTTTAGATCCGTCTTTATCCACTTGAGCCGTTCCCGGGGCCGTTGCGCGAACCGCCACCATGTCGGTGGGGTTCTCCTTGGAGTGGTCCATGTCTTACAATCCGGGGGGCAAACGGGCAACGGAGTCCTCTAAGTCCCGCGATCGCAATTCAGTTGATGGGAGCTGTCTGGGCAAAGGCTCCGGAAAGCAGGTGGCCCGCGTTGGGGAGTGTCGCTTCGAGGCCTAACGCCGTCAGCATCTGGTGCGTTGTGGCGATAGCGGCAGTGACGACGGGTACACCACATTCGGCCTCGACGTCGGGCACCGCAGCTAGCGATGGCATTTGGACGCATGCTGAGAGGACGAGGGTGTCGATGCCCTTCATATCGAGCTTTTTGTAGATGTCGACGAGGGCCAGCGGGTCTCGTGCACCGACTGCCAGATTGTCTTCTATCTCGAGGGCGATGAAATCGTTGACGGAGATGTTTTCGCTCTCGATGTAATCGACGACCAGCTTGGTCAACGGCTTCAAATACGGAGCGACGATGGCGATACGCTTTGCACCCATGAGCTTCAGGCTGTCGACAAGCGCGCCGGCGGAGGTAACAACGGGCGCAGGGGCGCCATTTTCCACGGTGCGGCCGTGCAGTCGTTCCTGCGAGATGCGATGGTAGCCCTTGCCCATCGCCATGATCGCGACCAGGCAGGCGTAGCCGAGAACATCGACTCGCGCATCCGATAATTCGGAGGCGCAGCGGTCGGAATCGCGGTCCATCGCCGCCAGTTGGTCCTTTGTGACGCTCTTCATTCGCATGCGCGCGGAGTGGAAAGAGAAGCGTTCGGGAAGAACACTCTCTCTCGCGCGCAGCATCGCCGGAATCTCGCGCTCCATGGTCACATTGGAACTGGGCACGATCTGGCCGATGCGTATTACTTTGTCTGCAGTCATGGTGTCCTGTCCCGGGTCACGTGCAAAATCTCAGGTGAAGACTGTCTGTCTGGACGTCAGATGGCGACGACAGGGTTGCGCAACCTGCCGATGCCTCCCACCTCGGCCTCGATGACGTCACCCGGCCGCAGCCATTCCTGCGGGTCGCGCCCAGCGCCGACGCCGTCCGGCGTGCCAGTCGCGATGATATCGCCCGGCTCGAGCGTGATGCCCTGGCTGATATCGGAGATCAGCGCGTTGACGTTGAATAGCATGTGCCGCGTATTTGAGTTCTGCTTCTCGACGCCATTGACGGATAGCGAGAGGTCCAGAACATGTGGATCGGGGATGTCATCTGTGGTGACGATCGCTGGACCGAAGGGCGCAAAGGTGTCCTGGCCCTTCGAGTAGATCCACTGGCCAGCGCGGCGGTTGTCGCGCGCGCTGATATCAATAAGTACGCTGTAGCCAAAGACATAGCTGAGCGCATCTTCGGCTCGGACCCGGCGAGCGGTCCGCCCGATGATCACGGCCAATTCCACCTCCCAGTCGAGTTGTTTGGTAATCTTGGCGTCGTGATGCACGGCATCGCCGGGTCCGATTACTGTAGTGGGCGGCTTGGAGAAGATCACTGGCTGTTTCGGTAACTCCTTCGACGTGTTCAAGGTGCGGCTCGATTCTGCGACATGCTCGATATAGTTGAGCCCGATGCCAAAGATGTTCTTGCGTGGGCGCAGGATCGGAGCGAGTACCCTGACATTCTCGATTGGTAGCGCAGCGCCGACCGGCAAGGCCCGCTCCGTATCGTCAACGATTTTGCGAAGCGCTCCCAGTGCGGCAGGACCCTGATCGATGAAGGCAAGCATGTCATCCGCCAGGGGAATGCCGGACGCAGCACCCAGCCCCCCGACATCGAGGACGGTTCCCCCGATCACGACGCCTAGTTTTGACTTATCGGCAGGGTTGGCACGGAATGTAATCAACCGCACGTTTCTTCTCCGATGTTTCGTGGCTTAACCGGCGAGCGGCTGATAGCCCTCGTTCTCGCCATAGGCCTCCTCGCGATAGAGGCCGAGCGAATGCATGACCGGCAGGTCGTTGAACGAGAACAGGCAGGCATCCTCCTTGTCCGACGCATTGGCATGCTCGTGGATTGCCCATGATGGGACGCAAAAGATGTCGCGCTCCTGCCAATCGAAGCGCTTTCCATCGACGATGGAGTAGCCACTGCCTTTGGCGCACTGATAGATAAAACTTCCAGTGTGCCGGTGCGCCTTTGTCCTCTCTCCCGGCCGCAGCAATTGCATGCTGGCCCCGATCGTCTGCATCACGGGACCGCCCGTGACTGGATTGACGTATTTCATCAGGACGCCGTCATAGGGCGAAGCGTCGGTTGCCATGGCGTACTTGGTCAGCGCCTCGTAGGTCGGCTCCCATTCATACTTGAAGAGCGGCGAGTAGGGTTTCGACCAGGTGCCTGTAGCAGGTAGTACGCCAGGAGCGCCGTAGGTGTGGGTCGAGTCGTCGATCTCATAGGTGACCTTCTGCCTCAGGTCTGGATGGACGGTGAAGAAGTTCGCCTCGAGCGCGTTCATCAACGGAATGTCCAGCCCATCCTGCCAGATGCAGGGGCTGCCGTCGGCCGACACGCCATGCTCGTGCCAGGCGCCATTCGGCGTGAGGACGAAATCGTTGCGGCGCAGCGTCATCTTGTGGCCGTCGACGATCGTATAAGCGCCAGACCCTTCCATGATGAAGCGTAGAGCGGAAGCCGAATGGGCATGGGCCGAAGCCGCCTCGCCCGGGTTCATCACCTGAAGGCCGGTATAGAGCCAGCCCACGGCTGCCGAAACGTCGCGACGGTTGGGATTGGACAGGTAGATCACCCGTCGGCCGGCCTTCTCTGGCGTTACCAACGCCACCGAGCGAAGGACATGTTCGCGCAGGCGACGGTAGGGCCAAAGGACCGGCACCGACGTCGACTTCGGAAACCAGGGCTCAATTTTGTTCGCCACTGTCCAGAGTGCTCCGGCGTCCAGATCCTCGAGTTCCCTGTAGTAGGAAAGCAGTTCCTGAGTGTCCTCGACGTGAGAGCGACCCGCAACATCTTCACGCATTTGACAATCTCCTCTTCATGGTCTCTGCAAAGTGACCGGCTTCCTCCCCAGCGGGGTCGTGGCCGGGACTGTCTCGGCCACCAGAGGTAATCGAGGCGGGATCGTTGCGAATCGACACTGGCTCCTGCGGCGCGGCATTCACCCGCAGATTGAAGATGTCGAAGCGCTGATAATGGCCGACGATGTCGTGCATCTGCTTTGGCTGAATGCAGCGGCTGAGATCGATGTCGGCATAAACAATGCCTTCGTCGTCGATCAGCGGTGTGCCCGCGACACGTCCATCCGGCCCTATAATCCCGGAGAATGCGCTCGACTTGCGTTTCAGTCGCGCCCGAGCATCCGGAACGATCGTTTCCATCGCAGCGATGATCTCTTCGGAGATGGTCGAGCAGGCCACGACAGTGAACAGCTTTCCTTCAAAGGAATGAGCCGCAGCCCGTAGCCGGATCGCATCGGCCATGTCGTAGTCAGGCGGTGCAACAGGCAGTGCAATGTAGCTTGCGACGTGGACCAACTCGCCCTGAGCAAGCAGAGCATAGCGCGCAAGCGTATTGGTGTTCTCGCCGCAGGCCAGCCCGGCGAGCGGACCGATCGCGGTTTGATGAACCAAGAGCGAAGAACCATCGCCGTTGGTCCAGGTCAGCTTCTCCGCCCAGGTCGGAACGAGCTTCCTGTGCCGGCCCAGCAGCCTTCCGTCAGGGCCGATGAATAGCAAGGTGTTGTACATGGCGCCCCAACTGATCGGGCTACGTTCGTTGACGCCGATAACGACATGAACACCGTGCTCGCGTGCGGCCGCGCACAACGTCGCCACCTCCGGACCGTCGATTAATATGGAGGCTCGCGAAAGCCGCTCGAACCATGCGCTTCCCGTTACTGGGTCAGTGATCCAACTCCAATAAGGATACCCAGGAACGAACACCTCCGGAAAGGCGACTAGCGAAGCGCCGTGCCGCGCCGCCTCCCCGATCAGGTCCACCGCTTTCAATATCGTCTTTGCGCTGTCCAGGAACTCCGGTGAGGCCTGGATGGCGGCGGCGCGAAATACAGGGAGCATTTGTGAGCCTACACTTTGTACAATATTACTGTAAATAAACAACGATAATGAATTGGAGTCAAGTTCTCAGACCGCTCGCGTCTAACGCGGCAGCGCGAGAGAGTTCGCGCAGCGGCCATGCAAGTTGCACGGTTCCCTCCTGAAGTGGATGGTGCGCCAGCGGGAAAGATTGGCGCAGGCGCCGTTTTGGCGGATTGACAGGGACGGCTTATATACAATAATGCTGAATTAGCACATCATTATTAAACGCCGGTGAGGCGTCGGAGGAGACGGTAGAGCATGTCGGACGCCAAGCTCACAGATCAGCAGTTCAGTTACGTGAATCACCTGCAACTCGAGCAGTTGCTTTCAGTGATGCGGCAGATCACGCCACATCCCGAGGAGCACATTTTCATCACCACGCATCATGCGCTGGAGATCTGGTTCAAGCACCTGATCTTCGACATGAAGCGGATTATCGAGCACTTGTCTGCGGGCGAATTGACAAGGGCGAACTGGCTCCTGAAGCGGGCCGCCGAAATCATGAGGCTGGCGGAAGGGCATTGGACCGTTCTCGAAACTATGTCCGCGGCGGACTTCCTAGAGTTTCGGAGCTATCTCACCGGTGCCTCGGGGATGCAGTCCCGGCAGTTTCGCGAACTGGAGGTCATGTGTGGACTCTGTGAGACAGCAGGAGAGGCTTACCGCCAGCGCGTGGCCAAAGCTTGGCCCGGTCTCGCCGAGGGCTACCCGATAACTTTGCGCAAGGCGTTCTTTGCCGCCGTCGGAAACTCGGACCACTCACTCGTCGAGATCTACCGCGATAGATGGAAGCTCTTCGAACTTTTCACATTGGCCGAAAACGCATTTGAGTTTGATCGCCGCTTCCTGTCCTGGCGACATAGCCACATTCTGATGGTGCGGCGCCAGATAGGAATGCGCACCAAAGGAACCGGCGGAACTATCGGTCAGGACTATCTCGCTTCGACCGCCAACTTTCTGTTTTTCCCCGAGCTTTGGGAGCTTCGACACGAGTTGACGCTGAGCGCCGGCGGGGAAGTGGGCGGCACTGGAGGCGGCCGATTAACGAGCGCACCGTCCGGGCGCTGATGATCGGACGATCTATGAGGAACTGAGCCAATGAATTGGAGAAGAACCAGCCTCTGGGGCACGATCGCGATTTCGCTGACAGCCATGTTTGGCGACGTCGCGCATGCGGACGAAGTCGCAAAAATCGGGATAGCGCAATTCGGGCGCCATCCGCAGCTCGATCTCATCACCGAGTCGTTCAAAGAAGAGTTGAGCAAGCTAGGGCACCAGGAGGGGAAAAACGTCTCCTACAATTTGAAGCAGGTGAATTTCGACCCTTCCCTTGTTCCACAGATGATCGGCCAGCTGCTTTCTGAGAAGCCGAATTTGATCCTGACTATCACTACTCCGGTCAGCCAAGGGGCCAAAGCGATCTTGCAGAACACCGATGCGGTTGGCGTGTTTGCCGCAGTGAGCGATCCGGTTCAGGCAAGCCTTGTTCAAAGCTGGCAAGGAGGCGACAAGAACATGACCGGCGCCTCGGACCTGCAAGACATCGACGCCGTGCTCAATTTCACTCACGAACTGCTGCCGGACGCCAAGTGGCTGGGCGTCCCCTACAACCCGGGTGAAGATAACGACGTCGCGGTGCTACGGATCATTAAGGATCTGGCGCCCAGATATGGCTTTAAGGTGGTCGAGATCGGCGTCGAAACGGTCAACGACATTCCGGTGCGAATCTCCGCGTTCAAGGGTCGCGCTGATGTTCTGTACGTCATGACGTCCAATCTGCTGCAATCATCAGAGCCCGCCGTGGCGGCTGCAGCGCAGTCCGTTGCAATTCCGGTCATCTCGGCAAATGACGCAAACGTGCGCACAGATAGTTTCCTGGCTTCGTTTGCGGTCGATTACGCCAGCGTCGGACGGCTCGCTGCGGATTTGGCTGCACGTATTCTCAAGGGCGAGAAACCGGAAAACATCCCGGTCGCCAAACCGGCCCCGAAGGACCACAAGCCGGTGATCAGTGCCAGGCAGATGGAGAAGTTCGGCCTCAAGCTCCCAGCCTCCCTCTCATCCTGCAACTGCATGGTCGACTGAATCATCCGCGCCGGGGTGACCGGTTAGGGCTGCCTCGGTGCGTGGTCAGAGTAAGGGAGGAAGAAATGCTAGCCATCAGAGGCATCGACAAGAGGTTCTTTGCTGGGACGCTTGACGAAAAGCATGCGCTTAAGGGCGTAGATCTTACGCTCAACGAGGGCGATTTCTGCTGCGTCATCGGCAGCAACGGCGCTGGAAAGAGCACACTGTTGAACGGTGTTGCAGGCAAGATCATTCCCGACAAGGGATCGATCCGGATAGATGACCGCGACGTCACCGCGATGCCAGTGCATCGGCGCTCGCGCTGGGTCGCCCGTGTCTTCCAGGATCCCATGCTGGGTACGGCGCCGGAGATGACAATCGCAGAAAACATGCTCATGGCTGAACTGCGCCCTCGACCCGCGCGGTTCACACTCGGACTGAGCCCAACCAGACGTGACGCCTATCGAGAAAGGCTAAGGACGCTCCGGCTCGGGCTCGAGGACCGGCTCGACGCGAAGGTATCACTGCTTTCAGGCGGACAAAGACAATCACTGTCGTTGCTCATGGCCGTCATGGCGCGGCCCAGGATTCTGCTCCTCGATGAGCACACCGCTGCGCTCGATCCGAGAACGGCGCAACTCGTTCTCGACATCACCTTGGACGCCGTCGAACGCAACAAGCTGACAGCGCTGATGGTGACTCATGACATGGATATGGCGATCCGCTGCGGCAACAGGCTGGTGATGATGGAAGCGGGCCAGATCATTTACTCGACTTCGGGCGAAGCAAAGAGACAGCACACTGTCTCTGATCTTATCGATCGCTTCCACACCAAAGACGACAAGATACTGCTGGCAAGTTGAGGGCACCATCATGACGGCGTTCTGGAGCTTTTACGACCTCATTCCGATCACTCTGGCGCAAAGTCTCATCTATGCGTTTGTGGCCTTAGGGATCATGCTGCCTTTTCGTATCCTCAACTTTCCGGACATGACAGCGGAGGGTGCGTTTCCTCTTGGCGGCAGCATCTGCGCAGCATTCCTAGCAAGCGGGCTGTCCCCCATGGTGGGCATGGCAGTGGCGGCTGTGGGCGGGGCGCTTGCCGGCGCTAGCACCGCAATCATTCACCTGCGCTTTCGCATCAATTCGCTGCTGGCAGGCATTCTGGTGATGACCATGCTCTACTCGCTCAATCTCCATATCCTCGGTCGACCGAACGTCGCGTTGTTCAAATACCCGACCTTGTTTAACAGCATTGCATACTTCGGTCCGGGCTCCCTTGCGGGAAAGATCGTTGTGCTGAGTCTTCTCGTCGCGACGGTCTTCTTCCTACTCCTCTACCTATTGCTGACGGAGCGTGGCGTGGGTGTCCGCGCCGCCGGCTCGAACCCGGAGATGGCTGAAGCTTATGGTGTCAGCGTTGGTTCGATAACCGTTGCCGGCGTCGCGACAGCGGGTGCCTGCTCTGCTTTTGGTGGATCGCTCCTCGTGCAGTCGCAGGGCTTCGTCGACGTCGGCATGGGTATTGGCGTTCTCGTCAACGGCCTCGCCTCTCTCATCATTGGCGAAAGCTTGTTAGGGCGACGTCGCGTCATAAATCAACTGGCCGCCCCGGTCGTCGGATCAATCCTCTATCCGCAGATGGTGTCGGTCTGTCTGGCGATTGGGCTCCCGCCCTCGGACCTCCGCTTCGCTACCGGTCTGCTGGTCCTGGTCGCGCTGGCGCTACCTATTTTGCGAAAGCGCGGAACCGCACCAGCAATGCGGGAAAAGGTGAGAGCCTGACATGCAGACGCTCGATTTGGCCGCCCCTCCAGCCGAGAAAGCCGAGTTGGATCTGCAGCTTTCGCCCAGCCGCTCCTCATTGCATGTGCCAGCTATTTTTGGACAATGGCAAGCGCTGTCCGAGAAAGCTCGTCAACAGTCGGGGTCGGCTGCATTCCTGAACCTGCCCTACGGCAAAAAGACCCGACAGCGTCTCGACGTTTTCACCAATGGCGACAGGAAGGGGGCGCAGCTTCGTCCGGTCCATGTCTTTATTCATGGCGGATTCTGGCAAGAGGGCAGCAAGGACGATTTCCATTTCCTTGGGCCGGCGTTTGTTAAGGCGGGTTGGATCTACATCGCGGCAGGCTATTCGCTCGCTCCGACGGTCTCGCTTAGTGAGATCGTAGCAGAGATCCGGGAGGCCGCCGGCTATGTGAGGGCTCGTGCAGCCGACTTCGGAGGTGACCCGGCAAGGATCGTGGTCTCCGGCCATTCGGCCGGCGGTCATCTGGCGGCATGCTTAGCCCTAGCGGGCGAGGAGGAGCAAAAGCTGGCCGGAATTGTCGCAATCAGCGGCGTCTTTGACCTTCACCCTATCCGTCAGTCCTATGTGAACGACGCGATCAACATTGGGGATGACGAGGCCCGTTTGCTCTCGCCGGCACTCCGCGCCCCCATTCCCGGCACCGTAGGTCGCGTGTTAGTCGGCGCTTTGGAAAGTCCGGAATTCATTCGTCAGTCGCGTTTGCTTGTTCAGAACTGGGGCAACGCATGTGGCTCGTTGAGCTACAGCACAATCGCCGGGGCCGACCACTTCAGCATTCTTCTAGATCTCACCGACCCAACCAGCCAGGCCTTCCGCGCCGTCGCGGGCGTGGTCGACACCGCTGCCTGAGAAAAAGACATGACCGATCTTGTCGCAATGGCATACGCACTCGATGCAGCCGACCCACTGGCTCGCTATCGCGAGTTTTTTCAAATCCCCGAAGGCATGATTTACCTCGATGGCAACTCGCTCGGCCCGTTGCAGAGGGCTGTCGCGGAACGCACTTCCCTGACCGTGGGTAGGGAGTGGGGCGAGGGTCTGATCAGCAGTTGGGACAAAGCAGGTTGGATCAGGATGCCGGTAAACGTGGGCGATCGCATTGCCTCGCTGGTGGGTGTCGGTAACGGGGAAATAGCTGTCGGCGACAGCACCTCCGTGAATCTGTTCAAATGCTTGGCCGCCGCGTTACGACTACGCCCTAGCCGGCGGGTGATTCTGGCAGAGCACGACAACTTTCCGACCGACAACTATATTGTCGAAGGCTTGGCTGAGTTGTGTAGGGACGTCGAGATTCGATTTTTCCCGTCGACAGACCGGATCGCGGACCACCTTGCGGACGATGTCGCAGTGGTGTTGCTCAGTCACGTTCATTACCGGACATCCAAAATACAGGACATGGCGGGGGTGACCCGCGAAGCCCACGCGCGCGGTGCGCTGGTCGTTTGGGATCTTTCGCACTCGACCGGCGCAGTTAAGGTGGAACTGGCAAAGTCGGGAGCCGATTTTGCGGTTGGCTGCACGTACAAGTACCTCAACGGGGGTCCGGGTGCGCCAGCCTTCGTTTGGGTCGCACCGTCACTGGTGAGTTCGGTATCACAACCCCTCACGGGCTGGATGGGCCACAGTCGCCCCTTCGACTTCATCCCGGAATACGAAGCAGGCGCAGCGATCAAACGCTTCGTTTGCGGTACGCCGCACGTGCTGAGCCTTTCTGCCCTGGATGAAGCCTTGAAGTTGTGGACCGAAGTGGATCTCGACCACGTCTTCGAGAAGTCAAGGCGCATGACCGAGTTGTTCATTAAACTCGTAGAACAGGAGTGCATCCAGTTTGGGCTGGAGTTGCAGTCGCCGCGCGACGCAAGCGCACGAGGCAGCCATGTCTCGTTCGGTCTGAGCTATGGCTATCCAGTGATGCGGGCGCTGGCGGCGAATGGCGTCCTCGGGGACTTCCGCGCTCCCGACACTATGAGGTTTGGGTTCGCACCGC
Organism: Bradyrhizobium sp. BRP19; assembly: GCF_020194195.1. Classification (NCBI taxonomy): domain Bacteria; kingdom Pseudomonadati; phylum Pseudomonadota; class Alphaproteobacteria; order Hyphomicrobiales; family Nitrobacteraceae; genus Bradyrhizobium; species Bradyrhizobium sp. BRP19. The sequence continues at coordinate 121,704 of NZ_JADYVZ010000009.1, read as the reverse complement.
TTTACCTGCGATATTCCGATGTCGCTGCGGCCGTGGCGCGGCTGAGGACAATCCTGACCAACAAACTATGGGATGTCGACACATTCAAGGTCAGTGCCGCTGTGACTTGAACTTGTTGTTTCCGTGCGTCCAACTGTCGGCGCGGAAGGCCGGAGATGGGCTAGCCGCCCTAAAGTTTGCCATCCTCGCTGCGGCTAACATCAACCTCATCTCTCCTGCTGAAGGAGAAGTTAGGTCCAGGAGGGAGTGCAAACCCAAAGTTTTCCCGAAGAGGAGACGAGTCTCTGGAGCCTGACGGTATTCTTGATTTTCGGTTGATCAGGTGTGCCTTGGCCTCGACAGAGCACGGCAGTTTCCGCCGCGCGGCCGATGCGCTGAACCTGCAGCAATCGAGCGTGAGCAGGGGTGTGCGGAGCCTTGAGCATCGCGTTGGCGCGCAACTTTTTGGCCAACGCCCGCGAGGCGAGCGATTCCTCCAGGAAACCAGGCAGTCTAATTGGCGCGCGACTTGCCCACGCCCCTTCTTTGAGACGCGGCCGGTACAAGTCGCCATTGGTCAAGAGGTCGAGAAAGCCTCCTTAAGCTCAGGGACATGCGCAGGTCGTGCAATGCATCGCGTCTTTCAGAATTTTATCGATCTTCTGTCCACCGCAGAAGATCTTCAGGACTTTTCCAATGCGATGGCGGACACAGCGACCGCTCTGGATCTGTCCTGCTTTGCTTACCTCGCCTTGCAGCGTTCAGAAAACGACGAGCCTCGCCTAATTTCCACGTATCCGTCGCGGTGGACGGCGCGTTATCTGCGTAACAGTTATCAAATGATCGATCCTGTCATCAGAGAGGCGCTTCAGACCCCCGAACCCTTCCGCTGGGGAGGTGATTTCCGATCGAGATTGACTTCGATGGCGCAGCAGCAACTCTTCGATGAGGCTGCGCAATTCGGAATCCGGTTTGGATTTACCGTCCCAATTCACGATGGGCACGGTCCAATCGCTGCACTGACCTTTGCCGTCGACGCGAAACGGCCGCAATTCGAAAGGTGCATTGATTCGCATGCGCGGGTTCTTCAGCTTATGGCGATGCATTTCCATGCCCACGTTCGCCGCAAGCTTGCGAACGAACGTGCTATAAAGGGCATACGCTTGTCTCCTCGGGAATTCGAATGCTTGGAATGGGCTTCACAAGGGAAAAGCGCTTGGGAGATCGGATGCATCCTCGGCATCTCGCGCAACACAGCGGCATACTACCTAGAAAACGCGAAGGAAAAGCTGGGTGTTCGAACGATCGCCCAAGCGGTGACGCGCCTGGCCGCTGCAAATAAAAGCAAGCAGAAATAGGGCATGCCTCCCCTACAACTACAGGTAATGATTCGCGTCAATAATCTCGCTTCAAAGAGGTGATGAACACCTTTGGAGGGATTATGATTCAGCTGATCACACCATCTTCTTATGGAGAGTTTTCCGACACTCTCGTTGAGATGCATCGGTTGCGGCATCGTGTTTTCAAGCTGCGCATGGCATGGGAAGTTCAGACCAGTGGCGAAATGGAAACCGACGATTTCGATGCGCTGCATCCCCACTACCTAGTTCAGGTAGGTGAAAACGGCCAAGTGCAAGGGTCCGTTCGTCTGCTTCCAACGCTTGGCCCGACCATGCTTCGCGATACTTTTCGCGCACTTATCGAAGGCAACCCCGCGCCCTCGACCCCTCTCGTTTGGGAAAGTAGTCGATTCGCAATCGATGTTGCTGCGGATGCCCCGAAAGGAGATCACGCGATCACTCGTGCCGCTTACGAGCTGTTTGCGGGAATGGTCGAGTTCGGGCTCTCACGACAACTCACCGACATCGTTACCGTCACGGATATCCGAATGGAGAGAATCCTTCGACGAGCCGGCTGGCCTCTGCGACGCATCGGCAATCCTTCGACGATCGGCAACACCCTTGCCGTGGCCGGTTACCTCGCGATTTCGCGCGATATTCTGGCCAGCCTAAGAAAGGCCGGCGGTCTTTCGACACCGGTCCTCTGGACACCGGTAATCTTCGCAGCCGCCTAGAAGCGGTCATGCCAAACGAGCGATATGCACGTCCCCGCCTTGAGCGGGGTCGCCGTATCTTGCCGTCTGCTACTGAACCATGAACATGACCGAAACTGAGATCAGGAATAATCAGCGAAACTCAGCGAGAGCTATTGATCTGCAACAGCTTCGGCTCGCGGTTGCCGCTTGTGACTACGGAAGCTTTCGCCGAGCGGCAGAAGCGCTTTCAATCAAGCATAACGCGTTCAGCCGTGCTGTCGGTCAGCTTGAGCACCTCGTGGGAACTTCACTGTTTGAGCGCTCAAGCGGAGGAATCAAGCCTACGTTGACCGGCCGCGCAGTCTTGCGCGTTGCACGGCTAATCCTGGAGCAGGTGGACATGCTCGTTGACATCGGAAAGTCCGGTGGTCGCGGCGATACTGGGCACCTTGTCGTCGGTTTCTTCACGTCTATGTCCGCGGGCAATTTGCGAGCGACGATAGGTGAGTTCAAGAAGCTGGTCCCAGAGCTCGAACTGGCGACGTCGGAACGCTCCCGCTTCCGTCTGATGAATGCCCTCCGTAATGGAACCATCGACGTTGTCGTTGGCCCCGGACGTCTACCTTCAAAGGATACAAGGTCTCTATTGCTCTGGAGTGAACGCATCCTCATCTCGTTGCCGCAGGATCACTGCCTGGCAGCACGCGAGATCATCTATTGGACCGATTTGCGTAACGAAAAGATCCTGCTAAGTGAATATGATCCAGGAAGAGAGCTCGAGGATCTCTTGATTTCGAAGCTCGTGTTACCCAACGATCGGCCGAAGGTAGAACGTCATGACGTAAGCCGTGGCATCATCAAGAGTCTGACGAGTTTGGGCATAGGACTCAGTCTGGCTATGGAATCGGATATTGGTGCAAGCTTCGCCGGCCTTGTGTACCGAGAATTGCAGGACGGAACGGGACCAAGCCGGCTGGACTTCTATGCGCATTGGCGCGACGACAATGAGAATCCGGCTCTGAAGCGTTTCCTCAATCTGTTAGCAGAACGCTATCCCTCGCCTCCGCCGGCTCTCGGGGTGTGACCGGCTCGTCTCGCTTTTGCAAATCCGCGGTCCGTGGCCATAAAGCGCGCCAGCATGGGCGCGATCAGTTTTGCGGGCTCGATGCGCTGCCCACTTTCGCGTGTCAAGGCCTCTGCATAGGCGACGAGATCTTGATGCACTGACGCTGGAAGTTCAGTGGCGACCTTGACCGGCTTGTCATCGGGCAGCGCTCCTATTCTGAGCTTGGGCATCCCCTATCCTCCGTAAGGTGCAAGTATGAGGTCACGATTGACGACAACGCGAACTGGGAAACCCGGTCGCACGGTCAGTGTGGGCTGAATGTTGAGGCCGCGCCGAACTACCTGCTGCCCGCTCTGGTTCAGTGAGCCCGAGGCGCCGTGCCGCAATGCTTGGATTATGGAGCTGTCGTTGCTGTTCGTATCCGAGCCAGCCCCCAGTTCGGTCCCGACCGCTAGAAACGTCGATAGGGCCGCGGCTTTGAAGAGTTCGCCCCAATGGTTGTCTACTTGGTCTTCGAGGCCTGCATATCCCGCAGTGTCTGCGCCTGGCTGCCGCTCGAGAACGATTGAACGTCCATTCGGCATTATCAGCCGGGTCCAGACCAGCAGAACGCGCGGCTGGCCGAAAGTGACCTGGCTATCATAGACCCCGATGAGGCGCGCTCCTTGGGGCACAAGCAGAAAGCGGCCGGTCGGAGTGTCAAAGACATTCTCGGTTACCTGCGCCGTGATCTGGCCCGGCAGGTCCGATCGTATCCCGGTGATCAGGGCTCCCGGAATGACCGTCCCGGCCTGCACGATATATGGTGAAGCCGGCCTCGTGATGCGGTCAGGGCTGACCGTGCGACGGTCCACGGATGCGTTCACGAAGGCAAGCTTCCGGTCTTGACCGTTCTGCACAAATCCGTCATCGCCCGTGCTCGACGCGTTCGGCGACGTCACGCGCTCGCTTCCAGGAGCCGCAGCAGCGGACGGCCGCACTTCTCGACCATTGGTCGAAGCGAACAGGTGACTGATGCGAGCTGCTTCGGTCTCTTGATCCCGCCGCTGCTGGTCCGGATCAGTACCGATCATCGGCGACTGGCCTTGAGCGGCAAGTATCGGTCGACCGAGGTCCCCGGGGAGTGGCGGACCAAGCTGCGGGATTGGCTGGCGCGGAACGCCAGCATAGTCCTTTGGCAGCGTCGTAATGCCGTCGGCAATATTATGGTGGTCAGTGCTGTAAAGCTCATCGGCCGCTTGATTACGGGAGCGAGTGCTCTGTAGCGACCACAGGACCGCTCCGCCGATGACAAGCAGGGCAACCGCGCTCCCCCCGGCCAAGACCTTCCGCGACAGCCGCGTCACGCGCGGATGCTCTGCTCTCAAGCGGAAGCTCCTGGACTGTTCCTCCGGTGTAGCCGGCGGAGCAGCTTGCTGGTGATCGGCTTCATTCCGGGTATTCATGACGACGGCCTCCCGTCAGTCCTGACAATCCTAACCTTCTGCTGGTGTTCACCGCCAAGCCGCAGTTCGGCGGCCGCAAACAGCCGATCGACGATCAACACGTTGCCGTAGGCGCGATAGTTGACGAGTTCGGTCTTGCCGTCTGGACCGATGACGAAGAGGGGAGGCATCTCGCCCTGCGCGATGCCTTGCGGGAACTCGACGTAGACCTTGCGGCCATCGTCATATGCGGCGAGCGGCCGCCAGGGAGGACTGTCCCCTTCGATGGCATAGCGTGAAATGCGCTGCGCCGGTTCCGGAAGAACGGGCTTCAGAGCGACCGAACGCGATCGTTCGCGTACGGTTTCCGGATAGTACCAGGCAACAGACGGCATGTATGGCCGATCGCGGGAGCGTAGTTCGATCAGGTACGTCCGCCGATCGGTATTGACGACGAGGTTGGTCTCGATCGAAGCTCGGGTCGGCTTGACCAGGATATGGACGCGCCGTGTGTCGCCGCTCCCGCTCTCGGTATCGCCCACGACCCAGCGTACGGTATCTCCGGCCGCGATCGGCCCTGATCCCGTCAACTGTTCTCCCTCCTCGAGCGCGATATCCGTGATCTGCCCCGGTGCGGCGTAAATTTGATAGAGCGCCCCGGGACTGTAGGCGTAGATTTGCGCCGCGTTGAAATACCCCCGCTTGCGCGGTTCGACGCGAGACGCGCTGTTTGCCGTCTCGACCCGGCTCACGGGTTCAGCGTCTTCCTTCCCTCCCGACTTGCCGCCGAGAGCCGGCTTCCATAGGGGTGGAACGTGAAGCGGTCGCGACCTGTCGTCGAGAGCCACGGGCGTTGCTGGCAGCGGAGGAACTTCAGCGTCATAGCTGATCTCCGGCGGAATATAGGTCGCGCACCCTCCGAGCACAGACGAACAAAGCAGAAGAGCGGATAGAAGTGCACGCTTCGAGCTCACGAACTCGGGCCAAGCCGAATTGAGCCTGTTTTGCTGAAGGGAACATGTCGAATGAACGTCAGACGGCGTCTTGGTCACTGACCCAACTCCTTTGACCAGTTGATGGCGCGGACGTAGACGCCAAGGGGATTCTTGCGCAGACGTTCGGCATCGCGCGGGGTCTCGATCACGATCGTTAGGATTGCAGTCCAGCGCTCAGTCGAGCTCAACGAGCCGTTGTCGTAAGTGCGTTGAGTCCACGCGACCCGAAAGCTTTCCGAGGATGCGCGGATGACGCTCGAGACGTCGACGGAGATTTGCGCCTTGCCCAGCCTGGCAAAGGGATCATTGTTGCGCGCATAATCGTTGAGCGCAGCGGCGCCGCGATCGGTCGTAAAATCATAGGCCCGGAGCCAGTTCTGGCGCAGAACGATGCCGTCGGCCGGCAGGCCTCTGACATCCTCGATGAAGCGCGCCAGATGGTAGGCGATCTGGGCATCTGTCGGTTGATAGTCGATGTTGGCTGGCGCGACCCTTTGGGCTTGGCCGAGATGATCGACTTCGACCACCCAGGGCGTGATCGAGCCTTGGCTGGATTGCCAGACAAGGCTACCAGCTAGACCGGCCGTCAGTATCAAACAGCCGAACGCCATTAGGCGCCAGTTCTTGGCTTGCACGCGCGCTGATCCAATGCGTTCGTCCCAAACCTGCGCGGCCTTTTGATAAGGCGTAATCGGCTCGGGCATGCGCCCGTAGTGAACAGATGGTCGTTTGAACATCGATGGTTGCCCCTGATTATCGAGTGATCGGGTTCAAGTCGTGCGATAGGTGGATTTGAGCCGCTGCTGGGCGGCGGGGATGCAGTGGTGTGTCTCAGCGTTCTCCTTCAGACAAATCGACGGAGGCACCACTGCCGCCATGATCGCCGGAGCGGACGGCGTGGCCAGCGGCGGAGGCACCATGCCGAATGGTCTGAGAACGCCTCATGCGGCGGGCCCAATCAGGCTGCCCTTCGGCCGGAGCGCTCGCGCCCTGGCCGCCCGCTTGGCTACCTCCGAAGGCAGCCGCGGCTCGACGCAAAGGACTCTTCGCAGCCGAAGCGCCAGCCTCTGCCACGCCAGCTAGACCGCCGCTTCGATAGGCGGCTGATGCTCCGCTTATGACAGCGCCGCCACCGCGGGCGGCACCTGCAATCGCACCGCCAGCGAGACTAGCACCGCCAGCGGCAAGTCCCGCGCCAGCCGCAACAATGCCGCCGGCAGCAATGCCTGTTCCAACCGCGGCGCCGGCGCCGAGTTGAGGTCCACCCGATACAAGGCCGTTTGCGATACCCGGACCGAATATACCGAGACCCAGTAAGGAGAGCGCCGCGAGCACCAGCGTCATCGCGTCTTCGATGGTCGGCTGCGCACCGCCGAAACCAGCTGTGAACTGCGAGAACAGGGTTGAGCCAATGCCGACGATGACGGCCAGGACCAGGATCTTGATGCCAGAAGATATGACGTTGCCCAGAACGCGCTCCGCCGCGAAGGCGGTTTTGCCGAACAAGCCAAAAGGAATGAGCACGAAGCCAGCCAGCGTCGTGAGCTTGAACTCGATCAGGGTGACAAAGAGTTGGATCGCCAGAATGAAGAAGGCGAGCAGCACCACCACCCACGCGAATAGGAGAACGACAATCTGGACGAAATTCTCGAAGAAACTGATGTAGCCCATCAGGTTGGAGATTGAATCAAGCAATGGTCGGCCGGCATCAAGGCCGACCTGAGCGATCTTTCCCGGCCGCAGGAAATCGGATGCAGATAGGCTTGCGCCCGATGCTTTCAGCCCAAGGCCTGCAAAGCTCTCGAAGACGATGCGCGACAGGCTGTTCCAGTTCCCGATGAGGTAAGCGAAAACCCCCACGAAGAGCGTCTTCTTGACAAGACGTGCGATGATGTCCTCGTCAGGTCCCCAGCTCCAGAACAACGCAGCGAGGGTGATGTCGATCGCAGCAAGAGCCGTTGCGAGATATCCGACATCGCTCCCCAGCAGCCCAAAACCGTTGTCGATATAACGCGTGAACGTTTCCAGGAATTGGTCGATGATCCCCGTACCCGTCATGGCCTGCTAGCCTCGGGTATCGCCGGTTGCGGATATCCTTGCGGAATTCGGCTCTGATCCTTTGGGGCGGGCACCAACCCCGCGGCGGGATCTTCTTGGCCAGGAACCGCGGCACCAGTTTTCTTGGCCAAGAAGCGGCGCCGGTTTTCGGCCCAGACCTGCCTGCAATGCTGATAGCCAGCCGTTTCTTCCGCAGTGACACCGCGGCAGCGTGCAAGGTCAGAGCTGGTTGCATCCGTCGTCTGTTCCGCCTTCGGCGGCTGAGGAGAACCGTCTCCGCCGCGAAGCTGAATCGTGCAGGCAGTGACGACCAACACACCGATGGTCGTAAGCAGCGACAACGCCTTGAATGCCCGGATGTCTGTCATCAGTGGAACATCTGCACGTTAGATGATTGATAACCCTGCCCCGGTGTCAGGAACCGACGAAGCTGTTCTCGTCCTTGATCCTGGGCAGAAGCGCGTTGGGCAGCTTCAAGACTCTGCGCCCGACCTTGCGCCGTCACGACGGCGGTGAGGTCGGCGAGTTGCTGCGCGTTCAGCGCGAGAATCTGATTGCCGGCCTGCGTTGCCTGCAGTGCGCCGCTCGCGCCTTGGCTGGTCGTTACGAGCGCGGACGTCTGGATACGATTGGTGTCGAGGTTGCCAACGATGCCCGCCTGGACACGAAGCGCGTCTTGAGTTGCGGCATAGGAATTCAGCCACCGCGACTGAGCGTTCGAGACCAGCAACCGATCCGACTGGCTGCTGGTGGCTGGCGCGTAGCTGGTCGAGAAGGCACGATCAATCTGCTCGACGTCGTAGGCGACGCGCTGCGCCTGGGCAAGCAATTGCTGGGTGCGCTGGATCGAGGATTGCAGTTGCTGTAGCGACGAGTACGGCAGGTTTGCCAGGTTCTTCGCCTGGTTGATCAACATCTGCGCCTCGTTCTGCAACGAGGCGATCTGATTGTTGATCTGCTGCAGCTCTCGTGCGGCAGTCAGGACGTTCTGAACGTAGTTGTTGGGATCGAAGACGATCAGCGCCCTTGCAGGCACCGTGGCTAGGATCAGCGCGACCGTGCCAGCGGCCGCCAATAGACCGAGACGCCTCATAGCGATTTCTCCAGATTGACGAGATTGGGGATCAGGCCGAGGGCCCAGGCCACGTCACGGTGCTGTAGCCAAGCCGGCACAAATCCGTCAGGTCCATGTTCGGCAAAGAGTTGCGCGATGACAGCCTGATCGGCCTTGGAAGAAGCTGCCGTAAAGGCGAGCGCGACTTCACCAAGCCCAAGTTCGAACATGCGGTTGCCCCGGCGCGACTGGCAGTAGTAGTCGCGCTTTGGCGTTGCCCGGCTCAGAAGTTCGATTTGGCGATCGTTCAGTCCGAAGCGGCGGTAGATGGCGGTGATCTGCGGTTCTATCGCCCGTTCGTTCGGCAGTAACAGACGAGTTGGGCAGCTTTCGATGATCGCCGGCGCGATCGCGGACCCGTCAATATCCGACAACGACTGGGTAGCGAAGATGACGGACACATTCTTCTTCCGAAGCGTCTTCAGCCATTCGCGGAGCTGGCCGGCAAAGTCCTCGTCGTCGAGGGCAAGCCAGCCTTCATCGACAATGAGAAGTGTCGGCCGGCCGTCGAGACGGTCTCCGATCCGATGAAAGAGGTAAGCCAGAACGGCTGGGGCAGCGCTCGTTCCGATCAACCCTTCAGTCTCAAATGCCTGGACGGACGCCTCGCCGAGGCGCTCGAATTCTGCATCGAGCAGGCGTCCAGAGGAACCACCCAGGCAATAAGGTTGCAGAGCCCTTTTCAGGGAATTGGATTGCAGCAAGACCGCGAGGCCCGTGAGGGTGCGCTCCTCCCTCGGCGCCGAAGCGAGAGACGTCAGCGCCGACCACAGATGATCCTTCACCTCCGGGGTGATCTCGACCTTTTCCCGCGCCAAGATCGCGCCAATCCATTCCGTGGCCCATCCGCGCTCGGCGGAATCGTCGATCCAGGCCAATGGTTGCAGCGCGACGGGGTTTTCCTCCCCGTCAGACAGCGCACCGCCGAGATCATGCCAGTCGCCGCCCATGGCGAGCGCGGCCGCCCGGATCGAACCACCGAAATCGAACGCAAAGACCTGCGAGTTCGGGTAACGGCGGAACTGCAGCGCCATCAGAGCGAGCAGGACCGACTTGCCGGCACCTGTCGGTCCTACCACGAGCGTGTGGCCGACGTCGCCGACGTGGAGGGAGAATCGGAACGGCGTTGTTCCCTCGGTCTTGCCGAACAGAAGCGGCGGACCCTTGAAATGCAGGTCCCCGGCTTCGCCCGCCCACACGGCCGACATCGGAATCATATGGGCGAGGTTGAGTGTCGATACCGGTGGCTGCCTCACATTTGCATAGACATGCCCCGGCAGACTGCCGAGCCAGGCTTCGACAGCGTTCACCGTCTCGATCATGCAGGTGAAGTCGCGCCCCTGAATGACCCTCTCGACCAGGCGCAGCTTTTCGTCGGCGGCATTGGGATCAAGGTCCCAGACAGTGATGGTCGCCGTGACAAAGGCTTGTCCGATCTGGTCGGACCCCAGTTCCTGCAACGCCGCATCGGCATCAAGCGCCTTGTTGTGGGCGTCGGTATCGAGCAGCGGCGACGGCTCGTTTGTCACGACCTCCTTGAGGATGGCGCCAACCGACTTTCGCTTGGCGAACCACTGCCGCCTAATCTTGGTCAGCAGCTTGGTGGCGTCGGTCTTGTCGAGCATGATCGCGCGGGTCGACCAACGATAAGAGAATGGCAGGCGATTCAAGTCGTCTAAGATTCCCGGGGTCGTGGCTCCCGGAAAGCCGACAATCGTCAGTACCCTAAGATTGGTTGAGCCCAGCATCGGCTCTAGCCCGCCGGTTAGCGGCTGGTCGGCTAAGAGCGCATCGATGTACATGGGAATTTCGGGCACTCGAACCCGATGACGCCTGGTGGAGATCGTCGAGTGCAGGTAGGTCAGCGTGTCCTGATCATCGAGCCAGGCGCACTCCGGCATGAACCCTTCGACGAGCTGCAGCACGCGGTTGGTTTGGTCGACAAACCCGCGCAGCACCTCCCGGGCATCTGCTCCAACGGTGCGGTCGCGACCCTCATAGAGCAATCGATCCGCCTTAGCCGCTCCCTCCTCCGGAGGTAGAAAGAGGAAGGTCAGGAAGTAGCTTGACTCGTAATGAGCGCCCGCCTCCTCGAACTGTGCCCTGCGTTCCGCGTCGACCAGCGCGGACGCGACATCCGGAAATGTACTCGGAGGATAGGCCCCAGCGAAATGGCGCTGCGCCTCAACGAACACGGCCCAGCCGGATCCCAGGCGACGCAAAGCGTTATTCAAGCGACCGGCGACGGCGACTAGTTCAGCCGGTACTGCGCTGTCGAGGTCAGGCCCCCGGAACTTTGCTGTCCGTTGGAACGAACCGTCCTTGTTCAGGATGATTCCCTCGTCGACGATCGCTGCCCAGGGCAGGAAGTCGGCGAGGCGCGCGCTTGAATGGCGATATTCGGCAAGATTCATCATGACCTAGAGCTCAGGTGTTAAGATGACCGGGGATGCGCAGATGTCGGCGCACCACATCGACAAAAGCGGGGTCGCGCTTGGCGGCCCAGACAGCGGCCATGTGGCCGATGAACCAGAGGACCAGACCCGCGATCCAGAGCCGCAGCCCCAGACCCAGGGCTGCCGCAAGCGTGCCGTTGACGATCGCAACCGATCGCGGCGCGCCACCCATCAGGATGGGCTCGGTGAGTGCGCGATGAACATGCACAACAAAGCCGGTGACAGGTTCATCCATCAGATGACCACGCCACCGCCGAAGGAGAAGAACGACAGGAAGAAGCTTGAGGCCGCAAACGCGATCGATAGACCGAACACGATCTGGATCAGTCTGCGGAAGCCGCCCGAGGAATCCCCGAATGCGAGAGTTAGGCCGGTCACGACGATGATGATGACCGCGATGATCTTTGCGACCGGCCCCTCCACTGACTGCAGGATCTGATTGAGCGGCTGCTCCCACGGCATGTTCGAACCAGCCGCCCATGCGGGCTGAACTGCCAAAACCATTGTGCCGATGGCGGCCAACGATACACCTCGAAGAAAGCGAAATTGCTGACGCATGTCAGTCTCCTGCTGTTGAAAGGCTGTAGTCACCGGTGGCACCCAGCCCTGAGACGGCGGCGAGTTCAGCGAGGCGGCGGTCAGCGCCGCGTCCCACCAGCACGGCGACGAGGTTGATGGTCTCGGCGATCAGAGCGCGCGGAACCGTGATGACAGCTTCCTGGATGAGCTGCTCGAGCCGGCGCAGCGCGCCGAGCGCAGTGCCCGCATGGATGGTACCGATGCCGCCGGGATGGCCGGTGCCCCAGGCCTTGAGGAGATCGAGTGCTTCGGCACCTCGGACTTCGCCAATCGGGATGCGGTCAGGACGCAGTCGGAGGGACGAGCGGACGAGATCCGACAGCGTCGCCACGCCGTCCTTGGTCCGCAGCGCAACGAGATTGGGCGCCCTGCACTGCAGCTCGCGGGTGTCCTCGATCAGCACGACGCGATCGGAGGTCTTCGCCACCTCGACCAGAAGCGCATTCGTCAACGTGGTCTTGCCCGTCGATGTCCCGCCAGCGACAAGGATGTTCTTCCGTGCGGCGACCGCGTCCTGCAGGGTCCTGGCCTGCTCCGAGGTCATGATGCGCCTGGCGACGTAGTCGTCGAGCGTAAACACGGCGACGGCGGGCTTGCGGATTGCAAAGGCCGGTGCTGCAACGACCGGAGGCAAGAGACCTTCGAAGCGCTCGCCGGTCCCGGGCAGTTCGGCCGAGACCCGCGGCGAGCCGGCATGCACCTCCGCGCCCACGTGATGTGCGACCAGGCGAACGATCCGTTCGCCATCCGCGGCCGACAGAGTTTCGCCAGTGTCAATCAGGCCGCTCGACAACCGGTCGATCCACAGCCGTCCATCGGGATTAAGCATCACCTCGATGATCGCTTCGTCTTCCAGGTAGCCTGCAATCGCAGAGCCGAGCGCGCTACGCAGCATTCGCGCACCGCGCGAACTCGCCTCCGATTGAATGGAATGGATTGCCACCGTCCGCCCCCACCGAATGAGGACGTCCAAAGAGCGTCCTCTGATGGAGATCATTAGAAAAGCCACCTATGGAATTGGCGCAACAAGTGGCTTCCTTGATCGTAGGCTGGCGTAGAAAAAGAAAGACTGAGAACTGATGTTTAAGGCCTACTCAATGGTCTCGTACTCGGCGAGCATCGTCATCCGCGGGCAGGAAGATGACCGACTCCTCATACAACCGACTGGCTCGATAGCAAGCATCGACGGGAGCACGCGCGAACGCTCCTCGCCCTACTTCGCCGGTGATCAACCCGAGTTGAAGCAGTTCTGAGTATACGCGGGTTGCCGCCCCCAGCGACAAGCCTTGCTTGTAAGCAAGATCGCCATGGGTTGGCATTCACTGTCCGGGTCTCATCGCACCAGAACGGATCTGATCCGCCAACAAACGAACGATACCCTTCTATTTGCCCCGCGCCATGTTCGTCGGCCTATATTGTCATGGATACAATGTATCGCTTGCGAACTGATTGCCCCAAACATAAACCTTCTCTTGTCCCGCACCAGCCCCGTCATTGTGAAATGGGTATTCAATGTCCGACACAGGCCGAACCTTTCCCAAGCCAAGCGATAAAGCGGACCGCGCTTGCGACATCGATATTGAAGACATCCGAGCGGCCGCACGGCGAATTGAACCTTACGCCGTGATCACTCCGCTTTTTGAATCTCCGGTTCTCAATGACCGGGTCGGCGGTCGGGTTTTGCTCAAGGCTGAGGTGTTGCAACGAACAGGTTCTTTCAAACTCCGGGGTGCGCTTAACCGAATTGCGCAACTGAGCAGGGCGGAATTGGCACGCGGTGTCGTGGCCTATTCTTCTGGCAATCACGCTCAAGCTGTTTCGCTCGCAGCTCGCTTGTTCGGCTCAACTGCTGTTATCGTCATGCCTGCTGATGCGCCTAAAGTGAAAATCGACAAAACCCATTTCTACGGCGGCGAGATTATCTTTTACGATCGTTACACGGAAGATCGGGCCGCCGTGGGCGCGAAGATTGCTGAAGATAGAAACCTGGTTCTGGTGCCGCCCTATGACGATCCGGAAGTGATCGCCGGACAAGGGACACTTGGCCTCGAAATGGCCTCTCAGGCTGCGTCTATGGGAGCCGAGTTGGACGCGCTGCTGGTGTGCTGTTCGGGCGGCGGGCTCACGGCTGGTTGCGCGCTTGCGATGGAGGCTGAGAGCCCGGCGACCGCAGTATATTCGGCTGAGCCTGCTGGATTTGATGACACGCGCCGCTCCCTCGCCACAGGACATCGTGTGTCCAATCATCCTGGAGCGACTTCGATCTGCGATGCCATCCTCATCGACAAGCCGGGTGAACTGACCTTTCCGATTAATAAGCGCCTTCTAACGGGCGGAGTCGTCGTCAATGACAATGATGCGTTGAAGAGTTCAAGATCGTCGTGGAGCCCGGCGGCGCCGTCGCACTTGCTGCCGTCATTTCAGGCCAGGTCGACTGTCGAGGCAAAACCGTGGGTGTTGTCTGCTCGGGCGGCAATGTGAGCACCGACGTCTTCCGCTCGGCATTGGACCTAGCGCACGCCGAAATGCGGATCGCTTAGCCGGCCTCGCCTATCGGGATGTGATCAGGACGCAATCTGAGCGAGGACCGAACGAGCTCGGTGACTACCTCGTCTTTTGTCATAACGCTACGAGATTTGGCCCCTTGCACCGGAGTTCGCGTGTATCTTCAATCAGCACGACCCGGTGGGAGGTCTTTGCCACTTCGGCCAGGGCGCGTTCGTCAAGCTTGGTTTGCCGGTCGATGCCCCGCTAGTGACGAGGATATTCTTCCGTGCGGCGACCGCATCCCTCAGGGTGTTGGCCTGGTCCGAGGTCGTGATCTGCTTGGCGGCGTACTCGTCGAACGCACGCTTGCGGATAGCAAGGCGGGTGCTGCCACAACTGGGGCAAACGGCCTTCGAAGAGCTCGCCAGTCCCTTGCGCAGCATTCGCGCACCACGCGAATTCGCTTCCAATTGAATGGAATGGATTGCCACCGTTCGCCCCCTGCGAACTCCCAAAGAGCGCCCTCAGACGGGGACGATTAGAAAAGCCACCAGTGGACTTGGCGCAACAAGCGCTTTCGGTGATCGTTGGCTGGAGCAGAAAAAGAAGGACTGAAAACCGATATTTGATGAGTGATCGTATCTGTTCGCCGCGAGTTGCTGCTCACCACTCCGCGTGGTCATCCGCAGGCAGGAGGATGACCGAATCCTCATGCAATCCAGCTGACTCAGCGCAGGGATCATCAGCCGGCTTGAAGTAGCTGATTGAACTAATCCACGGAGTGGTGGATCGGCGCCTGGACAGCGTGAACCAGACCAGCGCCGCGATCTGCAGCGCTACGTTGAAACCGAAAGCAACTTGATAGGCCTGGAGCGGCCGATGGCCATCATTGGCGGACCATTGCTCCAGGATCAGGCCCGTCGCGTATTGCGCCAGAAACGCCCAACCAAAGTGCAAGACGTTCAAGGCACCATTGGCACGACCAGCGAGTTCCGGCGGAAAGTAATCAGCTATCACCGCGAAGCTGACCACGGTTGCCGTTCCGACAATTGCGACAACGGACCAGGGCAAGATGGACGACAGAGGCGCTCGCAGGATCAAGACTAGCTCGGCTGCGATAAACAACACTGCGACCATCCCCAATACCGCCTCGACCCCGATTCCTCTTCGTTTGATATGGTGCACGGTCATCCCAAACAACACGGCACCGCAGCTCAAGACGATCGACATTATGAAAAGCTGTCGGACGAGAGCTGCGCGATCAAGCCCCTCTACGTCTGTCAGCCACGGCGATGCCCACAATCCCTGCAAGGACCAGGCCGATCCAACGCAAGTCGCCGACAACGGGGCCATTCGCCAGAAGCGCCGATCTCCAAAAACAGAGCTTAGGGTCGTGGGGGTTGACGCTGTCGATGGGACATTGCCTCGTTCGGGCACCACGACATAGATCAAAATGGCCGTGGCACCGGTCGCGGCCGCCAGTATCTCAAAGAGCTGCCGCCAGCCCATCCAAGCGAGTAGGTGTTCAAGGGGAGCCGTAGCGGTCACCGCTCCGAGCGATCCCAGCATGATCATGTAGCCGTTAAGCAAGGCGACTCGTTCCCTGGGGAACCAAAGGATGATGGACTTCAGCCCTGCCGTCAGCGCCGCCGCGACGCCAAGCCCAATCATTCCACGCGCGATCAAGAATGACAGGAAGCTGGTCGATACCGCGAACAGCCCGGCGCCCGCCGCGGCAATCAAGAGCAGAACACTCTGGACGCGACGCGGACCAAAGCGGTCCAGCAAAATGCCGATGGGGATCTGAGCCGCCGCGAAGACAAGGAAATAGACTGACGTAAGCAACCCGAGGTCGGCAGTCCCAAGCCCAGTATCCGAGCTGAGACGACTGGCGATCAAAGCGTTGATCGTTCGAAACAGATACGAAAGATAGTATCCAGAAGCGAAAGGGAGAAAAACGAACGCGATTCGACGCCATGCTGTTGAGATTTGCATGCTTGCCCCTTTTGCTCTCCGCTCGTGCGAGCCGATAGCGCGTCCAGCTTTTTGTCAGATTGGCTGAATTGCCGCGGTCGCAGGCTGGCGTAGAAAAAGAAGGACCGGCGAAATGGTCTGCCCACATGATTCAATCAGGTTTCTTCGACCGGTTCCTGACGGCGGACATCTTCCGGAATCTCGCGGAGAAAGCTTTGCCCCTTTTGCAAGCGGCGCCCGAGCGCCTCGACAAATCCTTCGAAGCGCTCCCGGCCTTTTGCTTGCGCGGCCGCCTGCGCGTCATTGGGCAGTGGAGGCGTGATCGTCAGCCAGAACCGTATGAAGAGCGCCAAGCTTTCGGCCGTCAAACCTACGTCGCGCTCGAGCCTCTGCATCTGACGCGACAGCCGATCGAGGCGCCGGGTGAACGCTGCCTCCCGCCTATCCGCTCCGTCGGGTGAAAGAAAGGAGGCGACCGCAGCTTCCACGATCGCAGACCGGGAAAGCTTCTTGCGATCGGCGAGGTCCGAGATCTGTTTCAGCAGCTCTGGCGGAAAATAGACGTTCATCCGGTCGCGCATATTGCCTCAAAGCTCCATACCGTCATTCGGATCCATGGCGACCTGACGCGCGACGCCACGCATCTGCTGACGCATAAGCCGAGACTGGCGGACCGGGTCCTCGTCGTCGTCGAGAACGACTGCAAACTCCTCTGCTGGCGTCGGCTCGGTTGTTTCCTTGACGATCGCGACGTGATCCGGGAGTTCGGGTTCACGACGAAATCCGCTATTCGCCGTGTCCTCGGCCTCCGCGGCTTTGTCAGTTGGACCTCCCGTCGGCTCCAGCGCTCCGATCGCTGACCATCCGTCCGTTCGCGAGGATCGACCGGCCCTCGCCGGATCCGGCGGCGGCAGAACCCGCTCAGTGAATCGCCTATCCTCGTAGTAGCGGACCTTCGTCGCCCGGATCGGCGCCGTCCCTGCCACCATGACGATCTCGTCCATCCCCGGCAGCTGCATGACCTCGCCCGGCGTCAAGAGCGGCCTTGCCGTCTCCTGTCGCGAGACCATGAGGTGCCCGAGCCATGGGTTCAACCTGTGACCGGCATAGTTCTTCATCGCGCGCATCTCGGTCGCTGTGCCCAACGCGTCAGACACACGCTTGGCGGTCCGCTCGTCGTTGGTCGCGAAGCTGACGCGGACATGGCAGTTATCGAGGATCGCGTTGTTGGGCCCGTAGGCCTTTTCGATCTGATTGAGCGACTGAGCGATCAGGAAACTCTTGATGCCATACCCCGCCATGAAGGCGAGCGCGGACTCGAAGAAATCAAGACGCCCCAGCGCCGGGAACTCGTCAAGCATCATCAGGACGCGATGCCGGCGGTCGCGGGCGTGCAGATCTTCGGTCAGGCGCCGGCCGATCTGGTTCAGCACCAGGCGGATCAACGGCTTCGTCCGCGAGATATCGGAGGGCGGCACGACGAGGTAAAGCGTCGTCGGACGGAGGTCGGCGGTCAGGTCGGCGATCCGCCAGTCACAGCGCCGGGTCACCTGGGCCACCACGGGATCGCGATAAAGTCCGAGGAACGACATTGCCGTGGATAGGACGCCGGAGCGTTCGTTCTCGGACTTGTTGAGCAGTTCTCTCGCGGTCGAAGCGACCACGGGATGCGCACCCTGCTCGCCAAGGTGCGGTGTGGTCATCATCGCCTTCAGCGTCGCCTCGATCGGCCGCTTCGGGTCGGACAGAAAGGCTGCTACGCCGGCCAAGGTCTTGTCCGCCTCGGCATAGAGGACGTGGAGGATGGCGCCGACCAGGAGCGAATGACTGGTCTTCTCCCAATGATTCCGCTTGTCGAGTGAGCCTTCGGGGTCGACCAGGACGTCTGCCACGTTCTGGACGTCGCGGACCTCCCACTCCCCCCGCCGGACCTCGAGAAGCGGATTGTAAGCCGAGGATTTCGGGTTGGTCGGGTCGAACAACAGGACGCGGCCATGCCGCGAGCGAAAGCCTGCGGTCAGCTCCCAGTTCTCGCCCTTGATGTCGTGCACGATGGCCGAGCCGGGCCAAGCCAGCAGCGAGGGCACCACAAGGCCAACACCCTTCCCGGACCGGGTCGGCGCGAAACACAACACATGCTCCGGCCCGTCATGGCGGAGATAGTCGCGGTCGAGCTTGCCGAGCACCACACCATCCGGACCGAGAAGACCTGCCGCCCTCACCTCCTCTAGACCAGCCCAGCGCGCCGAACCATAAGTCTCGACGTTCTTGGCTTCGCGCGCGCGCCAAACCGACATGCCGATCGCAACTGCGATCGAAATAAACGTCCCCGACGCCGCGATGAAAGCGCCCTCTACAAAGACCTGCGGCGCATAGGCATCAAAGACGAACCACCACCAGAAGAAGATCGGCGGATAATAGAACCTGAAGCCCAACAGTTCGAACCAGGGCCGTCCAAGCTCAGGTTGAAAGGCGAGCCGCCACGCCGTCCACTCGGTTGCTCCCCAGATGGCCAGCAAGACGATCAGGGCGACAACGATCACCTGCCCCCAGAGGATTTTGGTTCCGGACATCCCGAACCTCTTTCCGCAACTGTATTGTTGAGATTGCTAGAGGCCGAGGTCGCGCTTCCGACCAAAGCCCCATTCGATGCCGCCGCCGTCCTTCACCGCGCCGCTGACGTGTTGGCCGAGCCTCTTTTCGAGTTCGCGCGACCAGGGCACGAGCTGGAAGCCGAGCCCATTATCGATCATGGCGAAGCGTCCAGAGGTGAGCGTCAGCCGCTGGCGATACGTGCCCGCCACGTGCTCCCCGGAGCCGGCATTCAAGCGAGGCAGGCCGGTGCTGGCCGAAAGCTTTGCTGCCACCTCGTCCAGTTCGCGTCTGCGTAGCGCGTTCAGGAGATCGCGCTGCAGGATGATGCGTTGGTCCTGCCGCCGCGCCAGACCCTGCTGGATCAGATGCTCCGTACGGGCTTCCATGGCCTCGCGGGTCTCGCGGCCAAATCCACTCATGGCGAGCGGCATGGGGTCGCGTTCGACCAGCCGATGATCGAGCCAGGTAGCACCCTTCGCGGTGACCTGCCCACCGAGATCGAGATCGGAACGGGTCGCCAGCACCAGGGTCGGTCGCGGATCGCCGGCTTGACCCAAGCGTCGGACCTCGACGATGCCGCCGATCGGCGGTGCATGTTCGAAAGCCTCGAGCCCTCGAAAGCGCACATGGTGCGCCCGTCCGTCTGTTCCGTCGATCAGAGCGTAGGCCTCGCCAGTCATTTCGTCATGCAATCCGCGGTCGACCAGTCGTCCGACAAGCTGGGATGTCGGCTGGCCGCCCTCGATGACGAAATCGGCAACGCCGCGCGCTTCCCCACGCTCGGTGAAGGCGCGGTGCATGGTCTTGATGATGTCGCCGCGCATACCGAGGTCACGCAAGCTACCCTCCGCCTCAAGTCCGACCATCCATTCCCCTGACGCGGCTGATGCGGCAAGGCCCATCTTCTCCAAGTGTTGAAGGCGACCGACCATCAGGCGCCGGATCTCGGGGTCGGACTTGTCGGGATTCTCCGGGCGAAGATCGATCGAGCCAGTCTCATCTGCCGCCAACCGGATCTCCCGGTCGAGCCGCGTCCATCGTTCCGCCGTAACTTCCCTCTCCAGCGAATTGCGGATCTCGTGCTCCGGCTTTGGACCCAGTTCGATGGCGACCAGTTCCTCGGCGCGAGAGCGGAGGCCCCGGCTGATGTAGTCGCGGGAGATCACGAGATCCGCCCCTTCTTCATCTATCCCCCGTACGAGAAGATGGACATGAGGGTTGTCGGTATTCCAATGATCGACAGCCACCCAATCGATCCGCGTACCAAGGTCGATTTCCATCTGCCTGGCGAGATCGCGGGTGAAGGCCTTCAGGTCAGTCATGTCGCCGGCATCCTCCGGTGAGACGATGAACCTGAAATGATGCCGGTCGTCCTTGCAGCGTTCTGCGCAAGCCGCGCTATCGGCGCGGTCGCAGCCCTCATTGAACATCTCGGTCCGTTCATCACTCCGGGTCACGCCATCGCGCTTCAGATATGAGAGGTGGGCGGTCAGTGGCGCTGAACGGAAGGCCCGCCCTTTGTGACGAACCACACGCGCCTTCACCACGACGCGCCTTGTCGGGCTGAACAATCGGGCGCGGCTAAAGGCGACGCGCCCGCGGCCAAACGTCGAGCGCCCATAGGCGGCCGAACGCCTACCCGATCCCACCTGACCGGAGGTGTGTCCTGCTTTCTTCGCTGCCCGCAGCACCTGGTTGATGAAGCTCTTCGGCTTAGGCGCTCGGGTACTGCGGATACGCCCAGGCCGGATACGCAGGTCGCTGTCGCCCGTGCTCACGGCAGGGCCTCCCAACTGTCGAAAACGCAGACAGTGCCGAAAACGCCTTTGATTGCATTCGCCAAAATGCAAGGCGCGGCACGCGCCCCGACCGACCGGCACGCCAAAACCCAAGCCATGCCAATGGCTTGCGGTTCGACCGGCGAGCCCCTTTTATCTCGCCGTCCTGCCGTCGTGGTCTCGCCGGTTCCCGACAGAGCCGCAGCGACTTGGCAGGCAACTCGCGAAGCCGTCACTGCTTCCGCGCGCTTGCGATAGCGATCGTTACCCGAAGGGCCGAGACACCCGTAGGGTGGCACGGTGAGGAGCGAAGCGACGAGTAGAGCGCGGGCCGAAGGCATCGCCCATACGCCGTCAGCTTGCGAACCCGCACGCTTGGTCATTGCGATGCTCCCGAATCGATCGAGGCACGAACACGCCAATTGGCCGAGAGAACCATGTGCCCGTCCTGCCGTCGTGGTCTCCCGGTCGCGGAAAGAGCCGCCGCGAATTCGCAGCCAACTCGCGTAGCCCCCAGTGCTTCCGCGCGCTTGCGATAGCGATCGTTACCCGGAGGGCCGAGACACCCGTAGGGTGGCTCGGTGAGGAGCGAAGCGACGAGTAGAGCGCGGGCCGAAGGCATCGCCCATACGCCATCAGCACGCGGCACCTGCTTGGTGAAGCACACCAAAGCTTGCGAACCCGCACACTTGGTCATTGCGATGCTCCCGAATCCGATCGAGGGACGAACACGCCAATTGACGGGGGAACCATGTGCGAAACATCGGGCGCCGAAATTGCGGTCGTGACGCCGCTCGACGGCATGAGCGCCGGCAACCGATCGCGTGTTTTCATGAGACCGGATCGCGTGACGAATAGCGTCGGAGCTGCTGATGACTCGCCGCTGGAGGTCCACCTCGGCGGAAGTGCGACGGCAAGCAGATTTGCAAGCTTTGTGACGTATGCTCGTGTCTCGTCTGGCAAAGAGCCGCCTGCGAGATGCTCTTCATAGCGAGCTGGCCCCGCATTGTACGCGGCAAACACGCCAGGCGAGCCATACCGATCGAGCAGTTCGCGCAAGTAAGCTGTGCCGGCCAGAATGTTGTCGTGCGGGTCGTACGGGTCGTTCCCGAGATTGTAGCGCCCCCGAAGTTCGGCCCAGGTCGCCGGCATGATTTGCATCAGGCCCATTGCACCTTTTGTCGATCTGGCGTGCACGTCTCCAGCGCTTTCGATGCTGATGACTGAAACGATCCAGTTCACCGGAATTGCAAAACGCTTCGAGGCTTCATCGACGAACTCTGCATACGGGTTGCTTACTTGAGCAGCCGCTTGAGCTAACGCCGATCCACTCTCGGCCAGAGCAGCACTGTCCGAGGCTGCGAAAACAAGCAGCAGCAACGCGACAGCCCAACCACGCAGGCCCGACCGAGCCAAGCCTGTCGTCGTGCTCGCTCCCGTCCAGGGCAAAGCCGCTTCGCGCCGGCCATGCGGCCGCCTTGGACTGCCGCGGCGCGCGTCGGCTCCGCCAGTTTTGGCCGGTACGGAGGAATGATCCCGCGATCGATCGAACAGATTAATGGCGGGATAAGAGCGTGGAACACGCACGATCACTCCTCCCACGTCCACACGGGCATCGCACGGCCGATCACCGCCGACGCAGGCAAGAATCCAAAATACCTGCCATCGAGAGAGCCGTCCGACTGCCAATTCATCAGAAACAGCTCGCCGTCGCCGACGACGCGACAGCCCTGCCATTTCGGCAGCGGCCGGCCGCGTCCGTCGCGGTCCATCGCCTCGCCCACCGCGACGTCATCGACCGAAATCGTGAGGCCGGTTCTGCAAACGGTCTGCCCAGGAAGGGCAAGCACGCGCTTCAGCATGGGGAGGCCAATGGGCAAGTAGCCGTTAAGGTCGAGAAAAATCGCGAGCGGCTCCGGCGGCTGCACGGCGACCAATTCAGTGACTTTGAATTGGTCCGCCGGTCGGAGCCGGTAGAGACCGATCGGCACGCTCGCGGATCCGTTCCAGATGTAAAGCGGAAGCGGCTCCAGGACGATCGTCGCGGCGAGCGCAGCAGCGACCCCAATCGTCGCGGTCAGCGTCTTCATGCGGCCCGTCATCGCATCACCTTTTGGCGATGAAGCCAGGCCTGGTGTCGCGCTTTCGTGTAGGGCCGCGGGTTTTCATTGACGGACAGGCGGTTGTGAACGTGATGCCAATGGTCAATAGCAACGTCAGCCGGATCGATGCCGAGTGCCTCAACGGCATCGATCATCTGCAGCACGCGCTCGACCTTCGGCCAGCCTGAGAGCCGCAGCAAAATCTCTCCACCGGGTGTCACATAAGGGACAGTCGAGCAGCGCTGTCCCGGTGTGACCGCGCGCAAGATGTCGATGCGCGAAATGATCGTACCAAAGTCGTTGGAGGTCCACCGGATGAAGGCAAAGATGCTCCCTGGCGCGAATGACAGGACACGCCGATGGCGATCAAGCTTCCGTTCCTTGACGATACGACCGAACCGAATCCGGTTTTCGATGCGCTTCTCGAGCCACAACACTTCAACTTCCGTGAGGTCGCTCATGATGCCGCTCCCTGACGCTGGAGCTGGCGGCCGCGAGTTTGGTGCTTGGTCGAGAGTGTATGTGGCCTGCAAAGGCAGGCTGGCCTGTCGGACTGCCGTTGGAGGGCTCCGCCAATGCGGCTGTCGGCCTGGTCCGTTAGAAGAAATCCGAAGGATTTCTGGTTAGTAAAGTTAGAGCGACCGGAAAGCGCGGACAAACAAGCGGTTAAGTCCGATTCCGGTCCCCGATAGCACGAGGATCGGGTCCCCGATAGCACGAGGGTTGCGGTCCCCGATAGCAAGAGCTGATTCACAGGTTGTCCTTTCGAATTTGGATGAGACCGCGCCGGCGCAGGCGTGCCGTTAAGGGATCAACAGGCGCGGGCGCGAAGTTCAGCCGCTCGGTGCCATCAGGATCGCGCGCGAGCACGAGCTGATAGCCGGGCAATGTCTGGCGCTGGACAATCTGACGTACGTCGTAAGCAAAGTGCTTGAGCGGCGAGAGGATGCCGGACTTGGCATGGAGGTGCACAAGGTCAAAGCTCCAGCCGCCATCCTGCCGACCGCCGTGCTTGCGCACGAGGCGGTAAAGCCAGCGCTCAAGCCCGCCTGTGAGCTCGAAATAGGCGCGGTCGATCGTCAGCACGAGCGCGTCGTCGATGACGCCCGCGTAGAACCAATCCGGCAGGATCAGCTCGAGTCCGAACGGACGTCCGTTTGCATCGGATGTCTCCTTCCACTCGTTGATCCAGGAGAAGCGGTGTCGCCGTCGTTCTGCCGGCTGACGGATCGACGTCAGCACGGTCGTTGACTGAAGTCTGTCGAGACCGGCCTTCAGGCGGTCATAGTCACGCGCGCTCGTGCCCCGGCCGACAAACGTCAAAATCTCGTAAGGCGTCGCAGCCATCAGGCGCGACGTCTTCAACCCGGCGTCACGGGCTTCGACGATCTGGGACGCGGCCCAGATCAGGACGTCCGCATCCCAGATGGTGGCCATGCCGTGTTCCGGCACGGCTTCGACACGAATCGCAATCGCACCGGCACGAAAATCGATCGGCACCACACGCTTCGTCTTGGCGAGCGAAAAGAACGGGTAAGCCATCAGATCCTGCGCGTCGCGCGGCGCAAGATTGCCGGGCAGCGCCCGAAAGAGCTCAAGCTGGTCGCGCTCTGAATGGTGTTTGCGCCGCATAGTCACTGCTCTCAGGCGGCTATCAGCGACGTTCCTGACCCGCATACGGGCGCAGCGCGGGATGCTTCTTGGCCGGCAGCACCGTTCCCTTCCCGGGGTCGGAGGTCGACGTCTTGGCGCCCCGATCGGCCCAAGCTTTCAGGTCATCGACAGCGTAGACGACACGCCCGCCGATCTTCCGATAGGTGGGGCCGGTGCCGTATGTGCGGTGCTTCTCGAGCGTACGACCGGACAGGCCAAGATAGCGCGCGGCCTCAGGTGTACGCAGGAATCGTGGGGGAAGGCCGGCCATCGGATCGGGCATTTGAGAACTCCAGGAGGACAGCGCACTACGCTTGGCTAGGCCGGCGTGTGTGCGGTCATCATGGAGAAGCAAGTTCTCGGAGGGGGATGCCGAATGTTGGGGATGCGATTTTCGGCATCCCTTGGGGTCCGTGCTACTCGTCCGTGCGCCGGGACCGCAGGAGTTTGCGGTAACCACCGCGCATCAACGCGAGGCCGCCTTGCACCAATCGAATTGTTCGATTGCGCAGATCATGCGTCTTCCAGGCCCGATCGGGGATGCGCTTTTTCCCGAAGAGCGCTTCGGCGATAACGCGATAACTGCCGCCGGCGCTATGCGCATCGAGCGCTCGGATCGCGGCGCTCAGACGTTCGCGCCGCAGTTTAGATAGTTGGTGAAAGGCAGGACCTGGCACGCGCCCATTTATTGCACGACAAAGCCGTCGGGCTGCATAGGCACGCGCGTCGAAATCGCCATCAAACGGCAGTTCGGCTGAGTATGACGCGCCAAGCACCAGCGGGTCCTTGGACCAGACACGGTGATCTACTGCACCAATGCGCAGCACGGCGTGCCACCCGTCGACGGCGCGGCGCACCTCACCTGCTGTAAGGTCGAGCAGTGGCTGATACGACGCCCCGACGTCGTCGGCCATTGCGACCTTGACCGGAACGACGGCCGCAAAAACCTCAGGCGTCCAAAAGATCGTCTGCTCGTCGAAGGACCTCTGCGGGTCATGGGCGAAAGCAGAGGGCCCATTTCCTCCTGAATTCGTCAGTCACTTCGCCGTTCGGACTGTTGGCAATCATCACCTCGTACTCACGCCGATAGTCGGCATTGCGGCGGAGACATTCCCAGGCGATGTCGGTGACTTCCGCGTCTTGTAGTCTCTTGTAGGATTCCGGCGACCGCCAGTCGAATTCAGGCATTGCTTCCGCCCCATTGCACGCTGCTAACAACGATTGCGCCGCAATAGGTATGAACGAGGCGGTTGTAGGAAGACCCTCGTTTGGCACCACGTGGTGCACCGGAATGACCACCGATCAGCAAAAGAAGATAGTTCTGCCTGCAAGTCGCCAGCCGGTGATTTTCTTCTATTTGGAGCCGGTGCCGCGCAATAGGCGTCCCTGCTCAGTCACCCATTTGGCGCGCGCAAGATGACTCTGATATGCGCTCCGCGCACGGTCCGGCTCTCGCTCTGGGTCCATATGCAAGACTACTCGAGTCACTTCGCGCCAGTCCGCCCCCTCGCCCTCCGCCTGCAGGAGGCGCATGTACGTGACGACATGCTGCTCGTCATAGGCCGTCGGCAGCGGCTCGTTCGGCGCACTGTCAGCTACGTCTGGATCTAGGGATGGCTTCTGCATCATACCCGCTTTTAGAACGCCTATAAGCTACGCCATGGTTTGGTCGCAATCCAGACCTCCGCTTCCCGTTGGAAGCCTGAATATTCGTTCGGTAGATCGGCGGCCGAGTTCGGTCGCGCGCGTAGCGTCGTCACACTCGATAGCATGCTCGCACACGAATAGGAACGATCGTTCCTAGAACGATCGTTCCGGCTCAGTTCCCATATCGCCATGGATCTCAAAGAGATCATGGCTGTGAACCTGCGTCGGAAACGCCACGATCTACGAATGACGCAGGAGGAGCTGGCCGAGCGCGCGGGTTTGAGCGCCCGTTACGTCGGCGCCATCGAGCGCGGCGATGTATCAGCAAGCGTCACTGTGCTTGGACAAATTGCTGAAGCATTGGGGGTCGAACCGGCGGACCTGCTCAAAAAGGCTGCGCGGCTTAGCAAATCGTAAGCCCCTTTAGGCCGACCGCGAATCGCCCGCCCGGCGGGACCGGGCGGGCTTGGTGGGGCGCTCTTACTCGCCGATCTTGCGGGGCCGCGACCAGAGCAGGGTGTAGCCCTCGCCGCCTTCGTTATCGAACAGGTTCGCGTAGATCGGCGCGTTGAACGAGGGGTCATCGAGCTTGAACGAGAGGTAGTCGTGGCCTCTTCGGAACGCTTCGACCAGGCCGCGCCGATCTCCGCGCGACTCACATAGCAACCTGAGAACTTCGCGTTTTTATCCTTGCTGTGTGAAAAAGCTAAGGATCGCGCAATCTGGTCCGCTCTGCAGCGATGAGCGGACCCTTGTCAGAGGTGGCGCAACTTCGCAGATGGGCCAAAAGGCGACATTCGAAAGGATGAGGATCTCTAGCTGATGCGGCGTTACGCGTAGAAAGCTACGCCGATCTGACCGTCCTTTCGCCAAACAATATGGCAGGGCCTAGAAGTGCCATCCGAGGCTATCGCGAGCACGAAGCTGTCAGGAAACCAAAACGGGCCCCGCGCTTGGATGCGGGCACCCGTCGCGGAGATATCGCGAACGATGCAATCAACCGAAAGTGAGCCGAATACAATTTGGCCGCCCTTGAGAATGCGACGAAAGTGGTTCGAGAGCCCCTTAGCGAATTGCCGAACACCAAGTCTATCATGAATGAGAGGAGGTGACCCCCGGAGGTGCAGCTCCTGCCCATTTGATGAGCGGACGTTTTCGCGCAGGTTGCGCCCTTGTGTCCCAACCAAACAATGTCGATCCGACTGCAGTGCCAAAAACGCCCAGCCCAAGGAAGTCCCTTCGTCGCATGTGCCCCCCTCTAAAGCGCCATCGTCTATATCGGGGCTAACTGGGCGGCCACCGTGACGCGGTTCACGGACGAAGACGTTCCGGTCCCACACCATGCGGCGGCTTGCACAGACGCAAGCGACCACATCAAAGGGTCAGAGACATGTTCAAGACCATATCGTTGGCGGTTGCCGTCGCGCTCTCCGCCCTTTCCATTGCGCCAGCAATGGCCTCGCAGCGCCCAGAAAGAGACATGCAGAGCCAGTCACGCCTCGCTTTTCCGCAAGGGGTTGAGCACACGTTATGCGGAGTTGTAGGTCCTTGCATCGAGGTACCAACGCATAGCCATCCAGAAATGATCTGCGATCCCGGACTGTGTAGAACCAAGCCGCCTGTTGAGAAACCGCTGCTCGGGCGTAATGTCATTTCCAAACTGACTTGCGATACCGGGCGTCGGTTATGTCTACCGTCCGCCCGGAGTCTCGCGCGTTACAACTCGCGCTCCATCGCTGGATTGGCTGCGGTTCTTCACCTTGATCCAGAACTTTTGCCGTCCGCCGGGTAAGGCCGATCGCGATGCTTGGGCAGGAGACCTGATATCAAAATCTGCAAAAACATCCCGATGCAGTAGCCGACACGAGACTCAGGCGACCCTTGCGGCACCAACCGCAACCCGCGCTCTAGTGGAGACACGGTGGGAGGAATTTCGGATAAGCTAGTGTAATGATTCATCGACTGAAGTCATGGAGCGTACTCCGCATTGCGTCCTTGCCATCTGACCGTAGTCGCTACGCAAACGGGCGCTGCCCCCGTTAGCCAGTCAGTTGCTGGCGGAACAGAACGTCCACACCGTAGCTCGTTGAGTTGTAAGTGTCGGTTGGGAAGAGGCTGTTTGATCCATATGCATACACTCCATTGCCTCCGCTCGAAGCCGAGGATGGCGCAGTCAGCGGTCCGTTGCTAACCGCCGAGCTAAACAAGTTGGGATCGGCGGAGTAGTTTCCCGACGTATGATAGGATGCAACATACGTCTGCCCTGGCGTGATCGTCACCGGTGTGGCGAAGTTGACTTGCTGCCAGCCGCTCGCCGTCTCGTTGGTGAAGGTGGCGGTGGCCAGCAGGGTGCCGGTGCTGCTCCAGAGATTGGCAGTGTGAGTGCCGGTGTTCGACGGGCCCTTGTAGAAGCGTAGCCCGGTGACATCGCCGGCGCTCGACGCCCGGAATTTGAACCCAAGCTCCACCGAATTCGGATCATTGACCGATACCACACTCGGCGTCGGATTATTGCTGAACAGACTTACGATGCTCGCAGATGCTGCGTTGACGTTGAGAGAGGCGGACGCGCTTGCCGTCCCACCTCGACCGTCAGAGATTGCATAAGTGAATGACGCCGGTCCCGTATATCCGGAGTTCGGGGTGAAAGTGACGGTGCTGGTCTGCGCGTTGTAGCTCGCGACGCCGCCGGCGCCGTTGCTGACGCCCGTGATGGTCAGGGCATCGCCGTCGGGATCGGTGTCGTTGGCCAACAATGCCGAAGCCGGGATCGAGATCGCAGTGTTCTGAGTAGCGCTGAACCCGGAGTCATTCGCCGCGACTGGTGGCCGGTTGACACCGCTCGCGGGGCTATACATCACGTCCACCCAGTAGTTGGTGGCCCCGAAGGTGCTGGTTGGGAACAGATTGCCGGTGCCGTAGGTGTAGACGCCATTGTTGCCGGCGGGCGCTGTGAGCGGACCATTGACGCGCGGGGCCGTAAAGTAGTTGCTCGTGGACGTGTAGTGCCCGTTGCTGTGGTAGCTTGCCACATAGGTCGTGCCGGCGGCGATCGAAACCGGATTGTTGAAGATGACGGTCTGCCATCCACTGCTGGTTTCGTTCGTGAACGTCGCGGTCGCGAGCAGCGTGCCCGTGCTGCTCCATAATGACCCCGTATGGGTGCCGGTGTCGCCGGTACCCTTGTAGTACTTGATGCCGCTGATGGTGCCGGCCGCGGATGACGTGAAACGCACCCCGAGATTGACCTGGGCCGCGTCAGGATCCGAGAGAATGGCCGGCGTGTCGGAACTTGAAAACAGGCTCACTGTCGGCGGGGTCACTGTCAAATTAGCCGTTGCAGTTGCGGTGCCGCCGCGACCATCCGAGATGGCATAGCTGAAGGATGCAGCGCCGGTGTAGCCGGTGGTCGGCGTGAAGGTGACGCGATTGGTCTGGGCATTGAAGCTGACGGTACCGTTGACGCCGCCGCTCACGCCCGTGATCGTCAGCGGGTCGCCATTCGGATCGGTGTCGTTCGCAAGCAGGGCCGACGCGGCAATCGTGAGAGCCGTGTCCCGCGTGGTGCTGTAGCCGCTGTCGTTGCTAGCTACCGGCGGCTGGTTGGTTGCGGTATTTACCGTCAGGCCGACCGTGGCAGTTGCGGTTCCGCCCTGTCCGTCGGCAATGGCATAGCTGAAGGATGCCGCACCGGTATAGCCGGTAGTCGGCGTGAAGGTAACTACATTGGTTTGGCTGTTGAAGCTGACGGTGCCGTTGACGGCGCCGCTCACGCCGGTGATTGTGAGACTGCCGCCATTGGGATCGGAGTCGTTGGCGAGCAGCGCGCTGCCCGCAATCGTCAGTGCGGTATTCTGGGTGGTGGTGTAGCCGCTATCGTTGTTGGCAACCGGCGGCTGGTTGCCGCCGCCGGACGGCGCGAACACAACATCGACCCAGTAGTTGGCGGCGTTATAGGAGTTGGTCGGGAAGATGCCGGACGTGCTGGTGCCACCATAGGAATAGACGCCGTTGCCGCCGGCCGTCGTAGTCGAAAGCGCGGTCAATGGGCCGTTGGTGACAGCCGTGGTGAAGTAGTTGCCGGTGGCCACATAGGAGCCGGTGGTGTGATAAGAAGCAACATAGGTCGTGTTGGCGGCGATCGAAACCGGGGACGGCAGGTTAACGGTCTGCCAGCCGCTGACCGACGTATTGGTGAAGTTGGCTGTAGCGAGGCGGGTGCCCGTCGACGTCCAGAGATCAAGGACGTCGGGACCAGTGTCGCCGGGACTGCGGTAGAATTTGAGAGCCGTGATCTGGCCGGCAACGGAGGACGTGAACTTCATCCCGACTTCAAGCTGCGATCCGTCATTGAGGTTGATCTGCGCTGGTGTATTTGACGCGCTGAACAGGCTGACGGGAGCCGCACCGGGCGGTACCACCGTGAGGCTGACATTGGCAGTGGCCGTACCGCCGCGCCCGTCCGAAATCGTGTAGCTGAAGCTGGCCGGACCGGTATAGCCGGCGGCGGGCGTGAATGTGATGTTGTTATTCTGCGGATTGGGTTGCGTGTTGAGGACCACGGTGCCGTTTGTCGCTGCGCTTACTCCGCTTATGGTTAGTGCGTCCCCATTGGGGTCGCTGTCGTTGGCGATCAGCGACGCCGCCGTGATCGTCATGGGCGTATTTTGCGTCACGGTCGGCCCGGTATCGTTCGTAGCCACCGGCGCGGAATTGGTGGTGGAAGGGTTGAACATGACGTCAACCCAGAAATTTGTCGATTGGAACGTGGTGGTCGGGAATGCCCTGTTGCTGCTGTAGGTATAGACGCCGTTACCATTGGCGAGGGCGGTCAGCGGACCGCTGGTCACATTGCTCGTGAAGTAGTTCACGCTGGAGGAGTAGTGGCCTACGTTCGTGTGATAAGACGCGACATAGGTGGTGCCTGCCGTCAGCGGGACCGGGTTGGAGAAGGTCACGCTCTGCCAACCGCTTGTCGTTTCGTTTGTAAACGTGGCGGTTGCCAGCAAGGTGCCGGTGCTGGTCCAGAGTTCACCCGTGTGGGTGCCTGTATCCTGGCTGCTCTTGTAGAAGCGGATTCCGCTTACGGTGCCGGCAGTCGACGTCTGAAACCTCACACCGAGCTCGACGGCGCTGGCATCTATCGTGTTGACTGTGGCGGGGGTCGCCGAGCCAGGAAAGAGCGAGATGAAGGACGGCGCGCTCACGGTCACCGTGCGGCCCGCCGAAGGCGTTTCCAGATTGATGCTGTCGTCCACCGCGCGTGATTTGATCGTGTAGGTCCCGGCAACTTGCGGCGCCCAGGTATAAGTCCATGTCTCATCGCCAATCGCGTTCTGCCAGCTCAGCCCACCATCGGTCGAGACCTCCACGCCAGCGATCACGCCGCCGCCGACATCCGCTGCCGTGCCGGAAATCGTGACCGCACGTCCGGCACTGAAATTCGCCAGGGCGTTGATGGTGGAAGTCGGAGCCGCCGAGTCCGTCGAGCCGGTGCCCGCGACCATCCCCGGTTGGAGCGTTCCCGGTTGAATCCCCATGTCGGCGAGCAGATTGATCATAGCCTGTTGCACGCGCGGATCGGTCGGCGTCGGCGCCAGGTCGTGATTGTCGCTCAGGCCCCATGCCCAGTAGACCGTACCGGCGCCGAAGACTAATGCGCCGCTCGGAGCGCGATAGAGGGTCAGGTTATGGGTTGAAACGCCACTTCCGGTCGTGTTGCCATAGTCAAGCAGATAGGTATTGACCGGAATGGTTGTCGAGGAAAGCCGAACCAGGCCGGCTGGATCGAATCCGTTGTCAGGCGCTTCATCCCACTCATAGCCAAGATAGTTCTTGGTCAGCGTTGCCGTTTGCCCGGGCTGAAGATTGGCAACGCTGGTATTGCGCCAGAAGCGCAGGTTAGCGTCGTCATAGGGAATTGTGATTGACTGGAGGCCGCTGCCTTGGCCGACATCATCGACCTGGAACATCTGTCCGATCAGGGCATTTTCCGGGATTCCCCCGCCGACCGCCGGCGGGCTGAGGCGCGGATCACGGAACGTTCCTGTCCACTGGTCGCTTGGATCAATCGACGCTCCTGGTGAAAAAGTCTCCTTATAGGAGATCAAGGTGCGGTAGGCGGTGGCGTCGCTGCTTATGCTGTTACCCCAGCGCGTGCGCCAATACATCTCGTTGCCGCTCCAGAACGCAAGATTCACGCCGGCATCGCGGGCCGCCTGAACATTGGCGCGTTGCTGCCCTGACCAGTATTCGTCGTGGCCAACGTCGAGGTAGAGCTTGTGATTCAGGAGGAGACTGCCGTAACGATCGGCATCGACTCCCGACATGTAGGAGACGTCGTAACCATTCTGCTCCAGCCAGTAGATCGCAGAATACTCAGCGCCGAACAAATAGTCCTGCGGGCCGGCATAGGTCCCGACGTTGCCGCGGGTGGCGATCGGCCGGTTGTAGCTCACCGCGTAGGCGCGCCCGGCGCCTTGACCGGTCGCGGGACCGTTGCCGCCATAGAAATTTGCACCGCCCCAGCCGTTATAGGCCTGCCAGGTTGTATCCGAGGTCTGGAAGATCACATCGCTGGTGCTGCTGTCGTCTCGAACGATGAAGGGGATGTGATTGGCGCCGGCAGTTCCGTCCTGGCGCACGAGCTTTGCAATATAGACGCCGGACACGGCATCGGCGGGAATATCCCAGGAGGCTGAGACGGACCAATTGCCGGCATCGACCAGGCCGGTCGCCGCGTCGCGCAGCGGCGTAGGCTGGTTCTGCACGCCCGTGTGCTGGATGGTGGCGACCTTTCGCGCTCCCATGCCGCCATAGTAGCCGAGGCGGTAGATGTCGATCCGGTAGTTTGATGAATTCGTATTGATCTTGAAGTCGACCCGGTTACCCCGATTGACGCTGATGTCGGTGGCGAAACCTTCGATATTCGAACTGCCCGCGCCAACGATATCCCATTCGCTTTGTGGGTTTCCCGGCTTCTGGTTCTCGAGAACAATTGGGTTTGTCGAAGTCGCTGCAGCCGCGAGACTGCTGGTGGACTCCGTTGTGGCGGCCTGCCGGCCGGCTGGGGGAGCCTTTGCGGTTGTCACCGAGCCGGACAGAATTCCAATTGGGCTGGTTGCCGTCCCGGTACCGGTCTCTCCTCCACCTGGCAGCGCGTTCCAGTTGATAAGAGGCGTAACCTGCTGCAATGGCATGTCGGCACTGGTGGAGGCTCCCATGATTCCGGTCTGGCCGGTCAGCACGAAGTCCGCTCCACCAGATAAACGAGTACCTTGCAACTGCCCGATGTGGGCTGCACTTTGATCGAGCAATCGTGTTGGAGCAATGAAGTAGCCGCAACCACAAACCTGCGCGGCCGCTGGAATCCCCGACGATCCAACGATACTCGGAGCCAAGGCCGCCGAGGGAATCCGACCAAGAATGACGACCGGATTTGAGGTCGTTTGGTCGGCTGCCGCAGAGGTTGGCGTTCGCCATCCTGCGGTTACCCTCGGCAATTCGGCGCTCGAAGCCAAATTGGATAAAGATAGTGCAGTGGCATCTGAGGCGCGCAGGTCCGTTTCAAGCGGATTGCGCACGGGGTGCGTTGGCAGCAGTTCGTCCTTAGCCTCTGGATCTGACGCCCAAATGCTCCTCCGGTGCAGGGTCCGTGGCCAAGTCCGCAATCCGAAAGCCAACTGGCTCAAGCCAGACTTTTCGTACAAGGACCTCATGACATCCTCGCGAGAGATGGGAGAGTGTGAATGAAAGATTCTGATGCCCGTCACCTAGACGATGACGTGGATGTCGGAGGGACATCTCCAATGTTCGCGAACGAGCCAATCTTGGACTGACAGGCGGGGCTCTGAACCAGTAGGCGAGCGGGAAGCCGCACTGCTCGATCTGCCTTTCGGCTGCGGTTGCACCGTTACTCGTAGCGGCTACCATGATTGCCCAAAATTCAATTCCGCCGAATTAAAGCGCACGTTTTAACTTATTAAACATTAAATATCAAGATTTTTCATATCACATACTCGCCATCTGGCCGTCTTGATGTAGCTAAAATGCAAAGCGCCCCGGCGCCGCCTAGCTTACGTGATCAGGATATTGCCAGGGCGGAAAGGGATCGCTGAGATTGCGCCAGCTCTGGGGATCAAACCCATTCTTCGAATTGGCAAGGCAGGCATCCAGCGAGGCTCGGATGTATGCTTCGTCCATGCCTGAACCGATGAACACCAGCTCCTGACGACGGTCGCCCCAAGTGCTGTCCCACTGATCATTGAGGTGTTGTTGGACGTTAGGATGGCTTGGCCACGTCGACTTTGGGACTGTTGCCCACCAGTATCCTATGGGCTCGCACCGACGTTGCATCCCTGCAACCGAGAGGACACCGATCCAATCCGGACGGGTCGCAAGCCAAAAATGTCCTTTGGCGCGCAATACGCCTGGCCAGGGTTTATTGAGAAAGGACAAGAGACTGACGGGATCGAACGGACGTCTTTCCAAGTAGACGAAACTGGATATGCCGTACTCCTCGGTCTCCGGCACATGGCAAGCGGGATTGTACAGCTCCTTGTTCCAGAGAGGATGTGTCGCAGCCTTGGCTTCATTGAAGAGGCCGGTGTTAAGAATTGTGTGGAGAGGAACGTCGCCAAAGTCGGTCTCGATTGTGCGTGCCCGGGGATTGAGCGCGGCAACCACCTTGCGCACGTCCGCTCGCGTCGCCTCGGTCACTTCTGACACCTTGTTGATGACGACCACATCAGCGAATTCGATCTGCTCAACTAGGAGATCGACGACCGTACGAACGTCGGAGGCATCACGTAGCTCGCCGTGGTCGCGCAAAAGATCGCGACTGCTATACTTGGCGAGCAAGTCCGTCGCGTCCACGACGGTCACCATCGTGTCGAGTTTCGCAAGATCGGAGAGCGAGACGCCGGCTTCGTCGCGAAAGGAGAAAGTTGCCGCGACAGGGAGAGGTTCAGAAATACCGGTCCCTTCAATCAGAAGATAGTCAAAGCGCCGCTCCTCGGCCAACCGCCTGACCTCCACCAGGAGATCGTCGCGCAGCGTGCAGCATATGCAACCATTGCTGAGCTCCACGAGTGTTTCGGTGGTATGCGATAGGTTCGCGCCACTGTTGCGAACCAGATCCGCATCTACGTTCAACTGACTCATGTCATTGACGATGACTGCAACTCGGAGGCCCCCGCGATTCCTCAGCACGTGGTTGAGCAATGTCGTCTTCCCCGAACCCAGAAATCCACTGAGCACGGTGACCGGAAGCCGATTGGCGGCGCTTGCTCTCTCTTGCATAAGTCTCCCCGGCCGATGACGTCCCAACTAAACAACGTTGACGGAGGCAAGTTGTGCTGCTGCAGGCGCGCATCGCAACTATTTAGACCTATCTGTCTCTCCCGAGTCTGCCAGTTATTAGTATAATGAAAATATTAATAACAGGTCTAACAATTAAATCAGCAAATCGCCGCCGGCAGAAGTTCGTCCGTGTTCCCGACACGGCGCTAGGGCCTGCTTCGGCTAATCGCCTTGTTGATATTGTGCGGTCTGGTTGGGCTATAGCTCCGCACACGCTGAAAAGCGCGGCGCGCTGGTGATCGGTAACTCGGCGCGAAGCTGGCGAACCCCACGAACGATGCCGCATTAGTCGCCGGCATGCAGGAGGGCCGGGTTCGATAATGTTAACATCAAGCTCGAACTCAATGTTTCGGAGATGCGCAGGACGCTGCGCGACTTTGCCAGTAAGGCGCGCGATGCCGAGGTCGCGGTGGTCTATTACGCCGGGCATGGCACCGAACTGGACTGCATCAATTATCTGATCCCGGGCTGTCGGCTGGTAAGGTCCGGCTGTCGGACAGAAGGCACTGTCGTACGGGTACGCGGCGGGAGGGCACAGCGGAAGTGTGTGATTGAGCCGCGCGGCCGCACAGCTCACGTCAACTTCCGCAACGGGTCAAAATGCGAAAATCTCAAACTGAGCATATCTGGTCCGCTCTATCGCCATGAGCGGACTTACAAGAGACAGAGCGCAGTTTCGCGGATGGGCCAGGCTGCTGTGAAGTGGAAGCTCTGAAGAAACCCCGCCCGATTTGGTCGGACGGGGCTTGGTGGGGCGCTCTTACTCGCCGGTCTTGCGCGGCCGCGACCAGAGCAGGGTGTAGCCTTCACCGCCTTCGTCGTCGAATAGGTTGGCGTAGATCGGCACGTTGAACGAGGGGTCGTCGAGCTTGAGTGAGAGGTAGTCGCGGCCCTCCTCGGAACGCTTCGACCAGGCAGCGCCGATCTCCGCGCGACCCACATAGATGCGGTGGCTGGGAGCGTTGTCATTGGAGCGGTTGGTCTCGCCGACGATGCGGACGCCCTTGGCCTTCAGGCTCAGGGTCACGATCTCGCCCTGGAATTCGTTGCCGACCTTCTTGAAAGAGCCGATGTTAGCCATGTCACTTCTCCTGATTGTTTCGAGCCCGCGACCACCGCGGCCTCGATGGCGATCTAGCGCCGAGGACGATCGGCGACGCACCCGCTGGGACCGGAGCGCAGCGGAGGACGCCGTTGTGGCGACTTTCTTGTCTCGCGAGGAATGGGCGAAGCCCAGGGGAAGAAAGTCGCATCAACGGCCGTTGCGGCTCAGACGATCGAGGCGAAGCCGGTCTTCGGCCCGATCAAGCCATCAGAGGCCACGTGCGTCCGCGTGCTGAACCACAATCTCTGGAGAAGCGTGCCTTGTCTCAGTTTTGCTGAACAAGCGGTCGGAACGATTCAGCGCGGAAAGAGAAACAATCTGCTGCAAAGGGCGGCACCGTCTGCCAAGAGCCGATCGAGGTAGGATCGCCTGCAGCGGCTGCGTGGGCCAAACCGAACGTCGGCAGTTTGATCGAGGAGTTCCGAGCAGGACGGCCTCTCCACGCTCAGGTTTCGACCACCTCCCGCTCACTGTGCCGATTTACACCTGTTCGACGATGAAGGCGGAAAGATCATCCAGTCGGGCCATGAACCGGTTAGGACGGGTTATCCACCACCCCGGCCGGCTCGAACGGGCCGGTCTTCGCCGAAACCATCAAACGCGTCCATGACGTAACACCAATGCAAACCGCGCCCAAGCAAGCGAAGACCTCACGCCATGCCAGCGAGGGCACCCCGATATGGGAGACGGCGAACACCACATGATAGCCAGCGACGGCGGCGGGAGCAGCGAATGCAGTGGCGATCGGGACGCGCAAGGCGGAGGACCGAGTAGCAGCAAAGGCGACCTGGCCGAGGACGAGCGTCAGCGCACCGCCGGCCGTTGCGATAAGCAGCGCGCCAAGGAGGCCGGCGCCGCTCTGAAACGCCGTCATCCCGATACTCAGTGCGACGAAAAACGGCAGGGTATACACCGCGAGCGCAAAGACCGCACAGCAGAATAAGCCAATGCGGAGTGTGCTAAGTACAAGTCCAAGGGCATGGTGGTGGCTCCATGTGCATAGATGTACCAGTCGCGCCTTCCACCACCACCACCACAGCGCTGAGATGAGACTGAAACGAGGCGGAGTTGCGCCGTGAGCAATTCCGCCCTGAGGCTTGGCGTCGAGAAAACGGCGCTCACGCGCCGCCGAACCTCCAGACGGGGATGCCGAGTCGCTTCGCCTTGTCGGCGAGGTTGTCCTGGATTCCTGTCCCCGGGAAGTGCATCACGCCGATCGGCAGGATTTCGAGCATGGCGTCGTTGCGCTTGAATGGGGCCGCTTTAGTGTGCTTTGTCCAGTCGGGCTTGAAGGCGATCTGAGGCACCTTGCGATTGGTCGCCCATTTGGAGGCAATAAGCTC
Source organism: Bradyrhizobium sp. BRP19 (assembly GCF_020194195.1). Lineage (NCBI taxonomy): Bacteria > Pseudomonadati > Pseudomonadota > Alphaproteobacteria > Hyphomicrobiales > Nitrobacteraceae > Bradyrhizobium > Bradyrhizobium sp. BRP19. Next base: position 83,954 of record NZ_JADYVZ010000009.1, on the reverse strand, counting down.
CGCACCTTTGGGCGAGCCGCCATGGAGTAGGACCATGTCGGGATGCTTGACGTAGACCTTGTCGAGACGGTCCCAGATAAGGCGGTGGTCGTTGAAATCGAGCCCGCCAGTGAGTGCGATCTTCGGTCCTGCCGGCAACAAGACCTCGGTTTCAGCGCGACGCTTGGCTGCGATGAAGTCGCGGGAGTCGATCATTGCTGCCGTTAGCGTGCGGTGGTTTAGCAGCGATCCCGATCGAGGGCGCCAGGAAGATCCGGTGTGCGCTTCAAAGCGTTCGATGGCTTGGTCGCGGAAGAACTCCAGGCAGTTGCGGCGCTCGATCAGCGTGATGCCCTCAGCCGTCAAGCGCTCGAGTTCGACCGACCGTACCTCAGAGCCATTCTGCTCACGCTGGCTCTTTTGCTGCGCCTGCTCATTGTCGTCGAGATAGCGTTCGATGCGGTCGACCGCACGATGGAACAGGTTGACGGTCGACCAGAGCAGATCGCCCAGGTCCGGCTCGAGCCGCGTGTCGCTCAACGTCGCGACCAGGGCGTCGAACATATCGGCGACAGCGACAGCGATCATCTTGCCCTCGGGAAGCGGTCGTGGGTCGGGCTGGTCGTCGAAGGGACGGTAGCCGAAGAGCTGCAGTTCGGTGAGGACGTGGTCAGTTGGAGAAGAGGCGTGCGGCGGTTCAATGTCGTGGTCGGTCATTGGAGGGACCCTTTGCCGGATCGGCCGCGCCCATCGCGGCCTTCGTGGCGATCACTCAGACGGCGGGCGGAACGGGCCAGCACCCGCAAGGGCCGAAGCGGCAGCGGAGGATGGCGGAGGCCGGCTATTTTGCTTCGCGATGCAAAGCGCGCCGGTTTGATGGCTGTTGCGTCTGCTCATCGACGGCGCGCGGCGGAAAATAGCCGGGCGTAGCCGTTGCCGGCCCGGTCCGCTTGCCGTCCGATCGCCCTCTAGAAGGCCGAGGTCGCGTCCTCTTCCGGGCAATGGCCTCGTTATGACCGCGCTATCAACGTCGATCGAAGCACCGGCCTATTTTGCGGCTACCGTCGACGAATGCAGGAAGCGGACGACGTCCTCTGGTGCGAGTTGAAGCCGTAACTCTGCTCGGAGGGCCGCGAGACCCAAGATGTGCAGGTCTTCGTTGAAATCGCCCAGCCGGGGCGACAACGCGATCGCTTCAATGCCGGCATCTTCTGCGCGCCGGGTGAGGGTGGCCTGTACAGCATCTCCGGCGGCGTCGGCGTCGCGGGCGATATAGAGCCGCCGCAGGCCAGACGGCAGCATCATGGCCGAGAGGTGATTGGCCGAGAGCGCCGCGGCCATAGGCATAGTCGGCAGCACGTAGCGCAATGAAAGCATGGTCTCGATCCCCTCACCTGCGGCGAGCACGTCGTCCACGACGCCGAAACGAACGGCGTTGCCGAGCAGGTCGCCCATGGCCCGTCGTGGCGTGTCGATCGGAGCCTTGCCGAGCCGCAGGCGATCAAAGCCGTTTGGATCGAGCCAGGTGCGGTGCACGCCGGTTATCCGGCCGTCGAGGTCGGTGACGCATGCTATCATCGCCGGCCAGGTTTCTGTCGACGAATGCTCGTCTGGTCGATAGTAGCAACGAGGATGGAAGCGCAAGCTGCCTCCATGGTGGATTGGGCTTATTCCACGACGTTGCAAATACGTTTCCACCAACGTCCCTTCGATCGGACCGGATATCGCAAAAAGTCGACGGGCGGCTTCTTGCGATCCAGCCGGCACGACTGGACGAACAGGTCTCGGGAGTGATTGCTGCTCAGAACGAGGCAGCTTCAGAAAGCGCCCCGCCTCCTCGGCGACCTCGCGAAAGTCTCGCAAGGCAAGGCTTTCGCGGATAATGTCGAGGAGATCGCCATGTTCCCCGGTTGCAGCGTCAGTCCACTTGCCGGCGGGGCCCTTCGGTGATTCCTGGAGCCGCACGAACATCGAGCGACCCGGCGTGTTGTGGACGTCGCCGACCACCCAGTACCGCCCCGCCCGCTTGCCATTGGAGAGATAGTGTCGACACACCGCCTCCGCCTCGCGCGCGAGACGACGTGCCAGTTCGGAAGCCCCGCGAGACATCACGAGGCCTCCCGTTCGCTGATGCGCGCGACCAGGTAGGTGCCGAGCACCTTCGCCAGGATTCCGACGCCGCTTTCGTCCGTGGGCACGAACATCCGCAGCTTCCAGGAGATGATCTCTCCAAAGAGGCCGCAAGCGCGGAGGCGATCGCGCATCGTATCGTTGAATCCCGACGGCTCGATGCGGCAAGCGCCCAAGTCATAAAGGCTTGTCCGGTTCTCACCGGCGCGCGCTCGAAGATAGTGTCTGGACATCGCGGATCTCCGCGACGGGCGCCGCGAGCCTCTCTCGCAGCCTGTAACCCGTCACGGCAAAACCCGACCGGCACTCTTACTCTCAGCCTCGTCATGCGGAATCGATCTCCATGATTTGCGAGAGCGCCGCACGCACACAAATGACGGAACGCGAAATCTGCGCCGCGCTCCACCTTTCGTTCCATTCTTCGTGACTTGGCCTTGAGGTGCTTTAGGGCCGCAGGCCCAACCAGGCGCGCGCGAGAAGCGCATCGCCTCGCCGCAAAATGGCACCCGGAGAGCGTGAGCATAGCGACCCGAAGGGACACGCGGGTCCGAGTGCAGCGACGAGACCGGTTCAATAGCGGCACCCGGGAACGGGGCAGTGATAGCGATCGCCGCAGGCGAGCCCCTTTCCCGAGTGCCCCCGGCGAGGAGCTCTGCATCTCCTTGCGCGAGGGATCGAAGCCGGATGGCCGAGACGCAAAGCGGCTCGGTTCACGAGAGCCCGGTGCGGCGGAAGCAGCACGCGCGCAAGCAAGCGCCGTCGGAGAACGAAATTTGCTAACGCGCACTCCTCTGCATTCCACAGATCCTGATCCAGAGTATTGGAGAATGTTCTTTGGCCGGTGTCGTCTCTGTTTACAAACAGCTTTGAATCGACCGGCTGGTTCAAGCGAGTATCACAGGCCGCCAGTTCACGACAGGCTTATGCAATGAGGTGGTCGGGTGACGGGGCGGATCAAGAAAAGAGCGGCCCAACACGCGCTCGAATTTCCGATCATTCGAAAGAGCTGGTCTGGTGCAGCGCGCATCCAAATTCCGACACCGGACAACGCCCCGATATACTTAATGCAAGTCCACCGGCGAATCTGTCGGAAAAGCCATTGATAATGCACATAGAGCAGTTGACTGCCTGCTAGCGGCCCCTCGACGACTGCCAACGAAGATACTGACTATTTTTGACTCTTGGGGATCCTGCCGATCAGAATTGGCCCTCCTCGAGAACTGCACCAAGGTCTCCTTTTCGCGCGCTAGCTTGGCCTATCCCCCGCTCGGGCGCCCTGCGCGATAGCGCGAAATAGTCTTTGTCCGTAAGAGTTGGTTCTATGACCCACCTTCGCTCCACTGACCGCCAGAGAGATCATTTAGATCTTCGAGATCGGACATCATTGTTTAGCGAATTCAGCTCCAGTTGGACCTAAGCGGGGCCCCTCAGTGAGATCAGACCGTCCATCTTCACGACGCACAGCGCTGCCCGCTCGCTACCCACCCGCTGGAACCTGGCCAGCGATGATGAGAGCGGACATGGCCGCCGCCTACCTGGACTTTAAAGACACAATCGAACTTGCGCGCGCGATCCGCCGAGGCGAGGCGCCGCCACCCGTCAGTTGTCGTGGAATAGGACGGCTGCGGCAGCCAGTCTGGTCGAAGGCGACCATGGACCACTTCGCAGCGCCTATTGGGAGAAGTGGCGCCAGGGAGCCGGAGGATCTCTTATGTCTGGTATGATCTCAGTTGATGCGGCACAAAAGCTTCCTCGATATTGTCAACGAAAGCTGTTGGCGAGCAATAAGGTGGCGTATTATTTCGCACCGCCATCCTGGGCTCGTCGGCAGGGCTGCGATTTGTGCCCTGAAGCTTTGGGGAGCGACTATGCCAGTGCCGTCGAACGGGTTGAGAAAGTCCTCTTACCCGCGTTCGAGAGTTGGCGCTCACGGGGTCTGAGTGACATGATGCCGTCCTCCCCGGAACCCGGCACGTTCGATTGGCTAATCGGCATCTTCCAAGCTCACCAGAAGTGGGGCGAAATCGAAAGCACCACTCAGCGTCAGTACAAGAAGAGTCTCGCGCTCTTTGCCAATCACGAGCTGAAAGATGGAAGTCGCGTTGGGTCGAAGCAATTGTCCGATTTCACGAGGGCCTTCGTCGACGCAGTTTACGCAAAGCTGCTAGTCGTAACAAAGGTGAATAAGAATGGAGAGATCGTCGTCCGCGAGCGTCGTCGCTATGCAAATGTGGTCATGGCGAGCTGCCGGCGCGCCTGGTTCGTTGGTCAGCGCGCTCAAGAAAAAATAGTACCAGCGAGCAATCCATTCTCACGGATGGGGTTACGATCACGGGCGCCCGGCCAGCCGATACGACCCACACCAACCGCGACATGGGATGAACTCGTCGCCTTCAGGGCCGCCGCGAAAAGGCTCGACTATCGCTCGATCGCAACTGCTGCTTTGTTGTCATGGGAGTGGCTGCAGCGGGAGCAGCACGTGTTTGGCTCTTTCGAGATATCGCACTACCGTCCCAGCGAACGGCCAAATAGCGTTAGGATCGTGCATCCAAAGAATGGGGAGGAAGCCTGGTGGCCGCTGACAGACGAGACGGGCGCCCCTCTCTTTCCTGAACTCATGGATGAGCTCGACGGGATCAAGAGGGCTTCGCCCCGGGGCTTGGCATTTCGACGTGACCATGCGCATCGTCGGTCGGTAACCCCGCTTCCATGGATTACACCCCGTAAAGACCTGCGGTATCTGCGTAGTGTGGTAAAGCAGATTATCAGAGAGGCCGGCCTGCGTCAGGAGCTTTCCTTTACTTCCTTCCGGCACGGAGGATTCACCGAGGGTGCCGACAGCGATCTTACGGACGCAGAGTTGCGCGCCGCAGGCCGTCACAGATCAAGCCGCCAACTGCCCACCTACGCCAAGCGCACCGGAAAGCAGTTGATCACGGCAACAAAGAAGCGTCGCGAGGAGCGGACGAAATCACTCCTTATTCGACTAAACGTCGGTCATTCCGCGGAATAGCAGTGCATTGAACGACCACAGCGTCCAGAAGTGTGCCAAAAATGATCGCCTATTTGCCCGTCCAGACCGGCTTCCGCTTCTCGCTGAACGCTTTCAACCCTTCCTTGGCGTCCTCGGTCATCGCGAGCAGTGCGATCTGGCTTTCGGTATAGGCGATGCTCTCGTCGAACGACATCGAGGCGATCGCGCGCATGGCGTATTTGCCGCGGCGGATCGCGGTCGGGGATTTGTCGATGATACGGCCGATCAGCCAGTCGACCTTGGCATCTAACTCGGCAGCCGGCACGATGTAGTTGAGCAGGCCAGCGGCCTGCGCGGCCCTGGCGTCGAACGGCTCGCCCGTGAGCGCCCATTCGTTGACGAGACGGGGCGGAGCGATGCGCTGGAGCAGGCTCAGCACCTGCATCGGGAACACGCCGACCTTCACCTCGGGCAGGCCAAAGACGACGTGATCGGCCGCAACCGCCATGTCGGTCATGCACAGAAGGCCCATGCCGCCGGCCATGCAGACGCCATTTAGGCGCGCAATCGCCGGCTTGGTGGCGTTCTGTGACAAACGTAACAGATCGGCATAGTCGACATTTGGTTTGGAATGATCCATCGCGAAAGCCGCGCCGGAATTCTGCAAGTCGGCGCCCGCGCAGAACGCCTTGTCGCCCGCGCCCGTCAGCACGATGACGCGGACGTCCTTGTCCTCATGCGCGTCGCGATAGGCTCTTGTGATCCCGGCGATGACCTCGCCGTTCAGCGCGTTGCGTTTCTCCGGCCGGTTGATGGTGATCCAGAACGCCTGCCCGCGCTTCTCGGTGATGACGGCTGTGGTGTCTGTCATGACATGCTCGCTCGCTTGGTCCCGTTTTGCAGCCATTTGCGGCAGGACCGGCGGCGCGCGCAAGGGCAATCTGCAGGGTCGCCTCACCATAGCGTGTGGGCGCAACTTCGCTTCGCGATTGAACTGGGGCTTGCGCGCGCTATCCTGACCGGAGATTTGATCACCGATGAGCCATTTCGTGCGCGCCGCATTGATGTTGTTGCTGGCAGGATTGGTCGTGCTGAGCGGAGGCGCCGCATGCCATGCGGCCGACGCCGCGAAGATCGCGCTGGTGATCGGCAACGCGAAATATCCCGACAATGAGTTCGTCCTGAGCGAGGTCGCCAACGATGCCCAGGACGTCGCCGAGGAATTGAAGCGCGGCGGCTTCGTCGTCGACAGGCAGAGCAATCTCACCGGGGATGCCATGCGGCAGGTGCTGGGCCGCTTCTACGACCGCATCGAGCGCGGCGCGGTGGCGCTGATCTTCTTCGACGGCTTTGCCATCCAGTCCAACCGTCAGACCTATCTGCTGCCGGTCGACGCCCAGATCTGGACCGAGCCGGACGTCTCGCGCGACGGCTTCAGCCTCGACACCATCCTCGCCGAGATGAACACGCGCGGTGCCGCGATCAAGATCGCGCTGATCGACGCCTCCCGCCGCAATCCGTTCGAGCGGCGCTTCCGCCGCCATTCGGCCGGTCTGGCGCCGGCGATCGCACCGAGCAATACGCTGGTGCTCTACTCCGCCGCGCTCGGCGCGGTCACGGCGACCGGCAAGACCGATCGCAGCCTCTTTGTCGCCGAGCTGCTGCGCGAAATGCGCGCGCCGAACATCAGCGCCGAGCAGGCCCTGACCAACACTAAGAATGGCGTCGTTGCCGCCACCAACCGCGAGCAAGTGCCCTGGCTGTCCTCCTCGCTGACGACGGAGTTCTCGTTCGCAAGCCCGGCGACGCGGCCGCGGGACGACGCGGCCAAGCCACAGGTGCAGACACCCGAGCCGCAAAAGCCGGTCTGCGAGGTACCGCAGGCGGAGCCCGCCCCGAATGCGGACGAACTGGCACGAGATCCCGTCATCGCCGATCTCAGCCGCAAGATCACCGCCAACGCCAACGATGTCACCTCGCGCTACAAACGCGGCCAGGTCTACGCGATCAAGCGCGCCTATGCGCTCGCGATACAGGATTTCGACGCGGTGCTCCGCCGCGCGCCCAAGGACGCGGAAGCCCTAAACAACCGCTGCTGGAGCCGGGCTGCGACGGGCGACCCGCAAGGCGCGCTCGCCGACTGCAATCTGGCGCTCCAGATCAACCCGGGCTTGAGCGATGCACTCGACAGCCGCGGGCTCGTCAACCTCAAGCTCGGGCGCAATGCCGAGGCGATCAAGGATTATACCGACGCGATCCAGCGCAACCCGCGCTCCTCGTCCTCGCTGTTCGGCCGCGGCATCGCTGCGCGCAGAAGCGGCGGCGACGGCGCCACCGACATCGCGCAGGCGAAGTCGATGAACCCGAACATTGCAAAGGAATTCGCGGGCTACGGCGTCACGGAGTGCACGCCTTGAGCTGAGGCCGCCTTCCTGATCCAGACTTTATTATCGTGGAACGCCGCGCCGCCGATCGGCGCGATCGTATCTGCACCCGTCAACGTGTTGATGCCGCGGCCGCCGATATGGTTGCTGTTGGGATGAACGGATTCGGCGATCAGGACACCGCGCCGCACGCCCTCGAACAGCGTCGCGATCAGCGTGGTCTCGCCGCGGCCGTTGCCGAGCGTCACCGCATCGCCATCGGCGATGCCGAGCGCGGCGGCATCTAACGGGTGGATCATCACGCTGGCCCGGCCCTCGCGCGCCTGCGAGGACGGCGTCTCGTTGAAGGTCGTGTTGAGGAAGCTGCGCGAGGGACTGGTCGCTAGCCGGAACGGATGGGCCCGGTCGGCGTGCTCGATCACTGCCCAATGATCCGGCAGACCAGGCATCTTGTCGTAGTCGCCCATGGTGACGCCGAACGGCGGATGCGCCCAATCGGCTTTGAAATGGAACTTGCCGTCGGCGTGGGCGAAGCCGTCGAGATAATGCGAGGTGCGGAAATCCGGCTGCAGGTCGCGCCAGATGTCGGCTTCGAGGCCCGCGATGTCGCCATGATTGCTCAGCTTCAGCGTCGCGTCGATCAATTCGCGCGGGCTCATCTCGAAGCCCGGATGCCTGGCGCCCAGCCGCGGCGCCAGCGCCTGCAACACCTCGTGGTTGGAGCGGCACTCGCCCGGCGGGTCGATCAGCTTCGGCCCGACCGAGATGTGCTGATGACCGCCGCCGTAATAGAGGTCGTCATGCTCCATGAACATGGTCGCCGGCAGCACGATGTCAGCCATCTGCGCCGTCTCGGTCATGAACTGCTCGTGCACCGCCACGAACAGATCCTCGCGCGCGAAGCCCTGCCGGACCAGCGCCTGCTCCGGCGCCACCGTCATCGGATTGGTGTTCTGGATCAGCATCGCCTTGACCGGACCCCTACCCTGCAGAGCTTCGGCATCGCCGGTGAGGATGCGTCCGATCTGCGACTGGTCGAGCGCGCGGGTGGCCTTGTCGATCGCGTCGTGGCCTTCGATGATGGATTCGTTGAAGTGCCACAGCGCGTAATTGTTGAAGAAGGCGCCGCCGCCTTCATACTGCCAAGCGCCGGTCACCGCGGGAATGCACAGCGCCGCATGCATCTGCGTCGCGCCGTTGCGCGAGCGGGTGAAGCCATAGCCGAGACGGAAGAAGGTCCGCTTGGTCTCGCCGACGGCCTTGGCGAAAGCCTCGATCTCCGACGCCGGAACGCCGCAAATCGCCGAGGCCCATTCCGGCGTGCGCGACTTCAGATGCGCCTCGAGCTCGGCGGGGCAATCGGTATACTTGTCCATGTAGGCTCGGTCGGCGTAGCCGTCGCGGAACAGGACATGCATGACGCCGCAGGCGAAGGCGCCGTCGGTGCCGGGCCGCAGGATGATCCTGATGTCGGCCTGCTTCATGGTCTCGTTGTCGTAGATGTCGACCGCCGCGATCTTCGCGCCGCGCTCCTTGCGGGCGCGCGAGGCGTGCGTCATCACGTTGACCTGAGTGTTGACGGGATTGGTGCCCCAGATCACGACGAGATCGGACAGCGCCATCTCGCGCGGGTCGACGCCGGCGATCTTGCCGGTGCCGATTGCAAAGCCGATGCGCGCAACATTGGCACAGATGGTCTGGTAGAAGCGCGAATATTTCTTCACATGCGTGAGACGGTTGAGCCCGTCGCGCATCACGAGCCCCATCGTCCCCGCGTAGTAATAGGGCCAGATCGATTCCGCACCGAACTCGCGCTCGGCCGCATTGAAGCGGTGCCCGATCTCGTCCAGCGCCTCGTCCCAGGAGATGCGCGCGAACTGACCTGAACCCTTGGGGCCGGTGCGGCGCAGCGGATAGATCAGCCGCTCGGGATGATGGATGCGCTCGGCATAGCGGGCGACCTTGGCGCAGACGACGCCGGCGGTGTAGGTCTGCTTCTTCGAACCGCGGACGCGGCCGATGCTGCGGCCTTCGACCACCTCGACATCGAGGGCGCAGGCCGAGGGGCAATCATGCGGACAGGTCGAATGGCGGATCTCGATCTTCGCGTTGATCTTGGCGTGCTGGTTCATGTCCCAGTTCGTAACACCAAAATACCGGCCAGCCGAGCGCATTTATCCGGCAAGCCCCATGCGATTTGCTCAAGCCGCGCGCGCCGGAGCTTCCTGCTGCGGTTGCGAAGGAGGCCTGCCAGTGAGCCGCGCGACGTGCAAGCGCAACCCGAGCTACATCCTTTGCTATTTGTGCAACTGGGTGAGACCGGTCGGCGGGCCGTCGACGGCGGTCCAGCCGCCGTCGACGAACAGCGTGCTGCCGCTGACATAGCTTGCGGCATCCGAGGCGAGATAGGCGACGGCGGTCGCGACCTCGTCGGCGCTGCTCCAGCGGTTGAACACGGTGTGGCCGGCGTAGAGATTGTAGATGTCGGGGCGCTGCTTGAAAGGGCCGGTCAGCGCGGTCTCGGCGATGCTCGGGGCGATCGCATTGACGCGCACGCCGGCGTGCCCGACCTCGGAGGCAAGGCCCTTCACCAGCAGGCCGATCGCCGCCTTGGTCGAGCCGTAGATGCCGAGGCCGGGCTCGATGGTCACCGCGCGAACCGAGGAGCAGGCGATGATGCTGCCGCCCTTCTGCGCAACCATGATGCGGCCGAAGGCCTGGAAGAAAAAGACCGTGCCCTTGACGTTGAGGGTGAGGACGCGGTCGAGATCCTCCTCGGTGTAGTCGAGGATGGTCTTGCGGATGTTGAGACCAGGCGTCGTCACGGCGATGTCGAGCCGCGGAAACTTCTGCATCACGGTTTGGGCCAGCGCATTGACATCCGCGGCGCTTGCGGCGTCGCAGCCAGCTGCTTCCGCCCAGCCGCCCTTGTCGCGAATGCCGACGGCCGTCGCCTCCGCTGCGTCGAGCGCACGATCGGCGCAGACAACCCGGGCACCGAGACCCGCAAGCGCTTCGGCCGACGATTTGCCGATGCCGGATGCGGCGCCGAGCACGAGCGCGGTCTTGCCGGTGAGATCGAAGAGCTTGCGATAGTCCGTCACTGGCGATGTCTCCCTGGTGCTGCTAGCCCTTGTAGCCCATCAAGAGGCGCGGCAGCCACAACGAGAATGCAGGGACGTAGGTCACGAACATCAGTGCTGCGATGAGCGCAGCATAGAACGGCAGGATGGTGCGCATCACCGCGCCGACCGAGATGCCGCCGATGGCGCAGCCGACGAATTGCGTCGTTCCGACCGGCGGCGTGTTGAGCCCGAGGGCGCAATTGATCAGCATCAGCATGCCGAACTGCACCGGGTCCATGCCCGCCTTCATCGCGATCGGCAGAAAGATCGGGGTGCAGATCAGGATCGTTGCCGCCATGTCCATGAACGTGCCGAGCACGAACAGGATGATATTGATGAGCAGGAAGATCACCCAGGGCTGCGTCGACAACTTGTTCATCATCGCGCCGGCGAGATCCGCCACCTCGTAAAGTCCCATCAGGTACTGGAACATGGTGGAGACGCCGATCAGCAGCAGCACCACCCCGGTCGTCTTCACCGCCTTGGCGGCGGCGCGCAGGAAGTTGCCCCAGGTCATGGTGCGATAGATCAAGAAAGTCAGCAGGATCGAGTAGGTGACGGCAATGGCCGCCGATTCGGTTGCCGTGAAGACGCCGGACAGGATGCCGGCCAGGATGATGCCGACGATCAGAAGCCCCGGCAGCGCCGCCGCCAGCGAGCGGACCACCTCGGCCCAGCCTGGGAACTTGCCGGCGGGATAACCGCGCCTCACCGCGACCGCGTAGGCGGCAACCAGCATGCAGACCATCAGCACCAGCGCCGGCAGGAGACCGGCGGCAATCAGCGCGCCGATCGAGACCTTGCCGCCGGCCGCCAGCGCATAGATGATCATGTTGTGGCTGGTCGGCATCAGGGCTCCGACCAGCGAGGCATGGGTGGTGACGTTGACGGCGTAGTCGGTGTCGTATCCCTCCTTCTTCATCATCGGGATCATCACCGCGCCCATCGCCGACACGTCGGCCACGGGTGAGCCGGAGACGCCGCCGAACAGCGTGCACGCGACCACGTTCGACATGCCGAGCCCGCCGCGGATGTGCCCGACGAGATTCTTGGCGAGTTGCACGATCTTGTCGGCCACGCCGCCATGCAGCATCAGCTCACCGCTGAAGACGAAGAACGGAATGGCGAGGAAGGAGAAGATGTTCATCCCCGACATCATCTGCTGGAAGATGACGGCGACCGGCAGGCCTTCGTAGAGGATGGTGCAGATGGCCGACAGGCCGATCGCGAAGGCGACCGGCACGCCGAGGATCAGAAAGCCGAAGAAGGTGGCGCCGAGGATGATCAGTTCCATGAGGGGACGACCTCTTCGCCGCGCAGGAGAGCAATGATGTGCTCGATGGAAAACGAAACGATCAGGACGCCGGAGGCGAACAGCGGCACGTAGCGGATCACCTCGGGCAGGCCGAGATTGGGGATCTTCACGGTGCCCACCGACGCGCCGAGGACCCAGCCATTATAGGCCATGGCGAGGCCGAACACGGCGACCAGAACGTGGATCACGATCTCGATCTTCTCCCGCGCGTGATCGGGGAGCATGACCAGCAGGCTGTCCATGCCGATATGCCCGGCATCGCGTACGCCGACGGCGGCGCCGATCAGCGTGACGTAGAGGATCAGGACCAGCGCCAGGTTCTCCGTCCAGGTCGGGCTGGAGTTGAGCACGTAACGTCCGAACACCTGGTAGAAGACGATGGCGACGATGACGAGCAGGCCTGTCACCGACAGGTACATGCCAAGGCGCGCGATGGGGGCATTGACCCGCGACAGCAAGCCGGTGGACGGGCGTGTTGCTACGGCCCCCTGCTCGTGACTTGCGACGTGTGGGTCTGTCATCCCGCGCCTCCTTACGGGATCCGGTGCCGCCTGGCGGCGACGCCGGACCCGGTTCCCGAATTGTCTTACTTCGTGTCCTGGATGCGCTTGACGAGGCTCTGCAGCTTCTCGTTCCCGGCGAACTTCTGGTAGACCGGCTTCATTGCATCGACGAACTCCGCCTTGTTGCCGATCGTGACCACCTGAACGCCGGCGGCCTCGACGGTCTTGCGGGCGGCCTGCTCGCGCGCGTCCCAGAGCTTGCGCATGACGGGCACCGATTCCTTGGCTGCCTTGCGGACCATCGCCTGGTCCTCCTTGCTCAGCGCGTCCCAGACCTTTTTCGAGATCACGAGAACTTCGGGCGCGAGGGAGTGCTCGGTGATGTTGTAGAACTTGGCGGCTTCGAAGTGCCGGGAGGATTCGTAGGACGGCCAGTTGTTCTCGGCAGCGTCGACGAGGCCGGTCTTGAGCGCGGTGTAGACCTCGCCATAGGGCATCGGCGTCGGGTTGGCCCCCAAGCTCTGGATCATGCCGACCCACAGGTCGGATTGCTGGACGCGGATCTTCAGGCCCTTCAGATCGGCCAGCGATTTGACCGGTCCCTTGACGGTATAGACCGAGCGCGCGCCGCTGTCGTAATAGGCAAGGCCGACCAGGCCCGCGGGCTCCATGGCTGCCAGGATCTCATCGCCGATCGGACCGTCGAGGACGGTGCGCATGTGCTGCGTGTCCCTGAAGACGAAGGGCAGACACAACGCGATAGTCTCGGGCACGAAATTGTTCAGCGGCGATGCATTAATCCTCATCATGTCGAGCGCGCCGATCTTGAGTTGCTCGATCGTGTCCTTCTCCGAGCCTAGGGCGCCGTTCGGAAACACCTTCACGCCAAGCTTGCCGCCGCTCGCCGCCGCGAGTTGCTGGCCCATGAACTTGACCGCCTCGACGGTCGGATAATCGGCGGGGTGAACGTCAGCCGAGCGGAAATCGCGTGCAGTGGCCAGGGGTGCTGAGACCGCCAGTGCAACGGCTGTGATGATACCGGTGAGCGTCTTCATGTGGGCTTCCTCCTGGGTTGATTGAGATCGATTATATCGTTGTCGGCCCGGCTGCAGGCCGCCTTGGGTCGCTCCGCTTCAGGTGTGAAGTCAAGCGCCAATGTCGTCCCTAGGGCGGGCGGCATTCTCTGTCCAAGCCAAATCCGGCATCGATCGATGCAAGACTTGCATCGATCGATTTCTGGCGCAATTCGCACTATGGTGGGTATGGCGGCCTGGCTCGACGTCGCTAGCCCGTGACTTGACGCCTCCAATCGAGGCCCCGCGCGGTCGCCAGCATCGACTGTTAGGCCGACGGCGTCACTCGCCGCCGAGGCCGCTCTCGGCGAGCTCGCGCAGCGCGTCCGTATCGAGCACGACGATGGCGCCGTGCTCGAGGCGGACCCAATTGCGGCCGGCCCAGGCGCGCAATTGCTTGTTGATGCTCTCGCGCGTCATCCCGACCATCTCGCTGATCTCTTGCTGCGTGATGGCGAGCGTGCCGCTGCCGGAATCCAGCTTGCGCTCTTCGGTGAGACCGAGCAGTGCACTGGCAAGCCGGCCCGGCAGATTCTGCAGGATCACCTGCTCGACCTGCTGACTGGTCCAGCGCAGACGCGCGCACAGCAGCTCGATGAACTTCATCGCCAGCGCCGGCTGGCTCTTCACGAACGGCAGGAAGTCCCGGCGATCGATGACGTAGAGCTCGCAATTGGTATTGGCGGTCGCATCCGCCGACCTGGGCGCGCCGTCGAGCACGGCGATCTCGCCGAAGATTTCTCCGGGGCCGATGAGATTGAGAATGGCGTTCCGCCCATCAGGCGATGAGGAGGAAATCTTGACTGTCCCCGCGATCACCGCGAACAGACTGTTGCCGGGATCGCCCTTGGCGGCGATCGTCGCGCCACGCTTGACGGTGGTGTGCTTGGCGTAGCGGCAGAGTTGATCGAGCGCTTCCGGCTCCAGATCCGCGAAGATCGGGTGCTTGCGCAGGACCGATAGTTTGTTGCCCACCGGTTGTCGGGGATCGCCGGTCTTGTCCTGAGGCACGCCGCGGGGCTCCTAAGACTACGAGGCACTGAGTTCCTGCGTAGTCAACGTTACCAGGCATTTCAACCGGAAAGCACGCGCGCGATTTGAGGCAAATGCCACGAAAAGGCCCGTAACGAGGAAGTCAGCAGCCAAAAGCTGCGGCGATGCGTCTTCTTCGACGCAGAGTTGCGGATTACGCAAACCGTGATTGCGTCGAAACGCTGCCGACGGGGGGCGCCCGCCCAGGCGAGCATCAGCCTTGGCGCGCCGGACTCGGACCTAAACCTGGACCTGGACCTGGACCTGGACTTGGACCTGCAGAAGGCTTCAGTGCCTGGAATCCGGATCAAGCCGGCCCGCCCTGGTTTGCCGGTCAGCCCAGGCCAGAACTGCGGCGAACACCACAAAGATCGCGACGACGACAACGGTCACGAGCAACGCGTCAGCAGGCATCATCCCCTCCCGGATTTGTCTCCGGCATTATTTTGCGGGGCATGGCCGCCGTCATTGATCGGGATCAAATTGCCGAGAGAGTCCCGGAGATGAGGTCAGGCTGCGGCCATGGCCTCGACACGGGCCGGATCGAGCAGGCTGATGCCGCCGTGAATGATCTCGATCACGCCGAGACGCTCAAGCTTGGTAAAAGTGCGGCTGACGGTCTCGATGGTCAGGCCGAGATAATCCGCGATGTCCTGACGGCTCATCGGAAGCGCGACCATGTCGGACGGACCGTTGAGCGCGACCAGCCGCTCGCGCCAGCCGAGCAGAAAGGTCGCGACCTTCTCGTCGGCCGAGCGGCGGCCGAGCAGAACCATGTGGTCGCGCGCCTGGCTCAACTCGCGAATGGCCAGTTCGTTGATGCGCCTGAGCAATTGCGGCCGGTCTTCGATGAAACGGCCGAAAGGCCCTTTTGGGAATTGGCACACTTTCACCACGCCGATCGCATCGGCCGAAAAATTGTGCCGGCCGGACAGATTCATCCCGAGAAAGTCACCGGGCAAGGCAAAGCCGACGATCTGCCGCCGGCCGTCAGGCAGCAGCTTGTACAGCCGCATGACGCCTTCGAGGACGTTGTAGAACGAGGTCGTGATGTCCTCCTCGGAAAACACGGTCTCGCCCGAATCGAAATGGACGCGGCGGCCGAGATGCTCGAACTCCCGGAGTTCGGCTGCATCGAGCGACGAGCAGACCGCCGCTCCACGCACGGCACAATCGTCGCAATGATGTCCGTTCGGCTCACTCGTGACCACGGAAGGCTTCATCCATCGCTCCCCACGCCGGCCGCTCCCGACGTCAGGCCGAGTCCACCGCGCGGCTGCATTTTACTGCACCGTGCCGCAGCCGATTGACCCAGATCAAATTTGGCTGGCATCCCGCTCTTATTCTGCGTCCACGTTCGACGGGATGATTCCATGCTGCAAAGAGCACTGCGTCACGGCCTGATTGGGCTGCTTCTGATCACGCCTGCGCTCGCGGCCCCGGCCGCCGAACAACGCGGCAAGGCTTTCGCCCGAGCCAATTGCGCACGCTGTCACGCGATCGACCGCGCCTCCAAGAGCCAGCTGGAGATCGCGCCTCCGCTACGCACCCTGCATCGGCGCTATCCGATCAACAGCCTTGGCGAGGCGCTGGCCGAGGGGATCTCCACCGGACATGCCGACATGCCGGCCTTCGAACTCAGCCCGGACCAGATCCACGACCTGCTGTCCTACCTGAAGACGCTGGAATAGTCGCCCCTCACACCGCCTGCACGGTCCATCCGATCAGCTCCTTGGCGATGCGCGCGAAGGCGGCATCGAAGGCGGCGACTGAAGCGGCCGGTTCGACCTTGTCGAGCTTTTCGCTGGCCTCGATGAGGCGCGATGCGATCACCTTGCCATTCTTGTCGACGATCCGAGCCGACAGTCCGATCTCGGCCCGAGCCTCCCCATCCGTCGCGATCCGAAAGCGCCGGATGTCGAGCAGGAGCTGGTAGTCCGCCGGCCCGAGATCCGTCGTGCGCAGCGGGGCGTGGGCGATGTCGTAGTTCTCGAAACTGTCGATCAGGCGCGCCTGCACCAGTTTCGGAATGCTGTCAGCCCAGAGGAAGTCCGCAAAGCCCGGCCTGTCGCCGCTAGGCGCGAACAGCATGCGCTGGGTCTGCAGCATCGCCACCGCCGTCGGCTCGGGAATGGCCAGTGAGGCCGATAGCGTCTTGCCGGCCGGCCCGAGATTCTGCGGCGTGCGCAGGTCGTAGGTGACCTTCTGCGCGGGCGTGCCGCCGCCGGTCATCTTGTCGAGGCCTGCCAGGATGCCGTCGATCTTGCCGGTGTTGCGCGCGAGCCCGTCGGAGAAGGTCTTGAAATTGGCAATGGTGTCCTTCAGCGGGCCGGAATTGTCCTGAAGCACCGTGTCGACCCGCCGCAGCGCATCGCGCGCCGCCTGCGTCATGCTCTGGCCTGCGCCGGCCTCCGCGATCAAGGTCGGCAGCTCGCCGGACTTGGCGACGATCACGCCCCCCTCCAATGTCACCACGGGAACGCCGGTCAGGCCCTGGAATTCGAGGCCGACCTTGGTGTCGGCACGCACCGGCGTCGCGGTGGCAACCGAGATCGTGGCATTGACGAAGCGCGGGTTATCAGGCGCGAGCCCGAGCTGGGTGACCTCTCCGACCCGAATGCCGTTGAACAGCACGCCGGCGCCGACCAGCAGGCCGGGCACCGGCCCCTGGAATTGCACGTGGTAGCTGGTGCGCGGCCCGATGCCGCCGGTGTTGTTCAGCCAATAGACGAAGCCGAACACCGCGACGATCGCGGCCAGCACGAAACTGCCGATCAGCACATAGGGAGCGCGGGTTTCCATCTCTCATCTCATCTCGTGTTGCAGCATCTGCGAGCGCTTGCCGTGGAAATAGGCGCGCACCCAGGGATGCTCGGATTGCAGCAATTCGCGCATCGGGCCGATCGCCACGATCTTGCCGTCGGCGAGCGCGGCGACGCGATCGCAGACCGTGGTCAGGCTCGCAAGGTCATGGGTCACCATGAACACGGTGAGCTCAAGCGTCCTTTGCAGCGTCTTGATCAGCGCGTCGAACTCGCCGGCGGCGATGGGATCGAGGCCCGAGGTCGGCTCGTCCAGGAACAGGATTGGCGGATCGAGCGCGAGCGCGCGCGCCAGCGCCACGCGCTTGGTCATGCCGCCGGACAGCTCCGCCGGATATTTGTCGGCGTCCTCCGCACGCAGACCGACCATTTCGAGCTTGGCAATCGCGATCTCGTCCATCAGCTCCTGCGACAGGACGAGATTTTCGCGCAAGGGAAACTGGACGTTCTGGCGCACCGTCAGCGAGGAGAACAGCGCGCCCTGCTGAAACAGGATGCCCCATGCCATCGCAGCGCCGCGGCCGTGGCTTCCGCCGGCTTGTCCCATGACCTCGATGGTCCCGCTCCGGCGCGGGATAAGGCCGATGATGGTCCGCATCAAGACCGACTTTCCGCCGCCGGATGCGCCCACCAGCCCGAGGATCTCGCCGCGGCGGACGTCGAGCGACAAATGGTCGAGCACGGTTTGACGGCCGAAGCCGACCACGAGGTCACGGACGCGGATGGCGAACTCGTCTTGTGGTCCGTCCATCGTCACATTCCGATCGAGGCAAAGAACACGGCGAACAGGCCGTCGAGCACGATCACCAGGAAGATCGATTTCACCACCGACGTCGTGGTCTGCCGCCCCAGCGACTCCGCGCTGCCCTTGACGCGCAATCCCTCGCTGCAGGCCACGATCCCGATCACCAGCGCCATGAACGGCGCCTTCAGGATGCCCACTTCGAAATGTGCGACGGAAATGGCCTCGTGCAGGCGCGCGATGTAGATCGCCGGCCCCATGTCGCCATAGAACTGCGCGACCAGCCCGCCGCCATAGAGCGCGGCGATCGATCCGATGAAGGTGAGGATGGGCAGCGCAACGACCAGGGCCGCAACGCGCGGCAGGATCAGGACGTCGACCGGATCGAGCCCCATGGTCGAGAGTGCGTCGATCTCCTCGCGCATCTTCATCGAGCCGAGCTCGGCCGTGTAGGCGCTCCCCGACCGTCCCGCGACCATGATGGCGACGATCAGCACGCCGAGCTCGCGCAGCACCAGGATGCCGACCATGTCGACCGTGTATGATTCCGCGCCGAATCTACGGAAGTGGAAGAAGCCCTGCTGCGCGATGATGGCGCCAATCAGGAAGGTGATCAGCGTGACGATGGGGATCGCCTGCCACCCGATGCGGTAGAGCTGATACACCAGAGAGGTCAGCCGCAGCGAACGCGGCCGGCGCAGCACGCCGATGACGGCCATGAACAAGGCGCCGAGCATCTGGAGGAAGATCGTGATGTCCTCCCGCGCCCCGACCGTGGACTTGCCGAGATCACCCAGCCGCGCCAGAACTGGATTGGGCGCGGCCGCCGGAGCCGGCGTGCGGCGGTTGACCTGGCGCACCTCGTCCATCAGCCCGCTGAAATGATCGGCGACGCCGACGAATTCGGCTGGCCTGCCTGACGAGGCGGCCCTGCGCGACAGCTTCTCCAGGACCCAGGCGCCGAGCGTATCGAGCGCGCTGATCCCCGACATGTCCAAGGATACGGCGCGCGAACGATCGACGTCGGCCCCGACCGAGCGGGACAAGGTCTCGAGCGTCACCACGTTCGCGGCGGTCCAGGGCCCCTCGGGGCGCAATTTCAGCACGTCGCCGGACGGCGTCGCGTGCAGCAGCGGTTCGTGGTTCACGCTTTCCACCTCATCGGGACAATCGGTCCCCATTCAGCAGGCATTTCTAGGCCAGCATGTGGCGGCCGGATTGACTTGTCTCAAGACCCCGAACGGGCTCCGCCTCTTGACGCAAATCAAGCGCGATCGCACGGGCTGGTCTTAGGCTCGTTTGAATTTAATGAGGACACCAAATCCATGTTCGACAGTGACAGGATGAGCGAGGAATTGCGCACGCTGAAGGTCGACGTCACGCACCTGTTGAGCACCGCCGGCGAGGAGATGTTCGAGAGCTCGAAAGCTCGCACTGATGCGCTCGCCGATCAGATCAGGGCCGCACTCGCCGAGCTCGGCGAGACCGTCGAACAGGAGAGGGAGACGCTCCAGGGCCTCGTTGCGGAGCGTCCAATCACATCGCTCGCCTCTGCCTTCGCGCTGGGCGTGGTTGTCGGCTTCATGCTGAGGAGACACTAGGTGAATACCGAGAATGTCGTCAAACATCTGCGCGTGCTGTGGCGCACCGACAGGATCATCGCCGACATCAGGCTGCGCCATTTGCTGATCGGCCTCGGCCTGCGTGCCTTCGCGGCGCTGATCGCCGCGTTCGGGCTGCTGATGCTGGAGCTGTCGGCCTATTTCGCACTGGTGCAGATCTGGAGCGCGATTACCGCGGCTGCCATCCTCGGCGCCGTCAATTTCGTCATCGCGGCCGCTCTCTTCCTGATCGCCGGCCGCGCTCCGTCGGGGCGTGACATCGAGCTCGCCAACGAAATTCACGACACCTCCATCGAAGCCCTCCAGCTCGAGGCGCGTGCGCTCCAGGCCCAGGTGTCGGGCGCGGTGCATCATCCGCTGAGCACGATCGTGCCGGTGCTGCTGCCGCTGATCGCGATCATCATCAAGACTCTGCGGACGACGGCCAGGTCGTCCAATGATGCCAGTTCGGCCGAGGCGCAATCGTAGCCGACACGCTCAGAGCTTGAGCCTGACGTCGCAGATTTCAGGCTCGGCCGGGTCCGGCTTGACCTCGAAGC
Organism: Bradyrhizobium sp. BRP19; assembly: GCF_020194195.1. Lineage (NCBI taxonomy): Bacteria > Pseudomonadati > Pseudomonadota > Alphaproteobacteria > Hyphomicrobiales > Nitrobacteraceae > Bradyrhizobium > Bradyrhizobium sp. BRP19. The sequence goes on along the minus strand of NZ_JADYVZ010000009.1, from coordinate 63,714 downwards.
CGAGCTGCCGGCACATGTCGAGCATGACGGTGTTCTCCTGCAGCACGTCGCCCGATATGGTCTTCAATCCTTCCGACCGCGCGTAGTCGATGATCAGCTGCATGAGGGCCCAGCCGAGCCCCCTGCCCTTGAGGTCGGACCGCAGCAGGATCGCGTATTCGCCGGTCTCGTAGATCGAGTCGGAATGGAGCCGGACCACGCCGACCATTTCGCCGCTGGCCTCCTCGAATGCGATGAAGGCCATCGCGCGCGCATAGTCGAGCTGGGTCAGGCGTGCGATGAATTCGTGGGTGAACTCCTTCATCGGGGCGAAGAAGCGCAGGCGAAGGTCGTGCGCCGTGACGTGACGCAGGAATTCGTGGATGGTCGGCTCGTCCTCGGGGCGCATGGGCCGCACGAGGATGCGCCAGTCCTCCTTGAGCTTGAGGCGGCGCTCCCATTGCGACGGATAGGCGCGAACGGCGAAATTGGCCGGACCGGAGCCGGCGAACTTCCGCTGCGGCGGTCCGACCGCGACGCGGGCATCCACCGCGGTCACGCCGGTTTCGTCCGCCAGCAGCGGGTTGATGTCGAATTCGCGGATCTCGGGAATGTCGGCCGCCATCTGCGCCTGCTTGACCAGCACCATCGCGACGGCGTCGTGCTTGACCGCCGGCACGTCCCGATAGGCCTTCAGCAGCCGCGACACGCGCGTGCGGTCGATCAGATCGCGGGCCAGTTGCAGGTCGAGCGGCGGCAGCGCCAGCGCCTTGTCGTTGATGATCTCCACCGCCGTGCCGCCGCGGCCGAAAACCACCACCGTGCCGAAGGTCGGATCGTCGGCAAGGCCGAGGATCAGCTCGCGCGCCTTTGCCTTGACGACCATGGCCTGGACGATGACGCCGCCGATGCGGGCCTCGGGCCGCAATTTCCGCGCTCGCGCAAGAATGTCCGTCGCCGCCGCACGCACGGCCTCCGGGGTCGTCAGATTGAGCACGACGCCGCCGACATCGGATTTGTGGGTGATGTCCCGCGACATGATCTTCAGCACGACGGTGCCGCCTTGCGCGAAGATATCCTTTGCATAGGTCACCGCCTGCTCGACATCTGCTGCCGCATAGGTCGGCACCATCGCGATATCGTAGGCTTCGAGCAGGTGCTTGATCTCGACGGGTTCGAGCCACTGGCGGCCATCCGCGATCGCGGCTGTGACGATCTCTCTCGCCCCGCTGGCATCCGGAACGAACGTATCGGGCATCGCGGGAGGCACCTGGGTCAGCTCCTCCACCACTTCGCGGTGTCGGACCAGATGCATGAAGCCGCGCACGGCGTCGTCCTCGGTCGGATAGTTCGGCACGCCGGCGCTGGAGAGTGCCTGGATGATGTGCTGATCGGCGCCGACCCAGGCCGCCAGCACGGGCTTTGCCCATCGCCGGTGCTGCTCGCGATACTTGGCCACGAGCTCCGTCACGGTCTTGGCGATCTCGGCGGCCGATGCGATCGCGGTCTGCACGTTGAGGACGAGGACTGCGTCGTTGTCGCGATCGGCCAGCAGTTCCTCCAGCGCCGCTGCGTAACGCGCAGCGTCGGCGTCGCCCACGATGTCGACGGGGTTTGCACCGGACCAGGTCGGCGGCAGCGCCGCATCAAGCTTCCTGCGCGCGTCAGTCGAGATGGTTGCCGGAATACCGCCGAGCTCGACCAATCGATCGACGGCGAGGACGCCGATGCCACCACCGTTGGTCAGGATGGCGAGACGCTTTCCGGTCGGCGATTCGACGCGGCCGAGTGTCTCGGCACAGTCGAACAGCTCGCGCAGGTCGGACACCCGCAGCACGCCCGCGCGGCGGAACGCCGCGTCATAGACGGCGTCGGCACCGGCGAGCGCCCCGGTATGCGTGGCAGCGGCCTTCGCACCCTGCGCCATGCGGCCGGACTTCACCACGACGACGGGCTTCACCCGCGCGGCGGCGCGCGCCGCCGACATGAACTTGCGCGCGTCCTTGATCGCCTCGATGTAGAGCAGGATCGCGCGGGTCTTGTGATCCATCGCGAAATGGTCGAGCAAATCGGCAATGTCGACGTCGATCTGATCGCCGATCGAGACGATGCCGGAGAAGCCGACGCCGCGCTGCGCGGCCCAATCCACCATGCCGGCGGCAATGGCACCCGATTGCGAGATCAGCGCGAGGTTGCCGGCCCCCGGCATGTGCGCGGCGAAACTGGCATTCAGGCTGACGCCGGGCATCATGATGCCGAGGCAGTTCGGCCCGATCAGCCGCATGCCGTGTTTGCGGGCGGCAGCGCTGGTCGCCTCGTGCAGCGATCCCGGTCCCTGGCCGAGACCGGCCGAGACGATCAGCGCACCCGCAGATCCGCGACGGCCGGCCTGCTCGACGATGCCTGGAATCTCGCCCGCGGGCGCGGTGACGACGACGAGCTCGGGCACGAAGTCCAGCCTGTCCAGGCTCTTCACCGCGGCGAGGCCGCCGATCTCGGCGTGGCGCGGATTGACGAGGCCAAACCGCCCCTTGAATCCCGCTTTCCGAATGTTTTCCAGGACCGCGCGTCCAACGGACGCCGGACGCGCGCTCGCGCCGACGAGCGCAACCGAGCGCGGCGACAGCAGGTTGTTCAGACGATAAGTCGACATGAAAACAAATGCGCCGCGCCAGCGGCGGTTCCGATGATTGGACGATCCGGCTGGAAGAAGACGCCTAGTGCGAGATCATAACCCAGCATGGTGGCTGGCCAATGACGGTCTTTGTCACACCGCCCCACACGATCTCGTTCAGGCGCGAATGATGGTAGGCGCCCATCACGACGGCATCGATGCCATGGGAATTCGCCCAGCTTCCCAATACTTTGCCGGTCGAGCGGCCGCCCCCCTTCGTGGTTTCGAACGAGGCAAAGACGCCGTGTTCCCGCAAATGGTCGACGAGTGATGTTCCGGACTGGACGACCGCGTCCGTCTTGTCCTCCGCCACGGTCAGCACACGAACCGAACTGGCAGCCTGAAGGACAGGCAACGCATCGCCGACCGCACGCGCGGCCCGTGCAGAATGATCCCAGGCAATCACGACGTTCTCGAACTCGGGCCTGAGCTCGTCGGCGCGATGTTCGGGACAGAGCAGAAGCGGCCGGCCGGATTCGAACAACAACGCCTCCACGATGGTCTCCGTTCGACTGTCATGCGGTTTCACGGGAACCAGCGCGAGGTCGCTGAAGCGGGCGTGCTCGGCCAGGATCGCTCCGATCTGATCCGCAGGCACCTTCCCCGACCGGCTCTGGGCGCGGACGTTGGCGCAGCAAGCCGCATCGGTGAAGGCATTCAGCAGCTGCTGCATGTCGCTCGCCTCGAGGCTGGCCTGCGCAAATTCGCGATCGTCAGGCAGCATCACCTTCGGTCGCTCGAAAACATCTTCCTCGAGCGCGAGCGCGGTGATCCTGGCGCCGAGATCGGCGGCGACAGAAACGCATTTCTCGATCGCAACCAGCGCTGGCCCGCGCGGCTGGCCGACAAGGGGCAGAAACACATCCTTGATGGGCATCGGAATTCTCCTGAGCCACCATGATAGGCGGGCTGTCGTCGAGACCCTTGATCCGCGTCAAGACCGGGGGAAACTCCGTCCGATCAGCCCGGGAAACAGGCGTTGACTGACGTCAAGGACTGGTCACTCGGTCGTTCTATGGATACTTCAGTCGGAGCGGTTCGCCCCGGAGACAGACATGCGTGCGATGGTGTTGCCGGCCCCACGAGCGCGGCTCCGGATGGAGGAGCGGTCCGACCCGATGCCGGGCGAGGGTCAGATCCGGGTGAAGATCAGCGCCTGTGGTGTATGCCGGACCGATCTTCATCTCGTCGATGCCGAGCTGCCCGGCATCCGCTATCCGATCGTGCCTGGCCACGAGATCGTCGGCCGGGTCGACCTCATCGGTGCGAATGTGACGACACATGCGCCTGGTGACCGGGTCGGCATTCCCTGGCTCGGCTTCACCTGCGGAAAATGCCGCTTCTGCCGCGAGGGTATGGAAAACCTCTGTGATGCACCGCTGTTCACCGGCTACACGCGCGACGGCGGCTACGCGACCCACACCATCGCCGACGCACGTTACGCCTTTCCGCTCGGCGAGGCCGGCAGCGACGTCGAGACTGCGCCCCTCCTCTGCGCGGGGCTGATCGGCTGGCGCTCGCTGGTCCTGGCTGGTCCCGCCGAGAGGCTCGGTCTCTATGGCTTCGGCGCGGCCGGCCACATCATTGCGCAAGTCGCGGCTTGGCAGGGACGCTCCGTCCATGCATTCACGCGGGCCGGCGATGCCGCTGCACAAGATCTTGCCCGCCGTCTCGGCTGTGTCTGGGCGGGGTCATCGGACCAGATGCCCGACGAGCCGCTCGACGCCGCGATCATCTACGCGCCAGCCGGCGAGCTGGTCCCGGCGGCGTTGCGCGCCGTGCGCAAAGGCGGTCGCGTCGTCTGCGCCGGCATCCACATGAGCGACATTCCAAGCTTTCCGTATGATTTGCTGTGGCAGGAACGGCAGCTGGTCTCGGTCGCCAACCTGACCCGGCAGGATGGCCTCGATTTTCTCAAGGTCGCGCCGCAAGCCGGCGTGCGGACCGAGACGACGGCGTTTCCGCTCGATCAGGCCAATGAGGTGCTGACCATGCTGCGGAATGGCCAGATCCTCGGCGCGGCCGTGCTGACGCCCTGATGGTGCTTGCCATGTCCGCTTCGATGAAGGATGACACGGCGGCTCAGGAGCGCATCTTTCGGATGCTAACCGACCATCCCGGCGTGATGCGCATCGACACGCATGCCGCCTCGGTGTTCCTGGACGCAAAGCGTGCGCTGAAGATCAAGCGCGCCGTCCGGTTTCCCTTCCTCGACTATTCGACGCTCGAAAAGCGCAAGGCGGCCTGCGAGGAGGAGATCCGGATCAACCGGCCCCTGGCGCCGCAGATCTATCATGGCGTTGTGGCGATCACGGAAGAGCCGGATGGATCGGTCAAGGTCGAGGGCGCCGGCCGGCCGATCGAGTATGCGGTCGACATGTCGCGCTTCGACGAAAGCAGGACGTTGGATCATCTGGCCGAGGCGGGACCGCTGGACGCGAAGCTTGCCTCGGCCGCCGCTGACGCAATCGCCGCTTCGCATGCGGCGGCGACGCGCGCCGACGGAAAGGCATGGGTCTCCTCCATTCCGGCCCTGATCGACGGCAACACGAATGGTCTGCGGGCCGGTGGCCACTTCAGCGCAGACGCGATCGAGCGACTCGGGAAGGCTTCGGATGCGGCCTATCTGCGTATTCGTCCCCTGCTCGCAGAGCGCGGCCGCCGGGGCTTCGTGCGCCGCTGCCATGGCGATCTGCATCTGGCAAACATCGTCATGATCGATGATCGCCCCGTGCTGTTCGACGCGATCGAGTTCGACGTGCAGATGGCGACGATCGACGTGCTCTACGATCTCGCATTCACGCTGATGGACCTGTTGCAGCACCACCAGCCGAGCGCGGCAAACATGGTGCTGAACCGCTATCTCGCCGCGACTCCGGCCGACAATCTCGATGCGCTCTCGACCCTGCCGCTGTTCCTGTCCATCCGGGCGGCGATCCGCGCCCAGGTGGCGCTGGCGCGACTGAAGCCGCCGCACTCCGACGATCCCGGCATCGTCGACCAGGCACGGCGTTATTTCGACCTCGCCGGGACGCTGATCCGTCCTCCTGCTCCGCGTCTGATTGCGGTCGGCGGACTGTCCGGCACCGGAAAGACCGCCCTGGCGCACGCGCTCGCGCCGGTCGTGGCACCGGAGCCGGGCGCCGTCGTGCTGCGCAGCGATCTCGTCCGCAAGCAGATGTTCGGGGTCGAGGACACCCACCGCCTGCCGCCTTCAGCCTATACGCCGGAGGTCACGGCCCGCGCCTATGACACGCTGGTGCAGCAGGCCCGCCGGGTGCTGGCGCAGGGCCATTCGGCGATCGTCGACGGCGTATTCGCGCGCGAGGACGAACGCGATGCGATCGCGGCGCTGGCGCGCGAGTGCAATGTGACGTTGAACGGGCTGTTCCTGGTCGCAGACCTTGCAACCCGGCAAGCGCGCATCGGCAACCGCCGGGGAGACGCATCGGACGCCACGCCGGAGGTTGCCGCGCTGCAGGAGCACTATAATATCGGCCATGTCGGCTGGGCGACCATCGATGCATCCGGGACACAAGAGCAGACGCTTCAGAACTGCCGGAACGTCATCGCTGAGGGGCAAACAAGGCAATCAGACTGATGCGGGCAAGGAAGTCGCGACCCACCACGCGCTCGACGGCAAATACGCATGCCAAGCCGGCAACGCGGCGCAATGTCCTGCCCGCCCGCCTCAGCCCCGGCATGGCCTGCGACACGGCCTTCCGCATCATCGCCCGCCGACACCTCGGCGCGGTGATCGCTCAGCACGACGGCACCTGCCGCGGCGATCCGGATGCGCTGCACCAGATCCGGATCGCACTGACGCATCTGCGGACTGCCATCCGCTTCTTCTCGCCGATGGTCGACGATAACGTGCGACCGGAAGTCTGGGCCGAACTGAAATGGCTGAACAGTCAGCTCGGCATGGTGCGGGACCTCGACGTGGCCATCGAGCGGATCGTCGCAGAGAGTAGCGACGAGCTCGCCGTGGTCGCCGAGCTTCAGCGCTGGGACGAGAAACGCGCGGAGAGCCATCGGCTGCTGGCGCGTGCGCTGCAATCGGCGCGGTATCGCCGCCTGGTCGAGCAAACCTCAACGTGGATCGAAAGCGGCCCCTGGTCGACCCGCCGCAGCAAGGAAGCGATCCGGTTGCGCCGCTGCACCCTCGCCGACCATGCGACGGAGCGGCTGACCGAGTGGGAGACGACGCTGCTCAAGAAGGCCCGTAAGCTGAAGAAGCTCGATGTCGAGAGACGTCACAAGCTGCGGCTCCTCAACAAGCGGATGACCTACTCGGTCGAATCGCTTGCGGATCTGTTCGCCGATGGGGTGGCGACGAAACAGAAGTCCATCCTCAAGCAATTGCGCAAGGCACAACGCTCGCTCGGTCAATTGAACGACGATGCGCGCGGACAGGCACTGGCGGCCTCGTTGAATGGCGCCGGAATCGATGCCAGCCGTCGCTTCCTCAACCGCAAACGCGAGAAGAAGTTGTTGCGGAAGGCGTCAACGGCCTATCGCAAATTGGACAAGGCCAAACCGTTCCGCTCTTCGGATCTCGCGCCGAGATCGGAGCCGGAGGCCTAGGTGTGGACGTAGTCCCCCGGCGCATCCGGCAGGCCGAGGGCGTCGCCAAGTCCGATCTGCGGCGGATCGCAGGGGGCGCCGGAACGTGCCGCCAGCCAATTGGTCCATTCCGGCCACCATGAGCCCTCGACGCGCGGCGCCAGCTTCAGCCATTCGTCGGCACCGACATAAGGCGCATCGGCAGCCTTGGTCAGCACCTGATAGAAGTGGCCCTCCTCCTGCGGAGGCGCCACGACACCGGCATTGTGACCGCCGCTGGTCAACAGGAACGTCACGTCGGCATCGACCTGATAATGGATCTTGTAGACGGATCGCCAGGGCGCCACGTGATCGGCGAGCGTGCCGACCACGAACATCGGGGTATGAATGTCGGACAGCGAGACGCTCCGGCATTCGACCCGATAGCGACCTTCCGCTAGATCGTCGTTCAGGAACAGCTTGCGCAGATACTCCGAGTGCATGCGATAGGGTAGCCGCGTGGCGTCGGCATTCCAGGCCATCAGGTCGCTCGGTGGCGAGCCGTCGCCCATCAGATAATCACGCGAGAGCCGCGACCAGATCAGCTCGTTGGAGCGCAGGAGCTGGAACGCGCCCGCCATCTGTGTCGTGTCGAGATAGCCGCGCTGCCACATCATGTCTTCGAGAAAGGCAACCTGGCTCTCGTTGATGAACAGCGTTAATTCGCCGGCCTCGGTGAAATCGGTTTGCGCCGCGAGAAGCGTGACGGTGCCGAGACGGCTATCGCCGTCCCGCGCCATGGCCGCCGCGGCTATCGACAGCAACGTCCCGCCAAGGCAATAGCCGAGCGCATGGATCTTCCGGCCCGGCACGATCTGCCCGATCATGTCCAGCGCGGCCATCACGCCCAGCTTGCGGTAGTCGTCGAAGGCAACATCCCGATCGTTCGCATCCGGATTGCGCCAGGAGATCGCGAAGACGGTGAAGCCCTGAGCGGTCAGGTATTTGACCAGGGAATTCTGCGGCGACAGATCGAGGATGTAGTACTTCATGATCCAGGCCGGCACGATCAGAATCGGCTCCGGCCGCACCTGCGCAGTCGTCGGATGGTACTGGATCAGCTCGATCAGGCTGTTGCGGTAGACGACCTTGCCGGGCGAAGCCGCCACCGTCTTGCCAACGACGAACTGATCCTCGCCGGCCAGCTTCGAGCCGGAGAGCAGGCGCATCAGGTCGCTGCACCAGTTCTGCCAGCCGAACACGAAGTTCTCCCCGCCGCTTTGGAACGCTTTTTCCAGCACCTGCGGATTGGTGGCGGCGAAGTTCGAGGGCGCCAGCATGTCGAGCATCTGGCGCATCGAGAACTCGACGATGCCCTCATTTGCGTGCGACACGCCGCGTATGCCGGTCGTGGCATCGTGCCACCAGCGCTCGGTGAGCAGAAACGCCTGCGCAAGCAGATTGAACGGCGCGGCTTCCCATTGCCGGTCCTTGAAGCGGCGATCCCGCGCCTGCGGCCGAATGACGGACCATGGTTCTTTGGATGTCGCGTGAGCGGCAGCTTCCAGGAAGCGGCCTGAGTCGCGGAAGATATTGCGGGAGAGCTCCATCTGGTGCTGAGGCGCCGCCGCAAGATGCGCGCCCCAATCGAGCCAGGCGAGCGACAAGGCCACAGGCGAGATTCCGCCCGTGAACCGCGCCAGCATGGCATGAAACGCGCGATCGAGTGGATACGAATCCGTTGTTTGCGGGCAAGTGCAGTCAGCCGGCGTGCCTGCGACCCTTTCGTGAATCCCGGCAGCCGGCCTGGTAGCGGGAGCTTGCAGCGGCGCTTCGGCCCGCGGGAAGATCTTCACGACGCTCATGGCTCATTGTTCCTGCGGGCTTCCGTTCTACGCCTGCGGCAGGATATGGCGACGCTTCCGCCGCGCGTTGAGCTGCATCAAATCGCGGCACGGATCAAAATCGGTCAATCAAGGCAAGCTTTGTCCGCTTGACCTGAGTCAAACCGCACCCCGATGGACTCACTAGGCTTTGTCCGTTGAAATTGACATGCCAGCGGAGTTGTCCATGCGCGCCCACCAGATCATGACCCGGTCGGTCATCTCGGTTACCCCCGACACCAGCATCGTCGAGGCGGCTAATATCATGCTGAAGCGACATGTGAGCGGCCTCACGGTGGTCGACGCTACCGGCAAGCTGGTGGGCGTGGTGTCGGAAGGAGATTTCATCCGCCGCAGCGAGATCGGCACCGGGCGCAAGCGCGGGCGCTGGCTGCGGTTCATCCTCGGTCCGGGCAAATCCGCCAGCGACTTCGTCCATGAGCACGGCCGCAAGATCTCGGAAGTGATGACCGACTCGCCCGTGACCATCACCGAGGATACGGCGCTTGCGGAGATCGTCGACCTCATGGAGCGAAACAATGTCAAGCGGCTGCCGGTGGTGCGCGGCGACAAGGTCGTCGGAATCGTGTCCCGCGCCAACCTGTTACAGGCCGTGGCCGGGCTCGCCCGCGAAGTGCCGGATCCGACCGCGGACGACGACCACATTCGCAGCCGCATCATCGACACCATGGAGAATAACGACTGGTGCCCGTTCGGGCTGAACGTCATCGTGCGCGACGGTATCGTTCATCTCAGCGGCGTCATCACCGAAGAGCGGGCACGGCAGGCCGCGATCGTCGCCGCGGAGAACGTCGAGGGCGTGAAGAAGGTGCACGATCATCTCTGCTGGGTCGACACCATATCCGGCGTCTATCTCAACTCGCCCGAAGACGACGAGCTCGCCAAAGCGAGCTGATTGCCGCGGAGTTCAGCTCGGAATGACGGCGGTGGCTTCGATCTCGACGCGCGCCGCCTTCTCGACGAGGCGGACGACCTGAACCAAGGCCATCGCTGGATAGTGCGTTCCGAAGACGTCGCGGTAGATCCTGCCGAGCTCCTTCAGATTGGCCAGATACTCGTCCATGTCGACGACGTACCAGGTCAAGCGCACGAGGTGCTCGGGCCGGGCACCGGCCTCGGCCAGGATCGCTGCGATGTTGTCCAGGGTCTGGCGCACCTGCGCGACGAAGCCGTCGGCGAGACGCTCCTCGGCGTCCCAACCGATCACCCCGCCGGTGACGACGATGCGTCCTTCGGCAGCCATGCCGTTGGCATAGCCCTTCGGCAGCGGCCAGCCTGACGGCTGCAGGATCTGCGCCTTGGTGCGCGTTCCATCCTCGGCTGCGGTCGGCAGGACCGCGAGTTGCGGGCTTTTCGGCGTCGTCACAGACAATTCTCTATCCTTCTCTCATTCCGCGGCGACGCCTGAGGACGTCACTGCAGCCTGCGCCAGCTGCCGCAGGGCAAAGCGCTTCAGCTTGCCGGTCTCGGTTTTCGGCAATTGCGCGACGAACTCGATGGCGCGCGGATATTTATACGGCGCGATCTCGCGTTTGACGTGCTCCTGCAACTCGGCCACCAGCTGAGCGTCAGGGGTCACGCCGGGCGCGGCAATGACATAGGCTTTGACGATCATGCCCCGCGCCTCGTCCGGCGCGCCAACCACACCGCACTCGGCGACCGCCGGATGCGTGAGCAGTGCCGCTTCGACGTCGGTTCCTGCGATGTTGTAGCCAGCCGACACGATCATGTCGTCGGAGCGCGACTGGTACCAGAAATAGCCGTCGCTATCCATCAAATAGGTGTCGCCGGTGATGTTCCAGCCGTTCTGGACGTATTTCCGCTGCCGCTCGTCGGCCAGGTAGCGGCAGCCCGTCGGCCCGCGCACGGCTAGACGGCCCATCGTTCCCGGCGGCACGTCCCGGCCTTCATCATCGACGATCTTGGCTTCATAGCCCGGCACGGGCTTGCCGGTGGCGCCGGGGCGGATCTCGTCCTCGGTCGCGCTGATGAAGATGTGCAGCATCTCGGTCGAGCCGATGCCGTCCATCAGCTTGATCCCGGTGGCCTTAAGCCAGGCATCGAATGTTGGCTTGGGAAGGGTCTCGCCCGCAGACACGCATTTGCGGAGCGAAGAAATGTCGCGGCCTGCGAGCTTGCCAAGCATGGCACGGTATGCGGTCGGCGCCGTGAAGCAGACCGTGGTCTTGTACTGCTCGATCGCATTCAGAATGTCGTCCGGCGTCGTCTTCTCCAGTACAACGAAGGAGGCGCCGATATGCATCGGAAACAGCACGCCGCCGAAGCCGAAGGTGAAGGCGAGCGGCGCCGAGCCGATAAAGCGATCGTTTTGCTCGGCGCGCAGATTGTTGCGCGCATAGCCGTCACAGACCGCGAGCATGTCGCGGTGGAAATGCATGGTGCCCTTGGGATCGCCGGTCGTGCCCGAGGTGAAGGCGATCAGGCAGATGTCGTCGGCGGCGGTATCGACCGCCTCGAACTCCGGACTGGCATCGGCGATCAGCGCTTCGAGCGAATCCGCCGCGCCATTGCCCCAATAGACGGCCCGCTCGAGGCCCGGTGCCGCAGCCTTCGCCTTCTCCATCTCCTCGGCGAGCTTTCCATCGCATAGCGCCAGCGTGATCTCCGCCTTCTGGATCGGATAGGACAGCTCCTTGGCGCGCAGCAGCGGCATCGTCGCCACGCAGATTCCGCCGGCCTTGATCACCGCGAGATAAGTCGCAACCATCATCGGATTGTTGGCCGAGCGCAGCAGCACACGCCCGCCGGTGACGAGGCCGAGCTTGCCAACCAGCACATTGGCGATGCGGTTCACCAGCGCCTGCAGCTCGCGATAGGTGTAGCTGACGGCCGGGCTGATGACGCAAGGGGCATCGCCATGGCCCTGCTCGACCCAGCGATCGAGGAAATAGCTGACGCAGTTCAGTCGCGGCGGATAGTTCAGCTCCGGCCGCGTGAAGATGAATTCGGGCCAGAGCTCGCGCGGCGGCAGATGTTGCCGCGCGAACGTATCGACATGGGCCGTCGCGGCGCTGCCGTCAGACGAGCCCGTCCCTTGAATCTTGGCGGCGTTGGCCATCGCACGCTCCTTTCAGCATGGATTGCACCCGGCAGCACGATCTGGAAAACATTTTAGGCTTAAAACAATTCGGCGCAATAGGGGATTTTGGGCATCCCGTGTTTTTTCATGCGGCAAAGGGTGTCGGGCTGTCGCGCCCGCAGGCTACGGCCGGCGGCGGGCGGCCGATTTCTGCGCGGACGCCTTGGTCTTGGCGAGGAGGCGCATCAATTCGCGCACATCCTTCGGGGAGAGATCGGCGAACAGATCGGCGATCCAGGTCTCGTGCTCGGCGGCCATCCTGCGGAACTCGGCACGCCCGAGCTTGGTCAGCCGGATCACCTGGACGCGGCGATCGGTGTCTGAGGTCCGCCGGTCGAGATGGCCTGATTCCACCAGGCGCTCCACGAGCCCGGTCACATTGCCGTTCGAGACCATCATGCGCTTGGAGACATCTGACAGGGTCATGCCGTCAGGTGCCTTGTCGAGCTGTGCCATCAGGTCGAAACGCGGCAACGTGACGTCGAACCGCTGCCGCAGCCGGCCGCGCACCTCCCCCTCGATCAGCGTCGTGCACGTCAAGAGCCGCAGCCACAGCCGAAGCTCTTCGGCGTGGTCCTCCGGTGTTTCGACGGCCTTGGTCTCGGAATCGAGCATGTCGATGCAGTCACTCACGGCCGGCATTGGCGCGGGCGGATTCCCCCAACGTTTTGAGCTTCAAATAAATCCGAGCCGGCCGCAAGTCCAAAGCTGCAACAATCGACCGCACGCCAATTTCTTTAGGCTTCAAATAATTGGCGCGCAGCTTGCATGCATCGCTGCTCGCAGGATGCGACGCCCCGCGCTCGGCTTGCCGCGGCCGCCGTCATCGGCATAAGCTTTGGATTGGAGTACGTGGCTTGCAGCGCAAGCCAATCGTCACGAGGGACAGATCATGAAGACGAAAATAACCTTGGCCGCAGCTGCGATGCTACTCGGCACCGTGGTGACCCCTGCCCTCGCCCAGGAAAAAATCAAGCTGGGTGTGATCGTGACCCTATCGGGGCCCGCCGCAGCGCTGGGCCAGCAGGTTCGCGACGGCTTCGCCCTCGCCGTGAAGGATCTCGGCAGCAAGATGGGTGGCCGCGATGTCGAGGTCGTCGTCGTCGACGATGAGCTGAAGCCGGATGCTGCGGTGACCAAGGTGAAGGGCCTTCTGGAACGTGAGAAGGTCGACTTCGTGGTCGGGCCGATCTTCTCCAACATCCTGCAGGCCATCCACCGGCCCATCACGGAGTCGAAAACCTTCCTGATCAGCCCCAATGCCGGTCCGTCGACCTTCGCCGGCAAGGATTGCAACCCGTTCTTCTATGTGACCTCGTATCAGAACGATCAGGTGCACGAGATCCTCGGCAAGGTCGCGCAGGACCGCGGCTACAAGCGGATGTACCTGATGATGCCGAACTATCAGGCTGGCAAGGATTCGGTGGCGGGCTTCAAGCTGGACTACAAGGGCGAGATCGTCGAAGAGTCCTACATGCCGCTGAACACGTTGGATTTCCAGCCGGAGCTCTCCAAGATTTCCTCGCAGAAGCCCGATGCACTGTTCACATTCATGCCGGGCGGCCTCGGCGTCAATCTCGTCAAGCAGTACCGGCAGGCCGGGCTCGCCGATACTATTCCGGTGCTCTCGGCCTTCACGGTCGATGAATCGACCCTGCCGGCACAGCAGGATGCGGCGGTGGGCATGTTCGGTGGCGCGAACTGGGCGCCCAATCTCGACAATCCCCAGAACAAGAAGTTCGTTGCCGCCTATGAGGCCGCCTACAACAGCGTTCCCGGCACCTACGCCTTCCAGGCCTATGATGCCGCGATGCTGATCGACAGCGCAGTCAAGGCCGTGAAGGGCAATCTCTCCAACAAGGAGGCCGTTGGCGCCGCGTTGAAGAAGGCCGACTTCACCTCGCTGCGCGGGGCCTTCAAGTTCAACAACAACAATTATCCGATCCAGGATTTCTACCTGACCAAGGTCGCCAAGCGTCCGGACGGCAAGTTCCAGACTGAGATCGTGCAGAAGGTGTTCGAGAATTATGGCGACCGCTATGCCAAGGACTGCAAGGCGGCGAACTAAGGCCGTGTATTGCGTTACGGGAGGACTGCAATGAAGAGCGAAATCACCGGCATCACGCGGGCCAATGAAGGAATCCACGGCATTTCCTGGAACATCCTCGGCCAGACCTACGTGCCGAAGAGCTACGCGGAGAACAGCTTCTCCTGGCACGCGACGCTACCGCCGGGCACCTTCGTGCCGCCGCACATTCACCCCGACCAGGATGAGTATCTCTATATGCTGGAGGGCAAGCTCGATTTCATGCTGGGCAATTCGGAGGCGCAGGCCAGTGCAGGCGACCTGATCCGCCTCGGCATGGGCGTGCCGCACGGCATCTTCAACAAGTCGGAGCAGACCGCCAAGGTGCTGTTCTGGGTCTCGCCGAGCCGCAAGCTGTTCGACCTGTTCTGGGGTCTCCACAACATGAAGGAGCAGAAGCCCGAGGACGTCGTGGCGATGGCCGCCGAGTTCAACATCCACTTCCTGCCGCCGCCGCCCGGCGGCTAGAGCATGATCCGGAAAAGTGCGTAGCGGTTTTCCGAAAAGATCATGCTCAAACAATAACCCTAAAGCGCGATGCCGATTCGTCCCAATCGCATCGCGCTTTAGGCGCGCTTCAGGCGCGCACCGCCGCGAGTCCGGGCACCGCGGCGAAACCTGCCTTGGTGGCATAGCCGCGCACGATGGCCTCGCGCTGGGAATAGCTTAGGACGTTGTCGACATTGTCGAAGCCGTCGGGCGCGAGCTGCTCGACGGCGTCGATAACGCCCTCTGGCCCGCCGCGCCGGTTGGAGCGGACGATTTCGGCCGTCATCGGCAGACGCTTCTTCTCGTATTCGAGCAAGGCCTGACGCGGGTGTTCGGCGCGCACCAGCACATCCGCAAGACAGCGCGCGTCGAGAATGGCCTGCGAGGCGCCGTTCGATCCAACCGGATACATCGGATGCGCGGCATCGCCGAGCAGCGTGACCCGGCCCAATGACCAATAGGGCAAGGGATCGCGATCGCAGGTCGGATATTCGTAGAATTCGGGCGTTGCCGAGATCAGGCTCTTCACGTCGATATAGGGCACCGAGAAGCGAGCCACATGCGGCATCAGCTCTTCGCGGCGGCCCGGCCGCGACCAGTCTTCCTTCCGCGGTGGCGGCGCGTTGCCCTCGCCCACCTTCACCAGCACCGCCCAATTGGTCAGGCGGCTCGCCGGGCTCGATCCTTCCGCGATCGGATAGATCACCACCTTGGCATTGAGACCGCCGGCCACGATCATCGATTTGCCGGTGAGAAACAGCGGCCAGTCGCGCGCACCGCGCCACAGCATGAGGCCGTTCCAGCACGGCGGCCCTTCGTTCGGAAACAGCGTCTCGCGGACGCGCGAGTGAATGCCGTCGGCGCCGATCAGGATATCGCCGCGCGCGGTGTGGACATGGGCGCCGGCGCGATCGAAGAAGTAAGCGGTGACGCCGCCCTCGTCCTGCGAGAAGGCGCCGAGCCGGCAGCCGGTGTGGATCGCCTCGCGGCCCAACCGCTCCTCGACTGCACGATGGATGACGCCCTGAAGGCGCCCGCGATGGATCGAGAATTGCGGCACATCGTGGCCGGCGTCGATGCCGCGAGCTTCGCGCCAGACCTCCTGGCCGTGGCGGTTGAGATAATAGAGCTGATCGGTGCGGATCGCGACCTCGTCGAGCTTCTGCAACAGGCCGAGGCCGGCCAACTCCCGCATCGCGTGCGGCAGCGTGTTGATGCCGACGCCGAGCTCGCGAATGGTGTCGGCCTGCTCGAAGATCTCGCAATCCAGGCCGCGCGAGCGGAACATCAAAGCCGTCGTGAGACCACCGATACCGCCACCGACGATAATCGCCTTCATCGCCCTAACTCCACTCGAACCGCAGGCAATGGGTTAACGTCGCACGGGCGGTCACTCCGCCGCAAGCGGCTTTGTCGCCTCCGTCTTGAGCTCGGCCCGGGTCTTGGGCTTAGCCTTAATTCTCAGCTCCTGGAGATCCTGCCGGTCGCGCACGCTGTCGCGGAACCCGAATACATGCGCATCGGCGACATCATCGCGCGATTGGCGAGCTTCATCTCACGCAGGCGGCAATGAAATTATTTTAAACCTAAAATAATCCCCCGCAAGTCCCCCCCTCGCTGGATTGGCTGCAGATAATTACGACCGGCTCAGTCGCCCCTGAAGACCGGTTTGACCTTGCTGGCGAAAGCCTCGAAGGCGCGCTCGAAATCCGCCGTTGTCATGCACAGGGCTTGAGCCACGGCCTCTGCCTCGATCGCCTCCTCGACGGACATCGCCCATTCCATAGCCAGCATCCGCTTGGTCATGGTGTTGGCGAAGGTCGGGCCTTCCGCGACCTGCTTGGCCAGAACCTGCGCCTGGGGCAGCACCTGCTCCGGGGTGACGATACGGCTGAAGAAGCCCCAGCGCTCGCCCTCTTCCGCCGTCATGAACCGGCCGGTGTAGAGCAGCTCGGAGGCGCGGGACTGCCCGATGATGCGCGGCAGGATGGCGCAAGCACCCATGTCGCAACCAGCCAGCCCCACCTTGTTGAACAGGAACGCCACCTTGGCCCCGCTCGCCGCAAGGCGCATATCAGACGCCATCGCGATTATCGCTCCGGCCCCGGCACAGATACCTTCGACCGCGGCTACGATCGGCTGCGGACAGGCCCGCATCGCCTTGACGAGGTCGCCGGTCATGCGCGTGAAGGCGGTCAGACCCTTGGTGTCCATCTTCACCAGCGGGCCGATGATCTCGAACACGTCGCCGCCGGACGAGAAATTGCCGCCGGCACCCGTCACGACGATGGACTTGACCGCGTCGTCGAAGGCGCAGGCGCGGAAGAAGTCGGTCAGCTCCCGATAGCTCTCGAACGTCAGCGGATTCTTTCGTTCGGGGCGGTTGAGCGTGACCGTCGCAACGCCGTCGACCACCGCCAGCAGGAAGTGCTGCGGCGAGTAATCCGCAAGCGGCACGGTGACAGGATTGGCTGGTCTGCTCATAGGATCTCCTTGGCTTTCTTGTTCCGTGCCAGTGCCCGGCAGGCTAGACTTCGCCACCGGCCACCGCAATCGCCTGTCCGGTGATCGAGCTCGCGCCCTCGCCGCACAGCCAGAGAACTGCGTCTGCGACCTCCTGAGGCGTGACTAGGCGTCCTTGCGGATTGTGCTTCGCGAGCTCGGCGATTGCCTGCTCGCGGGTTCGGCCTGTTTTCTTCATGATGTTGTCGATGCTCCCCGCGACGAGGTCGGTGTCGGTGAAACCGGGACACACCGCGTTCACCGTGACGTTGCTTCCGGCCATCTCGAGAGCAAGGGAACGCACCAGGCCAATCACGGCGTGCTTGGCCGCTGCATACGCGCTGACATAGGCGTAGCCCTTGAGGCCTGCGGTGGACGCTACCGCGACGATGCGCCCGTAGGGACGATCCTTCATGCCCGGCAGCACGGCCTGGACGGCATGCACGACGCCCATGAAATTGACATCCATCATCCGGCTGAAGAGCGCGCTGTCCGATTTCGCGAACGGCGCCGATTCAGCGCTGCCCGAGTTGGCAATCAGGATGTCGATCGGCTTGCGCGCACTTGCCCCGGCGATCGCGGCTTTCAGAGACGCTTCGTTCGAGACATCAGCGACAGCCGCAAAGTGCGCGGCGCCTGCATTGACCGCCTCGTCGAGAACCGCCGCGTTCCGGCCAAGCACGGTCACGGTCGCACCGGCGCCGACGAGAGCGGACGCGATCGCGCGGCCGATGCCGCGCCCGCCTCCGGTGACCAGCGCGTGCGGCGAATGCGGCAATCCGGACATGCGCTGGCTCCCTCGGATATCGTGACCAGTGTTCGATATATTTTAACCTTCAAGTTTTTGCAACGAAAGCGGCGCTTGGTCGGGGAATGATGCAGCATGAGCGACGGCCCGAAAATTGCTTTAAGTATAAAATTATCGCTTTCCATCCTCGAAAGGCCTGTTAGCATCGAGGGGCCCAGCAGAAGGATGTCGCGTGTCGCAGCCTGTGCCAATGATAACAAAGGACGGACGCTTCGCCTACGAAGCCGCGGGCGATCCGGACGCGATACCGCTGATCTTCCTGCACGGCATCGGCGGCGCGGCGCGGGCCTGGCGGCGGCAGCTTGCGACATTTGGCGACCGCTTCCGCGCGATCGCATGGGACATGCCCGGTTATGGAGGATCGGCGCCGCTTGCGAGCGTCAGTATCGCTGCCCTGGCGGAGGCGCTGCAGCAATTCATCGCGCAACTCGGCGTCAGTAGGCCTGTTCTGGTCGGCCATTCCATCGGCGGCATGATCGTTCAGAAGTGGCTGGTTCAGTCCCCCAAGCTGGCACGCGCAGTCGTGCTGGCGCAGACCAGCCCTGCGTTCGGAAAGGCGGACGGCGACTGGCAGAAATCATTCATCGCAGCGCGACTGGGACCGCTTGATCGCGGGGAGACGATGAAGTCGCTGGCCCCCTCCCTGGTGAAGGAGCTCGTCGGCGACGATCCCGATCCGAACGGGATGGAGGTTGCCCGCGAATGCATGGGGAGCGTGCCCGAAGCGAGCTATCGCGCCATGATGCTGGCTCTCATCGGCTTCGATCAACGCAGCACGCTCGGAAATATCTCCGTTCCCACGCTGTTGCTGTCCGGCTCAAAAGACAACAACGCGCCCGCGCCGATGATGGCAAAGACGGCGACCTATATCCCGGGGGCCGAATATGTCGAGCTGCCTGGCGTCGGCCATCTCGCCAATCTCGAACGCCCCGAGGCTTTCGACGAAGCTCTCGGCCGGTTCCTGAACTCTCTCGCGACCAAAGTCTAAGGTAACTGCGCGATGACCATGCAAGTCAGCAAGACGATTGGCGCGACCGACAAGGTCGCGCTGGATGCGCCGATCTTCGATCCCACTGCATTCCGCTTGAACGACGAGCAGGCCGGCATCATCAGCCGCGCGAGAGAGATCGGCCAGACCGTGTTCGCCGGTCGCGCCGCCACTTACGATCGTGAGGCGACTTTCCCGACTGAAAATTACCGCGATTTGCATCGCGTCGGCCTGCTCGGCATCGCCGTGCCCAAGAGGCACGGCGGCCTGGGTGCCAATTACCAGACCTATGCCTTGGCGGCGGCCGAGATCGGCCGCTATTGCGGCGCCACCGCGCTGACCTGGAACATGCATGTCTGCTCGACCCTGTGGTCGGGTCCGCTCGCCGACGATCTGGACATGGACGCGGACACCCGTGCCGAGCACGAGCGGCGGCGCGCGGTTCACTACAAGCGGATCGTCGAGGACGGGGCGATCTATTCGCAACCCTTCTCCGAAGGTGGAGCTGCCGCTGCGGGCGGCGTTGCTTTTGGCACCGAAGCAAGGCCGGTCGCGGGTGGCTGGATCGTCAACGGCAAGAAGATCTTTGCATCGCTCTCGGGCCACGCCGACTATTACGGCGTGCTTTGCACCGAGATCGAGCAAGGCGAGAAGGCGTCGCGCCGCAATACGCTTTACCTGGCGATATCAGCCAAATCAGAAGGCGTCTCGGTCGTCGGTGAATGGGATCCGCTGGGCATGCGCGGCACGGTCTCGCGGACGCTGCTGTTCAAGGACGTGTTCGTTCCGGAAGATTCGGCGCTGATGCCGCGCGGCGTGTATTTCCAGGCAGCTCAGCGCTGGCCGCACATGTTCCTGACGCTGTCGCCGACCTATATGGGCCTGGCGCAAGCCGCCTACGACTTCACCGTGCGTTACTTGCGCGGCGAGGTCCCGGGCATGCCGTCGGTCAAGCGGCGGATGTACCCGACCAAGCAGATCGCGGTGGCGCAGATGCAGATCAGGCTGGAGCAGATCAAGACGATCTGGTTCCAGGCCGTGACCGAGGCGCGCGCCAATCCGGGCAAGGAGCAGGTGCTGCGCGCCTACGCCGCGCAATATTCGGTGATGGAGGGCGCCAATGAGCTCGCCACGCTCGCGATCCGCACCTGCGGCGGTCAGGCCATGCTTCGCTCGCTGCCGCTGGAGCGGATCTATCGGGACAGCCGCTGCGGCTCGCTGATGCTGCCCTGGACCGCTGAGCTCTGCCTCGACCGGATCGGGCGCGAAGCGCTGTACGAGGCCGGTGAAACGGACGACTGACCGTGGACCTCTGTAGCCTGATCGACCGCAACGCGGCGTTCGCGCCAGACAAGACGGCCATTGCCTTCGAAGGGACGCGGCTGAGTTATGCGGCATTCGCCGCACGCATCGAGCAAACGGCCACGGCCTTGAAACAGGCGCTTGGCGTCGGCCGCGGCGATCGCGTCGCGATTCTAAGCCTGAACCGGCCGGATTATCTGGTTCTGCTTTACGCCTGTGCGCGCCTCGGCGCGATGCTGGTGCCGCTGAACTGGCGACTGGCCGTCGCCGAGCAGCTGTTCATTCTCAGTGATGCCGGCGCCAAGGTCCTGGTGCTCGAGCAGGCGTTTTCCGGAGTGCTTGCCGAGCTGGGGCAGACCGCGGCAGGGACATCCGTCGTCGGCCTCGACTTCACGCCGCCTCGCGGCACGGTATTCGAAGATTTGCTGGTCCGCGGTGACGGCACGAGCCGAAATCCACACACCGACCTCTCCAGCCCGCTGCTCATCGTCTACACGTCAGGCACGACGGGAAGGCCCAAGGGCGCGGTGCTACGCCAGGAGGCGCTGTTCTGGAACGGCGTCATGAGCCAGCACATGCACAACATGACATCCGACGACCACGTGCTGACCGTGCTGCCGTTCTTTCACGTCGGTGGCCTCAACATCCAGACGACGCCGGCGTTGCAGCTGGGCGCGACCGTCACGGTCCATGCGCGCTTCACGCCGGACGCCGCGCTTGCGGCCATTGAAGGGGAACGGCCGACACTCACGGTGATGGTTCCTGCGATCCTTCAGGCGGTGAGTGAGCATCCCGCCTGGGCGACCGCTGATCTTTCCTCACTCAAGGCCGTCGCCACCGGCTCGACCATCGTACCGCCGCACCTGATCGAGCGCTTCGTCGCGCGCGACGTCCCAGTGCTTCAGGTCTATGGCTCGACCGAAACCTGCCCGATCGCCGTCTACACGCGGCTTGGCGGCGATCTTTGGCGCGCGGGATCGACCGGCCTTGCCGGCCTGTGCTGCGAGGCAAAGGTGATCGACCAGGCCGGCGAAGAACTGCCCGCGGGCACGCCGGGCGAAATCGCGGTGCGCGGTCCCAACGTGTTCTTCGAATATTGGGGAAACGACGCCGCAACGCGCGAGGCGCTGCAGGATGGCTGGTATCGCACCGGTGATATCGGCCTGTGCGATGCCGACGGCTATTTCTGGGTCCGCGACCGAAAGAAGAACATGATCATTTCAGGCGGAGAAAACGTCTACCCGGCCGAGGTCGAGCGCGTCCTGCTCGAACACCCCGACGTCAGCGAATGCGCCGTGATCGGCCGGCCGGACCCGCGCTGGGACGAGGTGCCGGTCGCCTATGTCATTGCGAGATCCGGCTGCCGGCTCGAGGCGGACGAATTGAGGGCGCATCTTCAGGCGCAACTCGCGCGCTACAAAATTCCGCGCGAGATCGTCTTCGTCAACGACCTGCCGCGGACGGCGCTGGGCAAGGTCCAGCATTTCCTGCTGAAGCAGCTTGATGCGCAGTCACGGGCGCAAGGAGAAGCATCTTGAAGATCGCAGTTCTGGGTGGGGGAAACGGCTCTTTCGCGGCCGCGGGCGATTTTGCGCTGTCGGGACATGAGGTGCGGCTCTGGCGCCGCGATGCCGATCAGGTCGCGGCCCATCGCGCCGCCGGCTCGCGCATCCTGGTCAAGGATCACACCGGCCGTCATGACGTGAAGCTAGCGCTGGTCACGACCGACATGGCGGACGCCGTCGATGGCACGGAGTTGATCCTGTGCCCGGCTCCGGCCTTCGCTCAAGCAGATATCGCTCGCCTGCTCGCGCCGCATTTGCGGGACGGTCAGGTCGTGTTTCTGCCGCCAGCGACGTTCGGCTCGATGATCTTCGCCCAGGCGGCCCGAGATGCCGGCAACAATGCCAAGGCCAGCTTTGCCGAAACGGGCACACTCCCGTGGCTGACCCGCAAGCACGGACCCTTCGAGGTCGCGATCACCATTCGCGCCAAGCGGCTCCCCGTCGGCGTGTTCCCGCTTGACCAAGCGCCCCACGCGCTCGCTGTGATCGGACGCGCTTTCCCAGACGCGATCGAGGCGTGCGGAGACGCGCTGTCGGGCGCCCTGATGAACGCAGGCCCGATCATTCACCCGCCGTTGATCGTGATGAACGCAGGGCCGATCGAACATTTCGAGCGCTGGGACATTCACAAGGAAGGTACGCAAACCGCGATCCGCCGGGTCACTGACGCGCTCGACGCAGAACGCATCGCGGTGCGCGAGGCACTCGGCTACGGCGCGCCACATTTCCCGCTGGCTCACCATTACGCGAAGGAAGGCGAGATCTGGATGTATGGCCGCGGCTCGCACGACCGGTTGACCGATTCCGGTGATTGGCGCGAGCGGATCGTGCTGACAGAGCACCGTTACATGCGCGAGGATCTGCGGCTTGGGCTGTCGCTGCTGGTGTCCGTCGCGGGCCTCGCTGGCGTGGACACACCGCTGGCCAAAGCGTTTCTGTCAATCGGCGGCGCGGTCTGCGGCGAAGATTTTGCGCGAGGTGGCCGAACGCTCCAGACGCTGGGACTCGGCGAGCTCAGCAAGGCTGAATTGCAGACGCTGCTCCGCAATGGATTCTGATCAATGACCAGTCGCATCAATATCGCCTGTGTCGGCGCTGGCCGCATGGGCCGGGGCATTGCCGTTGCCTTCGCGTATGCAGGGCACAGGGTCACGATGATCGATATCAAGGCGCGTTCCGCGGAGGACTTCACCAAGCTGGAAACGGACGCGCTTGGCGAAGTCAGGAAGACCTTCGCCAGCCTGTCAAAACTGGGGCTGCTGACCGACGCGGATGTCGATCCGCTGATCGCGCGGGTCTCGGTGGTGCCGGCGAGCCGGAGCGGCGCAGCGTTGGCCGAAGCCGGAATGATCTTCGAAGGCGTTCCTGAGGTGGTCGAGCTCAAGCGCGAGGTGCTGGGGGCGGCGGCAAAGCAGGTCGGCCCTGAAACGATCATCGCGTCGACGACCTCGACCATCCTCGTCGACGATCTCTCGGGCGCGATCGTGAACCCGCGCCGCTTTCTAAACGTGCACTGGCTCAACCCGGCCTATCTCATCCCGCTGGTCGAGGTTTCGCCCGGCAAGGCGACAGACCCGGCCGTCATCGACGAGGTCAAGACGCTGCTCGAAGGCATCGGGAAGGTGCCGGTGGTCTGCGCCGCCACACCGGGTTTCATCGTCCCGCGCATCCAGGCGCTGGCAATGAACGAGGCCGCGCGCATGGTCGAGGAAGGCGTCGCCAGCGCCGAAGAGATCGACAAGGCGATCCGTTACGGCTTCGGCTTCCGCTATGCCGTGCTCGGGCTGCTCGAATTCATCGATTGGGGCGGCGGCGATATCCTATACTACGCCAGCCGTTACCTCGAAGGCGCGCTTGGTAGCGACCGCTATCGCGCGCCGGAGGTCATTTCCCGCAACATGCATGAAGGCCGGATCGGCCTGCGCACGGGCGTCGGCTTCCTGGATTACTCCGGGATGGACGTCGATGCTTATCGCGTGAAGCGGTTGCAGGCCATGGTCGACCTGCTCCGGCACTTCGACCTCGCCCGGCCGCCCGTGCTCGATCGCGGCTACCCGAAGACGTCCTGAAGCACGCCTTCGCGGACGACCGCAACGCCGTCGAGCTCGATCGTCGTTCCCATCATCGGCAGGTCGAAATGTCCGGCCGTGTAGCGCCCTGCAAATTCATTCGCACCGGTCGAGAACAGGAAATTGCCGGAAACGGCCCGAATCTCTGTGCCGTTGGTGTCGCGCTGGTCATACATGGATAGTGCCTCATAGCGCGCACCGGGATTCATGCCGAAGCCGACATGCGACACGGCATAGGCTTCGCGATCGCCCCAGGCGGCCAGATAAGCGCGCATCATCGCGGCATCCGTGCCCTCGCCTTCGAGTTCCACGACATAGTCGTCCTTCAGAGTCATCTTCACCGGCGAGGTCAGGTAGCGCTTGAAGGTCAGGTTGATGTCGCCGGGCGCCATCACCAGGGTGCCGTTGATGGTCCCGCTCTTGGGAAAGCTGACGACGATGCCGCCGGGCCAATGCGCGAGCGTGCCGGGCTTGTCGGTCCAGCCCCACACACCGACCGTCGACGCGCCGACCATATCGACATCGAGCGCCGTGCCGGCCTTCGAGGAGACACGCATGCGCTTCGTTCCGCGCAGCATTTTGGCCGCCGCACGAACACGCTTTTCGAGCGCGGAATCCGGCACCATGCGCTCCAGCGCTTCGGGATGCTCGTTGGAGATCACCAGGATCCGCGCGCCGGCTTTGAGAATGTCCGGCGTCTCCACCGCATGCATCAGTCCTTCGATGGTGCAATCCACGACGAAGCCGGCCTGCTGAAGCGCCGTGATCACTGGACCAAGCTTTTGGATCGCCTCGCTCGCCCCGGTGGAGCGGACCGGAACGATATGCCGGTTACGCGGCGTCGGCATCACCACATGAAACGGCCGCGCGCCCATCCGCAGCAGGGCCAGCTCCGCGAGATGGACGTTCAATGCGCGTGACTGGGTCTCCGACAGGATCGCCGCGGTATCGCCGGCCTTGACGGCGCATCGCTCAAAGATCTCGCAAAACGCATCGATCCATTTTGCCTCGATACGATCAGCCAGCATGGTTCTCTCCCGGTCTTCAGGATTCTTGTTAGTTACGCTTCGGGGAAGCCCCGGAGCAAGTACGAGCGCACGGCTCCCAGCAGGCCGTTCAAGATCAAGCCCAGCAGCGAGATCGTGATCAGCGGCACGAACATGTCCACGGCCTGGAAGGTTCTGGCCGCAGTCACGAGCGCGTGCCCCAGTCCGTCCGTCGACGTGATCATCTCGGCCAGAAACACCACGATGCAGGAAATGACAAGGCCAATCCGGCACCCGGTCAGGATCGACGGCATCGCTGCCGGCAGCACTACCTTGAAGAGAATTTCGTAGCGTGACGATCCCGCAGCCATAGCCGACCAGATCAGCTTCTGCTCGACGGTCGAGGCACCGTAATAGGTCGACAGCAGGATCGGGAAAAGAGCGTCGGCAGCCACTAATGTGATCTTCGATCCGTGGCCAAATCCGAGCAGCAGCAGCAAGGCCGGATAGAGCGCAACCTTGGGCAAAGGCGCCAATACGCGCACGATGGGCCGAACCACGGCGTTGATCGCCGGATTGGCGGCGGCGGCAATGCCGATGCTGACACCGAGCACGACAGCAATCGCGAAGCCGGCAAACAGCCTGATCAGGGTCGCCGCGATCTCGTGCTGGAACGTCGAGGTTACGAGTTGCTGGAGCAGCCTGCCGAAGACGAAGCCTGGCGGCGGCAGCAGAACTGCCGGCGCGAAGCCGAAAGACACCAAGCCTTGCCACAGCGAGATCACCAGTGCGATCGGAGCAATCCCAAGAGCGAAATTAGGGGAGAGAAGCCGCGACATCATGAGAAGCTCAGCGGCATGTCGAACTGTGGCTCGGACCAGCGCACGAGCCTGGCACGAACCCTTTCAAAAATCGCGTCGAGGCAGATTCCCATCGCTCCCACGATGATGATCATCGCAAAGACGGTTTCGTATTGGCCCATGTCGAGCGCATTGAACAGGATGTTCCCGGCGCCGGACTGACGGGCAATCATCTCGCTGGTGATCATCGTGATCAGCGCCAGCACTAACCCCGTACGACACCCCGTCAGAATTTCAGGCAGCGCCGCCGGCAGCACGATACGCACCAGACGCTGCACCGGCGAGAGCCCCATCGCAGCGCCCGACCACAGCATCTTCTCTTCGACCGCCTTGGCGCCTTCGAAGCTGTGATAAATCACGGGCAGGCTGACGCCGAGGAAGATCACGAGCGTCTTCGTGATGTCGCCGACGCCGAGCCAGAGCATGATGATCGGCATCAAGGCCGCCTTCGGCACCGGATAGATCACCATCAGCAGCGGATTGAAGAAGGCCGCAATCGCGGCGCTACGTCCCATCAAGAGGCCAAGCGGAATCGACACGAGCACGGCCGCGCCAAATCCCATCGCCATTCGCCGGAGCGAAGCAAGAATGTTGATCAGGGATTCCTTGTCGCCAAGGATGTCCGGAATCGCTCTCATCGCTCCAATCGCGGTCGGAAAGCTGTCATTCTTCAGCGCCAGTGACGCGACCTGCCACACCACCAGCAATCCGATGCAGGCGAGCACCGGGGCAGCGCGCTTGGTCATGCCGGCCGCCGACATCACGCGGGCGCTCCGGCTTCGTCGCTCTCGTCGAACATGCGCTCGATGTCGACGACGTACTTCTGGTAACGCGGATCGAGCAACAGCTCGTTGCGGCGGCGCGGCCGCGGCAGGTCGATGTCGATGACCTGCCGGATTCGCCCGGGCGATTTCGACATCATGACGACCTTGTCCGAGAGGAAGACGGCTTCGTCGACCGAATGGGTGACGAAAAGCACCGTCTTGCGGTCACGCTCCCAGATGTTCAGAAGATCGTTCTGCAGGCGCGTCCTCGTGTGCGCGTCGAGTGCCCCGAACGGCTCGTCCATCAGCAGCACTTCGGGATGGTAGGCAAGCGTCCGCGCCAGCGCCACGCGCTGCTTCATGCCGCCCGACAGCTCCTTGGGATAGAAGTTCTCGTAGCCCTTGAGGCCGACCATCTCGATCAGGGCCCGGCTCTGCGCTTCGGCCTCGGTGCCGCGAATTCCTTGCTGACGCGGCCCATACATCACGTTGCCGAGCACAGTCTTCCAGGGAAAGAGCGCAAATTCCTGGAATACCGGTCCGCGATCCGGACCGGGCCCCGTGATCGCCTGTCCCTTCATCTTCGCCGCGCCGCTGGTTGGACTGACGAAGCCGCCGACAATGTAGAGCAGTGTCGACTTGCCGCAGCCGGACGGACCAAGGATGGAGACGAAAGCTCCTTCCTCGATCGTCAGCGAAATGTCCGAAAGCGCAACGTGATTCTTGCGTGCCGAGGTTTTAAAGACCTGCGACACGCGGTCGATCTCGATGATTGCGGAAGCCGGGTCTTGTTGCGTCACCGGTCTCACCCATTCGCTCGATCTCGCAGATACTACCGTCATCCCGCCTTCCGTCCCACTCGCACGAGGATTCAGCGGCATCAGCTTAGCAAGAAGCCTGCCAGACAGGCTGTCACTTTCGCGCCCGTGCGGTGCGTCATTCGAACCACGGCCATTCTGCCGGGCCTTCATGCGTCACGGCTCCGCCCGGCGCCTGCCCAACCAGCCGCGCATATTTTGCCAGCGCACCTGCGCGGTGGCGAGGCGGGCGCGGCTTCCAATCGCGTCGCCGTGCGGCAAGCTCCTGTTCCTCGAGCAGGACATCCATCCGTCGATTTGCGGCATCAATCCGGATTCTGTCACCATTCCGGACGAGCGCCAGCGGACCGCCAACAAATGCCTCGGGGGACACGTAGCCGATGCACATCCCGCGGGTCGCGCCGGAGAACCGGCCATCGGTGATCAGCGCCACTTTTTCACCCATGCCCTGCCCGTAGATCAGTGCGGTGACGCCAAGCATCTCACGCATGCCAGGTCCGCCGACTGGCCCTTCATTGCGGATCACGAGAACCTCGCCCGCCTTGTAACTGCGGTCACGAACGGCTGCGACGCAGGCTTCTTCATCCTCGAAAACACGCGCGACGCCTTCGAAGAATTGGCTCTTCAAGCCCGCCACCTTGATCACCGCCCCATCGGGACAGAGGTTACCCTTCAGCACCGCGACACCACCGTCAGGCATGATCGGCGCGCGAGCCGTGTACACAACCTCTCCGTCGGGCGCGTTGGCCACACCGTACTCTTCGACAAGTGTGCGGCCGGTGATCGACAAGCAGCCGCCATCGATATGACCGCTCTGGATCAGCTCGCGAATGATGACCGCAGCGCCGCCGATATCGTAGACATCCTTCGCCGTATACTTGCCTCCGGGGCGCAGATTGCCGATCAACGGCGTCCTGGCAAAGACCTCCCCCACGTCATCGATGCTGAATGCAATTCCGGCCTCATTCGCGATCGCCGGTAGGTGCAGCGCGGCGTTGGTCGAGCCGCCCGTCGCTGCCACAATCGCCGCTCCGTTCTCCAGGGATTTCCGCGTCACGATGTCGCGCGGCAGCGGCCCGCCGCGGTCCAGCATCTCCATGATCAGTCGGCCGGCGCGTCGCGAAATCTGCGCACGCTCGGAATAGACACCGGGCACCATCGAGACGTTGGGAATGGTCAGCCCCATCGCCTCCGATACCATGCCCATGGTGTTCGCGGTGAACTGGCCGGCGCACGCACCGATCGTCGGCAGGCAGGCGCGCTCAATGCGCTCGAGCGTGGCGCCATCGATCTCGCCAGTCATGAAGCTGCCGACAGCCTCATAGGAATCGAGCACCGTCAGCGTACGTCCATCCACGCGCCCGGGCAGCGAGCTGCCGCCATAGATGAAGATGGATGGCACGTTGCAGCGGACCATTCCCATCATCACGCCAGGAAGGGTCTTGTCGCACCCGCCGTATCCGATCAGCGCATCGTAGGCCAACCCATGGACCACGGCTTCGATCGAGTCGGCGATCAGCTCACGCGAGAACAGGGAGAACTTCATCCCCTCATGATTCATGCTGATGCCGTCGGACACCGAAACAGTCGAGAACTCACGCGGTGTACCGCCGGCCTCCTCGATCCCGGTCTTGGCTGCAGCTACCTGGAAGTCGTGGGTCATGTTGCAGGGCGTCTGCTCACCCTTCATGCTGACGATGCCCACCATCGGCTTCGCAATCGCAGCGTCGTCGAGCCCCATGGCGCGCATGAATGCACGATGCGGCGCTCGGTCGAGGCCGTCTGTGGTGACTCGGGATCGCAACTTCTTCATATATGCATCTTCTTCGTGCAGCGTCCCGGATGGTCCGGAACGCCACGATGTTGGTTCGGTAATTCGCCCCGCTTCTATTGCAGCGGCGCGACAATCGACGGATGCTTGAACTGTGCGACATCCAGCTTCGGCAGCATTCCTGTTTCTGCATAGATATCCAGCATCTTCTGGATCGCCGGGAAGTTCGGCGCAGCACCCGGATCGCGGCCGAAATCATTGTCCTTGAGCAAGTAGGTCTCAAGCACCGGGATGGGGGCTTTCAGCACTTCATTGACGACCTTGAGAGTCTCCTCGCGGTTCGCGAGTGCCTTCTTCATGCCCGAGGTAATATCGCGGACATAGGCCTTGACCAACTCAGGGTTCTTGTCGACGAAATCGGCACGGCAGGCTTCCAGGATGTGCACGATGTTCGGCATGGCCTGGGAGAGCGAGAACAGCTTCCTTGTGCCGCCCTTTGCCTCCGCGCGCGCAGCAAACGGCTGGTTCATGTTGACCGCGTCGACGCGGCCTTGGCGCAGCGCGTCCTCGGAGACGGCAAAGCCGACCTCGACCAGCTTGATGTCCTTGGCCGGATCGACGCCATTCTGCTTCAAGAGCAGATTGAACGGCCCTTGCGTACCGCCACCGATCACGGAAATGCCGACGGTCTTGCCCTTGAGATCCGCGATTGTCTTGATGGGCGAGTCATCCTTGACGGCCCAGTAGACCGAGAAGCCGCCGGGCATCTCGAAAACATGCTGCGCGACGATATAGGCCTTGAGATTGCCGCCGACGACCCCATTGGAGAGGGAGAGCGGCGCCTGCGTCGCGCAGTCCAGCGCACCTGCCGCCAGGGCCTGCGTCATCGGCGCGGTGCCCTGGAATTGGGTCCATTCGATGTTGTAGGTCTTGCCGAGATTGGGAAACTCTGCCGGCCTGCGCATCATCCAGTACTTGGACTCCTCCGCAGGGATGGTCCAGCCGACGCGGATCGTCTGCTGCCCCCATGACGGGCTTGCGCCCGCGCTCACGGCGGCTGCCGCCCCCAAAGCCAGGATCCACTTCGAAACGGTTCGCATCGTGCCACTCCGCTGCTCCGGCGCCGACTGGCGCCCCCAACCCGACCGCCTCAAATGTTTCATGGTTCAAACAATCAGGCAAGCCATGCGAGGTGGGCGGTCTTGCCGGCAGATGGGCAATGTATGGTAAAGCGGCGTCTACGACAGAAGGAGGCAACCTATGGCTGACGACAGCAAGAACCGCACCGAGAAGCTCGGCTATCTCGGCCTCGGACTCATGGGAACGCCGATGACCCGACGCCTGCTGAAGGCCGGCTATCAGGTCGCTGTCTGGAATCGCTCGGAGGGCAAGGTGGCGCCGCTCGTCGAGGCTGGTGCCAAGCACGTGGTCACGCCGCGTGATCTCCTGGCGAGCTCGGATATCGTCTTTATGTGCGTAACGGATGCGGCGGCGGTGGAGGAGGTGATCTTCGGGCCCGAAGGTCTGGCAGCGGCCCCTGGCGCGGGCAAGCTTGTGGTCGACTTCTCATCGATCCATCCCGACGCGGCGCGCGATCTCGCGACGCGGTTGAAAGACGCGAACGGTGCGGGCTGGATCGATGCGCCGGTGTCCGGGGGCACGAAGGGCGCCGAGGAAGGCACGCTCGCCATCATGGCAGGCGGAGAAGCTGGCGACATCGAGAGGGTGCGGCCCTATGTGCTGGCCATGGCACGCAGGTTCACGCATATGGGCCCGCTCGGCGCCGGCCAGACCACAAAGCTGTGCAACCAGGTGATCGTCGGATGCGCAATGGCCGTGCTCGCGGAAGCAACCCGCCTTGCCGTGAACGCCGGAATTGACGCCAACCGATTGCCCGAGGCACTCGCCGGCGGATTTGCGGATTCCATCCCGCTCCAGCTGTTCGTGCCGCGAATGGTCAACGGCATTCACACCCCGCCGCTCGGCCACATCGCCACGATGCTCAAGGACCTCGATACGGTGGCCGACGTTGCACAGGCGACTTCGACGCCAGTGCCAATGGCCGCGCTTGCCGGGCAGCTGTTCAGGCTGGCGAAGGCCGCGCGAGGTGCGGACGCGGACGCGCTGGAGATCTACAAGCTTTCGGCGGCAGAGCGCAAAGCGCTCTAGGGGCGCATTACCGCCCGTTCTTGCGCTCATCGTCGGCCATGAAGCGACCGAACGCTCCTCGCGCAAAGAGCAGCGGCTCTTTCGCATTGTAGGTATATGCCTCGACCGCGCCGAGAAAGATCACATGGTCACCGCCATAATAGCGATTCACGGAGCGGCATTGAAAGTTGGCGACGCTCTCGGCGAGCACTGGAGCGTTGCCAAGGCCGGGGGTCCAGTCGACGCCGGTGAACTTGTCATCCGACGATTTTGCGAATTTGTTCGCAAGCGCCTGCTGCGAAGCGCCGAGAACGTTGACGCTGAAATGGCTGGCGTTCTGGAAGATGGTCAGGCTCGAGGAATAGACGACGAGGCTCCACAGAACCAGCGGCGGATTCAGCGAGACCGAGGCGAAGGAATTGCACGTCAGTCCGTACGGCTTGCCGTCGGGCGCTGCCGCTGTGATGATCGTGACGCCCGTTGCATAAGTTCCGAGCGCGTTGCGAAAGTCGCGAGGATCAATCTGCGAGCTGTCGCTCGCGAACTCATTGGCGGGATCCGGCGCGCGAGGCTGCTTCGGCAGGTCATTCATCGGCCGACCTCACAGCGTGAGATTCTCGGAGGGCAGGCCGAGGGCCACCCGTCCGTAGTTGGTCCCGGCCGCATCGAAGTTGAACGCGAGATGTGAGTTGATCGCGTGCGCATCGCGGAACTGCCGCTGTAACACGCCGCTCGTGAACAGCCCGCGAGCGCCGCTCGCGGCAAACAGCATCGAGACCGCGTCCGTGCACAAGTTCACGGAAAAGGATCCGTCGCGGCGATATCTGGTCTTGGTTGCCATGTCAGGAATATGGCCGCGCCGTGCGGCCTCCATGGCATCGAGACAGGCCGACCGCATGATCAGGCGCGCAGCGTCGATCTTGGCCGAGGCCTCCGCGATCTTGATCTGCGTGCTTTGAAAATCGCTCAGCTTGGCGCGGTTGTACGTCGAAATACGATGACGCGCGACCTCCGTATAGTCGTCGAGGCACGCCTGTGCATTCCCCAGCGCGACACCGGAGAGGACGTAAGGAAATAGCGAGAAGACAGGCAGCGTGTACAGAGGATTCGGATTGACCGCGCTTCCCGGCGTGGGGCCACCTGAGAGGTTCCCTACGGCGACCGTCATATGGTCAGCCACAAAGGCATCCCTGACCTCGACGTCGCAAGATCCTGTCCCACGCAGTCCGGCGACGTTCCAGGTGTCCAGCACCTTGTAATCGCCGCTCGGCAGCAGAAAGATTCGATACTCGATGCCGTCGGCATCGTCGTCGGAATAGACCACGCTCGCAAGCATATTCCATTCGCAGGAGGCAACGCCCGAGGAGAATGGCCAACTGCCATGCAACTGGTATCCGCCCTTGACCCGCGTGGCGCGTCCGGCGGGGAAAATGAACGAGGACGCGATCAAAGCATCCGGATTGCGGCCCCAGACCAGATCCTGCGCCTTCGGCTCGAACATGCCCAGCATCCAGTGATGGCTTGCCAGGTTGGCGAGATTCCAGGCGACCGACGCATCCGCCTGCCCGAGCAGCTCAGCGCAATCGACGAGAGCGACATAGTCGAGCTCAGCGCCACCAATCCGGGCCGGTTGCAGCATCCGGAACAGGCCGGCATCGTGGAGATCCTTTTCGGTTTCCGCCGGAAGATGCCGCAGCTCCTCCGTCCGTGCCGCCCGCTCACGGAGTCGCGGCAGAAGCGCCCGGGCCCTCGCGATCATTGACGCATAGATCTCACCGCCGGCTTGCAAGCCTGCGGGCTGGATCATGCTCGGCTCCTGGCCAGGCGCCATTCGTGTCCCTCGCTTTTACACCTTTATGCGGCGGGACCTTCGCCAAATCAAGCCGAGCCAGTGCCTCAAGTCGACCTTGGAGGTTTGACCGGGCCAAAGGCGCCCTTCTCGACAAAATCCGCGATCCGACGTTCGTTGTAGCCGAGCGTATTGTGCAGGATCTGCTTGGTATGCTCGCCCAACAGAGGTGCCGCGACCGGGTCGACCGCGGCTGTCAGGCTCATCGTAATCGGCGGCTCGATGTTGGGCACCCACTCGGCTGTCGGATGCGGAATCCGGTTCAAGCGATGGCGCTCGCGAGCCTCGGGGGCATTGAAGCCCTCCTCGACGGTCCGAAGATAGCCGACCGGGATATTGGCGAGCTTCATCTTCGTCATCCAGTTCTCGAGCGTATCGCTGGCGAAGACTTCGGCAATGGCTGCCCGCAGGAGCTCCTTGTTCTCCGAACGGGCTTTGCGCGTCGCAAACTGCGGATCGGTGATGAGATCGGGCCGATTCAGCACCTCGACCACAAGCCGGCGGTAGAGCCGGTCGTTGGCGCAGGCCATGTAGAGCGGCCCATCTGAGGCCTCGTAGACGCCGACGGTGGGAGATCCGCTCGGCGAATTGCCGAACCGGCCGGGATTTTCTCCGTTGATCAGATAGGCCATGCCGTAGAAACCGGTCATTCCCATCGCGACGTCGAACAGGGCAACTTCGACATGCTGCCCACGGCCGAGCCGCTCCCGCGCCAGCAGTGCCAGCAGGATGGCATTGCAGGCGGACATCCCTGTCGCCATGTCGACGATGGGCGGGCCGGTGCGGACCGCCGGGCCGTCGGCAAATCCGTTGAGCGACATGAAGCCGCTCTCCGCTTGCGTGATCGGATCGAAGCCTGGCCGGGAGGCAAACGGTCCGCTGCGTCCGTAGGCGGAGATCGAGCAATAGACCAGCCGCGGGTTGAGCGGCGCGACCGATTCATAGTCGAGCCCGAACTTCTTCATGACCCCGCTCGAAAAATTCTCCACGACCACATCTGCCTTGCGGATCAGATCCAGCGCGATCTCGCGCGCCTCCGGCACAGCAAGATCGAGCGCGATGCCGCGCTTGTTGCGGTTCAGGCTGAGAAAGGCGGCGCTCTCGCCTCCAATCTCCGCGTGCTCATAGGCGCGCGTGTCGTCGCCGCCATCGGGATTCTCGATCTTGATAACGTGCGCACCGTAATCGGCGAGCGTCTGGGTGCAAGCAGGGCCGGCCACCACGCGCGTAAAATCGACGACCAATAGACCATCGAGCGCGGTCGGGCCTCCTGTCCCATGCGAGGCACGTACCGGCAATTGAGGCTTGGTGGGCATCGATCGCGCTCTCCCTTACATCGGCTTATGGCCGCCGAATTTCCTGCAAGAGCAGACTTAAAGCCCGACGCCACCGACTTCGCAAGTCCCACGCCGACATCGCTTCAATACGCAAAAAGGACCCGGCAGCCCCCAGGCTGCCGGGTCCTCGGACGTTCCAGGCACGTACTGGTCATTAGATAGACGGCGCGTTCCATGCGGCGGCAAACCTGCTCAGTGCAGCCACTTCCGCCAATAGAGCGTATGCGCCCAGCCCCAAGGGGTCTCGGGCTCGAACAGCCGATAGCCCGACTGAATGAAGTTGTTCGCCGATACCGGGTTATCCGTCGTATCAGAGACGATGCTGTCCCATCCGATACGCCGTCCCCTCGCCTCGACCACACGCATCAATCTGCGTTGAAGGCCGCGTCCCCAATGCCGTTGCAACACGCCGACTCTGGAGAAATAGCCGCCATTTCGAACGTGCGTCGAGGGTACAATTCCGGCGAAGGCGACTGCTTCCTCGTCGTGATAAGCTAGCCACCACGCGCCAAGGTCGAACGTGGGCATCGCCGCGGCATCGAAGAACGTGAGTCGATGCAGATCAGATAGGGTTTCAGCAACGTCATCATCGGACGCATCGACGATACGAATTCTGTACATGAGCCACTCATTGCGCAGCAGATCTTGATCGGACGCGCGGCGACGTCACCGGCGCCATGAAGGCTCATTTGCCCAGGACCACCTTGACACCAAGCCAGACGGCACCCATCAGGCCAGTGGCAATCACTGTGATGACTGCCTTGAAGGTGTAGCTCTGGGCCTGCTCCACGCTCTTTCGCCACCTCCGCAAGTGCTGAAAATCGGCTCGCATCTCGC
Organism: Bradyrhizobium sp. BRP19; assembly: GCF_020194195.1. Lineage (NCBI taxonomy): Bacteria > Pseudomonadati > Pseudomonadota > Alphaproteobacteria > Hyphomicrobiales > Nitrobacteraceae > Bradyrhizobium > Bradyrhizobium sp. BRP19. The sequence continues at coordinate 28,333 of NZ_JADYVZ010000009.1, read as the reverse complement.
TGCCGACCCACCGCACGATCCAGATGGTGAAAGCATCCGCCGCGGCGCCGGCGCCGCCGATGTCGATGAAGGCACGCAACGGCAGCAGCGGATCCGCGGCAACTTTGCCGATCCGCCCTTGCGCGCGCGCTTCCGAGAGCAGCGAGGCAAAATAAGCACCCTCGAAGGCGCGTGCATACTCGCCTTCCCAGATGTGGTCGTAACGCTCCGGATAGAGCTTCTGGTCGAGCAACCGCTCCTCCTCGAGCACATCCGGAAACCAGGGATTGTCGCGCCAGTTCGCCTTCACGATCACGGCGCCATCCGGCTGTCGCCCACGCAGAAAATCGTCGATCGCATCGCTTTTGCGACGCGGATTCCAGCTCGACCAAAGCTCTGAGTCCTTGGCGCGGATCGTTGGCCGCAGCAGCGCGAGGCTGCGCGCGCTCAGGGATTGCGCCTCGTCGATCCAGGCGATGCGAAACCCCTCCAGGGATTTGATCGAGTCGGCCGTGTGATCCTGAAGCCCGCGGAAGATGATGAGCCCGTCGCCGGGCGTCTCGATCTTGTCGCTGAACAACTTGAAGCCGTGCCCGAGCCCGAGGCTTGCGATCTTGCCTTCGATCAAGCGCTTCGACGATTGCGCCAGCGTGCGCTGCGCCTCGCGAATGCAGACCGCGAGCGTGCCGCGCTCGGCCTGGCAGGTCTCGACCAGGAGCTCGCCGAAGAAATGCGATTTGCCCGAGCCGCGCCCGCCGTAAACGCCCTTGTAGCGCGCAGGCTTGAGCAGCGGCTCGAAGATTTTAGCGGTCGGAATTTTCAGGATGGACAATGGCTGCGCTCGCTCGCCCTAGGGCAGGCCGGTGCGCCTGCGCCACATCGCGGGCCAGTCTTCGTTTCCCGGGGCGTGGGATTGTCGTTGACGGAAACGAAGCATCAGGCGGAATAGCGGGTATCGGTGCGGGATCATTCGAGTCGAAAGCAGATCGATCGGACTTTCCGGCAGGCATCCTCCTCAAAACCCGGACATCTTTGGAACGGGACCGCGGCATCATATCCGCGTTTTGCAGATATCGCTTGTACTCCGGAATGTAGGCCGGCGCGGGAACTGGATCGAACGGTCCCAGTGCATCCGCAAACGCACCTGGGTCAAGAACATTACCTGCAAGATCCTTGATTTGATAATGGACGTGGTGGTGCCCTGGACTGCCCTTCTTGTCAGAAAGACCGGTATTACCCATCGTGCCAATCACCTGACCCGCCGCAACCACATCGCCGACCTTCACCTTCCGAGAGTTGGTATGCAGTATCTGGTGACGCAAGCCGTTATTGTCTCTGATCGAGATTGCCCCCCATTGATCATCACCGGCGCGCTCGACGACGCCATTCACGGGAGATCGCAATTCTGGGTGACTCGTGTTCAGCCGAGCACTTTGACCACCAACATAATTGAAACCGATGCCCCGGTGTGGGTTGCTTGATCCGCGTGGCCTGCCTGTCTCCGCGCCGTATGGACTCGTGACATGGGGCGAGATGCCCTCGACGGGCTGAAGAATGCGCCGCATCATGTCGTCCCACATTTGAATATCCTTTGCGGTAGTTGACTAACTAGTTCGCGTGCGGTGTCTTGATCGAGCCGATCTTGCGTGGCCGAGGAATGAGGGGCTGACATGAAAAGAGCTATCCGCCGCGTTCTCACTGCGGCCGCGACGGTCGCTCTCGCACTTCCTGCCTTCGCACAGGAACCACCTGCTCCGACATCCGACAAGTGGCGTCCCAAGGCCGGCGTCTATGCCGAACCTGGCAAGAACTTCCAGCTAGACTGTGATGAAAGTGGCGGCCTGACAATCGATCTCGGCAGGAAATCGGTCAGCGGTTACGAATGGAGCTGCAAGGTCAAGAAGATCAACGATCTCGGCCCGGGCTCGCTGAAGGTTGAAATGGTCTGTGACGATTACAATCTGGCGCAGAACCTCAACCCGCGCGATCCCAACTGGGATAGCAGACAATTCAACGAGATCATGTTCATCAAACAACTGGATGCGGCGGCGATCTCGGTCCAGAAAAGCCTGAACGGAAAGCTCAAGGATCCTCCCTGGCGCGCGGCTTACTGCCCTCTGAGTACACAGCGCGCGCTTGCTGAAGCGAGGCTAAGAGCCGAGGCAGAGGCCAAGCAAAAGGCCGAGGAAGCCAAGCGGAAGGCCGAAGAGGAGCTCGCTCTCAAGAGCGCTCATCCGCAAGATGGCGTCTACGCCGCACTGGGTGCCGATTTCGAGGACCGTTGCGCGAAACTCAGCGATACCGTCGTTGCGTTCGCCAAGAGGTCGATCGTTACGGCCTCGAACAAGTGCGATATCCGCCGGATGCGTGTTCAACTCCCAGACACCGTCAGGATCAACGCTACCTGCACCTTACAGGCGGCTTCCGGCCCTGACGCCGTCAGTGTGCAGGACCCGAGCACCACCCCGGACCGCGAGAACCTGATGTTCAAGAAGATCGACGACAAGACCGTCGTCCTCTGGATCATCAAGGACGGGCGCTTCACCGGTGACGGCCGAAAGCTGTCCTATTGCAGCGACCAGGTGCAGCGCGCCTATGCCGTGCAGCACAGGGCTGGCAAGCAGACCAGGAATTAGCCGAAGGCACCAACAAAAAACCCGCGCCGGATTGCATCCGCGCGGGTAACAGCAACTTCTGTCGATGATGCCATTCTGCCAGTGTTTTGCCCGACGGGTCAACGCTCAATCGAGACGCGGTTGCAGATCGGGATATCCACTGTCTCGAGCGTCGTGACGGCGTCGCCGCTGTTCGAGCTTCCCGGATGCACGATGATGCGCTCGATCCGGTGAATCAATTCCAGCACGCCGTCCTCGCCGTTCTCGACCGGCTGTGCGGCCTTGCCCCAGCCGCGATCGAGGATGGCGTTGGCCGCCGAGACGCGCGCCGCGGGCGTTGCATCCTCGCTGCGCATGATGCCGACGAGCACCCTGATGGCGGTTCGGGTGTGGCTGCGCGCAAGCGAGCGGATCTCGGTCAGGTTGCGCGGGCGCGACGCCTTCGCTCGCGGGGGCAACCGAAGCGGTGCAGGCTCAAGCTCACCTTCGATGATGTCCTCGCTCACGAGAACGTCTCCCACAGCACGATGGCAACGAGGCCCGCGAGGGCCAGCGATATCAGATAGGCGGTCATCGTTTCTCCTCGAAAGCAATATGCGCGGCAGATCGCGCGAAGAGCGCGATCGTTTCGGGCGCGAACCCTATCTCCGGTCCCGGAGACCGCAGCGGCGCAGGCGATGCCCAGCGCCGCGGGCCGGCACGTTCGCGCGTGCACGGCCAGCAATAGGTTCGGACGACGGCGCGCCGATCGGCGCTCTCTCAACGCGTTATCAAGCGAGTGCGTGGCCGCAATGCGCCGCCGCCGTCCGATTCCAAAATCGAGAACGAAAAAACCCGCGGCGGATCGCGTTCCGCGCGGGTGAACCAAACTCGTCTCGATGATGGCATTATGCCGGTGTTTTGCCCGACGTGTCAAAACCTTCCGCTGAATTGAAAAAGCCCGCCGCGGATTGCGTCCCGCGCGGGCCATCTCAAACTCGTTTCGATGATGCCATTCTGCCAGTGTTTTGCCCGACGTGTCAAACGAACGAATTCGCACGAGCCGCGTTGGACAATCAGGAGCGACCGGCCATGACCATCAAGACGACCTCACCCGGCACATCGCAAGACGAGACGTTGCGAGATCGTCCGGGCTCGAAGCCGCGCATCGACAAGGAACGCGCCACGCAGCAGGCGATCGTCGAAGATGCCGACGTGACGGCGGACGACGGCCGCGATCTCGCGCATGGCGAGGGCGGCAGCATCGATCTGCCTACACAACCCGGCGATTTGGCGAAGGACGATTAGCCCGCGGCACAAGCGGCGCGCATCTCGATGATGCCATTGTGCCGGTGTTTTGCCCGACGTGTCAACGCGCCGAACAGGCGAGAGCCTCATCTCCCACCTCGATATGTGGTGCGCAAGGGGCTTGCTTCAAGCCCCCGGTGATCGCGTAAGACCCCTCGGCCTGAACAACCAGTCGAGGGGTCACGACATGCCTTTCCCGCTTCCGACGTCACGCTCGCGCGGCCGAACCAGCGCGGAACGCGCAACTGCCGCCGGCCATCAGGTTGTCATCGCCGGCGCCGGCCCGACCGGCTTGATGCTGGCCGCCGAGCTCGCGCTGGCTCAAATCGACGTCGCAATCGTCGAGCGGCGCGCGAGCCAGGACATCGTCGAGACGCGCGCCGGCGGACTTCACGCGCGCAGCATCGAGATCCTCGATCAGCGCGGCATTGCCGAGCGCTTCCTGCGCGAAGGGCAAATCACCCAGCTCGCCGGCTTCGCCTGGACCAGGCTCGACATCGGCGATCTCCCCACCCGCCATCCTTACGGGCTCGCGCTGCGGCAGAACCAGATCGAGCGCCTGCTGGCCGAATGGGCCTCCGAGCTCGCGGTGCCAATTTATCGAAACCGCGAAGTGACGGACTTTGCGGAAGACGCGAGCGGCCTCGACGTCACGCTGTCCAGCGGCGAGCGCTTGCGCGCGCTTTACCTCGTCGGCTGCGACGGCGGCCGCAGCCTGGTGCGCAAGGTCGCGGGCATCGACTTCCCCGGCTCAGAACCTTCGCTCAGCAACCTCATGGCCGAGGTCGAGATGCGCGAGGAGCCCCCATTCGGCCTGCGTCACGACGCGCTCGGCTTTCACGGCCTCAGCAAGACCGAGAGCGGGCGCGTGCTGGTCGTGCTGACGGAGGCACAGCTCGCGCAGGGTGGCGAGCCCTCGTTGCGCGATCTCAGCGCGGCGCTCGAAGCCGTGTACGGCACCGATTTCGGCGTGCAAAATCCCGCCTGGATCTCCCGCTTCACCGACGCGGCGCGGCAGGCCGCGTCCTATCGCAGGGGCCGCGTGCTGCTCGCCGGCGATGCCGCGCACATTCATCATTCCGTCGGCGGCCAGGGCCTCAACCTCGGTGTGCAGGACGCGGTCAATCTCGGCTGGAAGCTGGCGCAGGTGGTCAGGCGCATCTCGCCCGAGAGCCTGCTCGGCACCTATCACAGCGAGCGTCATCCCGTGGCCGCGCGCGTCCTAAAGAACACCATGGCGCAGATCGCCCTGCTCCGCCGCGGCGACGACGGCCGCAAGGCCGCGCGCGAGGTGATCGCCGAGCTGCTCGCCATGGACGAGCCGCGCCGGCGCTTTGGTGCGATGATGAGCGGGCTCGACATCGCTTACGACCTCGGCGAAGGCCACGCGCTGCTCGGCCGCCGCATGCCCGATCTCGATCTCGTTGCGGGCGGGCGGAAGCTACGATTGCTCACGCTGCTGCACGGCGCGCGCGGCGTGCTGCTCAATTTCGGCCAGCGCGGCGGCCTGGACATCACGCCCTGGGCGGATCGCATAGGGATGGTCGATGCCGATTGCGACGGCGACTGGCAGCTTCCGGCCATCGGCGCGGTCGCCGCGCCGCGCGCGGTGCTGGTGCGGCCGGATGGGCACGTGGCCTGGGTGGGCGAGGAGAGCCAGCGCGGACTTGCGGAGGCGCTGACGCGGTGGTTCGGGCCGGGTGGCGCGTAGGGCGCGAACGTCTCGTGCGCCGTCAAAACAAGCAAGCCCTCGGCAGATCCGCGGGCTTGTTCCGAACTTTTCGATGATGCCATTCTGCCAGTGTTTTGCCCGACGTGTCAAACGACCACTCTCGCTCCACTACACAAACGTCATTGCGGCGGAAGCAAAGGCCGTATCCAGCGCGAGGACCATTCCTCGCCATCATCGCGCGGATGGAGGGAGCCGTCCACTCCGAAGATCTGTGGAGGAATGAGATAACTCGGCTCGTCTGCAAACACGCCGATCGGCTTGCTGGGTTGCGGCTGCTGGCCGCGAGCGGCCGGGATAGTCCAATTGCCATACCGATCGTCGAATGCGGTAGACGGCAGATACGGGACTGGCGCACTGCCCGATATAAACACGTTGCCCGCGTTCGTCTCATTCACACGGGCGAGACGCCGGACATCTTCGGGCGCGACTGATGCGCTTAAGCGCGAGACTCCTGATTGAAGCGCTTGCGGCTGCTCAGTTGGTCCCTCAGAGGTCTCGTCCTGATTTCCGCGGTGCCCCATCGCCAAGGGCGTTGCGATCGTTTTGGCATCTTCGTTCGACCAAGGGCCCGCATTCAAGCCGCCAACATAGCTGCTCGTCTGGTCGCGATTGAATGGATCATATGCGGGCGCTCCGGTGGAGAACACTCCTCCGTCGCCAGTCCCAGCAGTTGCCAGCGTCGGTACGCTAGCAGCTAGCCCAGCGACCCCTACCCGAGCCCAGAGAGGCAAGAATTGTGGCGCTAACACCGCAGCCGCAGCAAGTCCCGCTCCCATGTAGAGGCCAGCCGGCGGCGTTGCATGAGACGGAGCGCCAGGGTCCAATATCGGTGAGCGTTCGGAGAATGGAAGGGGCCAACCGGTTGCTGGATCATACTTGAGCACTAAAGGATCCTCGGCCACCCCAGTAGTAGGAGGTAGTTGTCCAAAGCCTCGAGGATTGGTCGCCGGAAATCCCGGCAACCCGTACGTGATAAGCGGATTGCTAGGCGTAAATCCTTCCGGTTCGTTGATTCCCTCAAGCGACGGCGGAATAAAACCTGGCAAACGCGTATTGACGAAGGGCGGCACCAGGCCCGGAAGATCGGGGACAGGTCCGACGTTGGTAAATTGCAGCGAGATAGGAGAGCCTTTCGGCGAACGCTTCAGGATTGCGATCCTCTCTGCCATGCTGAGACCGCTGGTTGGAGAGAGAAGCGGAAAGTCCAAGGCCGCGTCCGCGCGACCGGCAGCGAGGAATTGGTCCACTGTCTCCTGCATCTCCCGGATCTGCGTCTGATGATCGGCGGCGTATGCTCTCCAGTTGTCGAACCATTGCTTGTTCACCGCATTTGCGTTTTCGGTGGTCATTCCCGTAGGAGTATTGGCAAATAGATGACCGCTCGCCAGCGCGTACTTGGCGGCCGCCACGAGTGCGTTTACGTCCGACACCAGCTCATCGAGCTCATGCGAGTCACCCGCGAGAGCCGCCGCGTACCTCGGAGATTCTTCTACCGTCTTAAGGTAGTCGCCGAACCCCTGATGATACGCCCCGAGATGGCCTCCAGTATGAGGGCTCGCACCCAGATCGCTTGCCGCCGATTGTACGGAGGGCAAACTCATACGATTTCGAGTTGCGTCAACTTCGAACCGTCCACGTAAAAAGCGGACGACCGGGTGGTCGGCGAAATGCTGAAGTAAAATGTGGTGATTTTGAAACATGAAATTGCGGCTCCTGCCGTGCGCCGGCATCCGAGCTGCTCCTGAATGCAGCCGGCGTTCTGGTTTGAATGCTGTTTAGATGGCCTGCACGGGGGAGGCCGGCCGCTGGATTTGCGGGTTGTATCGTCCGACGTGCCGGTAAACGTTGTGGCACGAAGCTGTTGCCGACGTCGGCATCTGCCGGAAGGCTTCGGGACAGCGGAGCGCTTGGCTACATCACGTAGATCGGGGGAATCCCCCGCGCCAACAACACGCAAGCACCTTCGGACGCGGGCGGTTCACGTGCGTTGATAGATCATTGAGTCTTGGGAGACTTTCGACGGTATCTCAGTGCGCTACGTCTGGGATCAACCCCAATTGATGTAGGGATTTCCGAATCTTAGACCTTTCAGGCCTGCAGCCTTACAAGCATCCTTCATTGCTTGACTACAAACAACTTTGTTCAAAAAGCGGGCTCGGAAGATATGAGCCGAACCGATGACCTCTTCGCGAAAGACGAACGTGGAATCCATCGCCGTGCCGACATACCGCCTGAAATCAGTCCCATCTTCCAGGACTTTGAAGTTCGACTTCTCCTCATCGATGACATCGAGCTCACGGACGATGTCGCAGAGCCAATATACCGGTGCTTCTCCTCTCAACGACCGCGTTTCGCATCTCAGAAAAGCAACCCCCTCTCTGTCCACCGACTCGAGAACGTTTTTCATTCGATCGGACACGAGCCAAAAGTCGTGAAATGGCTCCCAGTCGGCCGGCGGCCGCCCGAGAGATCTGGCGATCAGCAGCCGCGGCGTTTCTAGGAGCGGAGGAAAGCTTCGCTTGCCTCGTGGTGAATACAGCACGGGGCCAACGCCCAAGGCGTCGAAATTTTCCATGTTCCAACCGGGCGACGTGCTAACTCTAATATCCCGTTCGAACTTGTATAGCTTTGACGACTTTTTCTTTCGCGCTGCAATACCTGACTCGGGCATCGTTTGTCGCTCCCTTGCCTATCGCTCGGCCCACGGCGCTTCTCAGAGCTTTGAAGTTCTCAAGCCGATTTCTTTGCGCACCATGGACTTGCACGTGGAACAAGGCTTGCGCGCAACAATAAAGCCCGCGGCTTCCCGCGAGCTTGATCGGCCTTTCTCCATGATGCCATTCTGCCAGTGTTTTGCCCGACGTGTCAAAGCGATTTCGAGCAGTGCAACTACCATTCGACACGTGCAAGAAGTTTGGGAGACTAGTGCTCGAATTCATCCGTACAATAGAACACCGGCAGACCTCCAAAAACATCAGAGTTCTTGTAGCGCACTGCAATCCGCTCGCTCGCACTTGCTCCGATCGTATCACCGTCCTTCACCACGTTTCCGTGCTCGATCAGATACACGGAAAGTCCTGCCACCTTGTCGAACAACGCCGGAAGCGCGAGCTTACCGGTCACGAATTCGATCTCGCGGCCGACAAACGCGGACAAGCCCATCGTGATCGCTCCGATCTTCGCACCTGACCGGAACGGAAGAATGTCGACCCATAGTCTAAAGGGATAGTCCGGATACGGTGCGAGCGACCAGCGAGACGCATCGAGCCATAGATCGGCCGGCTGTGCCACCCGGCCCGCCCACACCACGCCGCAACATTCCGGCACGGTGGCAATCAATGCACCGATGACTGCAGTCGTAAGGCGGGCGGCGACCAGCGGCTGCTCAGATTTTCCGAGCAGCGAGACGATAATGTGGCCTTGATGGTTCGTTGCCACAGCCTCGCTTTCGGGCCAAGTTCGCGCAGCGCGCGCCCAAAGCCCCGGATCCTGCGGGATGGGCGCCGGCATCGACATGACCGCAACAAGCTCGTTGCCACAGCGGATGAGCGGCGAATTCGCTTGAGCCGGTTGCAGCTCGTTATCGTCCGGCGCCTCTGCTGCCAATTCCGGATGGCGGGCGTGAAGAACTTTGGCGACTGCTGACATGTCAGGCGTCACCGGTCTGCTCAACAGGACAAAAGAGAGAAGCGAGCTACTCATCAACGACCCCGCAGAAATTCCAGTGTGAGTCAAACTTCGGCTGTTCGCCCAGAGGTTGAAACCCTCTTTAGAACAAATAGGGAACAATGTCAATCGGCGTTTTCCGCGCTCCGGGTGAGCGCAAGATAGAGGGGTTCACGCAACAACAAGAAATACCGCGCGCGCCGTCGCCAGAGCCACACCGGGGCCGCCCTCCCAGGAACAACCGGCAACACACCGCGTTGCACGGCCCATGCACGGATCAATGGCCGATCCCCTGTTGGCGCGCGCCGATGCCGCCCTCCGCGAAGCCGAAGAGCTTCGCCTCGCCCTGACACGTCAACGCGCGTTCGCCCGCGCGATCTGCGCCAACGCCGCCCAAACCCGCACGCTGCAATCCGGCCTCTCGCCGACCGTCGCGATCGCGCTGACGGTCAACGCTCCTCGTTCGGCGTAGCGTCGTCGTCGGCCTGGAGAGGCTCGTGCGTCCTGCGTCCCAGAAACGTATCGGGCGGCGGCTGCTTCAGCAGCTCGCGGCATTCGCGCACGATCCGGCGCATGTATTCGGCCTGCTCGTGGTCGGCAGGCAACGGCCGATAGACTTGCATCGCGGTGCTCCCCTTGCTTTGCAGGCGGGAGCACGCTCGGTCTCTCAGCCACCGACGCCTACGGACGAAGCCTTGGCCGGTGATGCCACATCAACTAACACAGATCGATGTTGTTCAATAGTGCACGCAAGAATCGCGGCGCCGCAAATTGAGTAAGCCACTCAAGATGCTCAAGCTTCGCCCGCGAAAATAAATCAGCGCGCCATATCAAATGATGTGACTCGCCTCTGCCAAAGGCGTAGGGTTAATCATCACCGCAAGGCCCGTGGCAGAGATCGGTGATGAGAACGCCAGTTGCGCTCCCGCCCTACTCTAACGAGGGAGCACGCCCATGCAGAAGCGGCGTCGTTTCAAACACACCACCACCTTGCGCGAGAGACTCGCGGACGAAGCGGAGCGTTGCCGCGAGGAAGCGCGCAAGCTCGCCCCTGGCCCCCGCCGCGACATGCTGCTGCGCCAGGCGCGCCGCGACGAAACCGCCATGCAGATCGATTCCTGGCTGCGCTCGCCCGGCCTGAGGGCGCCGACATGATGCAATATCGCGCTTATCTCATCGGCGAGAACGGTGTCTTCCGCTCCGCCGAAGCGTTCGAAGCCCCGTCCGATTCCTCCGCGCTGGATTTTGCGAAGCGGTTCACGCGGCTCGGCAAGGTCGAGGTCTGGCAGCTCGGCCGGAAGATCGCCGTGCTGGACTCCGAGCAGCTCTGCCCGCCCCTGCCCGAGCCGTCCCGCCCGACGCTGACGCGTCAATGACCGCGTGAGCGCGGCCGCGACTTCAGGTCTTCGATCTGGAAGCAGAACTTCACCTGCATGACGGGACCGCTGGCATCGCGCACGTCGATCGCCAGCTCCCGCCGGTCGCCGGTGAGCGGCGCGGAGAGCAGCGCATCGCGCGCGAGGTCAGCGACCGACTTGGCGGCCTCGGCCTGAACGGCACGCGGGCTCGACAATTCCAGCCCCTCCTCGTCCAGCGCAATTCCCTTGTCGTCGCGAAGGTCGAAGTAGTATCGGGCCATGAGTGCAATCCTTTGCCCTATAGGCCGAAGCACGGACAAAGGTTTCCGGCGGGACTAAAAAATCTCTTGGGATCCAATGGGTTCCGGGAACAGGGGGCCGATCTGCGACCGGCCCGCCTATTCCTCCGCAAGCTTGCGCTCGATGTAGGCGTCCACCGTCTCGGCGAACGAGCGCTGCACGCCGACCGCCACATCGTGCTGGTCCAGCGCATCGCGTTGAAGCACGCGCAGGCCCCGCCCGCGCATGCTCGCGGGTGCGGTGTTGAGGTACTGGTCGATGGCGCCCTTGGCAAGCGGGATGGCCTTGGGATCGCCCCTGGCGATCAGGAGCCTGAGCAGGCTCTGGCATTCGGCCAAACCGGGCATGGCGTCACTCACCTCTGCTGGGATTTCGGCTTCGGCCGCTCTGCCTTCTGGGTGTGGGTGCCAAACAGCGCCAGCAGCAGCGCGACTTCTTCCTTCGAACCGATCTGGATCATGATTGTCTCTCCGTTTCGCTTGGTTGGTCGGCCCCGGCGGGCGCCGAGTTCAGGACGATCTGGTTTCAGCACTGTTTCAGGCGTGTTTCGTCGTCGCCGTGGGCTTGGCAGAAAAGGAAAAGCCGCCCTGAGGCGGCCAGTTTCAGACTTTCCTTTTTCGGTTATTTCTTGAGGGCGTCAGAGGCGTCCCGCGCTGCGTCCTTTACATTCCCAGCGACGTTGTGGGCGGATCCCTTGGCCTTATCCATCTCGCCTTCGGCTTCGAGGTCCTTGTCCCCGGTAAGCTTGCCAGCCCCCTCTTTGATCGCGCCTTTTGCCTTGTCAGCGGCGCCCTTCACATGTTCACGGTCCATGATCGTTATCCTCCTTGTCTAGAAGACGAGCACAACGAAAACGCTGCGCTGTCGTTCCTGCGAGACGCGCACCACACGAAGAACGGTCGATTGCGATGTCCATGAGCTGTTTACGCAGCTTGTACTTGTTGCTCGCCGCGGGTGTGCAAAAGTGGACAGACAGGGCCGTTGAGGTTTGGTTTAGCTCCTGCATTGGACTTGCAATTCTTACTTGCGATCGGCCCGGACGCTCACACTCCGGGTTTTTCGCTTGGCGTCCTAATCCGCCTTGAGCGTGAAGCAGACACCGACCCGCTGACCGAGTGTTGACGAGTCCACGCCCCCAGCACGCGCTATTTGCCGCGCCTCTGCGTGACGCCGCGCAGCGCGATGCCGTGCTGCCAGGCCCGCACCCGCACCGCCGCTTCGCTCCGGTTGAGCTCTGCGGCAATTTCGTCGGGGCGGCGTCCGGCTTCAGCCAGCGCTTTCAGCCGCTCATGCTCGTCCGCCGTCCACCTCTTCAACAAGGGATAGCGTGATTGCATGGTTGGAGCGGCTCACCCGTCGTTCAAAGCGCTGGCGACAATCCACCCGGACGGACCAAGTTCCTATCTGGCCGCGCGTGGCGGACCGACACTAACAGCGGCTTGGTAAGCTGAACTTTGCAAAAATTAAGCCCGCGACGGATCGCTCCGCGCGGGCATTGTTTCGAGCGCAGGCTCGGGTGAGACCTTCGCTCAGTGCATCAGTTCGAGGTGCAGACCTTGACGGTCTTCATGCCGGCCTCGGCTTCCGCCCTGGTCTTGTACACGGTGTCGCCGCTGACGACCGTCGTTTCCGTGGTCGTCGGCTTCGACTCGGTGATGGTGCACTTCTTGGTCTTGACGTCCTGCACAACGTAGAACGATTGCGCAAACGCGGGAGCCGCAACCGACGTCAGCACGGCGGCGGCAATGATTGCTTTGAAGTTCATCGTGTCCTCCTCCAGCAGCCCGGTCATCCAGGCTTGTCTTCTACAAACCCGACAAATTGCCACTTGTTCCCGATCACCGTCCCGAACCAATTCCGGCGGATTGCGTTGGTGCGCAAACAGGAGGCTTCGATGCTGGACGTGCGGCTGGTGACAACTTCCCTGGCGCTGCTGGTTGCACTGATGAGCGTGGCGCTGGGCGAGCCCGTCAAGGATCAGGCCGCACCTGTGGTTCAAAGCGCCCCCGAAGCCCGCCCCATCCGCGTGATCCTTCCGGCGCCGTGGGAGCCGACCAAGGGCCAGGCCGAGTCAGTGCAATCTTCAAAATAGCAGGTGGCGGACGCATGTCCCTGCGGCCGCGGCGGCAACTCGCTCCTGGTCGTGACCAAAGAGCCGCGACCGAAGAGCCGCAGCAAACTCATCCAAACCAATAGCAACCAATCCGACTCTCACTTGTTGTCGCCCGCACAATCACTTGCAGGAGACAACAACATGAAACATCTGACAATTCTGGCCGCAACCTTGTTGCTGCTTGGTTCGGTGCCCGCGGGCGCTCAGTCGCAGCCGGCGCAAAGCGGGCCGGGCAACAACGCCGTGAACAGTTCCGACCAGAACAACTCCAACGCGCCGGTCGCGGGCCGCAACAGCTTCACCGAGGGACAGGCGAAATCGCGGATCGAGGGCGCGGGCTATTCCAACGTCTCCGGCCTGCAGAAGGACAACGAGGGCGTCTGGCGCGGCAAGGCCGACAAGGCCGGCACCAAGACCGACGTCAGCGTCGACTTTCAGGGCAACGTCAACCCCGCCAAGTAATTTCCGCCAAGTAATTCGCGCAAGTCATCCGCGAGCAAGGAGATCCAGACATGACGACCACCATCTCTCGCCTGTACGACAATTACGCCGATGCCGAGCGGGCCGTGACCCGGCTCGAAAGCGCCGGCGTGCCGCATTCCGACATCAGCCTCGTCGCCAACAATTCGGACAATTGGTACGGCTCACGCTCCGGCAAGGTCGATCGTGACCGCGACGGCACCGATGATCGCGCCGAAGGCGCCGGCACGGGTGCCGGCATCGGCGCTGGGCTCGGCGGCGCCGCCGGCCTGCTCGCAGGCCTTGGCCTCCTTGCCATCCCGGGCCTTGGTCCGGTGGTCGCGGCCGGATGGCTCGCCTCGACCGCGGCCGGCGCGGCTGCCGGCGCGGCCACCGGCGGAATCATCGGCGCCCTGACCGAGGCCGGCGTCTCCAGGGAAGACGCATCGCGTTATGCCGAGGGCGTCCGCCGCGGCGGCACACTGGTGTCCGCGAGGGTGCCGGACCAGGACCGCGCGCGCCTCGATGCGCTTCTGCACGAGCGATCGGTCAACCTTCAGGAGCGCAGCGCCGCATGGCAGAAGTCCGGCTGGACCGACTTCGACGCCGCAAGCCCGCCATTGTCGCCGGAGGATGTCGTCCGCGAGCGCGAACTCTACGGCGTAGGCTCGCGGCGATAGAGCGGCAGAGCTCCGACACGACAAAGGCCCCGCGATGCGGGGCCTTTTTGTCATCGCGACGCCGGCACTCGTTGATGATCTTGCCGGTGTTTTGCCCGACGGGTCAAACTTTATCTCAAATGCCGCAAAGCGGATTGGCCGAAGTGAAATCTCTTCGCCTCATGCTGGGACATGTCGCCTGGACGGGGCAAGCCGGAGAGACCTTCGATGTATTACGTCGCCGCTGCATTGCTGGTGCTGTCGGGACTGTTCTATTCCGCGAGCCGTCATGAGCTCGGCCAATTCGGCGCGGACGTGTGCAGGTATGGCGGCACGTTCTGCGACAACCCGGTGGTTCTCTTCACCGGCGCGGCGCTGGCCGCGGCCTGGGGCATGTTCGTCAGCATCAGGTAGGCCGATGATGGCAATATAGCCCTGTTTTGCCCGACGGAGCAAACTCGACTTAGCATTTTCGGAAATCAGCCGCCCGCTTCGGCAGCGGGAACTTATGGCATTCGATTCGCATTTGCTAAAGACGACGTCCGCACCCGTTCGAGCCCGTTCATGAGCGACAGCGCCCTCACCCCGACGAAATCCGCGCCGACGCTGTTGCAACGGCTGGGGCCCGGCCTGATCACCGGAGCTGCCGACGACGACCCGTCGGGCATCGCCACCTATTCGCAGGCCGGCGCGCAATTCGGCTTCGGTCTGTTGTGGACCGTGTTTCTGACCACGCCGTTCATGATCGCGATCCAGCTCGTCAGCGCGCAGATCGGCCGCGTCACCGGCAAGGGGCTCGCCGCCAACGTCATGCGCGTCGCGCCGCGCTGGGCGGTGCTGGCGCTGGTGTCAATGCTGGTCGCTGCGAACACGTTCAACATCGCCGCCGACATCGCCGCGATGGCCGAGGCGCTCTCGCTCGTCATCGGCGGCCTCAACCACGAGCACGCGCTGATCTTCGCGGCCGGCTCGACCCTGCTGCAGGTGTTCGTGCCCTATCGCCGCTATTCGCCGGTGCTGAAATTCCTCACGCTGGCGCTGTTCGCCTATGTCGCGACCGCCTTCACGGTGCAGATCCCCTGGAGCACGGCGCTGCTCGCCGCGGTGTGGCCGAAGCCGAACGTCAGCGCCGACTATCTCCTGATGGTCGTCGCCGTGCTCGGCACCACCATCAGCCCCTATCTGTTCTTCTGGCAGGCCTCGCAGGAGATCGAGGAGATGAACCAGGGCGAGCGCGACAAGCCGCTTCGCCAGCTCAAGCGCGGCGGCGATCACGAGCTCGACCGCATCAAGACGGACACCATCTCCGGCATGCTGCTCTCGAACGGCATCGCCTTCTTCATCATCCTGACCACCGCATCGGTCCTGCACGCCAACGGCATCACCAATATCGGCTCGGCGACGGAAGCGGCCGAAGCGCTGCGGCCGCTGGCCGGCGATTTCACCTTCGCCCTGTTCGCGACCGGCATCATCGGCACGGGCCTGCTCGCCATTCCCGTGCTGGCGGGCTCGGCGGCCTATGGCGTTGCCGAGATCTTCGGCTGGCGCGCCACGCTGGAGGCCAAGCCGGACGAGGCGGCCGGCTTCTACACCATCATCGCCGCGGCAACCCTGATCGGCTTCGGCCTCGGCTTCACCGGCATCGACTCGATCAACATGCTGGTGTGGAGCGCGGTGCTCAACGGCATCGTCGCCGTCCCCATCATGGCGATGATGATGCTGATCGTCTCGAACCGCACCATCATGGGCCGCTTCAGGGCCCGCTCCTGGCTGATCGCGCTGGGCTGGCTCGGCACCGCAGTCATGGCGCTCGCCGTTCTCGCCTTGCTCGGCTCGTCGGTGATCGGCTGACGCAAGGCCTGCTTCGGACGCGCTGCCGCGCCGCATCTCTGCATCTTCCCGCCGCCCCGCGCTTGGCTTAACAATGCGGTCCGGGCCCGGCTCAAGATCGGGCGACAAGAAAAGCCCGGCCGGGCGACAGGGAGCGACATGACCAAATCTTCAAAAGCAACGAGCCTCGAGATCCTCGCCTGCGATGCCGGCTGGAGAAACTATCATTTCGTCAAGCTGACGACCGAGGACGGCATCGTCGGCTGGAGCGAATTCGACGAAGGCTTTGGCTCGCCCGGCGTCGGCGCCGCGATCCAGCGCCTCTCGGCGCGGGTCATCGGGCAGAACGTCTTCCAGCACGAGCGCATCTTTGCCGAATTGTTCGCGGCGACGCGTCCTGCGGCCGGCGGCGTGGTGGCGCAGGCGTTAGGGGCGATCGAGAATGCGCTGCTCGATGCCAAGGCGAAATCGCTCGGCGTCCCCTGCTATGAGCTGCTCGGCGGCAAGGTCCGCGACCGCGTCAGGGTGTACTGGTCGCATTGCGCCACGTGGCGCATCAATCACCCGTCCTGGTACAAGCCGGCGATCGAAACTCTCGACGGCGTCAAGGCGATGGGGCGCGAGGTGCGCGAGAAGAAGTTCACCGCACTCAAGACCAACATCTTCTCCTATGACGAGGGCAAGCCGACCGGCTGGCGCCCCGGCTTCGGCTCGCCCTTCGCGCCCGAGATCAACGTCGACCGCAAGATCCTGCGCGACCTGCACATGCATCTGGAAGCGATCCGCGACGGCGCCGGCCCCGACGTCGACATCCTGCTCGACTGCAACTTCAACGCCAAGACCGAAGGCTACTTGAAGATCCTGCGCACCATTGCCGACCTCGACATGTTCTGGGTCGAGATCGACAGCTTCAATCCGGAAGCGCTCGCCTACATACGCAAGCAAAGCCCGCACCCGATCTCGTCATGCGAGACGCTGCTCTCCTTGCGTGAATTCCTGCCCTACTTCCACGCGCAGGCCATGGATGTCGCGATCATCGACACGCCCTGGAACGGCGTCTGGCAGTCGATGAAGATCGCCGCGGCGGCCGAAGCCTTCGAGGTCAACGTCGCCCCGCACAATTTCTACGGCCATCTCTGCTCGATGATGAACGCGCATTTCTGCGCCGCGGTGCCGAACCTGCGCATCATGGAGATCGACATCGATCGTCTGTCCTGGGATCGCGAGCTGTTCACGCACGAGCCGGAGATCGAGAACGGCCATCTCATCATCCCGAACCGGCCCGGCTGGGGCACCGAGCCGAACGAGGAAGCCTTGCGGGCTCATCCGCCGAAGACGAGTGGCGGGCTCCTCAACTACGGCCGCAAGAGCTGAGAGGCTAAAGCATGATCCGGAAAAGTGTCTAGCGGTTTTCCGAAAAGATCATGCTCAAACGATAACCTAAAGCGCGATGACGATTCATCGCGCTTTACGGCGTCACGGGATTGACGGTTGGAGACGTCTTCGGCCGCTGCGG
Source organism: Bradyrhizobium sp. BRP19 (assembly GCF_020194195.1). Taxonomy (NCBI): domain Bacteria; kingdom Pseudomonadati; phylum Pseudomonadota; class Alphaproteobacteria; order Hyphomicrobiales; family Nitrobacteraceae; genus Bradyrhizobium; species Bradyrhizobium sp. BRP19. The sequence goes on along the minus strand of NZ_JADYVZ010000009.1, from coordinate 10,819 downwards.
CTCGATCGGCGATTTCGGATCGGTCGGGAGCACCAGGGCGCCAGCGGCCCGTGCCGCTTCGCCCGTGGTCGCGTACATCGCGACGTGGGCCGGCTGTGTCTTGGCCCGGCTCCACGGGCCGTGGTCGACGATCAGCATGGCCGCAATCGTCACGCCCGCCACGATCAACGCCATCACGCCGGGGTGACGCAGGGCTCTGGACATTGAGTAGGCGAAGCGACCATATGTCATCGAAGGGTCCGCAATCTTCCTATCGCAGGTTAATTCGGTCGAGCCCCCTCCGGTTCCCCTACTGTTGCAGCTCGTAGCGTTGGGCGATGCCGCGCCGGTCGTGGCCTCGCGCGAGGCGACGGGGTTGCTGGGAGGAGTTCCCGGCTCGGGCACTCCGGGCGCAAGCTCTATCCCTCGCACACGACGCGCAAAACCGTCACGATGGTCGCCGAGATGAGACATGAAATCGCAAGCAGGGTCCAACTCGGCCTCGTGCTCGTGCGGGCCACGCGGACAACGAGCATCTTCATGCACGTCAACATTCATCCCTGGGAAGGCGGTGCAGGTAGGCTATCCCGAAAGAGGCGAGCTCTTCGGTATCGCTTGGGTGCTCTTCCCACCTCCTCTGCAGATGGCGTTCCAGCAGACAGCGCCTTGTGTCGTGCGCGGCGACCTCGGGGTGCCGCGCCCGGTACACCGTCCAGGCGGTGTCCGCGGCGTTCTTCAAGACCATGTCGTCGTCCATGCCTGCTCTCCGGAAATCCGAACTCGTGGCGTCCCAACTTAAGGACAGGCTCCAAAGTTTCCGGTTTTTCCCGGTATTCGACCCTTTAATGATTCAGGGGCGATTTGATCGGATTCTTTCTCGGCGCGCCGCGCGCCGGCTCGGGGCAGTCCCGAACCTCTTGGAGGCATTTGGTCGAACTGATGGGAACGGCGGGCGTCGCCGTCCAGGCCCGAATTCTCGGTGACGCCGTCCCGACGCCGAGCACCCATTGGCGTCGTTACCGGCCAGCAGCAACCATTGCTTATTCTTCCCGTTATTCCCTAAGGCAATGTGATGTGAGAGGTATGTTGATGAAGAAGATTGCAATGTCAGCCCTGATGGCCGGCGCTCTGGGCCTGAGCTCGATCGCAGCAACGTCTCCCGCCGAAGCCCATTGGCGAGGTTGGGGACCTGGCATCGCCGGCGGCCTGGTCGCAGGCGCCGTCATCGGTGGCCTTGCCTCCTCCGCCTACGGCTGGGGACCTGGCTATGGCTACTATGGCGGTCCCCGCTATTACAGTGCCGGTTACTACGGCGGCCCCTACGCCTACGGCTACGGATACGACGAACCCTATCGATGGGGCGGTGGCTACACCACCACTTACTACACGGCGCCTGTATCCTACGGCTATCGCTATCGCCGCGTCGTGCGCCCCGCCTACGCCTATTACGGTGGGTCCTATCCGGTCGTTCGGCACCACTGGCATCGGCACCACCGCCATTGGTGAGAGCAGCCGATCAGGCGCCACGAGAGCCGCGCTCGACATGGGCGCGGCCTTTCGCTTGCAGGCCAGCGGCCATCACTCGCCTGGTGCGATGGCATTGCTCGGCGTCGGCCGGTCGGTGATCTGCTGACCGAACAGGCTGCCGATCAATTCGACCGCCGTGCGCGCGGTCCGACCGCGTTCGTCCAGGAACGGATTGAGCTCGACGATGTCGACCGATCCGACGACGCCGGAATCGTGCAGCAGCTCCATGATCAGATGCGCCTCGCGATAGGTGGCGCCACCCGGCACGGTGGTGCCGACGCCCGGCGCCACGGAAGGATCGAGGAAATCGACGTCGAAGCTGACATGCAGCACGCCATTGCTCGCCTTGACCCGTTCGATGACGCGGCGGATCAGGACGGCCACGCCGAACTCGTCGATCTGACGCATGTCGACGATCCTGATCCGGCGCGTGCGCATCAGCTCTTTCTCGAGCTTGTCGATCGAACGCGCGCCGAACAGATCGAGCTTGTCCGGGCCGATCGAGGCGCGTGGATCGTCGCCGAGCAGGCCGTCGAGCCCGGGCTCGCCGCACAGGAACGCGGCTGACATGCCGTGCATGTTCGCGGTGATCGTCGTCTCCGGCGTGTTGTAGTCGGCATGGGCGTCGAGCCAGAGAACGAACAGTTCGCGGCCGCGCTCCTGCCAATGCCGCGCCATCGCATTGACCGACCCCATCGACAGCGTGTGGTCGCCGCCGAGAAAGATCGGCAGCGCACCTGATGTCGCGATCTCATAGCCTTTGCGGCTGAGGACGCGCGTCCAGCGCTGGATCTCGCGGTAATGATTGGCCTGTTCGGGCGGCCTGTCGGTGAGGTCCCGGACTTCGGCTATGGACAGATCGCCATAATCGACGACCTCGAAATCAAGACTTTCCAGCAATGTCGCAAGGCCGGCGGTGCGCAGCGCCGCAGGCCCCATCAAGGTGCCGCGCTGCGAAGCCCCCATGTCGATGGGAGCGCCAAGCAAGGCGATGTGCCGGGCTCGATCCGTCATGGTCCGGTCGGTCACGGCTGTCTCCTGACGTCAGCAAGGTTCACCCAGCCTAACAGAGATTCGCACCCGTCGTTTCCCGGGGAGCGCGCAAGCCGCCGGCATATCATCCGGAACAAAATCCCCTGCGCTGAATTGCTCATCCAAGGCCGGCACCCGCCGTCAATCACGGCGCCTGTCGCGGATAGCCAAAGGTCACCAGACCCGCTGTTCAAAACGAGCGCTCGCGCGGATAGCCAAAGGTGCCGGCTTCGATCATCACGCCAGGAGGTCGCGTCCTTGAGCACGGAGATACCGCAATCCTCGTCCCAGCCCGGCATGGCCGAGCGTGCCATCGATACGGCCGCGGACGTCTCCCGCACCATTGGTGAAGTCGCCGGAGGCCTGCACGCAGCGGTCGATCGCCTCACCTCCGCAGTCGAGGAATCGCGCAAGCCCGGCGGGGCACTCGCGACGGTTTCCGCGATCACGCGCGAAGCACCGCTTGCCAGCCTGTTCGTCGCCTTCCTGTTTGGCGTCGCGGTGGCGCGCCGGCGGTAGCTGTTCTGCGATCGCCCTCTGGGTGAAACCGTCCTGCGTCAGGCCTGGCTCGGCGCTGCGGTCCGGCCTCGGAGCCGATCTACGTCAGAGCCAAGCGGAGTGCTACTTTTACCAACGAAAGGTCAGCGCCACAGAGTGTGGCGCCAGCATCGCCTTATACGGTCGAGAACGGCTAATCTAGCTGATGCTTCACGAAAGCGGCACTTGCGTGAAGCTGCTCGCCCCCGACGAAAATCTCCTCGCTTTATAATAGGAACGTCTCCGTTCCGGATGCTTTCCGGAAAGCAACGAGCCGGAGCTCCGCCAACAGTGCCGTGCTGCTGTTCACTTGCAGGGCAAGCCCGACGGATCGGCCCGCTATGCCGAGCACGTCAATTGCTACGTCCGCAATGGCGCGGAATATCCCAGCCTTGCCGCCCTGCTCCGCGCGATCGAGGCCGAACACGCTTATAACGAGACGTGATATGTAGGTGGTCCTCAGAACAGTCCCTACGCTCTTCTTCACTGGCTCAGATCAGACCCACGATCATCAAGACTCCGATCTCAATCATGAGGAGCGTAGCCGTTGCCGCGCAGATGAGGAACAAATCACCTAATGACAGGTGCATGATTTGCCTCACAATTTGCCCTAGAAGCGGCCCTTACATCCTTGGAACGGGGCGACAGGGCGGGATGATGGGGCCGCTTCTAGGAGGTCCTTGACGCGTTCATCCGGCGCCAAGCGGCCCTCATTCTAATCCAAATTTAAATCTCGTCCAGCATTTAATTCATTTAAAATTGCGTATTATATTAATATTTAATTGCGCCAGGACTTGAACGATGCAGTCCGCTGGGGAATTAGTTTCTTTACGGCGAGCTATCTATCTGCCCGAGCATGCGAGGGACACAAGCTGTGGCTGGCGACAGCCGGCAAGCAAGCCTCCTCGGGGCCTGACTGGATCCAAGACGATGACCGAATGCTGGCATGCGTGACAACGAGCGCGTGCGGCTGCTCTCTCTCGCAATGGCACCGAGGGACCAAGCGGTACCTGGATCGATGAGGCGGCTCTGAAGAATCGCCACAAGGAACCAGCCCGGCGCCAGTGCAGTGCTCTGCGGGCACAAGCAGCTTTAATCTGCCCGGCGCATGAGATTGGCTTCGGCGAAAAGCGGTGGCGAGCGGGAACGTTGAGACGGAGCTGAGGTTGATCGAGAAAGAAGAGATTGGCGGCGCCAGCTGAGCACACTGATGGACAAGACCTTCGTCTATGATGCGTTGAGGCAGGTCGAGCGAGGAGAACGACGCCTTGCAGAGCAAGAGAGAGCGATCCTTCAGTTGAAGCGGGAAGGAAAGGATACCGCTACCGCTGAAATAGAGTTGGACACATTGCGCAGAGCCCAGCGTGTTCTTGATCAGGACCGACAACGCCTCCTTTCGCTGCTACAGCCTGGAACGGGTGACGGCATTCGACGCCTCTGTGCGTTAGAGCATGATCCGGAAAAGTGCGTAGCGGTTTTCCGATAAGATCATACTCAAACAATAACCTAAAGCGCGATGACGATTCATCCTAATCGCATCGCGCTTTGGTGCATCGTGAAAATCGCTGCGGAGCCAAAGCTGACGCGAACCAATGTCCCCCAACCCTGTTGTCTGCGACCGCCCCCTAGTGAGACCATCCTCCGTCAGGACTGGCTCGCGCTGCGGTTCGGTCCCGGAGCCGAGTACCGAAGGCACTATTCGTCGCATTGCCGCGGTGGCACCTGCCAACGGTAGACTTCACCTTGAAGGGTCGAATGCTGAGCGCGGCTCGCGCAAGCGTCCGCCGATTGCGTTCGCGATGTCGCCGTGCTTTAGGCAGCAGCACGGCCGCTTGAGCAACTTGCCAACGCGAACAGCCTAACGTCTGCCGTGGGGTCATAAGCGCGCTTCACGCGCGAGCCGCCCCTTTCCTTGGCACGAATAGCCAGCGCAGGCAGATCATCGCCTTATGCGTAAACGCCGCGCAGTCGTTTGAGGGTGCGTTCTGTCAGAAAGCCGGAAAGCCGGGACGGGTCTGCTGGTGGATTAGTCTTCTTGTTTCTCGCCTGCGCTTCTTCCATCGGAGCTTTTCGAGCGCTCTTCGAAACGATCAGCGCCCTTAGCTAGATCCTGCCCCATCTTGCTCTCGGTTTTTTCTTCCTCCTTGGAAGCTGCTTCGCGCAAGCCTTCAGCGGCCCGTTCCCCTGTTTTTGATGATTTTCGTTCGTCGTCCATTTTGGCTCCTCCCTCATCAAGATGCTTGCCAAGAAACCGCTGGTCCTCAGCTGGGATGGACAACGTTCCAATTAGATCGCCTGAACATGGTTCCAAGTTCCGCGGGCTCTCAGTCGGATCGCGTGCGACTCCGTCGAATACCGTGATAGAGTAATCACGAAAGCAGAAGCGGTTGTTCGGAGTTTCCAATGAAAGCCAAGTGGGCTCTCTTTGTGAGCTTCTTTCTCGTGATCGTTCCGGGCTATCCCGCAGCCCAACCGGTGGAAGTGCTTTGGCTTGGGCACGCAACGACCCGCATCACTAGTGTCGCCGGCAAAGTGATAGTGATTGATCCCTTCCTCACCAGAAACCCGAAGACGCCGCCTGAGTACCGGGACTTGAAGGCGATTGGAAAAGTGGACCTGATCCTAGTGACGCACGGCCACCAGGATCATATTTCCGATCTCCTCGATCTGGCACGTCTGACGGGCGCCAAGGTTCTTGCCAATTACGAGTTCGGACGAAATCTTGTCGCGCTGGGTCTCCTTGAAGAGAACAACGTTATTGCCATGAATAGGGGCGGCATGGCCGAGCCGCTCGGCCGGGGCGTCAAGATCCATATGGTGCCGGCCGATCACAGCTCGTCGCTCGACTACAATATTCTCGGCATAAGGAACCCTGACCAGTCAGCATCCATCCGGCAAGGCGGAGGGGCCGGAGTTTCCGTTGGCTACGTGATTGAGATGGAGAACGGCTTCAAGGTCTACCACACGGGCGACACCAGCGCCTTTGGCGACATGGCGCTCATTCGGGAGCTCCACAACCCGGACCTCGCGCTGGTGTGCATCGGGGGCTTTTTCACCATGGGGCCTGACGAAGCCGCTTACGCGGTTCGGGAGCTGATCAAGCCGAAAGCGGTGATACCAATACACTACGGCACCTTTCCGGTGCTGAACCGAACCCCGGCCGAATTCAAGAAAGCTTTAGGATCTACTAGTGTCCAGGTCTTGGACGTCGCCCCAGGTCAGGTAATGAGATTTTGAGGCCGCTAATCGGGCACGTTGGCGAGTCTAAGGCCCGTCGCCATACGTTCCCAATCCGCTGAATCCTTGAAGGGATACCAGAAAGCAGTTCCTCGAATGGAGAGTGGGTCTAGTCCCTGTCGATTCTTCTCGGCCAACGAAAAGATCCGTTCAGCGTCCGCTTTCCGGCCCAAATGGCCGTAGGCGGCGAGAAGCACACGATAAGCCCATCGGTCGTCTGAATTGAGAGCGATAGCCCGCTCCAAGCTTGCCGCTGCACTTTGAAATTGCTCCAACCCGAATTGGGCCAATCCGAGTTCATAAAAGTAAGAAGGTGGGGAGAATGGATTGAGCCGCATGCCATGGAGGACGAGCTCAAGAGCCTTGGCCGGCTGACCGGCTAAGCTCAACGCTCCAGCGAGCGCGACGTAGGCGTTCGCGTCGTTGGGATCCATGCTGATTGCTCGCTCTCCCTCTTTGATCGCCTTCTCGTGCATTCCTTGCTGAGACAGAATGGCCGAAGCGACCTGATGATTGAGGGAAATCGGAGACTGTTGTGCTTTTGTGATGTACTCTTCAGCCTTCAAGCGCGCATCGTGCACCGATCTTAGCCCGAACCTCTCTTCCTGCCATTGTCTCCTTGCAATCTGCCAGTATGTGGCCGCGAGCGCAGCAAAAGCACGAGAGTAATTCGGCTCGATTTCGATCGCTCGCTCGAAGTGGCCGATCGCCTCGCGCGCGGCCTTCGGATTCTGCTGAAGGTACCTGTTCCAACCCTTCAGGAATTCGTCGTAGGCCACCGGGTTTTCGGTGCGCTTGGTGGCGATTTGCCCCTGCTCCTTGGATGTCAACTGAACCGCCAATGTTCGCGTGATCTTGCCGGCGATTTCATCTTGCAGCCCGAAAACATCTCCCATCGCGCCCTCGTAGCGATCTGCCCAGAGCTGCCCGCCGCTCGCCGCATCGACCAGTCGAACGTTGATGCGAATCCGGTCCGCGGCTCGGCGCACGCTGCCTTCCACCACGTAGCGGACCCCGAGATCCGCAGCGGCCTTTCGCACGTCCACGGCAGTGTTCTTGAAGGTAAAGGTGGAGTTGCGGGCGACGACGAAGAGTCCGGCCACTTTGGAAAGCTCGTTGATCACATCATCGGTAATCCCATCCGAGAAGTATTCTTGGGCTTTGTCGTCGCTGAGATTGGAGAACGGCAGCACGGCAACTGAGGGTTTGTCGGACCGCACCGGGGTGCTGTCGCCCGCGTTCTGCACCCCGCCTCGCTGCTGGGCCCCCATCCACCACACGGCTCCGCCCGCGCTCGCAACCACCAGGGAAGCGACGGCGATCGCAGCAAGGGCAATGCTTCGCGCCCGCTGCGACGCGCCATCGTGCGCGGTCGGGTCGGCGAAGCCCGTCCGCGCCGAACCCAGGCTCTCGCTCGAAACAGCGTAGGCCTGGACCGCTCGGTCGATGTTCTTGAGTTTTTTAAGACCCAGATTCTTGAAAGAGAATGGGAGCGCCTTGTGGACCTGCTCGTAGACGGCGCCCGAGATGCACACGCCCCCTGGCTCGGCGACTTCTTGGAGCCGCGCGCCGACATTGACCCCATCTCCAAGCAGATCTCGCCCGCGCGCTACGACATCCCCCACGTGAATACCGATCCGGAACTGGACACGCCGGTCTCGAGCGATCTCTCGTCCCATTTCTAGCAGTCGACCCTGGACCGCAACGCCGCATTGAACGGCATCGACCGCGCTCGGGAACTCCGCCAGGACGCTGTCACCCGCAGTGTTGGCAATCCGGCCCCCATGCTCCTCAATGAGAGTGTCCATGACCTCACGCGCGCTGGCGAGGCCTTTCAAGGTGCCAAGTTCGTCCAGGCCTACCAATCGCGAGTAGCCCGCGACGTCCGCCGCAAAAATCGCGGCAAGGTGCCGCTCAACCCGTTGTTCCTGCCGCAGCGGCATCCATCGTCAGCCTTTGGGGTGCCTGGCAATTCTGCAGCTTGAGATGCAAGGTTTCAAGGCACAGCGGGGTACGAAGCGAGGCTTTGGTACGCGAGGGTCGGCTGTCCGGCGAGTCGACGCCACCGCTGACACTTGGACCGGCTTGAATCAGGACTGATGTACTCCGTCCGGACCCCAGTCGCTGACGTCCGACCGGTGATCCGTCGTCAGGCAGGAAAGCCTAGCCGGGTACGTTCGAGTAAGGCCGTGTTGGCTCGGGCAGCTCCTTGTCGTCTGCATTCATTCCATTGCGGCAGGTCGGCTTTGGGTCAAAGGCTGCCATCGGCGGCTCCGGCAACGGTTTCCCCTCAGCCCTCGGAAGCGGACGCTGCGAGCCTAAGAGGCGAAGTCAGCGGTGGCCAAAAGCGGTCATCGGTGCGTTGACCGCATGGCGGGTGAAGACGTGCTAGGTCGTTACCGCACGGAACAGACGCCATTTGTCGGGCACGCCTTTGAGAATGTGGCGGCCGCGCTCCTCAAACGTCAATCCAGAGCCTGCCACGAGATCGCGAACCGTCTGTGAGACCAGAACTTCACCCGGGGCAGCTAGCGCCGCCACACGTGCACCAATATGCACGGCAATGCCAACAATATCGTGAGCGACGAATTCGCACTCGCCGGTATGCAAACCGCAACGGACCTTCAGATCGAGTGGGCGCACCGCGTCGCCGATTGCGCTTGCGCAACGTACAGCGCGCGCAGGGCCATCGAACGTGGCAAGGAAACCGTCGCCGGCGGTATTGACTTCGCGGCCGCGATACTGGCCGAGCACGCCCCGAGCTTTGGCATAGAACGCATCCAGCAGCACGCGCCAGGCGCCGTCGCCGAGAGCGGCCGCGCGCTCCGTCGATCCCGCAATGTCGACAAACAGCACAGTTGCAAGCACCCTGTCCGGCTCCGCTGCTTGCCGATGCCCGGTGACGAACTCTTCGACCTCATTGATAATTGCATCCTGATCGCCAACCCAGACCATATGGTCCTGACCGCTGAGCTCAATCAGTTTGGCGCAAGGAATCTGCTGCGCCATGTAGCGCGCATGCTTCACGTCAATGACGCGCTCATCGGTGCGATGCAAAATCAAGGTCGGCACACGCGTCACGGGTAGGATGTCCCTGACATCGATCTCCCGGTTCATGCGCATGATCGCCGATGCCGCGCCTGGGCTTGCCGAGGCCCTGAAGTAGGCGGCGGTTTGCTCAAGTGCCTGCTTATTGCCAGCGAGGCTAGGCGCCCACATCAGCAAACTCATCGCATCTGCCGAACCCCAATGGTGCTCAATGTCATCGAGGAAAGCGCTCCACTGCGCATCGGTCCATGCGAATGCGTAGTCAGGGGCCCACGAGCGTCGCGCATAAGTGCCACAAAGCACCAGAGCTGACGTGCGTTCGGGATACGTAGCTGCATAGAGCAGCGACATCGGACCGCCCTCGGACACGCCAAACAAGGTGGCCCGCTGAGAACCAACCTGGTCCAGCACCGCCTGCACGTCGTGCATCCGCTGTTCAAGCGTGAAGATCTGGGAACCGCGATCGGACATTCCGGTGCCGCGCTTGTCGAACGTGATGACCCGCGCAAACGTTGCAAGCTTGCGGAAAAAGGAAGCGCGTGCCGGCGATTGCCAGAGCGCTTCGACATTGGAGACAAAACCTGGGACGAACAGCAGGTCGCGCGGACCGTCGCCCATCACCTGATAGGCAATATGGACGTCGTCACTTTTGACATAGTGAGTGGCCGGGATGTCAGCCATGGTGGCCTACTGCGTGACAAACCGCGGGCGCGAGTGTCGCACCTCATTCCGCGTCAGGCTAGCGAAATTCGGTGGAGAATTTGGCTGCCGCCCACCCGTAAGTACCGGGCGACTGGGGAACCAGGTGCGGCCGCGATGTGCGTTTCGGGTCAAACGCGACCGGTCCGGCCGATCTTGCTCACCCTTTGATGTCGGCTTCGTCCCGAAAGCTACCGAGTTGGTGCGGCGATGCAATGTGACACGATGGGCCAATTCCTGAAGTGGACTGTGCCTACTCGATCACCGCGTCGGCACAGTCGAGAAAGAATGCCGGAATCTCGATGCCGAGCAATTTCGCTGTCTTTAAGATTGTTGGTAAGCAAGCATTTGGTGGGCTGCTCCGGTCATTGAAAGTTTGCGGTTCACGGGTCAGGTCAACCACGCATCATAAGATGATCAGAACGAGAGTCGCCCCCGGCTTGGGTCCTCGTTGATTGAGCAGGCGCCGCGCTCAGCTCCCACCAATAGGCTATCGGGCATAAACGCTTCCACTACTCTGCACAGGACCGGGGCGGCGCCCCACGGCGGGGGGCGTCGCCCGACTGCTGTCAGATCGTCACGCGGCTGCCGTCGAAGCGCGTGAAGGAAAAGCCGTCGAAAGGTTCGCGGAGGGTCATGCGCTCGTCCCGCAGCATGCCGATAGCCACTTCTTCGCCGATCGCCATTGAGGCCGAAGCGTCGGAACGCCAGTGGATGCCCGCCCAATTCCGTCCGAAACCGAAATTCACCGCGAGCTTGT
>NZ_JADYVZ010000089.1:0-564 GCF_020194195.1 Bradyrhizobium sp. BRP19 | reverse complement strand
ATTCCGCGCCCATCGCCGCGATCTCGATCTCGGACGTCACCGTGGCGCAGATCGGCAGCTTGTCGTGGGTGAGACCCTGGTTCTTGTATTCGCGATAGAAGGCGACGACGGAATCACCGACCACGTTGGACAGCACGACGTCGCAGCCCGAGCTCTTGATCTTGTTGACCATCGAGCCCCATTCGGAATGGCCGAGCTCGAGATATTCGTCGGCGATCCATTCGCCGCCATTCTTCTCGATCAAGATCTTGGAGACCTTGGCCATCTCGCGCGGATAGATGTAGTTCGATCCGACGATGAAGAACTTCTTCTTGCCGAGCGTCTTGATGATCCATGGGATGAAGTTCGAAAGCTGCTGGTTCGGAACGGCGCCGGTGTAGACGACGTTCTTGGAGCATTCGAAGCCTTCGTAATAGGTCGGATAGAAATAGAGATTGTTGCGCTTTTCGAACACCGGCAGCACCGCCTTGCGGCTTGCCGAGGTGTAGGAGCCGAACACGGTCGGCACCTTGTCCTGGATGACAAGCTTCGACGCCTTTTCGTTGTAGGTCTTCGGATCGGACG
>NZ_JADYVZ010000088.1:0-572 GCF_020194195.1 Bradyrhizobium sp. BRP19 | reverse complement strand
CCTTAGAAGACTGATGGTAATGATACCGTGCCGTGAAGGGCACAGAGTCCATACTCAAGGGGGTCAGCCATGGCGACTACGTCTAGCACATTGTGGAACGCCGTAGTGCTCCGCATCGGCAAAGGCGCCCAGGACATGTTGGATACCGGAGTCATCGTGCTGTTCGGAGAGCCCGTGCCCGATGCCTTGTCTGATATTTGCGTAGTTCACAATCGCGGTGGTCGTTCCCCGCTGACTCCTCAGCGCGAACTACTACCCGGAGATGTCCTCAACTTCGCTGGCACTCGCTACACCATCGATGAGGTCGGAGAAGCCGCAACCTCAAATCTCAGCGATCTCGGCCACGTCGCGTTGTATTTCAATTCCCCCGACCAATCTCTACTTGCTGGAGCTATCAAGGTGTCCGGGCCACCACCACAGCTACCGGATCAGAGAGTTATCCTCACTTTTGAGCCCTCGAGTGACAAGGGCTGACGCAACCGCTGCTACTCCCTCACCACGTCCGGTAAACCCCAAGTGATCGGTCGTCGTCACCGACACGGAAACCGGAGCCCCGACGGTTTGTGCCAGGG
>NZ_JADYVZ010000087.1:0-587 GCF_020194195.1 Bradyrhizobium sp. BRP19 | reverse complement strand
AGCGAGTGGCCGCCCAGTTCGAAGAAGTGGTCGTTGCGCCCGATGCGCTCGACACCAAGGAGCTCGGCCCAGATCTGCGCCAGCGCCGTCTCGACCGCACCTTGCGGCGACTGGTAGGCCGCCAGCGCATAGGCCTGATCGGCCGGCGCCGGCAGCGCGTTCCGATCGAGCTTGCCGTTCACCGTGAGCGGAAGCGCCGCCAGCCGCACGAACGCACTCGGCACCATGTAGTCCGGCAGCCGCGCACTTAAGTGCGCCCGCAAGGCGCCCGCAAGCGCGCCTCCATCGCCCTCGTCCGAGCCGGCCTCGGGCGCGCAGACCACATAGGCGATCAGATGTTTGTCGCCGGCGCCGTTCTGGCCCGCCACCACCACCGCCTCGCGCACCCAGGCGTGCTCGCAAAGCCGCGCGACGATCTCGCCCGGCTCGATGCGATAGCCGCGGATCTTCACCTGATCGTCGTTGCGGCCCAGGAACTCAAGATTGCCGTCCGGCAGATAACGTGCAAGGTCGCCGGTCCGGTACAGCCGATCGCCCTCGACAAAGGGACTGGCGATGAACCGCTCCGCGGTCAGCTCAGGGCGGTT
>NZ_JADYVZ010000086.1:0-608 GCF_020194195.1 Bradyrhizobium sp. BRP19 | reverse complement strand
TCGACAAAACTGCGTCACATCGACATGTTCTCCGGCAACACCATTCTGGGCGATGGCGCGGTCATCATGATCATCGATCCCAACGGCATCGCCAAGGCGCTCGGCGCCGCCGGCTCCTCGGCCCATGGCATGGGCGACGAAGCGGCCGGCCATCACATCGGAAGTGGCGAGCAGACCACCTCGCTCTTGGTGTTCCGCGCCGGCTCGTCGCAGCCCAAGGCGGTTCCGCTCGGCCTCGTCACGCGCCTGGAAGAGCTGCCCGCCGACAAGATCGAGTTCTCGAACGGCCGCTACATGGTGCAGTACCGCGAGCAGCTGATGCCGCTGGTGGCCATGGAAGGCGTCACCATTGCTTCCCAGGGCGCCCAGCCGATCCTGGTGTTCGCCGACGACGGCCGCTCCATGGGCCTCGTCGTCGACGAGATCATCGACATCGTCGAGGAACGCCTCAACATCGAGGTCGGCGGCTCCTCCTCCGGCGTTCTCGGCTCGGCCGTGATCAAGGGCCAGGCCACCGAGGTGATCGACGTCGGCCACTTCCTGCCGATGGCGTTCGCCGACTGGTTCACCCGCAAGGAGATGAAGCCGTCGCTGCATTCGCAGTCGGT
>NZ_JADYVZ010000085.1:0-626 GCF_020194195.1 Bradyrhizobium sp. BRP19 | reverse complement strand
CGCTCGAGAATGCCAAGGGCGGCATCACCGTGAACGTGATCGCGCCGGGCTACATCAACACCGAAATGGTGCAGGCGGTGCCGAAGGACGTCCTGGAGAAGAACGTGATCCCGCAGATCCCGGTCAACCGCCTCGGCGAGCCCGAGGAGATCGCGCGCGCGGTAGTGTTCCTGGCCGCCGACGATGCCGGCTTCATCACAGGCTCGACATTGACCGTGAATGGCGGCCAATACCACGTGTGATGTTCTCTCGCGTCATTGCGGAATCAATCCGGCCTTTCTGATATAGAGGCCGGATTGATTCCGGCTTCGCTCGCAATGACGCATATGACTCCCCGCACCGCGACCCTGATCGGCCTGACCGCGATCATCATGTGGTCGCTGCTCGCCGTGCTGACGGTCGCGACCGGCAAGATTCCTGCCTTCCAGCTTGCAGCAATGACGTTCGCGATCGGCGCGCTGGTTGCTTTTGCGACCTTCATCTTTCGCCCTTCCGCATTCGCTGCGCTGAAGCAGCCGCCGGTCGCCTGGGTCGTCGGCGTCGGCGGCCTGTTCGGCTATCACGCGCTGTATTTCCTGGCGCTGCGTTTTGCGCCGCCCGCGGAAGCCGGACTATTGAACTATCTC
>NZ_JADYVZ010000084.1:0-651 GCF_020194195.1 Bradyrhizobium sp. BRP19 | reverse complement strand
TGCACCGTCTTCACGGTCTCGTTGACGGTGACCTGCGCCGTGCCGCGGACCACGATCCAGTGCTCGGCACGATGATGGTGCTTTTGCAGCGACAGCCGCCCGCCCGGCTTCACCACGATGCGCTTGACCTGGTGGCGCTCGCCATTGTCGACGGATTGATAGCTGCCCCAGGGCCGGTGCACCTTGAGATGCTCTTCGGTGACTTTCGGCGCGACCGACTTCAATTTCGTCACGAGGCGCTTCAGCCCATTGGCATCCTTCTGCCGCGAGACCAGCACCGCGTCCGCGGTCGCGACCACGACGAGATCGTCGACGCCTTCGAGCGCGACCAGCGCGGAATCCGTGGTGACGTTGCAATTGCGGGAATCCTCGAACACGGCGGTGCCGTGCGCGGCATTGCCCTGCGCGTCCTTCTCCGACAGCTCCCACACCGCATGCCATGAGCCGACGTCGGACCAGCCGCACGACACCGGCACGACGGCGGCGCGCGAGGTCTTCTCCATCACTGCATAGTCGATCGAGATCGCCTTGGCCGCGCCGAACGCCTCGGGCTCCAGCGTGACGAAGCCGAGATCGCGGCCGGCATTGTTGACGGCATTGGTGACGGCCTCGACGCTTGCCGCATCGACCCTGCGATATTCGTCGAGCAGC
>NZ_JADYVZ010000083.1:0-653 GCF_020194195.1 Bradyrhizobium sp. BRP19 | reverse complement strand
TTATCGCCGCGTACGGAAGTCTTGCGCAAACTGTCGAGACCTCAGTAGCTCATCAGGCCCTATCCGGTTTTCGCTGTTGCCTGCTTCGCTTCGGACGCAACGACGATTTCGACGCTTGGCTGCGACAGAACGACCCGACGGGCAAATCAGGACGAAAGTCTGTCCATCCCTCGCGCAAAAAATATTCCACTTTCGCCGTCGGGCAAATCAGCACTATGACTCCGCACGTCTCACGGCGGATGAGGGGCGGCTCGCGATCGTCACGAACGTTGCGGTGAGATGCGGTGGACGCGGGTGCTGCGAACGACGAACGCAGCTATCAGCGGACGGCGAAGTCGTGTGGTTCTGGCGCCCCGACGCTGGCGCTAAGTTCGCGGAGATAATCTGCGGGCGACGGTGGCAAGAAAGCCCGGTCACCGGGGAGAGCACGAAGTAAGCCGTAAACCATCGCGCAGGGAAGCCGGAGCTGCTTCGGTTGACCTGTGGTCCTACCCCCGTGCTTTTTGTTGCACGGGGCCCACGGGTGCAACCGGCACCCGGCTTTCCCTGCGCCCTCTGTATGATGAGAGGGCGAAACGAACACAAACCTCGGACGCAAAGCGCCGCGAGAATGCGAACTCACATCCTCTCCGCACACTCCCCCGTCAGGGATC
>NZ_JADYVZ010000082.1:0-665 GCF_020194195.1 Bradyrhizobium sp. BRP19 | reverse complement strand
TTGCGCTATGGATGTTATGTAACGCGCACGCCTGCAGCAGGATGCGCGATATTTCAATCGATCAGCCTGACCTCGACGGCTCTGTACTTCGAGCGCTGTTTATTGAAACGAATACCGAAAGTCACGCGCGTGCCGGACACCAGATCAGCCCCTGCGCAGCCGCGAAGGTCCGATATGTGCACGAACAAATCCTTGCCGTCGCCATAGTCAGGCCGAATGAACCCCCAGCCCTTTTCAACGCTGTACGACACTACTGTTCCGGTGCGCATGTTTGTTCCACGGTCTTGCGGCTCGATATCGCCGCCTACTACTCCGGAGCTGCGGGTGCACTTTCCGTTCCTAACTCGGCGGCGACGAGCGCGAGCGAAGATGAGCGCCACCACTTGAACATCCTGACTCACCTCGCCTCACAGCAAACCGGCGGGGCGGACCAGGCGCTAGAAGCGACGAGCCCGCCCCTAACATTACCGCATCTGGAGACTCGGTGATGCTGCCCAGGACCGAGCAAGGGTCGTGCCGAATCGAGAATCGGAGATTCTGCAGGCGCTTCGTGGCGGGCTACAGGGTCAAGGTGTTCGCTTTGGTCTGAAAACTGATGGCCGACCGGGGCACTGTCCGTCCCAGTTGGTCCCGCCGAACTTCGGACTGCAGGCTCACGCTCGCGT
>NZ_JADYVZ010000081.1:0-692 GCF_020194195.1 Bradyrhizobium sp. BRP19 | reverse complement strand
GGCGGAGCGGCGGCGCAGCTCGCGCTTGATGACACCGAAGACGCCGCGCTTCTGGCCGGAGATGAAGATCCGTCGGGGATTTTGTGCGTCGTGGCCGCGGTATCCCTTGTCGACATAGGCCCGCTCGATCGCGCAGCCGGTGAGTGTCTCGGTGCGGTCGATGACGTCCCGCAAGGTGTGACCGTCGTACGGGTTATCGGGTAGCGCCCTGGCGTGCAGCACGAACAGGCCCCCGGGAGAACGGCCGTTGTTGGTGACGATCGAGGCTTTGACGCCGAACTCGTAAGGCGCGGCTGCTTTGCCCTTGCCGATGCACTCCACCTCCGGGGCGTGGAAGGAATAAAGCTTGAAGCCGCGCTGGCGCTGCTGCTGCGAGCGGATCTGCGAGGCCCGGCTGAGCGGGAGGGCGAACGTGTTCTCAAGCACAGCCTGACCTTCGATCTTGCGGCGGATATCGCGGATGATCCGGCCCAGTCGGCTGCGCAGGATGCGCAACTGCCGCTGATGCCGCTTGAATTGCTTGGCATGGCCGTAGCGTCCCGCAATCATCGCCGCGGTCTTGGCAATGCGAAGATAGGACTGCCGCAGCTTGACCCCGTGCTTCCTCGCCAGGCGGTTGAGCCCCTTGATTGCCGCGTGCAGCAGCTTGGCATCGGTCGGGAAGGTGATGGCCTTCGGCTGCACGGTGGTAT
>NZ_JADYVZ010000080.1:0-1075 GCF_020194195.1 Bradyrhizobium sp. BRP19 | reverse complement strand
CATTACAGTTGCATCTTCCTGAAGGTTCTGAATCCATGGGCGACCATGATTCGGGATCTGATGATTGGTGGCGCGTCAGTTGAAGATACGCTGACGCTGTGGGCTTCGGCGTTGCGAGATATCAAGCAACGCATCCGTCCGCTGTTTACGCAGGAGCGGGTCGCGGCCGCGGCGGGGCAGTTTCTCGACGGACTGTTGGGCAACGAGCCGCGCAAGACGGGTTGGATGCGGGCGGAAGCGGCCGGCGATCCAGGCCCGTGGCGCCAGCAAGCGATCCTGGGTCGGGGGCAGTGGGACGCCGATGCGCTGCGCGATATTGTCCGTGAATACGTGCTGGAAACGCTGCCCGATGAGGACGCGGTTCTGGTCATCGATGAGACCGGCTTTTTGAAACAGGGCAAGGCCTCATGCGGCGTCGCGCGCCAGTACACCGGCTCGGCCGGCAAGATCACCAATTGCCAGATCGGAGTGTTCGCCGCCTACGTGTCGCGGCATGGCCATGCCTTCATCGACCGGGCACTCTACCTGCCAAAGGACTGGACGGACGACCCCGCTCGCCTGAAGGCTGCGCATGTCCCGAGCGATGCGGGCTTTGCGACAAAGCCCAAGATCGCGCGTCACATGATCGCTGGCGCGATCGCCGCACAGGTGCCGTTCGCGTTCGTGGCCGCGGACAGCGTGTATGGCACCGGTGAGATCGAAACCCTGCTGCGCAAGGAGGGCAAGGGCTATGTTCTGGGTGTTGCGTCCAATCATGTGTTCCGTTCCTGGGGCAAGCCGCAGCCTGTCGCCGGCACCGCCTCCGCGATTGCGCAGAGCCTTCCCAAGAAGGCCTGGCGCCGCCTGGCGTCCGGCGAGGGGATCAAAGGGCCGCGCTGGCACGACTGGGCCTATCTCGAGCTGGCCGATCTCGACGCCGGTGAATACAACGACGACCTTGCCGGGGAATGGACGCGGGGTCTTCTGATCCGCCGCAACATCGCCGACGGCAGCTTGGCCTTCTTCTCCACATGGTGCCCCAAAGGCACGTCCATGCAGAAGCTGGTGTCGGTGGAAGGCCATCGCTGGGCCATCG
>NZ_JADYVZ010000008.1:0-293325 GCF_020194195.1 Bradyrhizobium sp. BRP19 | reverse complement strand
ACAAGCTCGCGGTGAATTTCGGTTTCGGACGGAATTGGGCGGGCATCCACTGGCGTTCCGACGCTTCGGCCTCAATGGCGATCGGCGAAGAAGTGGCTATCGGCATGCTGCGGGACGAGCGCATGACTCTCCGCGAACCTTTCGACGGCTTTTCCTTCACGCGCTTCGACGGCAGCCGCGTGACGATCTGACAGCAGTCGGGCGACGCCCCCTGCCGTGGGGCGCCGCCCCCCGGTCCTGTGCAGAGTAGTGGAAGCGTTTATGCCCGACAGCCTATTGGTGGAAGCTGAGCGCGGCGCCTGCTCAATCAACGAGACCCAAGCCGGGGGCGGCTCTCGTTCTGATCATCTTATGATGCGTGGTTGACCTGACCCGTGAACCGCAAACCTTCAATGACCGGAGCAGCCCACCAAATGCTTGCTTACCAAAAATCTTGAAGACAGCGAAACTGCTCGGTATCGGGATTCCGGCATCCTTTCTCGACTGTACCGACGAGGTGATCGAGTAGGCACAGTCCACTTCCGGAATTGGCACATCTGCGAAGTCGCGCTGGGTCTCACGGAGCTCCGCTCATCGCGGCGGAGCGGACCAGATTTGCTCAACCTGAGTTCTTCGCGTTTTGACCCATAGCGGACATTTTGGATCTTCCAGCACTTGCGAAAAAGATGTAATTTAGCGGATAGGTGCATTGACGCCGGTAGCGCAGCGCGTCGTCAACGCTCGTTTCCACGAGCGCAGACCAACTCGAAAGCTGTGCACAGAAAACCGAAGTAGGAGAGCAGCCAGCGTGAACCGTCGTTCCTGCCGACGGTTTACACATCCTGTCTTGGGAGGGATCTCGATGAAGGCGTCGGCCCCTCGTTTCGCGTTAGCAGCGATGTCATCAATTGCGAGCATTGGACCTGGTATCGCGGCTGAACCGTTGGAAGCACGAGACATGCTTGAGCTTGCGGTCTTGGCCTTGAAAGGGGATGAGGCGACAGCGCTCGAAATGTTCAATAGGGGCCATCCCGCGTTCAGGCGCGGCGACCTCTACGTCTACTGTGCGGACGCGAACGGCAAAATCCTCGCCCACGGCCTGCCGGACTTGATCGGCCCTTGCGGCGCTGAAGGACAAGACCGGCAAGGAGTTTGGCCTCCAGCTGCTGAACGAAGCGCGCTGGGAGCGGATTAAGGTTATCGGCTACTATCTGCCCAAGCCCAATGCCAGCAAAGAAGTGTACAAAGAAGACTACTTCACCAAGATAGGGAAGCTCACTTGTGGTGTCGGTTACTACAGCACCAAGGACGAATAGTCAGGTCCTTGCGGGCCGCTGGGCTGAGACGGTCGAGATAGAATGTCCGATTCTGGGCCCTTAGCTGACCAATCGCGGCATGGTGCGCCACGGCAGCTTGTGGCCCGATAGCGAAGTTCGGTTTGGCTCAGATATGGTCCGCTGATCGGGGCACACCGGAAGTGTCACGGTTCAAACCGGCGCTTTTTACCTCAAGCGGCCCTAGAATGTTTGTCAAGCCTGATGAACAATCTTCCGCTTTCCGCATTCAAAATGAATGGAGATCGACCGGGAAAATCTGGCAATCAGCGCGCTCTGTCGAGAGCTGGCCAAGGTGTTTTCAGGAGAGATCAGCGACCGAGACTTGCCGGACATGAAAACGGAGCTGCTTGCTCGGCTTCGCGATGCTGCGGCAGCCGAGGCTCGCCAGCTGGATTGCGATAACGCTGTGCTCTTTGGCCGCCGTGTGCGCGGTCGGGTTTAGTTGGCAAGGCGACAACGGACGGGTGGCTGGCCTCCCAGGGCAGTTTGCCCGTGACCCGCACCGGACCTCGCGAACATTTCAATGCCGGCGGAGGGTCTCCGATACAACATAGGATATAGGTACATTTCTGGATTGAACTGCTTAACGATCTAATCGACCCATAAATATTCTCAAAAAAGACCATGGGAGCCGCAATGTCCTCTCCAGAAGAAGACGATCGGCGCGAGTTTTTAAAATCCTGCGGCAGGTTCGCCTCCGTAACACCTCCGGAGATCACAGCCTTGCTTACGACCTCTCTTACTAGCAGCGCAATTACCAGCACCTTGGGCGGGGGTCGTGTATGCCTAATAACTATCGCTCAGGGCAGAAGGCTGCCCGAGAGGCAGCCTTAGACTGTCACCGGTTCTTGCCGCTGGTTAACGAAGCGAGAAGCTGGGCAATCGCGGCGACTTGCACTTTCAGGATTGGGGCCCCGCGAGGATCGGCGGCACGTGCTGAACGAGCGCCTCCGATTGCCAAGGCCTCTCTCTCATTGGCCGGATAGGCGGCTGCTTACTTGACCACATCTCTCCGCTCGGACGTGTCGGCTGATGGCCCATCTGCGAAGTTGCGCCGCATCTGCCGGAGGTCCGCTCACCCTTCCTCAACGGAAGTCGCGCGTAGCATAGGGCGTTGGGCTCCGTCGCTTTTTGGCACTCTCAACGGATTGACTGCCAACCCGGTGAGGAACAGGCTATTTACGTCATGATCCGTCACCTGCCTTCAATGTTAACGCGAGAAGAACGTCTTAAACGGAGCAAGGAAGCCGCGCTCGCGCTTCTGGGCGCCGGTCGTATGCGTGAAGCGGTTTCGTCGATAATGACGGATATCCTCGATGGCCCAAGCAGCGCATTGCCTCATGAAGTCCATGCGTTCGGCATCTGTGCTGCCGCGGCTGGCGACACAAACGCGGTGCGAGAATACATCGAAGGCTTTATCTGATATCTCTCAGCTCTATGTCCGCCTTTGGCCCGATGGCGAAGTTCGATTTGGCTCAGATATGGTCTGCTGATCGGGGCAGACCGGAAGTGACACGGCGCCCTTCAAACCGGCGCTTTTGACCCATAACGGACAATCGATGAGCATCTCGTCGAGAGTCGGCAAACTTTCTGGGGTCGCCAATCCGTTCTCTCGCGGCGCTGGGGTACGGCTGTTTCGACCCTCGGTGGGCTAGTTTCATTCTAGCGGCGGCTTAAGCTCCATCTCAGCCGCCGCCCATCCCCGGCAGATCGCTGCCACCGTTGTCTGTCCGATCTCGTGACGTCTTTGTGCCCTGCCGAACCGCAAAGCCAATAAAGCCGACAAGAGCTATGAGGGCGAGGAGTGGTCCTATCCAATTTGGCATCAGCTTCTCCCGTTTAGACCGCCTCAGTTGGCGACCTCTTTCATATCATCCTAAGCGTGCAATGTCGCCTGTTGGCCCATCGCTGCCGCATCTCTTGGCCGAGGATATGTCGACTGTCAGGGGTAGACCGGGCCTAACTTAAACCGAGCCAAACCGTCCGATTGACCCGGAGCGGAAGTCGGCCCTCTTGGCCTATTCAACAGTGTAAGGGTTGAGCTTCGGAACGCCCTGCTTCCATTGTACCCATTCTTCCGCATCACGGAGCGACACAAAATCGGCAACAGGGATGTCCGTGAGATCAGGGCGACGCTCTGTTACCCGCCAACCGCCCGCGTCTAAGCGCTCTATGATAAAGCTCTCGACAGGCACGCCAAGGTTGGTCATTTCAAGCTAATCATTCTGCTGGAGTGAATGGAAGCATAAGCTGACTTCGTCGGCCTTTACAAGGAGGCACGCCAAAATGCGTACGGTTTTTCTGCTCTGGCACAGCTATCCGCACGAAGACGGTCTCGATGAGAATGATACCGAAGATAAGCTCGTCGGGGTCTACAGCAGCGCTGCCGAGGCAGAAGCAGCAAGAATGCGCAAGCTTCAATTTGAGGGCTTCCGCGACTACCCTGACTGCTTCCAAGTTAGCGAGATGCGGAAGTCGATAAGGACGAGTGGAGCGAAGGATTCGTCACCGTGAAGACGTGAAGTGACGTCCGCCGATGTCTCCTGTTGGCCCGGAGCCGTCCGTGAGGGCAGAGCAGCGCACGTCTGATCTGCCCCGAATTCAGACGTCGACTTGTTCTGCTATCGCGAGGGCGTCGTCGACCTCGATGCCGAGATAACGAACGGTGCTCTCGATCTTAGTATGGCCCAGAAGGAGCTGTACGGCTCGCAGGTTGCCAGTTCGGCGATAGATCAAGGTCGCCTTGGTCCGGCGAAGGGAATGCGTCCCGAAAAAGTGCGGGTCCAGTCCAATGTCTGCAAGCCAGCGGGATAAGAGACGGGCATAGTGGCGGGTCGTCATATGACCGCTCGGCCGCCGGCCCGTGAACAGGTATTCTCCTGACTTCTTGCCCGTGAGCCGCAGGTAATCGTCGATAGCCTGCCGCGCCGATTCCGTCAGTTCAAACTTAACCGGCCGGCCAGTCTTCTTCTGTCGGACGGTCGCGCGGTCGGCCGCATAACCGCCCGGCGCAAGGTCTTCAACTTTCAAGGCTACGACGTCGCAGCCGCGCAGCTTGCTATCGATGGCGACGTTAAACATTGCTAGGTCGCGTGTTCGGCCTGCGACCTGGAGCTTGGTTCGGATTGACCAAACGTGCTTTGGACGGAGCGGCGGCTTTGCGCCGATGATCTTCCCCTTGTTCCAAGGAACGTGCTTCGAGACGGCAGAGACGGTGGTCGGGGTATCGGTCATGTTGACCTCCTCAGCTAGTGAGGCTGGTCATTTTCGGTCCGGAGCACTTCCAATCCCACGTCCACTTTCAGACGATTGGAGACGTAATTGCTACTAACGAGAGCGACGACAGGACCGGCTTTGACCCATTGCGGACGTGCCTGCGGCGGCTACGGCAACAGAAAAAATGGTATGGTGGTTCGCGGCTCAACGTATAGAAATTTACCCATTTCGTGGGCATATAGTTTGACTGCTAGAGCTAAGTTGGTGGGCATTGCAACTCGTCACGGTGACGAGGGCTGAGGATTATGCCGATAAACAAAATGCCGGATTATCCCTCGTACATTGGCTATTGGTTTCTTGGGCTGGTTGCGGGTTTCGTCGTTTGGCTCTTTAGCATAGCACTGTTCTGGTCCGGACACTGGATCATTGGCGTTATCGTCATTCTCGCGACAATCGCTCTCTATTTCCGTCACGGAATGGCAATCGCAAAGCAGCGGGAACGAAGGCTGCGGTTTTCATACGGCGCCCGCTATCGGCGATATTCTCTCCGAGAGCTTTTCGGCACACTGTTTCGACGTCGCAACGAGAGCTGATCCGGCGCAACTCAGACTTCCGCTTCTGGCCCGAATGCGAAGTCGAGGCAGCGGCACGGGTGGTCGGCTCATGGAGGCAGACCGCAAACTACCGGCCGCCCCTTCGAACGGCGCTCATGACCCGAAGCGGTCTGACCGGTGTTTATCCAAAATTGAGCATCTGCGGCGCCATCGGTTGACTTACAGGGCACACGCAACCAAACGATAATGTAAGCCGCGTGTGAGGTCGCGAGGAAAGGTCGGAAAATGGGTTTGGCGCTTCTAACCCTTTCGGTCGGGATCATCGCCCTCTTCACGGCATTGGCATTCTTGCTGCTACGAGCACCTACAACCGCCGACAGCTCAACAGGCGAGCAAGCATTAGCTCCGGTCGAAGCAAGCTCGACCTCTGCGAGGGCGGGTGGCGCTGGTTGTACGTTGATCGCTGCTGCGGGCATTGGGGTACTTTGGTTCTTTGTTTGGAAGTTGTCAGCGATCACGCTGCAGTACCTGTTTGTGAGCGGAAATTCGTCGCGTGCGTTTCCAATAGTGCCCCTGTCTTTCGCGATTTCTATAGCGGCGATGTGCGTAGTGGTTCTGTTTGCACGTCACTTCAGCAAATGAGATGGACCTAACTTATGACCGACGGCGAAGGCTGATGCGGCGCGCGATGATGGGTATAGGCTTGGCATTCGCCGTGCTTGTAGGTCTCTATTTCTACGGATCGCCACAATACCGAGAACTGAAGAATGCGTGCATTGAAAGCGGCATGGACCATTCGGATGCTCCATCGGACGATGATCTGCATCGTTTGTGGATGGCCTGCCGCAGGATTGGCTTTGGCGCGCCGTTGTGAAAACGAGGCAAGTGGCTAAGGTCCGCTTTTGGCCCTTCGCAGCCCATCGGAATGCTCGGTGGAGCGTCGGCTCTCGGGTGTAGAGCGGAAACTGATTGCAGCGGTATGGACCGCCGATCTTGACCCATAACAGACGAACCTCTGACCGATACTACGGTTAAACGTCTGCGTCCTCTTTAAGTTCGACTTTCGCAACGATCTCTCATTGCGTAGTGGACAAACTGACTTTCCAAATCGGTGAGTTTATAAAGCTCCACATAATCAAAGGCTGACTTTGCCGTAGTCGGAGCCGGACCAGGCTCCTAGCCGACCTATGCGCCAGCCGATGTCCTGTCGGCTGGACGTCGGGCCGCGCTTGCCTCGGCTATTCCTTGCCACCCATAGCGGCCATCGACGGCGCGGTTTTGGCTATGATACACTTGAAGGTTGTGAGACAGGGTTAGCGGAGAAAAACGGGTGAACCTGTCAGTAAAAGCAATTACCGAGTCGGTCGCTGCGATAGTCGCGATTTGCACCTTTCTTTGGGGAATTTGGGTTTATCGAAGTCAAAAGAAGCGAGACCACGAACTTGAAGTGGCAAAGGATCGACTAAGCAGATTCGAGAAGTTTCAGGAATTCCAGAAGCGATACAGAGAAGAGGACGCGCTAATCAAGGTGAGGCAATGGATTTACAGCGAGCAACTCAGTTCGACTGGCTTACCGAAGCCGTCTGACTATGAGTTGCAGCAATTCATGGGTTTCTTTGAAGAGATAGCCATTATGATCAATTCTGAGCTTATGAACGACGACCTAGCTGCCTACACGATTGGTATCGATGCGGCGAGATTTTATGACACGGTAACCACTTATCACGGTGACCCATATTTTCGGCTGTTCAACTCGTTTGCTCTACGAATGCAAAAGCGCTTTAGGACGTTAGCCGAAACAGAAATTTCGGCGCTGCGGTTTTGAACGCACAAACTGGAAACGCCCGGGGCCGCCTGAGTTCCCTCATGACCCCAAGCCGACCAACTTCGTCGCTTGCGGTTGGTCTATATTGAGGGCAATCCGGACTTCGCATCAGCGATCCTTCGACTGCCGCTTGTGACCCGAAGCCGTCTTGCACGATGCCCCGCATTTGCGACGCAGCAATTGCCGCCTCAGCAGGTGCGACGACCATCGATGCGTGATACGCTGCGTCACCTCGTCCTCCTGCGATGAGGATCGAATGAAGCGGCGGGAGTTCATAGCGGGTACTGCGGCGCTGCTCGTCTCGCCGAGACGTCCGTGGGCGCAGGGTAGACGTCATCGACTTGGCTTCCTTGCTATAGGTGATGGGAGCGGGCGGGCCCTCAATCAAGCCGAGCTTGCGTTATTTGATGGGCTGCGAAAGCACGGCTGGATCGATGGAAGAAACCTGATTGTCGAGTATCGTTTTTCCCAACCCCCAGACCGACTGCCAGCTTCAGTTGCCGACCTGATTGCTCTCAGTCCCGATGTGCTCGTCGCTGCAGCGCCCCGGGCAACCACAGCCCTGAAATCCGCAACTGCCACCATCCCAATCGTATTCGTGGCAGTGTTCGATCCCGTGGGGCTTGGCCTCGTGCAAAGCCTATCGCGTCCAGGCGGCAATATAACGGGTCTTGCGACCTCCGCAGGGGTAACAATCGGAAAGCAAATCGAAATCCTCCGCGAACTAGTGCCAGGCGCTTCGAAAATCGCGCTCTTGGTCAATCCGGGAAATCCCATGCACAGGCTGGTATTAGTCGAGGAGGTTCCTTCCACAGCCCGGAACCTCGCCGTGGCTCTGCCGATAGTGGAGGCGACCTCGGCTGAGCAACTCGATACTGCGTTTGCCTCGGCCGCCGCCCAACGCCCCGATGCAATGATCGTCCTTGGCGACCCTCTGACTGTAGTCCAGGGCCCCCGAATTGTTGCGCTCGCGGCGAAACATCGTTTGCCCGCTATTCATCTCTCACGAGAATTCGCGGATGGCGGATTGGTCGTTTATGGCCCCGATATAGCCGATCTGTTCCGCCGTGCAGGCGGTTACGTCGATAAGATCCTCAAAGGCACGAAGCCTTCCGATCTGCCGGTCGAGCAGCCGACCAAATTCCAGCTAGTGATCAACATGAAGACTGCCAAAGCGCTCGGCGTCACCGTGCCGACCTCTTTGCTCCTTCGCGCTGACGAAGTGATCGAATAGAATTTGCTGCGCTGCATGAGTCCGGATATGGCCCAAAGCGCGTGTCGGGAAACTGCTGCGATTCGGCGGCCATTGGAGGGTAAGCAGACATCCGGCGAATAAACTGCAAATGGCGCTCCTGCCCCATCTCGGGAGTAGGCCCTAGTCCAGCAGCGGCCCGATATGCTTTGATGCGTCGGACTACTCATCCGCTATACGCGAGCCACGGCGTCGAGAGGCGGCCGTAGCGCCCGGCCACTATCCTGTGCTCCATCTTAGAATGAATGTGGCCGACCCCATCGACGACTTGGAGACGATATCATGAGCGCAGACTCGGAAATCAAATCTGCGGGCGCCAACATTCAGGCAAGCACTATCAGCACCATTGTACTAGGCTTTGCAGCCGATCCGATGGCGCGTTGGGTTTGGCCCGATTCATCCGAATATCTCAGGATTATGCCTCAATTCGTCAAGGCATTTGGCGGACGGGCATTCGAGCATGGCACAGCTTACATCACAGAAGGGGCTCGCGCGGCCGCCCTGTGGCTGCCGCCCGGCGTCGAGCCCGATGAAATGGCCATGGACGCACTCATGGCGCAATCCCTGCGTCCGGAGATCGCCGATGATATTGGACACATGCTCCAGGGAATGGCCGAACATCATCCCCACGAGCCCCATTGGTATCTGCCTCTCATTGCCTCCGATCCGAACTGGATCGGCCAAGGTCTCGGCACATTGTTGATGAAGCACGCTCTTCGACGATGCGACGAGGAGGGCATCGCCGCCTACCTCGAAAGTTCGAATCCGCGAAACATCTCCCTTTATGAACGCCACGGCTTCAAGATCATCGGCGAGATACAACATGGTTCTTCGCCGACGATGACGCCAATGTTGCGGACAGCTTCTTGAACGGAGTCCAATCTGTCGAAGAGAAGTGCAAGTCCGCTAAGGCGATCAAGCCGGACGTCGGCCTCTGGCCGGCTTCTTCCATAACAATGGATACGCGAAGAGATCCTGGAGCCGGCCGTGTGTTACCGTCACGCTCTCAATACCGTCCTACCATCTGCAGGCACCGTCAGATGGCGTGGTTCTCTTTGTCACCGAGACCGGCCAAATGGAAATCTTCCGAACATGGCTTGGGAATACCCTGCCACTAAACTTCTTGCATCGAGGGCTGACGCGTTGCCTTTTTGCGGAGGGAGCTGGAGCGGCAGACTCAGGCTCCAGCGACTTCTAAAATGAAACCCCCATGCGCCATCTCCGGGAGTGGCGTGCATTTCGACAGAGATGGGCGGATTGACAAACGGGCGACCAATTTGCAGCTTTCCTGTTGCATGCTGAAAAGTTGCGGCATCAAGATGCATGTCCACGATCGAGCAGATGTAGGAGCCGTCAGTCGCAAGTCCGACCAGGGGCTGCTCTATCTTCTTCCTTACAGCCACGATATCCGGAAAACGTGAGATATCTCCGGGGACGCCCTCACGATCAAAGTGCGCGCTGATCCTGGCGACACGACCTCGAACATCGAATGAGTCGCTGTTGACGTGAATCTGAGCGTGCTGTTTGTTGAAGCCATACAACGTTTGCCCAACAAGCACAGGCGCCAGCTGGTCGAGCAGAAGAATAGGCATGAAGCTGAATCTGACCCGTCGCAAGTAGGGTATATTCTCAAGTTCGATATCTGGAATGATATTAAAGATCTCACAATAACTAGTGCCACCGAATGGCAGAAAGCCAGGGCGTACGTTCCTTTGACGCGCGAACACTAGCACAACTTGGTGGCTGGCCGCTGAGCCCGTTGTGTGAAGTTTCATACCTGTAGGCAGCATCGCACGAACAGTTTCGATTGGAGCGTCCAATATCGCGCAGAACGCATCGATATCGCCCACTCCACCCGCCGTCCGTCCCGCGACTTCACGCAACAACTGGAGGCCTGGCACAAGAGCGATCGGGAAATTGAAATCATCGAAATCAGTGGCGTTTGGCATAGCAATTCTCACTCCCCTAATTGCGCCAGCGGCCGAGCGGCCAGCCATGACGGAAGCTTCTACACACCCAGCATTGATTCCTGTTCGAACCCAATCACCGGCAAGATAGAGGTTCTCTACGCCAGAATCGTCGGCGGTCATGCGCTTGGTCAAGCTGCCTGCAACCGAAAGGACATAGCGATCCGAAGGATTTATATTGACCCTCAGATATTGAGCCGCAAAACGGGCTATGCCTTGCCGGTTCTCTGGATCAAAAAGCAAATTCCATTGGAATGAGCCCTTGCTTGCAGCTCCACTAGGCCACATCTCCGGAAGATTTCGGTGTATCCATTCCAGCGCATATTCTCGTGCGCGTTCGAGCTCCCGCTTCGGGAAGTCAGGATTTGGGCTTGCAGGCGGTGGTGATTTGGGTTCCGGGAAGCTGCCGACGAAGTATGCCAAACCACGAGGTCTCTCCTCGTGCCAACTTTCCATCGAGAGCATCAACGATAGATCACCCCAACTGTCCAAAGGCTTAGCGAATGCGGACAGGATCGTTTGGTCGCCACCCTTCCATCCTAATTGTGGGGTGGAAGCTGTTGTCCATAGCTGGAGCGCCATCGTAGGCGTCGTCCTGATTGCCTCTATCATTCTTCTCCAGGCGGGGAGATGGTGGACGAGTTCTGCGCATATTCGTTCAAGTTCGCCGACCGGAATTCCAAGTACGACGACATCGAAGTCTCTGCCTAATTCGAGGGTCTTACGATCTGCATCCCTCCAATCTGTCCACGCTGACTCAAGGTCGTAGTCCTCCATAGCGTGCCCATTGTTCAGTAGTTCGTATTTCGGATGGGCCGGCCACGTTGGCAGGGTGCCACCTGCGCCGTCCGGCATCGAAACTAAGGGACAATACGGGAAATTTCCGACAGTTGTCGCTTGGACGCCGATATCAATCTCTTCAATAATACTTGCGTCAGCAGAGAGGGTGAGGCGATCGACTCGATGGAAGAACTCGAATTTTACACCTCGCGCCCGCAACAGCTGATAAAGTGGGGCGAAGACGAGTTCTCCCATGGTCGCTTTCATAATATAGAAGAACGATCCCCGATATCCAAACACGAGCTTGAGCAGCACGCGCGTTCCAGTACCGGCGCCGACGTTTCGATTTCCGCGCAAGTATCCGAACACATAGTCATAGCAGCCGCGTACGACGGCGGAGCTGAGGGCGGGTTCGGAGCAAAGATGGGATCGCATCCACTCGGACCATTCCAGGTCGTCGATGTGATCAAAGCCATGCCATATCACTCCGTCGGCCAGCATTCCGAGCGCAATAGTGAACGCCAGTTCGATGAGGATGAACGCGCGTCTCAGGTCGTCTCGGGTGACAGCACTTGTGGCTTGATACTCGCGGAGCGCGCCCAGGGCGCACCTAAGGTTCTGCTGCAGTATCTCACTTTGCGAGAACGAAATGTCCCTGGGATCTTCGGGCAATTTGTCAGCTTCGACCCGCGCGGCTTCAAAGGATGCGACGAGGCGCTTCGTCGTCACCTGGACGGTCGGATCGAGAGGTGAGATGCGAAACTCAGCAGGAAAGTCTGCTCCCATGACATAGTCAGCTGACCTCCGGATCAGCGACTGAAGGTAGTCAACTAACGTGACGAACTTTCCGTCTTCGAACTTACCTGGCGTTCCGCTGTGTCGCGGCAAATCGAAGTGCCAAGGTCCCGCAGACTCTTCCATCAACGTGCAACGGTCGAGCGCACAAAATGCAGCATCTCGCGAACCAAAAGGAATGGCATAGCCAAGACGCCGCAGCCCGTCATAGCAGCGGTCCACAAGATAGAAGGAGTTGTCGTAGAACCCGGTCCATACGTGCAATCCGTGTTCCTCACCACGATAGCCGCAGTCGGGTCCTCGCCTTCCGACGGCGCCTTTTCCGCCAAGCCGCCAGCCCAACGTGTAGACTGTGATGTCGAAGCGCTCTCCGCCAGGGTCAAGTTCGATCAGTTCAAATGCTGCGCTCAGCGCAGCTATGCCTCCCCCAAGAACAGCAACTTTCCGTTTCGCCATGGAGAGCGCTCCTAAAGCGCTCTTAGGGAGAGCATGCCTAAAGTTGCAGCGCGTATGAAATCGCAGGGGCTTATACTCTCCTGTTCCAGGTGCAAAAAGCTCTCGCCTGGCACAGGGACAGCGTCTTGAGAGATCGCTCTCGCAGCCTGCATCCCCGACATAATTGCCGCCTCAATGCATTCCGTGTTTAGTCCACTGTTGATCCAAGAACCGCAGAGAAACAGATGCGAAAAACCCGATTCGTTCGCCCTTAAGCGGAAAGCGGTCGTGCCAGCGGCGGAAGCAACACAGCAATCTGATGGATTTACGTTTGCTCGGACGACTTGGCTGCCTAGTCGCTCTTGCCCTTTCTCGTTGGAAGGCGAGAACAGTACACCCCAGTCAAACTCACCTCGCTCAAGTACCGCATGAGGCCAGACTGACATTGCCTTTTCGAACCACCGGGTAGCGAGAGATGTTGCCAGCCGCTTACCCTGCTCTGGGACGCTGGCATCTGTTGGCGGCCTGCGATAGAGCTGGGTAGCCAAAACGTCACAAAAGTAATGCAGGGACTTGGCTTGTGTCGGCGGCTCATAGGCAAGTACCTGAGACATGTCCCCCCATACAGCAAGTGGTTGTGGAGCGCACACCATTGCAGGCTTCGGCGCGGTCCAACCGAGTTCCGCAAGGGCCCGCTCGCTCCAAACCTGAACTGAAATGCTCGGAACGAGGGGCAATCGCTCCGTCATGGTTCGGAAGCGCTCGTTGGCCTTGAGAAGCTGACAACATGGACCTGCCAAAGGATTCAGCTTCTTGAATGCGCCTAGTGGAATAGCAAGCACGGCCTCATCGAAATCACAGCCCTGTTGGATTGCAATTGAAGAGACGCTCTGGTCGCACCAGTGCGATTCCAGATCTACTCCGGCATCCTTGAGCATCTCTCCATCTTCGATCACAGACCAATCCGGGGCGGCGCTCCAGCTCAACACGCCTTCACATAGCCGCACTGGTTCGTAGTCATCCTGATCAATCCTGAGGTTAACCTGTCGATCGAAATGCAGGCGGACGATGGAAGTCATGTCGCTATCAATATCGATGTTTCTCAACTTGTGAAAAAACCGAAACCGGACCGCTCTACTCTTCAAGACCTGGAATAGCGGTGCCACCAGCACGTCGCCCATGCCCGCCTGCAGCTCCCACGCCAGGGCACCTTGGTAAGTGCCAAGCATACGCAATACCACTTGCACCGCAGTGCCTGCGCCATAGCTGGCGCGCCCTCGCTCTCCATCGGGATACTGAAACATTGTGTCATACAGAGCGAAAAGAGCCGGCGAATCATGGACTGAATCTTCCTTGGCGCCGTGCATTAGTAACCACTGCCGGAAGTCCAGCCGATCTAAATCCGCGATCGAACGCTCTCCTAAGAGAAGGTCGGTTATGAGCCCATTGGCGAGAGCTGAAGCTACATCGAGCGTCTGCGCTAGAACATTTCCTGTGCCGGTCTGCGCAAAGGACGTCCCTACAAGTGCCGAGGCCGACTCTCGAAGGGCATCAGCAATGCCTTGGACCTCTTCAAAATGCGACCAAACACGATCGCCATCGATGTGTTTACTCCACTCGGTCACTGCCCGAAGGTATTGGCCAACGCGCAGAGCCGATTCTGACGATGCAGTTTGCGCCGGGTCTTTGTTCAGTGCTGCCAGCAAAGAATGCTGTCCGATCGTGGCGCGGATCTGAGGTTCTCTTCTTGCGAGGTGTTCGTCCGATTGAAGCGCCCTCTCATAGGAGCTCGTAAAGAGCTGTATTATTCGAACAAGACTGTTCCAAACACTGAGGTTGGCTGTTCCGAAGCCAGGTAATTCGTCGTTTGTTGGAAACGAGACCCGGTGAAAGTAGGGTTCGCCATCTTCAAGAGCCCCGATTGGCGTGAAAGTCTGCGGCCGAACTGCCTCCTCCGCTGACTTTATTTTTTGGCCTTCCGGCGGGTCCCATTCCTGGTAGACATCCCGCAACAATCTAAATGCATTCTCGTAATATCCGAACCATATATGAAGGCCGTGCTCGACGTTGCGGCCGAATTCGTCTCTGCCACTCGCGCACTTTCCCCCCAGCCGCCAGCCCATTTGATAGAGCGTTACCTCGTACCTTTCTCGAAGTTCAGCAGTGCGCGTCAGTTCGAACGCGGCGCTAAGGCCTGCCAGTCCACCACCGACTATGGAGATACGCTGTTTGGCCAAAATAGCCCCCAAATCGGGAGTAAGTCTCTACTGCGATAGAGCGCAGCTGACGTGAGATGCGTCCGCCCTTGCGCCAATTTGTTCGAAAATGGATCTAGCTCGGTTTAAGTATGAGAGTCTCGCCGGATCGGAACTTGCCATCGAGTTTCCGATTTCATAGAGAGCCGTTGCGCGTTCGTGCATCATTCCAAGGCGTTCCGCTGCTGCGGCCGCCCGCTCCCACTGCCGTCGCGCGGAGCGCGAGCGCTGGAGCTTAGAATCAAGGCGCCCTCCCACTAAAAGTGCAAACGGACGGCATATTGGAGAGGTTCGAGCTAGCCGTGAAAGATGCCGGCATGCACTACTGGCCCGCTGAAGCGCTCGCGCACCCTCTGGCCCTGATCCGTTAACTTTGTCCAACGAAGCCAGCAGGACGTCAGCTACGCCTGCGGCGCCGTAAGCGTAGCCGCCCCACACCACGTCACATTCACTAAGAACGTCGAAGCCACGTGTCGCCGTTTCGGTTGCTTTATCTAATTCGTTCCGCTGCAAATGTGCGGCGGCGGCAATGCCGAGGCAGAGCAAGCGATCTGTGCGAATCTGCCTGGCTTCGGCAATCTCTCGCAGTAGCCGTAGGTCGTCGGAATTTGTTCTCCCCGCAAATGTATCAATAAGGACGCGCGCAGAAAGGCTCCAGGCACGTACCTGAGCAGATGATTTTTCCGAGATGTGCGAGCTCATACTCCGAAGTCGATGGTCGGCACTCGCGATGTCGCCCTGAAGAATCGATACAAAGATTGCCATGACCTCACTGTTGAGCGCGCGGGTGCGGTCTCCAAGTCTAGAGTAAAGCGCAGCCGCTGTGTTTGCGTGCAGCTCGGCACTGCTCCATTCGCCGAGCCCATATGACAGAACGCCGACTACAAGCTCGACACGAGCCTTCTCAGGCAATCCCCCTCGATCTTCCGCCAGCTGCAACGCTCGGCGACTATACAGGCGCGCCGCGCCGACGGCGCCTGACATCGCAAGACCGAGCGATAAGGCGCTGTAGCCTCTTATTGTTTCAGGAGCGGAGTTGGATTGCTCAGCAAGGTTGAGTGATGCCAACGTGCCGTTGAGTACGGCCAAGGAGTCATTCTGAAAAAAATATTCCTCGGAAAGATGCTCATAAATATGTGACGCCTGCTGTAAGCGGGTTTTCTCATCATCATTCCACCGGTACCCGGTTGGTCGCCATAGTCGGGTCCAAAGTTGAACTGAGCCATTATACATCGCAGCACGGACCTTCTGCGCTCTCGTCGCTGGAACGGGCATTCGAAGAAAGCTCATTGCTCGGCCGTAGTGCTCAGACGATCTCTCATACTCGGATAGCTCATGGTGAGCATCGCCGAGCATGATTTCCCAGTCGATTCGACGGGCCAAGCTTATGGATAAGCCCGCTTCCTCGGTGAGTTCAAGAATCCGCTCCAGGTATCTAATGGAATCCCGGTTGCCGTAGTTGTGAAGTGCCTGCTCTGCAGCGAATTCAAGATAGCGAACGGCTTCCAGTGGCTCCTCGGCCTGTTCCCAGTGGCGCGCAAGCTGAGCGTAGTACGGTTGCAATCCGCCCGACTGGGTTTGCTCGATTAAACTCGCAATTTGTCGGTGCAGAGCCTTTCGCTGCGCAAATGACAGCAGATTATATATTGCGTCTTGAGTTAGTGAGTGCCGGAACGCGTAGGTTGTTCCGGAGCCACTCCGCGGTCGACCAACAAGAAAGTCATTTTCGATTAGGTGCCCTATCGATTCAGGAATCGCCTGCGGGTGGGGCTGCTCCGGGACAACCATCTTCAGCATGTCGAGGCTAAACTCATCGCCGATGACGCTTGCAATTTTGAGAACGAGTTGGTCGGTGCTCGATAGCACGTCGACGCGACTTACAATCGCGCGTTCAAGAGTGGTTGAGAGTGCGATGCTTGCCTCGCGAGGTTCGAAAAATTGGCAGGTGCCATGAACAACGGCCAATTTGCCCGTATCTCGAAGGGACAGGACAAGCTCCTCGCAATAGAATGGGTTCCCGGCGGCATAGCGCTCAACAAAATCGACAAGAGACTGGGGGATCTCAATTGCGTGGAGGCGCTGGCGGATAACCTCGACAAGCGCGTCGCCTTCGAGAGGCTTTAATTCAATCTCGAGAGAAGGGGTAAGCTTTGACAAATCGGAGGTTAGCGCTGCCTGCGGAGTGTTCTTGCGTCTGGAGACGACTAGTAGGCAATCAGACAATCGCCGTGCGGCGACGTTCATCAGTTCGAGCGATGAGCTGTCGAACCAGTGGAGGTCCTCGAGCACCAAGATGCGTGACGAAGATCTTGTGATCAGCGCGAGTACAATTTCTTCGATCGCAGCTGCCCGCGCCGCACCAGTGATTTGCTGGGTAAGCTCAGTTTCGGAGAACCCAAGGGGTATAACTTCGTCGAGCAGAGGCAGCCAACTCAAAAGGGCAGGATCGTTTGCGAGCATTTTTGAAGCCAGGGCACGAGCTGCTTCAGCGTCTGTGTTTGGTTCAAATTTAAGAACTTGCCGCACGATACTTCGCCACGCGAAGAAAGGAGTGGACTTGTCTATTGCCGTTGCAAATCCCTCGAGGACTTGATGACCTTGCACCTCGCAAGAGAGAATGAAATCTGCGATCAGATTTGATTTTCCGATCCCTGGGTCGCCTAGGACCATTACGAGGTTCCCACGCCCGACCGCCAATTCATCGATGCATCGCATTAGACGCGCCCGTTCGGGATCTCTGCCGAAGACTCGGCCGACCGGGCTGCGTCGAATTGGAGTTGTTGGGGCGATAGGTCTAAAGCCGAGGATGGCTTTCGCGATGCCTTTGATGTGCAAGCGAGGAAGCACTGCGAACGCGATTCGCTGACCTACCGCTTCCGCCGTGGCGGCGTCGCATATAAGCTCTCCTCGACCTATGTCGGCTAGAAGAGCGGCGAGATTCATCGCCTGACCGTTGACGCCGTATTCCCGGCGGGTCCTTCCTCCATATGTGCCACAGAACAGCCGGCCGGTAGCAATTCCGATGGACGTAGAAACGCCGCGCGCAGATAGCAGCCGTCGGATTGCAAGTGCCGCTTCGACCGCTCGCAGCGGGTCTTCCTCGTGTGCAAAGGACGGAAGTCCAAATATGAGTGTGAGGCTCACACCCTTGTCGTCCATAATTACCTGGTGAAGGGTGCCTTCCAATCGCTCTGATACCGACTGAAGGTCCAACAGGATCTGCTGGACGCGCGACAGCAGTTCGGCGTCGAAACGGATATCGAGCAGTGAGACCCGGACAATCGTGAGTGTCCGAAACTCGCCAATCCAGTCACTATTTCCGGCGTCTAGTTGAACCCGTACGAATTCGGGGATTAGTTCGTCAACCAAAACGCGAGGAACTGCCGGTTTTTCGGTGTGCGGGGCCGAGGTTGGCACTCTCATCCTGGAAAGGCGAATTCCATGTGCGCTGATTTCGCCATCATACTGGCCGTCCAATATCTTGGCGGCGTTATCACAAAGCAATATGTCTCCGATGTTGGCTTTGCGATAAGCCGTTCCAACTCGATAGATGGGATCTCCAACTACAAAATAGTGCCACTTATCGTTTAGCCCGCCCACTTTGCAGAAGTGGACGCTACCAATATCAATTGCTGTGCGTTGGCTGATCTGGCCATGGCGTGCGACCAAGGTTTCCATTGTTTGGCGTAAAGCGAGCGCGCAACTCGCGGCTCGCAATGCAGCTTCCTTCAGATTATGGTCGTCCCAAAGCGCCAGAATCGCGTCCCCGGCGAAGGCTGCGATGTCGCCCCCATGATAATCAACGACATCCGTCAGTGCTGAAAAGTAGTCGTTGAGGAGATCACTGAGTTCCTCAGCGCCGCGTTTACCCACCTGCTCGGCCTTAGTGGTAAATCCTGCGAGATCAAACAGCAGGACTGCAGCCTTTCGCTCTTCAACCCATGGCTCATCAGTCCGATGGTTACCGCTGCGCAGAAAAGCGCTCACCCATTTTGGAAAGTAGGCGGCGAATTCACTTGCAGGGGTGCCCATCGGCATTAAACCCGGTCCAAGATTCGCGAGCGGCGCTGCGGGGCGCGCCCAATATTGGAACCCCAAACGCGACCAAAAGCAAGAACTATGCGCGCAGAACGGCCGATCCGAGCCGCGAGCAACCGGAGCGATATCGCCGTCCCGGCGCAGCAAGCCGCAAAAAGGCGACGGGTTCCATGACTTGGAGCCCTTGACCATTGCGCTCCCGCGGTTGAAGCGGCGGTCGCTTGTGCTGCCCGCGATCCGATCTAATCCGCGCAGCTAATCGGCCTGCAACGGGAGCGGGAGCTTGCGGCTAACTCTTCCATAACAACGCATACGCGAATGTCGCCAACTCGATTTAAGTTGCGCCCGAGGGCTTTAGGCCGCATTGGCCTCGGATTCGGTGATGCGCTGGAATTCAAACAGCAATTCCTGAAAGTGCTTGGCGAGATAGCCGACCACTCTGCCGTTGCGCAGCAGTTTTGAGACATAGCCGACCGCGAGCACCAGATCGAGGTGGTCGGTGCCGTAGGTCTGTTCGGCCACCTTGAATTCGCGGGCGAGTGAGGCCGATTCCCGCTCCATCAACGACAATTGCTCATCGGACAGGCCTTTCGGCGTGCGCGGGGTGTAGCCGGCCGCCAGCTGATTGCGCGGGGTCGCCGCCACCAGCGATCGCACATAGCTGTTGGAAAAATTGTTCATCGCGATCATGAGCTCGGCGGCTTCAATTTGCCTCAAGGGCGCGAGCTTGCGCAGCTCAGAGAAGGAGTTGAGGGTCAGATGCTTTTCTTTGAGCAGATCGACGGCTTCAGCGCAGATGCCGTCGAGCAGTTTGCGGCGCTTGCGAATGCTGGCGACGTCGACGTTGAGCGCCTTGGCAATCCGCCCCTCCGACACCCCGTTCTCGATCGCCTTTAGGATCATGCGGTGCTCTTGGATGATCGCGATGCGGTTGACGCGCTTGTTGTAGGTGAAGGCCTCATCTTCCGTCGAGATCAGGCATTCGACTTCGAGCAGCCCGCGGTCTCGCAAGACTTCCAGGCGCAAATGGCCGTCCAGGAGCAGGAATTTGCCAGAATGGTCGCGGCTGCGCGCCACCACCGGCGGTTCGACCAGCCCGATCTCGCCGACCGAGGCTGCGATCTGCCGGTACTTGGGCGAACGCTTCACCTCCTCGGACACCAGCTTTAAAGGCTGGATATCGGCCAGTCTGACTGTGGCGGTCCGTTCCTCAAAGCCCATCCGCACCGAAATATGGGGACGGCGTGCCATGACTTAAGCCTGCCCATGCAGCCGCAGCGCGAGGTTCTTGGGCAATGTATCGAGCTTTTCGTCTCCTAGAATCGAGAGAAATTCCGGCTCAACCAGGAGCTTGCGCAGCGCCTCCAGGATAAAGATCAGGCGCGCCTTGGTGCTGTTGGATTTGCGGATCAGCACGCGCTTGCGGTCGACGTCTTGCCGATAGGCGCGCAAGAGCGCGTTCGAGCTCAGCGGCGCCCCATCGGCTCGTCGTGGTCCGGTCTTGTAGCCTTTTCCACGTCGCCGGCGTTGCTCGATCAGCTTTTTGGCCGCAAGCAGCTTTTGGCCTCGCAGCAGGCGTTCCTCGTAGGCCTGCTGCAGTACGGATTGGATCTCGCTATCCTGTGCTTGCGAGATCATGACAGCAATGCTGACCGGCATCTGTCCCGCCTCAACGGCGCGCAGCAGCCGGTGCTCGCCGCTTTCCAACAGACTGCTGACGCCTTTGACGTACTCGATGCTGAGGCCAGTCTTGCGGGCGATGTCATCGAATTCATAGCCCCGCCCACGCAGCCCCTCGATGTCATGCAACAGGTCGATGGCGCGGTGTTGCCGCCGGGCGCAGTTTTCGACCAGGCTCATGATGGCGCTGTCTTCATTCGTGGCATCGACGACCACTGCGGGGATTTCTCGCTGCCCAAGCGCTTGATAGGCCTCCAGCCGCCCCTGGCCGCAAACCAGATCATAACGGGGTTCACCTTCGCAGCCCTTCCGTTTGACCGTGATCGGCCGCTTCAGGCCGAGTTCGGCGACGCTGGTCACAATCTCCTTGAAAATCCGGCGATTGCGGGCCCGCGGATTGACCACATCGATGGCTCCGACTGGAATGATCTCAATGGATTGGGCCGATCCCATAGCTGACCTCCATCAATTGCGACCGCGCAGCAAGTTCAAACAGCATGTCCAGCGTCTCGAAACGATAGGCATCGAGTGCCAAGCCATTATGTTCGGCGAGAGCCACTTGTTCTGCTTCCATTTCGAACCGGGGCAAGAGGTAATAGTCGAGCACAGCGCTGTTCATCTGGTTCATCCGGATTGCCACCGTGATGTCGGGCCGCAGGCCCGCATCAAAGCGGATTTTCCACCGGTAGGACCCCGCCATGGTCTCCTGGGATCGGACCAGGCAGAGAGAAGCGGTAAACTCGTCATTGACGGTGAGGAGGTCAGTTTCGGGGTTCTGGCGGACCGATCCCCCAATCTCTTCGATGCCGCGTATCGTTGCTGTGATGAAGTCGGGGTACATCCGACGCAGGGCGCGATTGATCTCGATATAGCGATAGTCCCGATCCGGACTGAAGCCGATAAGTTCGTAAGCCCGGATTAGACTGCCGAAGCGACTGCGGTAGGCGCTGCTGGACGGCCCAACCTCAAGTTCATCGATGATGATCCCGGAGAGATAGCCGTGCTGCTCCAAGAGGCCGCGCAGCACGTCGAGAAGTTCCTCGTCAGAGTAGCGCTTGCAGCGTTCGGAAATGATGGCTTGCGCGGATCTGAATGTGTCCTCATCAACGATGGGCTCAAAGGCCTGGTCGTGGCGGATCCAGCGCTCGGGCGGATTATAGACCCGCCGACCCTTGAGCTTGCACGAGCATCTATTCCACACATTGTTGCCGATGTACTTTTCGTTGATCAGAATTTGGTGGACGGTGGCTCTCGTCCAGGACCGACCAAGATCGGTGGTGATGCCTTTGGTGTTGAGGCAATCCGCGATTTCCCGTTCGCTCTTACCTTGCGCGACAAAGGCCTCGTAAATGAAGCGGATCGTCTCGATTTCTTGCTCGGGGCCTGGGATGAGCACAATCCGATCCGTTTGGATGCTTTTGTGTTCGCCCCGGACCAGCTCGGCTTTGGCGATGCCATTCTGATCAATCAGTTGCCGCCTCAACCCGTATCCCGCCGGCCCGCCCTGGCGATAGCCAAGCTCGATCAGCCGCCGTTGCCCGGCAAAGACCTTTACGGACAGTTCCCGGCTGTACTCACCCGCCATCGCGCGCTTGACGCCTTTGACGATGGTTGAGACCGGGCTCCCGTCATTCTCAAATTGTTCGGCGCAGTAACGAACTGAGATACCGGCCCGCTTGCAAATGTATTCATAATAGGCACTTTCATCGGCATCTTGGAAGCGCCCCCAGCGACTGACGTCGTAGACGAGGATGGTCGCGAATTCGGCGGTGCCATTCTGGACATCCTCGATGAGCTGCTTGAGAGCCTGGCGATCGTCGAGATTGAGGCCACTCTTGCCACTATCCTCATAGGTCTTTTCAATCCGAAAGCCGTGACGTGCAGCGTACTCGCGAATAGCTTGTGACTGGTTCGCCGTCGAATATTGCTGATGGTCGGTCGACATCCGAACGTACTCGGCAGCAGGTTTGCCGGCCCGGGTCTCGAGTTCAGCGTCTGAATGAGACGTGTCCTGCAACATCGTCGCCCCACTAGCGTCAAGAATGTATGGCCAAGTCCTTGAAACTATAACTTAGCTCGGGGGGAAACATGTTTCCGAAAACGGGCAAGAAGTTTCTAGCTGAGGACGTGCCGGCCTCGTCGACATATGCAAGCTTGATTGCCGATGTCCTCAAGTCCGAGCTTGGCAACTCGCATCAAGCGCATAAGACGTTGATGCGATGGACGGGCGCCAACGAAAGAACAGCTAAGAATTGGCTTTCGGGCTCGAACGGTCCAAGCGGCGAGCATCTGTTGCAGCTCATGCGCAACTCGGATCGGGTGTTCGAGTTCGTCTTGAGGCTATCGCACCGTCCCGCATTGCTATGCAGCCGAAGGCTCGAGGAGGTGAGGAACAGCTTGCAAGTCACAGCTGATCTGCTCTCGGAAGTTATCGAGATCCAGGACAGACACGCCCCGTAAAGCTCCCGAGACCCGTCCCTCTAGTTGGATCCAGTTCTAGGGGCGCAATCCACAACGCAGCTGAAAGCAGGGCCGTCGTGCGAAGATCGAAAAATTCGTAAAATACGAAACACTGCTTGCGCCGTCGGGCAAAACAGTGGTTTATAAGGCGCTGGCTCACCGATTGAAAGGAACCAGCGGCATGGCTGATGAAGTCGAAGCATCTACTGAGTTATCTAAAATCGCGAAACTCAATGGGGACTTCCGAAGGAACTACGGAACAATACTCGGCGCATTCCTCTACCTTCGATCAATTAGTGCCGCGCGCGGCCGTGCTTGGTTCTGGACAGGCCTGCTTTCGGCTGTTTGCTCGGCGGTGATAACTTGGGTCGGAAGGCACGGGCTTGCCTGGTTATCCGCCGGATGAGCGCTCGAACGAGCAAGTCAGGGCTTTTGAAACAGGTGATGTCTCGGCGTTCGCGGGCTCTGTCAGAGAATCTAATTGTTCTTTTCACTTTCCCATCGGTCGGCAGCAACACGTAATCAAGCACGTCCTTGTTGTGCGCTGCTAGCCTGATGGCAGCAATCCACCCAGCGGGCACATGCGTATCGCATTGAATGGTCCAATGTGGCGAATGGGTCTCCTCCATTCCCGGCGTCCAGCGCGCAGCTCTAATCGAAACGCAAAAAGAGCCATTCACGCGGAGCGAATCTGTCCAGCCGCCAGTGCTCGTCCGACAACCCGCCTTTCGAACGGCGGCTTCAATGCGAGAAGCGAGCCTTGTCTTGAGCTCGGACCAAATAGGCCTCGACTCTAGAAATTCGTAGTTTCGCTTGGGAGTATAGCCGAGCAATCGATATAGGTTGCGCATGCTGCCGAAATGGACCTGACACGTGGCCACGCACGGTAAGCCCGGTGTACGGTCTATGATGCCCACACTCAGCTTCCCCTCTTTAAGCAGGGTTCGCCGCAAGCGAACGAGCATCTCCTCTTCCGTAAGATCAACCCGCCGCTCGCGAATGAACTTGGCGACCTTCGCGAAGGTTGCGCGGTCAACAATTGGCTCAAGGCAACCCTCGGCGCGGATCCACTGTTCGGGAGGATTGCTTGTTCGAGTTTGGCGCAGCTTGCATGATCGCCTATTGAAGACCAAATTGCCTATGTAGCTTTCGTCCCGGAGAATGGCCCCTACCATCACGCGCGTCCACGGTGTCCCCGGACGAGTCGGCACGTTCCTTCTGTTCAGCTCCCACGCCACGACTGTTTCACACTTCACCTCAAGGAAGCGCTTGAATACCCACCTTACGGTGGCCACCTCTCGCGGGTCGCCGGGCCGTACTCGAACGTGATCAGCGGCGAGATACTTTCGCTGCCCCCTCTTCAGAACGCCCTTCGATTGCTCGTTCTCATCAACAAGCTCCCGCACCAATCCATAGCCCAGTTTGCCGCACGGCTTGTAACCTAGACGAGCAAAGCGGCATTGACCCGCGTAGACTTTGACTGAAAGCTCGCGGCTGTACTCCGCCGCCATCACTCTTTTGATGTTCTTGACGATGCTGGCCAACATGGTGCCGTCATTGTCGAACTGCTCAGCGCAGTATGAGACCTTGATGCCCGCTCGCTTGCACATGAACTCATAGTGCGCGCTCTCATCTACGTCTTGGAAGCGGCCCCATCGACTTACGTCATAGACGAGGAGGTGACCAAAGTCGGCGTGCCCGTTTTCGACGTCCTCCATCAACTGAAGGAGGCCTGGCCGGTTCTTAATGAGCAATCCGCTCTCACCTTCGTCCTTGTAGGTGCGCACAAGAGTGAGATTGTGAGCGTGCGCGTAAGCGGCGATCACCGCAGCCTGGTTCTGAATTGAGTAGTGCTGCATCTCAGTAGACATTCTGACGTACTGAGCCGCTCTAACGCCGAGAAGAGCCTTCGGCAGGTGAGCCTTGTGAACGACGAGCGCATTGCTCATTCGCCACCTCCATTTAGCCCGCCCCGCCCGCACGAAATCGAACTTCCGCGTTCACGAACATTCAAGCGCAATTTGGGAGGCGGCTGCTAGTTGGCAGCAGCCTCCGCTACATACGCTTCGTATGATTGTCCAAGGGCGCTCTGCGTAAATAGGATTTCCAAGGCTACAATCTCGGAATAGCCGCTCGTCTCGTCTCGAGTATTGATCAAGTCAACCATGGTCAGGCCCGCCCCCGTGTCAAAGTTGGAAGCTGGTGCACCGGGAATGCGGATGAGCCCTTGCATGCTTGGGCCGCGCGTTTGAATAGCGACTTTGATTTGTGACGCCCTACGTGAAAACCGCTGCTCGGATCGAAGCGGGATCCGCTGCCACTGATCAATGTCGCCTCCGGTTTGACGGATGTAGCTCGGGCGGATCGTTTGATCGATTGCAGCAAGGGTCGGGACAGCGAGCAGGGACATCGTAGCGGTGAGTGCAGCCGCACGGAATGTGATGAGACCGAGGCTTCGCGCCTCAAGGATTGGTCGGCTTCTTTTTCGTATCATGTGAGCGATCCATTAACGTCCGAATGGCTGCCCCTTTCGCCGCAGCATCTCCGGACTCCTCAGCGACCCGTTCAGGCGTACACTTCGTTGAGGGCGGGTTTCCGCACTGGCGCGCAAGCGCTTCCCAACCGACACACTTTCCAGATTGGTTTCGGTAGCCCGGACCTCCATTGTCTCCGCAGGCTGCGAGTGCCGACGGGGCATGGAAGAGTTGCACGATGATGAATAGTGAAACAACCTTGGAAATCACCTTGGACGCTCCACATCGCGACCGACAAACTACGCTAGCTCCACAGCGCGGCACTACTGCTGCTTCATTCCAAGTTGCTCTGCGCAAACGCTGCCAAGCTGGACACCTGTAGGGATGGGCCCGTAATAGAGGCTTTTGT
Source organism: Bradyrhizobium sp. BRP19 (assembly GCF_020194195.1). Classification (NCBI taxonomy): domain Bacteria; kingdom Pseudomonadati; phylum Pseudomonadota; class Alphaproteobacteria; order Hyphomicrobiales; family Nitrobacteraceae; genus Bradyrhizobium; species Bradyrhizobium sp. BRP19. The sequence continues at coordinate 267,869 of NZ_JADYVZ010000008.1, read as the reverse complement.
CCTTGTCCTCGGTATCGAGACTCTTGATCGTTCCGTTCGGCGCCGCAACGACGTTGACCTTGCAAGCGTACGGCAGCGAACTTCCTGATGCGCTCGATTGGCCATCACGGGAAACCGAAAACGAACTCCCAGACGCCAGTTGCCAGCTATACGCAGTATCGCCGCTATTCATCTTGAAGCTGCTGGCCGGTGGCCCCCACCGAACGGCAAGAGCATCAACATTCTGCCCGACGTAATCTTGGCCTAGCTTGGCGCGTACATCTGCGCCTGTTGCGTAACATCCCCCTAGTGCCACACAGAGTATGGCAAAACTCAGCCGACGCATTTCTTCCCCCCAAACGGACATATCCAAGCGCAACTGGTGCGCGAGATCAAGGGGCGGCGCTAGTTTTGAGGAGCGGGCGCTCTGGGGGATACCCGGCGACCAGCCCAAGTTGCTGGTCTGTACCCAGTCTCTCCGGACCATTTAGGCTTCGCGGACCGGCACCCGGTCATCGGGGCCGCGCGAGCCCGAACTTGGTCCCAAGTCCACTCTATGGGCCTCTCGCGCAGCTTCCGAGGTGAGGAGCTCTAACCCAAGTGAGCGATGAGCATACTGGAAGGAGCGGCGGCCACCCTATTCTTGCAGCGACTCACCGCCGCGGGATCTTGAAGGACGGCTCTCCGGTCTCAACCATCGCTTGTTCAAGAACACGTCTATTGAGCGTGGTTCTCGGAACTCAAGGGCGAGGGACGTGGCGGCTCGGTTTCCTTGGTGACAATCATTGGCTGCTTCAGCTCGCCAATTCTATCTCTCTTTGCTAACGCTTGTTGTGTTTCAGGGTTGGCGCGTCGCCATGCGACTCAGAAGAAGAGGGACTAAATGAACAAGTTTGTACTGTCGTTGCTGTCAACGGTTGCTCTCCACTCAGTTACGGCCCAAGCAGCGGATCTTGCGCCCGTCCGTATGCCACCCACTCAGGTAGGCACCTGGACGGGACTGTATGTCGGCGGCAACGTTGGATATGGGTGGGGCCGCTATGACGCGTCGAACGCCACCGGTACGATCGTGAACTCGAATGGCGGTTCGGGTATCTATGGCTTCAACGTTGAATCTCGGAATGGCAATGGAGTCACTGCAGGTCTGCAAGCCGGATACAATTGGCAGCTCGAACAGACAGTGCTCGGCGTCGAGGCCGACTGGCAGTATCTCAACTCGAAGGCAGGCACGGCCACCTCGGCTATTGCAGTTCCCGTCTTCATCGGCGGCAACTTCAGCGGCAGCACTTCCATCGAGACAAGCTGGTATGCGACCTTTCGCGGCCGGGTGGGCTATGCGTTCGGGCCGGCGTTGGTCTACGCGACTGGCGGACTTGCGTTAGCCGACATTAAAGTGAGTTCCAGCGCCACGGGCAGCATTGTCACAGCCCTTTTCCCCCCGACCTTGGGACCGCTGGGCTCTATGAGTGCTTCAGACAGCTCCGTCCTGATCGGGTATGCGGTCGGAGGCGGATTGGAATATGCTTTGGGAGCAGGCTGGTCGATCAAAGGCGAGTATCTGCACATGGGCTTTGGCACCAAGGGCTACAATTTGACCGGCTCGCTACAATCGCCGGCCGGATTGACCGGCGTCATAACAACACACGTCGACATCAAGCCGAGCTTCGACATCGCCCGCCTCGGTGTGAACTATCGCTTCTAGTGAGTGGATAAGAAATTTAGGAAAGGGGCATTAGTCCCCCCTCCAAAGGCAGCAGCCTTAACCCTCAGGCAGGCACTCGGGACAAGCATCGCCGATTCCATCGCGAAAGTCGGCGATCGCCGTGGCGGCATCCTCCGGCGCAATCTCTGCCGGAGGATGCTCTCGAGCCAATTCGAGAGCGGGTTCACGGCGCGTGCGGATCGCCTCGGTCTTTGCCCCTCGTGCTGCTCGCACTAGTGAATGGCACCGGCCGGCCGTCCTTCCTTCGTCATCAGCATAGAATCGCTCCTGCCTGGACGAAACCTTCCGCCCAGTTGATCGCCCGGGCCGTTAGCATGAGCAGGGATTCGAAATCGATAGTGCTGAACTTTTCAGCACCCTATGGAGAGAACCTGAAAGAGAGCGAGAGAGCAATTTTCTTTCGAGATTCTCTCCCTCCGCCATCCGGCAGAAATGATCTCGTACTTGGAGTTGCAGACAAGCCAGAAACTCGGCCGTTTTCCCGCTTTTTCGCGGGCGGAGAGCTCCCACCGGTCATCCAACAAGGGCCTGAATGAAGCCGGAGAACCGAATTTTCTCCGAATCTTTGAACCCGCAAAATCGGTCTAGTACGGGAGTTCTTGGAAAATCAACGGCTTGACTGCGCGGCGGTTTGAATCCGTTCCCCTCACCCAAGTTTGCGTCGCGAGGGCGGGTACACGCTGAGGCCTATTGCAGGTTCCACGACTCGGGTAGGTCGCGTAACTCACCCGATCACGATTTCCGAGAATCTCATTAGCGCACTGAGTAATGCAAGCCGCGGCCTGACACCTGTCTAGACACATCGTATGGCGTTATTCCCCCCGCCCGCTCCCTTGAACAAAGAGCTGATTTACTTCTGTGACGAGTCTTCGTTTTTGGAATGCGAAGAAAAAATGGCCGTGGCCGCTCTAGCCGTCCCGCGAAGGAATCTCAGCGAAATATTGACGCGCATTGCTGCGGTGCCGCCCCCTGAGGGCTCGCTATCGCGAGGAAGAAGTGAAGTGGCAAACGACAAAGAAATGGAATCTCGCAAATCGTAAGTCGTTGGTCGATTGCCTCGCGCGGCTCGTCGAAGAAAGGCTGGCGCATTTTCACATCCGCTTTGCAGACTTCTCAGTCTACGATCACGATGGGCCAAGGCGGCAATTCGATACGGTAAGTAAGATGTTCTATCAGTTGCTTCTGCATCGAGCGATCCGCCACTACGGGACTGAGTTTAAGATGTTGATCCGGCCCGATAACGGCGGCTGTACTGAGGAGCTCATCAATTTCAAAGGTGCGTTGGTTGCCGAAGGCCGGCGGCGATACGGTGCGCATCCTGAGTGCGTTCAGGATATTTCATGCGCAGACTCGAAGCGCGAACTGGTGCTTCAACTATTGGACGTGACTATGGGAGCGCTTACTGCAATCAAGAATGACAGGCACCTTCGTCCAAGTGCTTCGGAGGCTAAGAAAGAATTGTCCCACTATGCTCTCGACAAGCTGGGCATCAAGGACATCCACAACAACTACGACAACGGCAGAACGCTATCGGTCTGGAATGTCATTCCTAAGAGGCGCGGCCCAATAGGCTAGATTGCTGAAAGCAATCGGTTCGGAAGCCCCCGACTGTTCGCCTATTGAGCGCGTGAATCATAGCGAATCTCGCTCGATTTTCAATAACAGCTAAGTGTTTGATTAGACTCACTTCGGTATTGATGTCGATCCAGTGAACGAAGAGTTGCTGGGTCAGTGCTCCTTAGTCACTCCCTCGCTATAACCGTGTCATGGAGTCTATAGTGAGTGAGGCCCTCGTGGCTCACGGTTGCCACCCGATGAGTTCAGGCTATCCACTGAATTCCCGTTTAGACCACAGCTCTCGCGGCGGCTCCACGCAGCATGGATCTGTGGTTGTCCCAAGACCTTGTTGTTGCGTCCGCCCCGAGTCCTTCTGATGGCGTGGTGCTTTCGAGCATCCTCAAGAATGGAGAGCGTCCCGAAGACTGGATCCAGAACCTAGGCAAGAAAGAAGGGAAAAGACCTGGTCTTCATGGACAAGGTCGGGAAAGGTAAACTTCTATTACCGGCTGAAGTCCCACTGCGTTGGAGTAGATGAAGACGGAGACGAGATTAGTGTCGTCCTGGCGGCGGATCGGCCCTCGGTCGGTTCGACCGAGGGCCGATGATGCGCTGGCGGTGCCCCCGACGAGCCGTCCGACAAGCTCGCAGCGACGCTGCGGGTCGTTCGGGAGCGGGCAGGAAGCATCGCGGGCGAGCCGGGCGATCCCGTCGAGGAGATCGGGCTGGCCTCGAAGGACGTATTGGAGGCATTGAACATCGACCGGAAGCGGAGCGGCCTGGGCGAGCTTAAAGAGCGCACGGCCGTCCCTCGGCTCTTGGCGAAGTTGGTGGAAGCCGGTGAGTTGGTTGAGTCGGGAGATAACAGACGGACGAATACAGACTGAACTATTAGCGTAAGGCGCGTGGCGGAATAGGTTTCCTTCGCTGCGCGCCGTTCCTTGTTCAAGAAGCCGCGTTTGCGGCTTCGCCTTTCTCCTTCTCGATTTTCCGCAAACGCTCTGCTGTGAGTTTTCCATCCCATAGCGTTATCGCCTCAAAACTTGATACCAGGAACAACACGAGAAGCAGTATGGATGCGATAAGCAAGATGTAGGGAGCCGCGCCGCCTAGCCCACCCCACGAAGTCCGGGGAGGGCGTGCGCTGTAGCGGCGCGCTGCAAGCAAATGTCGATACCGTTATTGAGTTGAGCCGGGACAAGACGACGGGAGTCGGAAAGATCAAAGCGGGTTCGAAGTTTCGTATCGGTGATCCGGCAAGGGCTGCAGCCGGACGTTAAGCCAGATCCGCAAGTCGCTCGATACCGTGGTCGGCCCGCAGCAGAAGCTCGCGAAGGCCATCAGCAAGCTGAAGGCGACGTGGATTGCGCCGACGTTCTATGCCGATTAACGGGATAGAGCGGTCAGAGTCAGGGGGCGTCAGGTTCTTCTTCCTCCTTTGGGGGCTTGAATTCTGCGATGGCTCTCCTGACGCGTGACTCTTCTGCCAATCTTTGCTTTTTCTGCATGTCCTCTTCGAGAATGAAGATGGTCGAAGCCTTTAGTATCGGGAAAAATTTAAGGCACTCGTTCTCGCTGAGCTGATGAACACCGAGGCTCACGATAGAGTAGATGCGCCTGTTTTCGACTAGGAACTGCGGGAGATGATCTTTCAGCATCTCAATTTTGTCGCCCATCCTGGCTGCTCTAAACGCAGTCTCGTCCCAGCCCTCAAGATCCTTATACTCGAAGAATCTCGATTGGATGAGTCGCTCAAAAATTCGACGTAGGTAGACGAACGCGCCGATCCCCACACCGTGGGAAGCCAGACCTATCGCTTTGTGGAATTCAGCCCGATCTGCACGATTCAGTAGCTTTGAATAGTCCTTGCTCTCATCAATAGCGATGTCGGCGAACGATGGAAACTGTCCGATTTTCTGAATCGCCTCCTTTTCAATCAAATAGTAGAACACAACGCGGTGCGAATTGAAGCGGGTACAGCGTATTGCAAATTCGCCAGTAGCGCTCGAAGTGGGAAAACTGAAATCCAAAGGCAGTCTTCCTGCCGACTTGCGGAACGTCCGGCGCTCTCCGCACCTGGAACAAAACCCATCGAGCCTTAGCTCGTCGTCAAACAGTTGATCTAAGCCATGCTCCGTAAGTGGGAGAGCATCATATAGGGGAGTCTTAAAGAAAAGTTTTTCAGGGAAGAGGTCGCCAAACTCGCCGCCAAGGTCAGGTTCATCCATTTCAATTCTCACTGTGGCGAGCGCTAAGGAGCGTCGTGCCGGATCTGAATGCGGAAGGAACCCCACAACATGGGATGGATTCTAATCCGAGTGTCATCGGTGATCTGAGCTAGGGGCAGCAGCGGCTCGTCAATGTGAGAGTACAGATACCTGGTTCCGTTCCTCAGTTTCACTCCGACAGCTCCGACTCGGTATAGAATGCCCGCTATCTCCTTCAGAAACTCAAAAGCCGTTGGGGGAGCTTTGTCGCAGTGCGTTTTGGCCGCCTCGTGAAGCGGGTCTCGTTCCATTTTTTCATCGGAGAAGATCGCTAGCGCGAGATCATCCGCGTCTTTGCCTTCGGCGAGCTCTGTGAGGGTAACAATTGGCTTTTGCTTTTGGCCAATGAAGTCTAGCAGGCGGCGGATTGTGGGAAAGGCACTCGACCACTCCTGCTCCAGTGCGTCGCGTCTGATGCGGGAGAATTCGATCTCCGCTTTGCGGATAGTAGCGCCCGTCACCTCGTAACTTCCTTCAGCAGCCTTTAGGCATTCATTGACGAATGCGATGATGTCGCGAGGCCGCATGAGTGTGCGCTCTACCATATAGTCGAATGGATGCGTGTTCCCCACATTGTACGGAAACACGTCATCGAAATAGATGGGAGCTTGAGTGTACTGCTTGCGAAACAGTTTCTGAACGCGACTGTCGATTAGCTCGCGAAGAAGGGGCTTATTCCATTTGAGGTGAACGAAATAGTCGTCTAGTTTCTCGCGCTGGAAGCTAATGTCCTTGGTCTCTTGGATGACGCGCTCCAGCACGTCGGATCGCAACGAAACCAAGATTTTGAGTGCGGTTATCCGGCGGAATGACTTGAGTGTCTCGATGAGGGCGCGGATCAGTTTAAAACGAATGGAAACGTCCACCCAGTTCTCGTCGAGCCGATCGATCATTATGTAGTAGCTGGTCTCGTCGAAGACCTTCTTTTCCTCTCGCTCCAACTCGGCAAGAATGTCAATGACCCCAGCCAGTTCTGCCAGCTGATCGGCATGAATTATCTTCCGTACGCGGTGGACGAACTCGGATTTTTTGTCCGCGCTTAGGCGCTTTTCATATTGTCCTCCTGCTTTGAATTTCTCGATCTCTCCGCCGATCTCCGCCTTAACTTGATTTTCAACCTTCTCGGTCAGCTCCTTGATGTTCTGGTCCATCGTGATCCAGAATTTACCCTCCCAATTTTTCAGGTAATTGATGGAGCGCTTTTTCCGGTCATCCCGTGAGAACCGGTCCAATATACGGTCGAAGACACCTTTGGACGCGGTTTCATTCTCAACATTGAAACGCAGGCGGATGAACTCAATGCAGAGTACATGCTTCCACAGGACCTGAAACGTCAGGTCCAGATCCGCGCCGATGGCTTGGAGGAACCTCAGGACGTCGGAGTTGGTGACGTAGCTCATGGCCATTTCAGTAGGATCTATGGTAACCGAGTGGCTGACCTTGGCGCCTATAAACCTAAGGATGGCGGTCTTGCCGGAACCGGTGCGGCCGTTGACCACCATGCCGCGGGATGCGACGTTCATGCAGAGATCAACGGGCGGGTAATGAACGAAGCAAGGAAGCAGAAAGTCATCGTCAAATTCGGCGGCGTTCGTGCCGATAGACATTCCAGCTTGCAATACGATGGGATTTGTACGCTTACTGGACTTCGCCATTTGTCCCCGCGAATCAGTTGGTCGCCGACTTTCTAGATTTGCAAGTGCGATTGATGGTTGCAAGTGACCGCTGCTGAATTCCCAAGGGCTGTGCGCAGGTAATGCGCGCTGGAGATCTTGGAGTCGGCTTCCCCGATACGCTGCGGGACGCTTATTGCTCAGAAGTAGTGCCGCCACCCCGTCGTCCGCTCCAATGACGCTCAGAAAAACCGTGAGCGAGGTCCGTAAGATCTCCGACTTTCTTTCTGTCCTGCCTGTTTGCTGCACGAAGGTCCGCCCCTGGCAGTTTCGTTCAACACGTGGCTGATGTATTCCGGTTCGTCCAAGGTCCGCCGTCTTCAACGAACGCTGGACCGAGGCCTCATACCGGCCGCCTTTTCAACAAGCTCTCTACGCGGGCCAAGTGCACATGGCGCTCGGCACAATACTCGTCGTTCTTTTGGAGTGTCCTAACAGCCTTCCGTTTTTTGTCCCAAAACGGCGCAAAGGTGTTCGCGCTGTTTGCGGAGGACCTTCACTTTCGATTGCTGTAGGGAGGCCCGATCGGCATGTGGATGATATGCTCGGCACCCTTTGCCGAGATGATGTTCTCCGCTTCACGTCGGCCGAAAACCTGGATAGTCTGTACAGTGAAGACGTTGGGCCGCGTGTTCGACGAAGCCTCACGTATGCGGGACGAGGTCTATTTCGCGATCCGCTCAACCTGACGGCCAGGCGAGGCCCATCCGCAACAGGATATCTTTCATGGAAGGATGTCTTAGCCTGCGTGGTAGGCGCTGCTTCTAAAGCCGGCGCTGTCATGCTTGTTCATTATTCGTGCGGATCTTCCAGTGATAAGCTGGTCGCAAAGCTTATCAGTCTGTTCCACAACATCCGATTTGCGAACTCCAATGTGGCGCCGTTATCCATGCCGGCCACAAAAGGCTCTTGTCTTCGCGAGCGGACAGCTCTCTCGCTTGGAGCTCGCTAGGCTATGAGCCGGAATTCGACCCTCTACTCCAGCGAGCCGACATTAGAAGGCGCCGCGCTCGAACCTCACCATCAAGCGAAAAGACTGAGCTAGTATTATTTTGCCCACCGGCATGAGCATCCAGTCAAGGGTACGCTTTCGCGCTAGACGGTCATCTCGAGCAATTACAGGTTCAATTGCTGGCGTGTCTAGTCGGCGGGCACGGGTGGCACCGGCAGCGCCGTGATCGACTTGATCTTTTCCATCGCGAAACGCGAGGTGACGTTTTTGAGCGGGACGGCGTGGATCAGCTTCTTGTAGAACACGTCGTAGCTCGGCATGTCCGGGATTACGACGCGCAGCATGTAGTCGACGTCGCCGGCCATGCGGTAGAATTCCATCACCTCCGGCATGGCACTGACCGCCGCGGCGAAGCGTTTCAGCCAGGCGTCGGAATGGTCGGAGCTTTCCACCGAGACGAACACCGAAAGGCCGAGGCCGATCTTGTTCTGGTCGACCAGCGCGACGCGCTTCAGGATCACACCGTCGGCTTCCAGCCGCTGGATGCGCTTCCAGCAAGGTGTGGAGGACAGGCCGACGCGGTCGCCGATCTCCGCCACCGACAGCGAGGCGTCCTCCTGAAGCACCGTCAGGATCTTGCGGTCGATGGCATCGAGGCGACGGCCGGCCTCGGCGAGCTGCAGCGCAGCGTCGGTCATTGTCTGATTACCTTTGTGTCAGTGGAAGCTCGTGGGGCGCTGCTTGGGCAGGGTTTTCAGCCGTGGGGCCCGAACAGGAAGATCTCGTAAAGGTCGTCCCGATTGCCGTCCTGATCGTCCTTCGGGCCCCCCGTCTGGGGCCGCAGCGAGCGCCGGAACCATTCGCGTGCTTGGTCGAACCAGCTGGCGAGACTTGAATGCAGCGAGATGACGTAGCTCATGTTCACTCCGGACAACATTGTAGGGCGAGAACGCGACAAAGCTAACATGAGCGGTCACATGTTGAACATCGCCAGCCGTTGGCCACGTTCAGTTTGATTGGAACGTACTGAGACTGTCATTGGTTCGAGCAGGAAATTCCATGGAGCGTTTTCGCAAGGAACATTTTTCATTCAGTGTAGGGAGCGCGGAGGTGTTTGATCAGTCATTCGCGAGCAGTGCGAGCACGTCGGCGTGCTGTAGACGCACAGTGGAACCGGCGTTCAGGGGCCTGCGGCAGGAGTCCGACACCAATGGCAGCATGGGCAGGCCCATGCTGCCGAACGATGCATACAGAAGGCTGCGGTCGGCGCGCTCGTGCAGGTGCGATCTTGTCATCAGGCCAAGCACGAACAGGAACGCGATCAGCAGCATCAGCGTGAGGATCAAAGCTTCATGCCAGCCGGTACGATCGGTTACCGCTCGCGCGTCGGCCGCTCGCTCAACGGGAGAACGAAGGCCGGTCCATTCCAGTGTGAACTCGAACATGCTGACGCCCCGTGTCACTGCTGTTCCGCGATCCCCTCACTTCATGTAGTCGGGCAGGGTGAACCCGTCATAGAAGCTGTCGGCCAGGATCGCCGTCTTGAACGTCGGCGATTTGTAAGCGGCGACAATGTCCTGGGCCCATTCGGCATGGGCGTTGGCCTTCTTTACTGCGAGCACGTTGATGTAGGGCGTCGTCATCTTCTCCAGTGCGAAGGCATTGGTCAGCTTCAGACCGCTGAAGATTGCAAAATTACCCTGGACAGCGGCGAAGTCGACATCGTCGAGCGCCCGCGGCGCTTGTGCGGCCTCGAGCGGCACGATCTTAATGCCACCCGGATTCTTGATGACATCGAGCTCGGTGACATCGACCGGCTTGCTGTCGCGAATCTCGATCAGGCCGAGATCGCGCAGCACCCACAGCGCGCGCTGGAGGTTGACGGGATCGTTCGGCACCGCGACGCTGGAGCCCGGTTTGATTGGCGTGCCCAGCGGGTGCTTCTTCGAATAGAGGCCCATCGGGGGCGTCGGAACGTGGACGATGCCGACGAGATCGGTCTTCTGGCGCTCGTTGTAGGATTCGAGGAAGATTGTGTGCTGCATCACATTGGCATCGATCTCGGACTTGAACACTGCGTTGTTGGCTTCAAGGCCGGTCGAGAACTCGACATAGCGGATCTTGTAGCCCTTTTTCTTGAGCTCGGGCTCGACGCCGATCTTGAACTCGTCGATGTACGGACCTGGCACGAAACCGACTCGCAGCTCGGGCTTCGAGGGCTGCTGCGCCAGGGAGTTTCCGGCGGCGAGCGGGGAGAGAGCCAAAAGGCCGGAGAGTAGGAACAATGCGGTCTTCATGTCTTCTTACGGTTTCCAGTTTGGAGGGGGAGCGGTGTCAGGCGATCGCCTTGACCTGGTTGGAGTAGATGCTGGCAGGGCGGGCGAGGCCGTAATGCTCGCGCAGCGTCGTGCCGGTATAGTCCTCGCGGAACAAGCCGCGCTTGCGCAGGATCGGGACGACCTCCTCGGCAAAGACATCGAAGCCGCCCGGCAGCCAGGGCGGCATCACGTTGAAGCCGTCGGCCGCGCCGCCCTCGAACCAGGCCTGGATATTGTCGGCGATCTTTTCCGGCGTGCCGGCAATGACCCAGTGGCCGCGTGCGCCGGCTAGGCGCTGGACGAGCTGGCGGATCGTCGGCTTCTCGCGATCGACGATGTCGACGACGAGCTTGAAACGGCTGGCGACGCCGCGCGCACTGGCGGTGTCGATCAGATGGCGCGGCACCGGGCCGTCGAGATCGTAGCCGGTGAGATCGACGCCGATCATCTGGCGCAGCTGCGTCAGGGAATATTCCGGCTGGATCAGCTCATTGAACTCGTCCTGGAGGCGGTCGGCCTCGGCTTGCGTGCTGCCGATGAAGGGGCTGATGCCGGGCAGGATCTTGATCTCGTCGGGGCCGCGGTCGAAGGTGCGGGCCTGCCGCTTGATGTCCGCGTAGAAGGCTTTGGCGGAGTCCAGCGTCTGGTGCGCGGTGAAGATCGCTTCCGCAAAGCGCGCGGCGAAGGCGCGACCATCGTCGGAGGAGCCCGCCTGCACATAGACCGGCCGGCCCTGCGGCGTGCGCGAGATGTTCAACGGGCCGCGAACCCGAAAATGCTTGCCGACATGGTCGAGTGTGTGGATCTTGCTGGTCTCGGCGAAGACGCCGGAAGCGGGATCGTTGACGAGTGCGTCGTCCTCCCAGCTGTCCCAGAGCCGCGAGATCACGTCGAGATATTCGCGGGCGCGCTCGTAGCGCTCGTGGTGAGGCGGGTGCTCGGGTAATCCAAAGTTTTGCGCGGCCTGTGGCGCGCTGGTCGTCACGATATTCCAGCCGGCCCGGCCCTTGCTCAGATGGTCGAGCGAGGCGAACATACGCGCGAGATTGTAAGGCTCGGTATAGGTGGTCGATGCCGTCGCGATCAGGCCAATACGCTTCGTCACTGCGGCGATCGCCGCCAACCAGGTGATCGGCTCGAAGCGAAAGCGCTGGGCGTAGCGGACATTGTCGGCAAGAGCCGGGCCGTCGGCAAAGAAGATGGCGTCGAACTTGCTCGCCTCGGCGCGCTGCGCCAGCTCCTGATAATAGCTGATGTCGAGAATGCGCTCCGCCGACGATCCCTTGTAGCGCCACGCGGCTTCGTGATGGCCACCGGGATAGATGAAGAGATTGAGAACAAGCTGCCGTTGATTGCTCATGTCGAAACGCCCCGTATGCGGCCTGCGCAAAATCTATGTCGGTGCTCGCATTATTGTCGATGGAATGAATTTGCGTTGTTGAGTTCGATGCGAGCATGAACTTTCGGGAAAGCCTGCAAGTGGAGATCGCACGTGGCGCGACCCCCAGTGGATTGGAGATGCGCGCGTCCAGGCGGCCATTGAAGCGGCGGCGACACCGTGGTTTACGCCAAGAGCGGTTCTGCGTTTTTCTGTCGCTGTTTTCGCGAATGCAACTATTCCCCGCACTGTTCAATTTTTGGAAGCCATTTCCGAAAGCCGTGAGCTAGCATTCCCTGACTGAGCACCAGGCTGCATCGATGCAGCCTCCACGGAAAGGTCCCGCCAGACGGGATTGCCGTCTGAGCAGACGGCAGTCTCGCAAGAGGATCGATCGCACCATCACTGTCCTTCACTCCGTCATCGTAGCAGCGATCGGCGCACGGCGGAGCCTTGTCCAAATGGATCGCGGTATCGGGGAAGATGACATGACTGACGGAATCACCATCGACAACGTCATTCCGCGCGCGGATATCGTGAAACGGTCGGCCCGTATCGGCGCCGAAATCAGGAACATCAAGCTTTCGGGCGATCTGCCGGATCGAACCATTGCAGCGATCAACCAGGTGCTGCTGGAGCACAAAGTCATCTTCTTCCGTGACCAGAATCATCTCGACGACGCCGAGCAGGAGCGTTTTGCCCATCGGCTCGGCAAGCTGGTGCCGCATCCGACGGTCGGCGCCACCAAGGGCACGGCCTCGATCCTCGAGCTCGACTCCGCGCGCGGAGGCGGACGGGCCGACCAGTGGCACACTGACGTCACGTTCGTCGACGCTTATCCGAAGATCTCGGTTCTGCGCGGCGTCGTGATCCCCGAGTTCGGCGGCGACACGATCTGGTCGAACACGGCTGCCGCCTATCTCGACCTGCCTGCTCCGTTGCGAAAGCTCGCCGACGAGCTCTGGGCGGTGCACAGCAATGCCTATGACTATGCGGTCAAGACCCGTGCGAGCGAGGCCGACCGGAAGCAATTCAAGGAGGTCTTCACGGCGACGGTCTACGAGACCGAGCATCCCGTCGTCCGCGTTCATCCCGAAACCGGCGAGCGCACACTGGTGCTCGGCAATTTCGTCCAGCGCTTCGTCGGACTGTCGAAGTACGACGGCCAGAAGCTGTTCGACTTGTTCCAGTCGCACATCACGGCGCCGGAGAACACGGTTCGCTGGAGCTGGCGGCAGGGGGATGTCGTCGTCTGGGACAAGCGCGCGACCCAGCACTACGCCGTGAACGACTATGGCGATCAGCACCGCGTGGTCCGGCGCGCCACCATCGACGGCGAAGTACCTGTCAGCATCGACGGACGGAGCAGCGTCACGCGCATCAAGGTGGCGAAGCCGCAGGCGAAGGCGGCCTGAAAACGAGCAATGGAGTGAACACGATGAGAATTGCTATCTCCGCTCTGCGCCGGCTGGTTGCCGCGCTCGGTGCAAGAAGCCGGCAACTTGGCCTTGCGGCTCTAGGTCTGACGAGCCTGGTCGGGAGCGCTGCGGCCGACCCGCAGCTTGAGAAGACCGAGATCCGCTACCAGGGGTGGGCAGGTCAGGTGACCTTCATCGAGCTGGCCGATGATCTCGGCTATCTCGCGCCGCTCAAGCTCAAATGGGTTGGCAACACCATCAGCGGACCGCAGGACATCCAGACCGTCGTCACCGGCGATATCGACATCGGCGGTGCGTTCTACGGCGCGATCATCAAGTTGATCGCCGCCAAGGCGCCGATCAAGGCGGTGGTCGGCTATTACGGTTCGGACGACAACACCTACAGCGGCTACTACGTGAAGGAGGATAGTCCGATCAAGACCGCGCGGGACCTGATCGGCAAGAAGGTCGCGGTCAATACGCTGGGAGCGCACCATGAATTCGTGCTGCGCGAGTACCTGGCTCGCAACGGCCTGACGCCGGCGGAGGCGAAGCAGGTGACGCTGGTTGCGATCCCGCCGGTCACCGGTGAGGAGGCGCTGCGGCAGGGGCAGGTCGAGCTTAGCACGCTCGGCGGCGTCCTGCGTGACAAGGCACTCGAGCGCGGCGGCATTCGGCGGCTGTTTGCAGATACGGACGTCTTCGGGAACTTTACCGGAGGGGCCTATGTGCTGCGGGACAAGTTCATCAAGGACAATCCGAATACGTCCCGCAAGCTGATCGAGGGCGTGTCTCGTGCCATCGACTGGGCTCAGACAACACCGCCGGAGGAGGTCCGTGCCCGCTTCGAGCGCGTCATCGCTGAGCGCAAGCGCAACGAGGACGCCACCCCGATCAAGTACTGGAGGAGCACGGGCGTCGCGACCAAGGGCGGCGTGATCGGCGATGCCGAGCTCCAGGTCTGGATCGACTGGCTGGTCAGGGATGGCCTCTTGAAGCAGGACCAGCTCAAGCCGTCGGACCTCTACACCAACGCGTTCAACTATTTCCGCCCGGGCAAGACCGCGGAGGCCAAATGACGACGGCCAAGATCCGCTTCGAGCACGTACGCAAGGACTTCCTGGTCCGCGGCAAGGATGGCGGGCCGGCGCAGCGCTTCACCGCGCTCGACGACATCACGCTGGATGTTCGGACCGGCGAATTCCTGGCGCTGGTCGGGCCGAGCGGCTGCGGCAAGTCGACCTTGCTGGACCTGCTCGGCGGCCTCACCACGCCGAGCAGCGGTCGCATCCTGCTCGATGGCAAGGTCATCGAGGGTCCGGCGCGTGACCGCGGCATCGTGTTCCAGCAATATGCGCTGTTTCCTTGGCGCACGGCTGCGCAAAACATCGAGTTCGGGCTCGACATTGCCGGCCTGAAGGCGAGGGAGCGACGGGCGAGGGCGCTGCACTATCTCGACCTGGTCGGGCTGTCCGGGTTTGCCGACCGCTATCCGCACGAGCTCTCCGGCGGCATGAAGCAGCGCGTCGCGATCGCCCGCAGCCTTGCCTATGATCCGGAGGTGCTGCTGATGGACGAGCCGTTTGCGGCGCTCGATGCGCAGACGCGGGAGACACTGCAAGGCGAGCTGTTGCGGATCTGGCGCCGCACCGGAAAGACCATCCTGTTCATCACGCACGGCATCGACGAAGCCGTGGTCCTTGGTCAGCGCGTGGCGGTGATGACCTCGCGCCCCGGCCGCATCAAGCAAGTCATCGATATTCCCGATGAGCTGCACAGCGAGACGGAGGATGTGCGATCGCTTCCCGCGTTTGGGCATGTCAGGCACCAAGTGTGGTCCTTGCTGCGCGACGAGGTCTTGAAAGCGCAAGGTTTCCAGGCCGCGGCATCGGATGGCGAGCGCGTGGCAAAGGCGAAGGAGCTCGCTCATGTCTAATCTGGAGATCCTGACGCTGCTGGAACTGGCCGAGGGCAGCGCGAAAGACCGGGCCAGGCAACGCGCCGGCATAGTTGCCGCGGCGACGGGTAGCCTGGTGCGATGGCTTGCCATCATCGGACAGCGATCCCTGCTGTTGCTGTTGTTCCTGGCCCTCTGGGAAACGGCGCCGCGCCTCGGTCTCATCGATGTGACCTTCCTGCCGCCGTTCTCCGAGGTGATCGCCGCGGGCTGGCAGCTTGCACAGAGTGGGGAGCTCTACGACCACGTCGGCGCAAGCCTGCTTCGGGCCTTGAGCGGTTTCCTGATCGCCATTGCCCTGTTCGTGCCGTTGGGTGCGTTGACGGGATGGTATGTCGGGCTGGGCAATCTCCTGAGCCAGATCATCGAGATCGCGCGCAACACGGCGCCGCTGGCGCTGTTGCCGGTTTTCATCCTGCTGCTCGGGATCGGCGAGCTCTCGAAGGTCACCATGGTGGTCTACAGCTGCGCCTGGCCGCTGCTGCTGAACACGATCGCTGCAGTCCGCCAGGTCGATCCGCTCCTGGTCAAATCGGCACGGACGATGGGCGCGACGCCGAGCCAGCTGTTCCGGAAGGTGATCCTGCCGGCGTCGCTGCCGACCATCTTCGTCGGCATCCGCTTGGCAAGCGCCTCGGCGATGCTGGTCCTTGTCGCGTCCGAGATGGTCGGTGCCAAATCAGGGCTCGGCTATCTCATCATCAATAGCCAGTACAGCTTCCTGATCCCGCAGATGTATTTCGGCATCCTCGGCATCACCGTGATCGGTCTCACCTTCAACGCAATCCTCGAGGCACTGGAGCGTCGCCTGATGCGATGGAAGGCGCCGGCCGTTTAGCCAGGCTTGTTGCGGGCGGTCGCCTGCGTCACGATGCTGTTCGGCGGCACGTCCTGCGTCACCCAGACGTTGCCGCCAACGGTCGATCCCCGGCCGATGGTGATCCGCCCGAGGATGGTGGCGCCGGCATAGATCACGACGTCATCGTCCACGATCGGGTGCCGGGCGTCGCCCTTGATCAGATGGCCGTCATCGTCGGTCGGGAAATGGCGCGCACCGAGCGTCACGGCCTGGTAGATGCGGACATTGTCGCCGATGATTGCAGTCTCGCCGATCACGACACCCGTGCCGTGATCGATGAAGAAGCCGGAGCCGATGCTTGCGCCGGGATGGATGTCGATGCCGGTGCGCGTATGGGCGATCTCAGCGATCAGCCGCGCAATCAGCCGTGCTCCGAGTTGGTGCAGGATGTGCGCCAGCCGGTGGTGGATGATCGCGGTCATGCCGGGATAACCGATCAGGATCTCCGGAAAGTTCCTGGCGGCGGGGTCGCCGACGAAGGCGGCGCGGAGATCGCTGATGATCAGCCCGCGCACGTCCGGGAGCTGGGAGGCGAACCGGCGTGTCAGGTCGATTGCGTCGTCGCGCCGGAAGCCGGCCGTGAGCTCGTCACCGATAAAGAGCGCGGCGCGGTGGACCTGCTCGCACAAGCCGTCGAGCGCTATGCTAAGGCGGTTACCGACGAAATAGTCGATGTTCTCCCCGTCGAGGTCGAACTGGCCGTAATGGCGCGGGAATAGCGCTTCGGTCAGGCCGTCCAGGATCGCCTGAAGGGCTTCGCGCGATGGCGCCCGGCGGGCCTCGCCATCCCGGCGGATACTATGGGTTTCCTCGCGGGAGACGCGGAGTGCGGCGACGAGCTGCTCGAGATGCCAGCGCTTCTGTGTCGGGCTATCGAGCCCCTTGTCGTCTGAGGGCTCGCGGGCCAAGTCGTGCTTCATGCCGCTTCACCTGACATGCGCCAGCGGAATGCTGATCTCGGCCAGCAGATCGAGGTCGAAATCATGTTTAATCTCGATGTATTGACCATTCCAGTATACAAGCCCCGACAGCTGGGGCGACAGTTCGAAGCTCGAGATGCTGCCGACGATGATCCCATGCGAATATCGCTCGATGATCTCGTCGACCTGGCACTCGACCGTCGCCAGCGAATTGCCGAGCAGGGGAACGCCGGATAGCCCGGCCGTCCAGGCGACGCTTTCATAGCGCTGGGCCCCCTTCAGCCTGCCATTGCTGAATCGGCTCGCGAGCTCCTGCTGGTCGGCTCCGAGAATGTTGACCCCGAACACCCTGTGACGCTCGATCGGGGCAAAAGACGAGGCCTGCCGGTTGACGCTGACCAGCACGCGCGGCGGACTTGCGCTGAGCGACGTCAGCGACGTGACCGTCATTCCCGTGATGTCGTCGTCGCGGCCGGCCGTGATGATGCTGACGCCACCGGCGAGGCGGCGCATCACGGCGCGGAACTGGTGTTCGATCTCATTGCTGTCAGTGACCAGATGGATGTCCGACTTTCCCATGTCTGTCTCTCCTTGCGTCGGACCGTCGAATGAAGGCGCCGTCTTGGCTAGAAGAAGCCTTTCGCCGGCAACGGCGTGCCGCTGATTTCGTACTGGCCGATCGAGCGCGCCTTGTAGGTGGTCGGATTATGCGACGACAGCGTGCGCGCATTGCGCCAGTGCCGGTCGAAATTGGTGACCTTCTTGGTCGCCGACGCGCCGCCGACGTCGAACAGCAGGCTGCCGCCGCGGATGGCGAAATCGTCCGCGACAATCTTGGCCTTGGCCGAGAGCAACGCGGCGGTGTGGGCGGCTTCCACGGCGTTCGATGCGCCCGCGTCGAAGGCATCGGTCGCGACGTCGAGCGCCTCGGCGGCCGCCATCACCACCGTTTCGGCCGCAAAGGCCCCGCTGGCGATCTGGCCGACGGTCTGCTGCAGCAATGGATCGTCGGTCGGAGCTTCGGCTGGCGCATAATAGAAGGTACGCTTACGCGAATGGACGAGCGCGGTGGCGTCCCGCAGGGTCGCGCGCGCGATGCCGGCAACGATCGCGGTCAGGAACAGCTGGGCGAACGTGTTTGAGTATGGCACGCCGTAGCCAGTGTCGGGTGTGTCGAAGACGATCTCCTGGCTTTTGACCTTGACGTTGCGGAAATGGGTCGTGCCGGTTGCGGTGAGCCGCTGTCCGATCCCATCCCAATCGTCGACCAGCTCGATGCCCTCGCGCTTGATCGGGACGATGGTCGCGCCGCTGATGCCATCAGGATCGGCGGCGCGGACGAGCACGTAGTCCGAATACAGCGTGCCGGTGCTGTAATATTTGGTCCCGTTCAGGAGGTAATCGCCGTTTCCGTCAGGCGTGAAGGTCGTCCCCGGCGTGACATTGCCGACGCGGGGGCTTTCGAGCTCGGTGGTGGCAAGCCCGATAATTGCGCCCTGCGCGACAGCCTTCTGCCACTCGCGGCTCTGCTCATCCTTTGGCGTACGCACCAGCCGCTCCACCACGCTGAAATGGTTGCGCAAGATATGCGCGACATTGGCGTCGGCCTCGCCGAGGCGGATCACGAAAGCGAAGAGATCGCGGATCGTGCTGCCGGCGCCGCCGGCGCTTACCGGAAGCCGCAACGCGCCGAGGCGGGCGCGGCGGATGAGATCGATGATCTCGAAGGGCAGCACACGGTCGCGTTCTCGCGCGCTCGCACCTTCGGCGATCTGGTTGAGCAGCGCTTCCAGCTCGGGCGAGCCGGTCTTGAGCGGCTCGGATGTGCCGAGGGAGGGGGCGAATACGGTCTTGTTCATCGTCTGACCTGTCAATTAGAGCTGGGCGAGATGGTCGGTGACCTTGACCGGCTCGGGCAGAACCTTGCGGGCGACCAGCCAGTCGGCGGCCTTTTGCAGCTCGCTGATGAAGCGCTCGTCGTTGACCGCGAAGTAGCTATACTTTCGTTTCAGCGCGATGAACTGATCGCGAACCTCGTCGCTGTACTTGCCCGCCTTCTGCGCGATGTACTCGGCCTCCTTCGCGTTCTCCGAGATCCACTTGCCTTCGGCCCGGAACGCATCGTTCACGGCGCGCACGAGGGCGGGGTTGTCGGTCGCGAATTTGCGGGTGGTCAGGTACGAGGTGTAGTCGATCTGGAAGTCGAGATCGCGACCCTCAAGGAAAATGTCGTGCGCCTTGTATTCGAGCCGGGCGATATCGACGCCGGGGCTCCACATCGACCAGGCGTCGACCTTGCCGGAGGCGAGCGCAGGTGCCGCATCGGGCGGATTGAGATAGACGAACTTGACCTTGGAACGGTCAACCTTGTGCTTCTCGAGCGCGGCCACCAACAGGAATTCGCCGAGGCCGGAGCGGTTGACCGCGACCGACTTGCCGACGAGGTCCTCGACCTTGTCGATGCCGGAGCCGTCCTTGGCGATGATCGCCGTGGTGCGGGGGTCGTAAACCACGAACTGAGTGAACACCAGCGGCGAACCGGCGATGATCGCGGCCAGCGCCGGCGTCGTGCTGCCGCCGAAGCTGAAATCGGCGCTGCCGCCGGTGACCGCCTGCAACGTCGGCGCGTGGTTCGGGAAGGGCCCGAGCCATTCGACCTTGATGCCGTCCTTGGCCAGCACCTTCTCGAACTCGCCGCGTTCCTTGGCGATCAGATTGAGACCGCTCATGCCCCAGGTCAGGCGAACCGTATCCGTGGTGCGGCCAGTTGCGGCCTCGGCAAAATCGCAGATGTTCAAGCCGGCGAGGGCGCCGACGCCGAAGGCCGTGGTGCTGAGAAAGCTGCGGCGGGACGGCTTGGCGATGGAAGAGTCGGACATGATGGCCTTCCGTTGAATTAGTGGGTGGAGTGCGAATTCACGCCGAGCTCGGCAAGGAGCTCGCTGCGCGAGATGGGTGTCGAGCCGTTTCGTGCGACGCGGTGCTCGTAGGCGATGGCGCCGTTCCGCATCACCAGGATGCGATCGGCCAGAGCAATCGCTTCGTCGACGTCGTGCGTGACGAGCAGAACGCCCGGCTGATGATTGGCGACGAGCTCGCGAACCAGCTCATGCATGCGGATGCGGGTGAGCGCGTCCAATGCTGCAAACGGCTCGTCGAGCAGCATAAGCTCTGGCTGCTGCACCAGCGCGCGGGCCAGCGCGACGCGCTGGGCCTGTCCGCCGGACAAATTGCGCGGCCAATCGTCGAGACGGTCGCCGAGGCCCACCTCGGTCAACGCTTCGGCGGCGCGTTCGCGTGCGTCCGGCACCTGCAAACCAAGCGAGACGTTGCGCCAGAGGCTGTCCCAGGGCAGAAGCCGGTGCTCCTGGAATACCACCGCCGGCCGGCGCGGCGCGACGATGCGCCCGCCTTGGATCGAGTCCAAGCCGGCGAGCGCCCGCAGCAATGTCGTCTTGCCGCAGCCGCTTTCGCCCAGCAGGGCGACGAACTCGCCCCGTTCGATGCGCAAGTTCAGCTTTTCGATGACCACGCGGCTGCCGTAACTGCGAACGAGATTGCTGACGACGACGGCCGGGCCGGTTTCGAATGAAGCGGGCGACAGTGGAGCCACGTGAGCGTTCATCGTGCTGCCCCATAATTCGGATGCCAGGCGAGAAGGCGCCGTTCGAGAAAGCGTGCAATTCCATCGGCCGCGACGCCGATGAGCGCATAGATCACGATGGTCAGCACGATCACGTCGGTACGCAGGAATTCGCGCGCGTCCATCGCGAGAAAGCCGATGCCCGACTGCGCGCCGATGGTTTCAGCGACAACCAGCGCAAGCCATGCCGTCGCCAGCGCATAGCGGACCCCGGTCAGGATCGACGGCAATGCACCGGGAAGGATGATCCGGCGGATCAGCTGAAACGAGCTCAGGCCCTGGACGCGACCGAGCTCGAGCAATTTGGGATCGACCTGGCGGATACCGAGCACCGTGTTGATGTAGATCGGGAAGGTGACGCCGAGGGCCACCAGGAAGATCTTTTGCGTCTCACCGACACCAAGCCAGACGATGACCAAAGGCAGCGCTGCGAGGAACGGGATGGCCCGGATCATCTGCACGCTGCGGTCGATCAGAGCTTCGGCGATACGGGAGAAGCCGACGAGAATGCCGAGGCCGCCACCGATGGCCGTGCCGATCACGAATCCTGCCGCCGCCCGCAGCAGGCTCACGCCGAGATCGTTGAGCAGTGTGCCCGTGGTTGCAAGCTTGAAAGCGGTGCGGATGACCTTGCTCGGTGCAGGCAAAACTTGCGGCGAGAGCCATCCGGCCTGCGCCAGCCATTCCCAGATGACGACCAGCACCACCGGCGCCAGCCACGACAGAAGCTGAAGGCCGCGAGTGCCAAGGTTTCTTTTCGTGGCGGCCGGAGCGAGTGCGCCGCCGCCGCCTTGCGATGACGGCGCGCGGTCCGCACCGATCACGGTGCGGTCGATGCCGCTCAGTTCCATATTGCTCAAGACGCGAGACCTCGTTTCACGCACTGCATGTGATGCAGAAGGCGCGACGGCAATCACCTGCCGTCTTCACAAAATGTCCCACGAAATCGGGCTGGCAGAAATAGAGCGGTATTTCAATTGTCGTCAGATCCGGAGTGATCTGCTGTCGTCGCCGCGTGGATGCGCGACAAAGAAAATCTTTTGACGCGCGTCTGCTTGAACTTGCGCCAGCGATTGGCGAGAACGCTCAAAGTCGAGAGAGTTACGGGAGAGCATGATGACGGCTGCACCTCTTCGCTTCGGCATCTGGGCGCTGGTGCATGGGCCACGTGCCGCGCATCAGGACCCGGAGGAGCCCTACGATGCCTCCTGGGAGCGCAACCGTGATCTCATTCTTGCAGCCGAAGAGCTCGGGTATGATTCGACGCTGATCGCGCAGCACACGATCAATCCGCATCAGGAGGATCTCGATCAGCTCGAAGCCTGGAGTGCTGCTGCAGCGATCGCAGCGCTGACCAAGCGCATCGAGATCATCGCCGCGATCAAGCCGTATCTCTATCACCCCGTGGTGTTGGCGAAGCTCGCGCTCGGGATCGAGAACGTCAGCTGCGGCCGGTTCGCCATCAATCTGGTCAATGCCTGGAACCGGCCGGAGCTGGAGAAGGCCGGAATCGGCTTTCCGGAGCATGATGCCCGCTACGCTTACGGCAAGGAATGGATCTCCGTCGTGTCCCGCCTGATGGAGGGCGAGCGCCTCAATTTCAGCGGCGATCACTTCAACGTCACGGACTATGCGCTGCGGCCGACCAGCCTGTACCGCAAGCGCCCGGCCATCTATGTCGGCGGGGAATCCGAGCCGGCGCGCGATCTGGTCGCCAGCCATGGCGATGTCTGGTTCATCAACGGCCAGCCGCTCGATGATGTTGCCGGCTTGATCGCGGATGTTGCGGCGCGGCCGCGAGGTTCCGCGCCGCCATTGCGCTTCGGCCTCTCAGCCTTTGTCATTGCGCGCGAAACTCGAGAGCAGGCACAGGCTGCGTATGAGCGGCTGCTCGACCTCGCGGCCAAGGATGCGCCGATGAAAGCGATCCAGAAGCAGAATACCGATCCGAAGGTCGTGATGATGCAGACGATGCAGAAGACGGCGCGGGTCGGCAGCAATGGCGGTACGGCCGCGGGGCTGGTCGGCAGCTACGAAGAGGTCGCGGCGCGCATCGAGGCGTTCCACACCGCCGGGATCGAACTCTTCATGCTGCAATTCCAGCCGTTCGAGGCAGAGATGCGGCGGTTTGCAGAGGAGATTATTCCCCGCGTTCGAGCGGGGCAATCAACTGGTCCTGCTGCGAAGCTGGCCAGTCGATAGGGTAGCTGGTTGCGATCAGGCCGAGGCGACGGCGGGCGGCTGCTTTGCGTAGCGGCTCGTCGGCCGTGCCAAACCAAAATGGTCGCGCAATGTCGTGCCCGTATACTCGGTCCGGAACAGACCGCGCTTCTGAAGGATCGGCACGACGGCATCGACGAAGGTCTCCAGGCCCGTGGGCAGAACGTCCGGCATCAGGTTGAAGCCGTCCGCAGCGCCTGCCTTGACCCAGGCCTCGATATCGTCCGCGACCTGCTCCGGCGTGCCCACGATGATGCGATGGCCAACGCCGCCGCCGAGCGCGCGGATTAGTTGGCGGACGGTGAGATTGCCGCGGCGGGCAAGGTTCACGGTGCCCTGGAACATGGTGTGATTGGCATTCGCCGGAAGCGGCAAGGGATCCGGAAGCGGCTTGTCGAGTTCGAGCAGGGCAGGGTCGATCTGAAGCGTGCCGGCGAGACGCGCCAGGCTGTATTCGATCGGGACCAATTCCCAAAGCTCATCCTGCCGCCGCTTTGCTTCGGCTTCCGTGCTGCCGATGACGGTCGCAAGTCCCGGCAGGATGACGATGGAATCACCGGAGCGGCCGTAAGCCGCGGCGCGCGCACGCAGATCGCGCGCATAGGCAACGCCTTCCTCGATCGACTGCGCAAGTGTGAACACGGCCTCCGCATAGGCGGCGGCGAAGTCGCGTCCGTCATTGGAGCCGCCGGCCTGCACCGTCACCGGTCGTCCCTGCGGCGAGCGCGGTACGTTCAGGGGGCCGGCGACTGAATAATGCGGGCCGCGGTGGGCGATTGGATGGACCTTCGACGTATCGACGAACCTGGCGCTCGCCTTGTCGCCGACGAAGGCGTCGTCCTCCCAGCTGTCGAACAGGGCGTGGACGACCTCCGTGAATTCCTTGGCGCGCTCGTAGCGGGCCTTGTGCTCCAGCGCACCCGAGAGGCCGAAATTGCGGCTTGAAGCGGCATCTGCGGTGGTGACCGCGTTCCATCCCGAGCGACCGCCGCTGGCATGGTCGAGGGATACGAAACGCCGCGCAATATTGTAGGGCTCGTTGTACGTCGTCGACACCGTCCCGATCAGGCCGACATGCTTTGTTGCGGCCGCCACCGTCGCCAGGATGATGGTCGGCTCCAGCGACGTGAACGACCGGTAGTCGATGCGATCATTCACGGCCGGCGAATCCGCCAGAAAAATCGCGTCGAGCTTGCCGCGCTCTGCAATCTGCGCCACCCGGACGTAGTGCCCGAGGTCGAAGAAGGCGCGCGGATCACTGTCGGGCAGGCGCCAGGCCGACGGATAGACGCCGGAGTGAAGCAGGTTGACGTTCAGGTGCAATTGGCGTGGAGCCATGGGATTCCCAAAATTCAGCGGCCTGAGCCTCAAGCGGTCAGCAATCAAGACCCTTTCGGCGACCAGATCTTGATGGCCGTGGTGTCGAGCTTCACCGGGATCAGGCCTTCGGCATGGAACGCATCGGCAATGCGCTGCTGCTCCGACAGGCCGGATCCGGTGACCGCCCCCACCTGGTAGGACCGGTGGCTGTTGGCCTCCTCGACGATCGCCGCGTCGATACCCCAGAGCCCGGCCAGCAACGTGGCTGCGTCCTTCGGCTGGGCCTTGACCCATTTTCCGGTTGCGGCAAGCTTGGTGAAGATCACATTCAGCACCTCGGCATGCTTGTCCGCATAGGCGGCCGACGCCAGGTAATAGCGCTTGTAGCTCGCAAGGCCTTTGCTGCCATCGGACAGGATCCGGCCTTTCGTCTGATGCAGGGCGCTGGTCAGGAACGGATCCCAGGCAACCCAGGCATCGACATTGTTGCTGACAAACGCCGCGCGACCATCCGCCGGCGTCAGATAGGCGGGCGTGATGTCCTTGAAGTTCAGCCCCGATTTCGCCAGCGCAGCAAGCAGCAGATAGTGGCTGCCGGCGCCCTTGGTCACCGCGATCTTCTTGCCCTTGAGATCGGCAACGGTCTTGATGGTTGTAGACTGCGGCACGACGATCGCCTGCGCTGCCGGCGAAGCCGCTTCCTCGGCGACATAAGCAAGCTTGGCACCGGCGGCCTGTGCGAAGATCGGCACGGTGTCGGCAACATCAGCGCCGAAATCGATGCTGCCGATGTTGATGGCTTCCAGCAGCGGCAGGCCGCTGGTGAACTCGTGCCATGATATGGTGACGCCGAGCGGCGCAAGCGCCTTTTCCAGCTCGCCGTTCGTTTTCAGGATCGCCGTCAGCGTCGAGGATTTCTGATAGCCGATACGGATCTCTTCGGACATCGCGGGCTGAACGGACGCCATGGCGAAGATGCCCAGTGTAGCTGCGGCGAGGGTCCGCAGGCGGGAGATGAAGCAAGACATGACAATGATCCTGAAGCTAAGCCGCCTTGGCGACGCGTTTGACAAACTGCAGGCCGCAATGTGCAGGCAAGCTAGGCCCTGTTGCAATTTCGGAATGCGGTGCAGTTAGAGAAGGAAGCGTCTCTGGCCGGACACAATCTGAGGAAGGAATTTTCCAGGCGGTGCAGCTTGTTGTCTGAAATCAGCCCGCCCGCTATTCGGCGGCATCGGATCGCAGCGGGTCGGCTGAGCGTCGAAAACCCGCGCCGGGATGCGTCGTGTGGAGCCGTGGGCCGCGTCCCGGGAATAGCTTTTCGCGCAGCGTGCCGTTGCGATAGGCGGTCTTGTAGACGCCGCGCGATTGCAGCTCCGGCACAACGAGATCGACGAAGGCGTTCAGCGATTCCGGCGCGACCAGGCGGAACAGGTTGAAACCATCGACGTCGGTCTCGTCAGCCCAGGCAATCAGCTCATCGGCGACGTCCTGCGGCGAGCCGACCACGAAGGGCGACCGGGCGCCGGCGCGGCTGAGCTTCGCGAGGTCGCCGACCTTGACCGGCCGGTCGCTTCGAACCGTGAAATTCTCGACCATGGATTGGATGGCGTTGCTCTCGACATACTCGATCGGCTGGTCGGGCCGATAGGTCGAGAAGTCGATGCCGGTCCACCCCGACAGCAAGGCGAGCTGGCCGGTCTGGTCGACATGTCGTGCGTAGTCCTCCAGCAGATCATTCGCCTCGGCCCGTTTCGGCGTCACGATCACGGTCGCGCCGGCGAACAGGCGGATGTCGTAGGGATCACGGCCATAGGCCTTGGCGGCTTCGCGTATCTCGCGAACGGCACGCGCAAGGATCGGCTTGGTCTGGCCGTTGAGAAAGATCGCTTCCGCGTGCTGAGCCGCGAAGGCGCGGCCGCGCTTGGAGGTGCCGGCCTGATACAGTAGCGGCGTCCGCTGCGGCGAAGGCTCGGCGAGATGGATGCCGTCGACCTTGAAGTAGGGGCCTTCATGCAGAACGCGGTGGAGCTTTGAAGGGTCCGTGAAGACGCGGCTGCCGCGATCGCGGCGAACCGCGTCGTCCTCCCAGCTTCCCTCCCATAGCTTGTAGGCAGCGGTGAGAAAGTCCTCGGCCGCGTCATAGCGGTCGTCGTGGGCGCGGCCGGCCGGAAGACCCATGCCGCGCGCGCCGCTATCGAGATAGCCGGTGACGATGTTCCAGCCGATCCTGCCTTTGGTCAGGTGGTCGAGCGTCGAAAACCTGCGCGCGAGTTGATAGGGGTGCTCGAAGGTCAGGTTGGACGTGATGCCGAAGCCGAGATGGCTGGTGACGAGCGCCATGGCGGACACGAGCAGCGTCGGGTCGGCGTTGGGCAGCTGAACAGCGTGCAAGGCCGCAGCATCGGGATTGCCGCCATAGACGTCGTACACGCCGAACACGTCGGCCAGGAAGATGCCGTCGAGCAGCCCGCGTTCCGCGGTCCTGGCGTAGTCGACCCAATAATCAAGCGTGTTGTAGTCGATGGACGCATCGCGCGGATGAGACCACAGGCCGGCCCAATTGTGGCTTGGTGCCGTCATGTTGAAAGCGTTGAAGCGGAGCTCGCGCGGTCTCGTCATGGTTTGGCCCGATGGTTCATCGCGAAGCACATCCGCTCCGCGTGATCATTTTTAACATCTTGCGTAAGCGAGTTTGTTTCCAATTCGGCGAAGGCGCGGAAACAAACGCGTTGCGAGGTGGCGATGATGCAGCACGTGCATCGCTATTTTTGCGACCCGCTCGACAGAGGCGGAATCCGGCCGCATCATTTTCATCGACGAGCACGGCTTGCCGCGCATCACGCGCGCTCTCGAGATCGAAAGGGAAAAGCAGATGGCCTTGGAAACTCGGAATTTCGAGACGCTGGCGTTGCACGGTGGATCGTACCGCACCGATCCCGCCACCGGCGCAGTGGCGGTTCCGATCTACCAGACCACCTCATTCCAGTTCGAGAACGCCGATCATGCCTCGCGCCTGTTCGCGCTGGAGCAACTGGGCCCGATCTATACCCGCATCGGCAATCCGACGCAGGAGGCGTTCGAGACGCGGCTTGCCGCTCTGGAGGGCGGGGCGGCCGCTCTTGCCGTCGCGTCGGGACAGACGGCCTCCGCCTTCGCAATCTTCAACATCGCGCAAGCCGGCGACAACATCGTGTCCTCGACCGATCTCTACGGCGGAACCTGGACGCTGCTCTCGCAGACCCTGAAGCAGTTCGGCATCGAGGTGCGGTTCGTCGATCCCGCCGATCCCGAAAACTTCCGCCGCGCGACCGACGCAAAGACGCGGGCCTATTTCGGCGAGACGCTGCCGAATCCCAAGCTGAACGTGTTCCCGATCAAGGAGGTCGCGGATATCGGCCGCTCGCTGGGCGTGCCACTCATCCTCGACAATACGGCCTCGCCGTTGATCGCACGCCCGTTCGAGCACGGCGCAGCGGTGGTGGTCTATTCCACGACCAAGTACATCGGCGGCCATGGCACCGCGATCGGCGGCGCCATCATTGACGGCGGCAATTTCGACTGGGCCGCGCATGCGGAGCGCTTCCCGCTGCTGAACAAGCCGGATGAAGCTTATCACGGCGCGATCTGGACCGAGGCGGCGAAGCCGCTTGGCCCGATCGCCTACATCCTGCGGGCTCGCGTCAAGCTGCTGCGCGACCTTGGCGCGTCGATCGCGCCGCAAAACGCCTTCCAATTCATCCAGGGCCTCGAGACCTTGCCGTTGCGCATCCGCCAGCACAACGAGAATGCGGTGAAAGTCGCGAACTTCCTCGCGAAACATCCTTCGGTGTCGAACGTAATCTTCCCCGGCTTGCAGAGCGGAGAGAACAAGCGCCGGGCGGATGCCTATCTGAAGGGCGGCTACGGAGCCCTCGTTGGCTTCGAGCTGAAGGGCGGCGTCGAGGCTGGCCGTCGCTTTATCGATGCGCTCAAGCTGTTCTATCACGTTGCCAATATCGGCGATGCCCGGTCGCTCGCCATTCACCCGGCGTCGACAACGCATCAGCAATTGACCGCAGCCGAGCAGCTCGCCGCCGGCGTCACGCCAGGCTATGTCCGCCTGTCGGTCGGCATCGAGCATCCCGACGACATTTTGGCGGATCTCGGCCAGGCGTTGGCGCAGGCCGACGCCGGTGCACGCAAGGCCGCGTGAGATGCGTCATCTGGATTGGAATGGGAATTGAGACAATGAATATCCTACGTCGTACCACCCAGGCCGCCGGCCTTTGGCTCGCATTCACGGCAGCCGCCTTCGCCGGCGAACCGCTGAAGATTGCGACCAGCGCCGGCCCGGTTGCCCAATTGGCGTCCTTTGCCGCCAAGCTCGCCAAGGAGAAGGGACAGGACGTCAAGATCGTCGAGCTGTCGGACTGGGTGGCGTTGAACGAGGTCGTGAACAGCGGCGAGGTCCACGCCAATCTGTTCCAGCATGCGACCTATCTCGCGCTGCAGAACAAGCAGCGCGGTTTCAATCTGGTTCAGGCCGACAAGGTCGGCGTGATCGCGCCGGTCGGTCTGTTCTCGAAGAAGATCAAGACGCTCGACGAGATCAAGTCCGGCGACAGCGTCGCTATTCCAAACGAGCCGCTCAACGGTGCCCGCGGTTTGATCCTGCTGGAACGGGCTGGGCTGATCAAGCTGACGCCCGGAAAGGGTTTTTCGGTCAGCAAGTTCGACATCATCGAGAATCCAAAGAACCTGAAGATCGTCGAGCTCGACCCCGCCCAAACCTATCGTTCGCTGGACGACGTAACGCTGGCGCTCGTCAACATCACTTACCTCATTCCGGCCGGCGGCGATCCGAAGTCCGCCCTGATCATCGACCGCACCGCTGACGATGGCCTCGTGCTGCGCTTCACGGCCCGGCCCGACAAGAAGGACGATCCGCGCCTGAAGGCATTCATCCAGGTGTTCAACTCGCCGGAGGTGAAGCAATTCATCGAGGAGAAGATCCCGGCGTTCATTCCGGCGGGGTTCAGCAGCTAGCGTACCTTCGAGGAACAGCTTTGGCATGATCTATGTCGTCGACGTGAATCAGATGAGCTTTGCCTTCGTGGCCGGTAGTGAGAGCCACGCTTCGGAGATCGTGAGATCGCCGGCGTTTGTGCAGGCTCTGGGGCGCTTCTTCCTGAATCGACAAGGCTCCGGGTTTTCGAACCATCGCCCGCGTGCCGCAACCGTTCAGGAACTTGCTCTCTTCAACGACATGTCGTCCGAGTTCGCGGATGCCACGGCGGACGTCCTGGTTGCCCGCGTAGCGTAGCTTTGCAGCGATTGCGCGTGGCGGCCGAAGGGTTGAGCAGAAATGAGGTTGGAGACGAGTGATGACGAAGCCACCTGACCGTGCCGAGAAGCTGTCGAGTTCGGCAGGATCCGTCGTCTTCGACGCCGATGTGCTGGTGCTCGGTGGCGGTCCCGCGGGCACATGGGCCGCGATCAGCGCCGCCGAGCATGGTGCGCGTGTCGTGCTGGCGGACAAGGGGTTCTGC
This sequence comes from Bradyrhizobium sp. BRP19, assembly GCF_020194195.1. Taxonomy (NCBI): domain Bacteria; kingdom Pseudomonadati; phylum Pseudomonadota; class Alphaproteobacteria; order Hyphomicrobiales; family Nitrobacteraceae; genus Bradyrhizobium; species Bradyrhizobium sp. BRP19. Next base: position 238,154 of record NZ_JADYVZ010000008.1, on the reverse strand, counting down.
GGCACGTCAGGCGCGACTGCGGCAGCCGGCACCGGTGTCTGGTATGTCGACCCCTCTCCGGAGCGCCGCGAGGCCGCGATGGCCAGCCGTGAGAAGCTCGGTGGCCACCTCCAGGACCGCCGCTGGATGGTGCGCGTGCTGGACCGGACCTACGTCCAGAGCAACCAGCTCGCCGAGTGGGGCTATCCTTATCCCGTCGATGACGAGGGCAAGCCGCAGCGCAATTCGCTCCAGGGCCCGGAATACATGCGGCTGATGCGCAAGCGGACCAAGCAGGCCGGCGTGACCATCCTCGATCATTCACCCGCGCTCGAGCTGCTGGTCGACGGCAACGGCGTGGTGGCGGGAGCTACGGGCTTGCGCCGCCAGAAGGGGGATCGCTGGGCGGTGAACGCCAAGGCCGTGGTGATCGCCACCGGCGGGTGCGCCTTTCTCAGCAAGACGCTCGGTTCGAACGTGCTGACCGGCGATGGCTATCTCCTCGCTGCGGAAGCGGGCGCGGAATTCACCAGCATGGAGTTCTCGAACGCCTATGCGATCTCGCCGGCCTTCGGGTCGGTGACCAAGACCTTGTTTTACAGCTGGGCGAGTTTCACCGACGAGCAAGGCAGCGTCATTCCCGGCGCGTCGTCGAAAGGCGGACGCTCCGTGATTGCGCGCGCGCTCCGTCAGGGTCCCGTGTACGCCCAGCTTGACCAAGCAGATGCCGAGACCCGGCGGCATATGCGCGTGTCGCAGCCGAACTTCTTTCTCCCGTTCGACCGCACCGGTATCGATCCCTTCACGCAACGATTCGCGATCACGTTGCGCCTCGAGGGGACCGTTCGCGGCACGGGGGGCTTGCGGATCATCGACGACAATTGTGCGACCACGGTTCCGGGTCTGTACGCCGCAGGCGATGCCGCGACGCGCGAACTGATCTGCGGCGGCTTCACCGGTGGCGGCAGCCACAACGCCGCTTGGGCGATGTCGTCAGGCTATTGGGCCGGTCAGGGTGCCGCGGAGTTCGCGCGCCAGCTGGGTACGACAAGCAGGCGCCAGTCCTTCCGGCGCGGCACTGTTGGTCTGCGCTCCGGCAATGCGCGGCCATTGCAGGGCGGCGCGCTCGCGCGGAGCGTTCAGGACGAGGTGTTCCCCTACGAGCTGAATTACTTCCGCGAGGCCGGGCGACTGGGTGGGGCGCTCCGTCGGCTGGATGCATTGTGGTCTGATGCCTCGGCTGCCGGTGCGCCGGACGAGCAGGAGCTGCTACGTGCACGCGAAGCGGCCGCCATGCTCGCGACCGCGCGTTGGATGTATCGCAGCGCGCTGGCGCGTCAGGAAAGCCGGGGCATGCACCGTCGCGACGACTACCCCGAACAGGACGACCGTTACCTCCATTTCGTGACGACCGGCGGGCTCGACGACGTCTGGACATCGGCGCGCCCAGTGGGGTCTAAGCAATATGCGGAGGCCGCGGAATGATCGAGGTCATCGATGCCGAACGGTGCACGGCCTGCGACATCTGTGTGAACGTGTGCCCGACCAATGTCTTCGACAAGACGGACGGCATTCCCAGGATCGCGCGCCAGAGCGACTGCCAGACCTGCTTCCTGTGCGAGCTCTATTGTCCCGAGGATGCGCTGTTCGTCTCGCCGTTCGCCGACGCGCCGCAGGCGGTCGACGTGGCCGCGTTGAAGGAGGCGACCCTGCTGGGCAGTTATCGGCGAGCGGTGGGCTGGGTCGAGGAGAGCCGGCACCTGCGAGCGGCCGATCGGAGCTATCGGCTGTTCGGCCATTGAGATTCATGTCGCCTCTGGACGCCTGCCATGAGCGGAGATCGCCTCTTTCTGTTGAAGCCGGGATTTGAAGATCCCGAACGGCCGGGCCGCTTCTTCGTCTGCCCGCACTGTAACGTGATCGAGGGATTGCTGGCGTCGTTTCCCGGATTGGCAACGCAGATCGAGGTGCACCGCCTGCCGTTCGCGCGTCCGCGAACGCCCCTCGTCGAAATCCTGGGCGAGCAGCACCAATCGCTTCCGGTTCTGGTCTTCGATGAAAGCCGGCCGGTGCGCGAGGACGCAGGCGTTGCCAACGGCCGGCGCTTCATCGATTCCTCGGAACGCATACTCCGCTATCTGACCGATCGCTACGCATTCCCGTGTGTTCACCATTAGGATCAATCGGGATCCCCAGCACTAGGTTTGCACCTGCCCCCAGCGCTGAACCGTGATCCGCGTCAGGCTCCGGAAGATCACGCCCTCTACGAGGAGGCCGATGAAGATCACGGTCAGCAGTCCTGCAAAGACGCTCGCCGTCTCCAGCTGTGCGCGGCTGGTGTAGATGAACCAGCCGATCCCGCCGGACCGCGCGCTGACGCCGAACACGAGTTCCGCCGCGATCAGCGTGCGCCAGGCGAACGCCCACCCGATCCGCAAGCCCGACAGGATCTGCGGGAAGGCCGCGGGCACCAGGATCTCCGCGACGAAGCGGCCGCCCGATAGGCCGAGGTTGCGGCCGGCCATTCGCAGGGTCGGCGGCACCGCGAGGAATCCACTATAGCAGGCGAGCGCCACCGGCCACAGAACGGAGTGCACGATGACGAAGATGAGGCTTGGCGTTCCCACGCCGAACCACAGCAATGCGATGGGCAGCAGCGCGATGGCCGGAAGCGGATTGAACATCGACGTCAACAGGCCAAGAGCCTCATTGCCCCAGCGCGACAGCGCGGCGAGGGTCGTCAGCACTGCTGCGATGGCAACGCCCAGCGCATAGCCGGTGATGAGGACCCGCAGCGAGGTCAACGCGCGGTTCGGCAACTCGCCCGACAGGACGGCAGACCATAGCGCCGACAGCGTCGCGCCCAGGGTCGGCAGCAGAAGCGCGTTGTCGAGCCAGCGTGCATAGAGCTCCCAGGCGAGCGCAAAGCCGGCGAGGATGATGAATCGTCGCCAGGGCGTGCCTGCAAGCGCACGCCATAGCGCCGGCGTATGAACGAGTTTGGGGGCCGCGATGTCAGACATGGTCGATTCCCGCTGCGGAAAACACGGTCTCCTGGATCCGCCGCTCCAGCTCGCCAAAACCTGAGCTGCCGCGCACGCGGACTTCCGGCGGGACATCGAAGGTGGCGGCCAGCCGTCCCGGGTGCGGCGTCAGGGCCAGGATGCGGGTTCCGACGCGGATCGCCTCGTCGATGCCATGGGTTACGAACAGGGCGGTGTTGCCGGTCTCCTCACACAGCTTGAGCAGTTCGTCCTGCATCTGCCGCCGCGTCAGGGCATCAAGTGCGGCGAAGGGTTCGTCCATCAGCAGCAGTGCCGGCTCCAGCGCAAAGGCCCGCGCGATCGCGACGCGCTGCTTCATGCCGCCGGACAAGGTGTGAGGGAAAGCGTCGACGAAATTCTTCAGCCCGACGCGCTCGAGCCAGCGCCGCGCAATACCTTCTGCATCTCGCCGCGGCAGCGATTTTCCCCGCTCCAGGGCATAGCGCACATTGCCGAGCACCGTGCGCCAGGGCAGCAACTGGTCGAACTCCTGAAACACGGTCATGCGGTCGGGCCCCGGAGCTCCGATCCGCCGGCCGTTCATACGGAGCTCGCCCGCGCTTGGCTTGAGGAAGCCGCCGACGGCACGCAATAGCGTGGATTTGCCGCAGCCTGACGGGCCGAGCAGCACCAGCCGCTCCCCGGCCGCGATTTTGAAGCTGACGTCTTCAACGGCAGTCAGGATACCGTCCGGCGTCGGATAGCTGATGCTGACGTGATCGAGCTCGAGCAGCGTCGGCGCCGCCGTATCGCCGACGAGGCCGGTCAGTCGCGGCGCGACGTTCATGTCAGCTTCCCGGTTTCTCTCCGAGCCCCGACCAGAACAGGTCCCGCCACGAGGCGGGTGCCTGCTTGATCAGGCCGACCTTGGCTTCGAAATCGGCGAACTTCTGGGCTCCCTCGGGCACGGTGGTGAAGTTCACGTCCTTGTCGCGGATGATGCTCTCGACGAAATCAGGCGCAAGCTTCGAACCTTCCGCCTTGATGTAAAGCGCGGCCGCTTCCTTGGGATTGGCCTTGATCCAGTCGTTGGCGCGGTCGAGAGCGCGGACGAAGGCCCGGATCGTCTTCGGGTTGTCATTGACGAACTTCGTGGTGGAATAGACCACGTTGAAGGTGTGGGGACCGCCGAGCACGTCGTAACTGTTGAGGACCTGATGCACCTTGCCGCTCGCCAATTGCTGCTGCGAGAACGGCGGCGAGGCGAAATGCGCCGTAATCTCCGACTGGCCCGACAGGATCTGCGCCGTCGCGTCCGGATGCGGCATGCTGACGGTGAGCTCGTCCAGCTTGTCGTATTTGCCGAACGCCTTGTCCGCCGCCATCTGGAGGACGATCGGTTGGAAGCCGACCTTGACCGAGGGAAGCGCGATCCGGTCCTTATCGGTGAAATCCGCTAGCGTCTTCTTGGGATTGTTGGTGGTCAGGACGTTGGCCATCGAGCCGAGCGCCGCGATACCGATGATCTTGGCCGTGGTCCGCGTCTTGTCCCAGGTCAGAATCATCGGCGTGCTGCCGGCCGTTGCGAAATCGAGGCCGCCCGAAATCAGCGCCTCGTTCATGGCCGCCGCGCCGGACAGCCGCAGCCATTCGATCTTCGGCGGCGCAATGCCGAGCGACTTGGCTTCCTCCTCGATCAACCCCTTCTCGCTGGCAACGATGAGCGGAAGATAGGCGATGCCGAACTGCTGGGCGATGCGAAGCTGCGTTGTCTCCGCGCGCACGCCGTTTGCGCCGCCCAGCGTAATGATCAGCGCGAGCGCCGCCCGCAAAAGCCTCGATCTATTCATGTTGACGTCTCTTGAATTCCCATTTGTCCGACGGCTCACCACGAGCCATTGCGGCACACTTCAGGAAATCAATCAGCCGGTCCAGTGAACTGATGTCGCTGCGCCATTTTCGAAAGAATCGTACTTGCTCGCCGCGTTTGACGGGAAGTCCGTTCTCTGATCGGGCCGGATGAAGGAAGTCTGTTCCTGGACGAGCTTCTGAACGCGGTACGATTGTTCGAGACTTGCTCTCGGGCAATATGCTTGTCCGTACGGATCGTCATTCAATCCAATCGAGAGGTATGCCCGACAGGTGACGAGTGAGATTGCGAATGATCTGCCGAGCATTTCGCCACCAACCGCCGAGATCAGAAGCAAACGCTCCGTTGGAATCCTCCCTCGGTCAACACCCTAACCAGATATCGCAAAAATGGCGCCAGCTGTCCTGCGAGGGTGGGCAGGAAATAAATAGGCTCCCAGATACGTTTTGAAGATTTAAGGTCTGTTTAAGTATTTGAAAATGCTTATTCGCGCCCAATGATTCACTTCATTTGCTGTCCAAAATGCGGAAAAAAGCAACCGAGATAGAAAAAAAACCTGCGAATGAGAGTGGGGCCGGTCCGCGCCAACTTTCAGCGTGAACTTTTGACCCACCCTCCCTGTCAACCCGACTGTCAACCGTGTCAACCTTCTCAACCTAACTTTTCAGTACCTTTGGCTAGCGCTGTGGCGGGGTGCGAATTACCCGCGGTCGGTCGGGAAGCCAGAGGGACCCGTCAAACAAAAAGGGCCGACAGCGATGAAGCGATCGACTGGCTGGATGCAGCAGAGCTTGGGGACGAAACATTCACTGAGGGCAGCGGCGGCGGCTACCAGGCATGGCAGCACCCCGCCTAGACGGCGCACCGGGCCGGTTCTGACTCAATAGCAGACCAGTCGTGAAGGGCTTGGCATGAGCAGCTTTTGACCCGGAGCGGACGTTGAAACGTGCATCCGTTTGCCTATCGTGCAACCGGTCGCCACCTTTTTCAAAGGCGTGATAACCCACTCCAGATTGCTTCACAGGTTGGGCTTTTGCGCGGCTGTATTTCCACTTATCGAGATTGTTTCGAAACACTCGATTATCTGGTCTTGAGTTTACTACTTGCTCTACCTCGTTCGCACGTAAGGCCAACCGCTGAAATTGCGGCCACCTTTACGGGGGGCGTTTCCGATTTGCTCATTTCAAAAACTCGATAGTGCAAAAAGCAAATTCAACCGCAACTTCTGCGCGAAGGCAAGGCGCCACCAAGCTCAGGCCAGGATTTTGCGCGGCATCTCAACATTCGTCCGTGGGCGCTGCCGTCAGGTCTGGGTTTGGCCCGAAGCCGTCTGTGAGGGCAGGGCAGAGAGCGTCTGCTCTGCCTCCCGAAGTCAGACGTCGACTTGTTCTGCTATCGCGAGCGCGTCGTCGACCTCGATGCCGAGATATCGAACGGTGCTCTCGATCTTAGTATGCCCCAGAAGGAGCTGCACGGCTCGCAGGTTGCCGGTTCGGCGATAGATCAAGGTCGCCTTGGTCCGGCGAAGGGAATGCGTCCCGAACAGGTGCGGGTCCAGTCCGATGTCGGCCAGCCAGCGGGATAAGAGGCGGGCATACTGGCGGTTAGTCAAATGTCCACTTAGCCGCCGGCCCGTGAACAGGTATTCTCCTGACTTCTTGCCTGTAACCCGTAGGTAATCGTCGATTGCCTGGGGCGGGTCGATTCAGTCAGTTCAAACTTAACCGGCCGGCCAGTCTTCTTCTGTCGGACGTCGCGCGGTCGGCCGCATACCCGCCCGGCGCACCAACTTTCAAGGCTACGACGTCGCAGCCGCGCAGCTTGCTATCGATGGCGACGTTAAACATTGCTAGGTCGCGTGTGCGGCCTGCGACCTGGAGCTTGGTTCGGATTGACCAAACGTGCTTTGGACGGAGCGGCGGCTTTGCGCCGACGATTTTCCCCTTGTTCCAAGGAACGTGCTTCGAGACGGCAGAGACGGTGGTTGGGGTGTCGGTCATGTTGACCTCCTCAGCTAGTGAGGCTGGTCATTTTCGGTCCGGAGCACTTCCAATCCCACGTCGGCTTTCAGACGATTAGAGACGCAATAGGTACTAACGAGAGCGAGGACAGGACCAGGTTTGACCCCCAAGCGGACATACGTTGGTTACAGACTTACGAGAGTTACCAGTGATCCGAGCCCATGCTACAACTTAAATGACATGAATCGCCTAAGTGCATGGCATGCAGGGGATTTTTTTCATGAATGTCCCATTGGGGCTGTTTGCAGCGACAATCTTGCTCTTGGCTGTTTCCATAGGCCCGACGTTTGGCGAGGTTTTGCCGTTTGGCTCGGTCGGGTATCATTATTCGCAACCGATCGAGCCGACATTCTCCGACATTCCTTATGCGACCCAGTCGCCGTTACAGAAGCTCGATCTGTACCTGCCTGCGGAGAAAAGCGGGCCGGCACCGTTGGTGATCTGGATTCACGGCGGCGGCTTCCGTGTCGGTGACAAGCGCTCGATGCCTCGACGCAACTTTGGCCCGGCACCCAAACCAGCCGGGCCAGACGGGCCTTACCAAATACAAGTCCCGGACGTCGCCGCGTTGACCCGCAAGGGCTATGCGGTCGTCAGCCTCAACTATCGCCTGGTGCGGCGCCCTGGTGATGCGTTTGTTGCCTTCGCCCTTCCGGCGGTTCAGGACGGCAAGGCCGCCGTACGCTTCCTTCGTGCTAACGCAGAGAAGTACGGGCTTGATCCTGGAAAATTCGCGGTCTGGGGCAATTCAGCGGGAGGCTTTATCGCCGCGATGCTGGCCGTTACTGGAGACGAGCCGACTGTCTTCGACGATCCGGCCCTTGGCGGTTCAAACAGCACCGCCGCCGTCCAGGCGGCCGTCGTCTGGTACGGGGCAATTGAGGTTAGCAGTTTGAGTCTCGCCCATTACATTTCGGCGGCAAAAATCGTCCCGCCAATCTTGATCGCACATGGCGATGCTGATTCCAGCGTCCCCGTCAGAGACGCGATCCGGATCAACAATGAGCTGCTCAAGAAGGGGGTAAAATCCTCCCTCACGATTTTGCCAGGTGCGGAACACGAAGATCCAGCCTTCATGGCACGCAAATGTTGCCCACGTTCAACTTTCTCGATGCCGCTTTAGGTCGATGACTAAGCAGTTGACATCGCCTTTTGGCCCATCGCCGAAGATCCGATCGCCACCCTGTTTGACGGCTCATTGAGGTAAAGCGGACAAAGGTCCGGTAGAAATGAAAACCCCGCCGTCGCCGGCGGGGTTTTGTTTGCCTCTGAAATAGGGGACCTACTTTACCCCGATTAGCGGACCAACTTATAGGGGACCAACTTTACCCATGGCTGCAATGGACAACTATCCGCGCACTTCACAATCGCGCAAAGCCATACGCGTGTATACTCTCGTCGAGCCGCACTTGATGCACTATATGCAGATGCCATTCCGCACCAGCGCCAAGCGAGTAGGGTGCTCCAAGGCGGAGCAGGGTGCACTGGCGACCGAAACGTTCGCATTTCTCGGTCCGTCAAGCTCGATTCCCACGGGGAGTGTTCAGACCGTTCAGACTGGACGATAGCTACCCGGAAAACGAGGCTGCCTCACGGATATCGCGCTCGAAAGGATGGTCCACGCAGAAGAACAAACCTGACGGACGGGACGACCTCGGACCGTCATGGCATCAGGGTCGACGAGCGCTATCTGAAGAACCAGCCGAATCCTTTCGGACCCAGGCACGACGAGCGCGAACGAGGGCAGAAGGTGACGTGCAGCACTGCTGCGAGATGGCGCATGTCGGCCAAGGAACCTCACCGGCCAGCAGGCTGATGGCGTACTGCAGCGTGCCCGTGCCGCCGCGACGAGCCGCATTGGCGGCGGCGTCGTTCTCGCTAACGCAGAGAAGGATTCATTCTTATCTGCAATGGCTCATTTTCCGCTGCAGTACGCAGCCTTGAACTCAGGCGCGCTAATCTTCGGGTCGAAGCGGATCCGGTGCAGAGGATCAAGCGCCTCCTTGTTCGACATGATGCTCGTCGTTCCGCGGGCACCAATTCGCGGATCACACTATCGGATTTGACATCGAGCCGTTACTCGATTGACAGGAGCAGGCTCGAACCCAGTCGGAAAAACTCAGATCCAATCCAAGTCGACAACCAAGACCAAATCTATGGAGTTAGATTCGCGTAAGGAGGCATCTCCGAACAAGTGTCGGCGGTCGGATGCCCAGGCAAGCTCGGAATCTGCTCGTCGCGTCAACCGCTCCAAACGATTGTGCGGCTTCAGCCTCCGCAACGTTCCCTGGAGATCAAATGGCAAGATCGATGTCTGCCGGGACGTCTCCCTTGCGCCTGACAAGGCGCGCGCCGAAATCGTCCTCGAGTGCCAGACGCGACAACGCGAGCTCTAGAAGGTCGGTATCGGAACATACGTGAGCCCGCTTCTTTGCAGCTTCTATCAGGCCTGCGGGTACCCGGCCGGACAAGCGCATCTTCTTTGCCCCCCCGAGCAGCCCGACAGCGCGCGCCTGTTCGAGCACGAGCCGGTTGCGCTTAAGCGCAATGTGCTCCTTGGTCTCTGTAGACGTGCGGGTCCGCGTAACCATAGCAACCTCCAGCGTTGAGCAAAATATAACAATTGTTCAATGTCAGTGCAGGGCCGGAATGAGGGCTTGTCCGGCGACCTCTGTGCAGCATGTTGAGTAACGGATCCATGCGGCTCATATCACTGCCTATCGGAGGAGCCGTGACAGAGAAGGCCCGGCCGGAGCTCTTCGGTCCTTGAGCCATGCGCAGCTCGCGGTCTTCGTCATGCCATATCAGCTTGACGTCGCAGAACTAGGTTTTGGACAGCACTATGGCGTTCGTCGCCAGCCGGCAAACGAAACGCGGACGACGAATCAGTAGCCGCGCGCCATACGGCCTCAGCCGCGTTCTGCGCATAAGTTACCTCTGCCGACCTGCGGCCCGAGACTCGGGCCCAAGGGCCTGCGAGAGACGAGCTTGGCCCCTGGGCCAGCGTCCGCCGATCGAGGCCAAGGAGGAAAATCGGTGCACAGGGCACGCAAAACCGCATTTCATACGCTATAGCGTGTTTTGTCGGAGCTTCCGAAATGCATCATCCTGCCGGATGAGGCGTCGGACTCCGGCACAAACCAGGCATTTGCTTGCGCTTAACGTGCAGGATCTTCGGCTGCGCAAATCATGGTCGCAGTACGACCTCGCCGATGAATCGCAGCTGCGCCAGGCGCTAGTCAGCAACATCGAGGCCGAAAAAGCCAATCCCACCCTGCTGTCCCTACACAAGATCGCCTCAGCGCTCGGCGTCCACGTGGCGGAGCTGATGCTGCCGCAGGGCACCGTGCTTGCGCAGGGGGCGAAGCCGGCCGCCACGGTCAGGAAAAAGGGCGCCAAGAAGAGACCGGGTCGCCCGTTGAAACCGCTGCCGCGCTGAGCGCCTCGGCGAACCTCTACCACCAGCCGTATTTGGGGCGTGCACGGTTTTGAGAACGTCTGGGCGGTCCCCACATGAGGGGGCCGATGCCCCCGAGCGGCCACAGTGCGTTGGTCCATCCCGCTATCGGCTGGGTCCCGATTGTCACGTGGAGGCGGCGGCTGCTAGGTCGCCGCAATCGTCTTATACTTCCCAAGAGCCGAGTACGGGTAGCGCGAACTCTGCGAGGTGCGATGCGGCTCTGCAGCAAAAACGCGCGGCCGCACGCTATTCGCTTGGTCGCGCATCACGCTTCTAGGATCTTCGCCGTTTTTGAAGGGCGTCCGGGTCCTCGATCAGGAAGTTTCACGCCGTACGCGCGGGCGATGTCCTCCGCGAAGTCTCGGTTTCCCATCGGGCGACCTGTCCCGACCGCGGTGCGGATCCTATTGGCCGCATCGCACGTCGTCCCTTTTTCCAGGAACGCCTCCCAGGCATAGACGCGACCGGCGAGGGCCGCGGGCTCGATGATGCCCGAGCATTGGGAGAGATGCGCGCGGTAGCTAGACCATGGCCAGAGAGCGACGTGCCCGCACAGGTTGGCGCGAACCGGATTGAGCAGAATGTAGCGGATCGCCTCGAGCAGATGCTGTTCATCGAGCGCTGCGGAATAGAAGCGGCTTTGCCAGAGCGCGCCGGCGCGCTCTCGCCTCCGGTTTACGAGGTTCGCAAAGCTGCGAGATGTTTCGCCCATGCAGCGGCCTAGGCTGTCGGGCCTGGAGGGGGTCAGGATCAGATGGACATGGTTGGGCATAAGGCAGTAGGCCCAGATCGCCGTGCCGCTGCGCTGCGTTTCTTGCTGCAGGATGCGCAGGTAGCTTCGATAGTCCGCCTCGTCAAAGAATACGCGTTGACGCTCTAAGCCGCGATGGGTCACGTGGTGGGGGTGACCCACTGCAATCAGGCGGGCGGTACGCGGCAAGGGGCCCTCGGTTTAAGCTGTCCCTATTTTTACCTTCTCATCCCGGGTCGCCGAAGTGAAGCGCTCGGCTGTGATTTGCGGACGAGTTTAGTTCGATCCCAATCGCCGGCATTCAATCTAAGGGCGCTCAATTTCTGCACGCAATTCGGTACACGGACGCTTTATCGAAGGCCACTCGGCAACGTAAGGAACTGATTTCACGAGACTATTTGTATTCTCAGCGAGATGCGCACACTTTTGCTAAACCACGTTGCAGCCGTGGAAATTGTCTCGTTTCTACCGATTTAGGGCCATTTGGTGGGATTTGAGGGCTCAAAGATCATCTGTTTCGATCCTCGTTCGTCCGGTCCAACCATTTGCTGCACAAAATTCCGTACACGGCAGGCAAAAAAACCCTCAAATGTGGCGGTCATTTTTTGGCCCCAGTGCGGTCATAATTGGCGTACGCCCAGGGCCATTTGCTGAGTTCTAGCGGAGTTGGATGAAGCTGCGTGGGTTACCGTTGCCACAATTCAGCGCGGCGCTCAGCGCCGCCCGCCGGAGGCAAAAAAGCGGCCCGCCGCAAGGCGGGCCTCCGTCAAACAGACGCGGCGATGTTGGATAAAGGGAGAGTACAGCCTAGGCTGCGGGCTTGAGCATTCGGGCGCGTAGCTTTCGGATGCTCCAACGTGGCAGCAACACCCCGAAATCCTTTCCGAGACGCACAATGAATAACTCGAGACGCTCGGAAAGCGAGCCGCGCGCCTCCTTGCACACTATCTCCTTCTGTCGGTGGTATTCTTCACCGGAGGGGGGAGGGAAAGTATGCCGAGCCGACAAGCCGACCTTCCAATCCTTGTGCACCTCCCCAAACAGCGCCCTTGGCAAATGAAGAAGCCGCGCCCCATCAAGCACGCGCAGCTTTCCCTCATCAATCAGCGTCATTAAAAAGGCTCCGTCTGATGACAAAAGCGTCCGCCTCAATGCGGGCACGTCGTCCACATTGTCCCAATTGATCCGTGCAATCTTCTGCAGTCGGCGTCGTTCCGCCGCATCGAGAGGGACCAGAGCCTTGGTCCGGCTGATGCGCCCCCTAGGTAATCCGGGCAGTCTCTTTCCATCCCGCTTGAGGCTATGCACGTAGTCGCGAATGGCCATGTTCGGAATGAAAACCCGCAAGCGGCGCCTTATGTCGCGCAATAGCTCGGAATAACCAAGCTCCGCACCACGACGTTCTAGCTCCCGCAAGAACAGCAACCGACGTTCCTTTTTCTGTGACGCGGTGGGTGTCTCCAGCGCCATGGCAAGGTCACCCTCGCGGTGGAGACCCAGCAACTCGCACGCACGGCTGTGCGAAATGCCAAAGAGACGAGCGGCGTCATCAAGTAACAGACTCTGCTTCAGGATCAGATCAAACACGAATGATCCGTGCTGCTGCATCAGCTTTAGCCTTTGTGCCTCTATCCCCTCGGGAAGCCATTGGTAACCAGAGATTTGCTCCAGCCGATGGATTTCGGCCACCACCAGAGACGGCCGTATGCGAGTTCTCTCGACGGGGATTTTCGATGGCACACCGGTATGAAGCGCCTCCTGTGCTAGCCGAGTGGAGATCGGCAGGCCGTATCGCTGTCGTAACTCGCGAATGAAGGCTGCGTCGCTCCGCCCTTCGCTCCTCTCACTTGACTTCTCGCGGACGAAAGTCCGCCATTTCAGACTCTCAGCGAATGACAAGCGCGGCTGCAACCAATGGTCAAAAACGCCGGCCTCATGGTCGAGCCGCATCCGATCAAATTTACCAATATCCACTTTCAAGAATCTGGCGGCTTCCTCACGGTTTATCTTGCCTTGACGCGAGAGCGAGAATAGGAAGCCGCCGTGCCTGCGCAGCACACCCCGCCGAAAGACGTCCCATTGCGGTCTAGGCGGCCAAGTCAGCGCGGCGACGCGCGCAAGCCGCCCTCGCCCTTCATCCGAGAGCTGGGGGCGCTCTGGCTTATCGGCACGGCGTGTCCACTGCTTGGCTTCCCCCGCGGGCGGCCGGGCAGTGTCACACCGCAGTTCCCAGTATTTGCCAGTGCTCAAATCAAAGAGTGCGGCAGCATCTTTGTGAAGAAAACTTTCCTCGGCTGCTCGGTGCAAAAGGTCGCTCTGGTGACGCAGATAGATCGCACGACGGTCGTTCGCCAGAATCTTGCCCTGACGGGACCGGCGCGCGTTTGCAAGATCTGACAACAGCGGATGATCGTCGGGCAATCGGCGCGCCAAGTCATTTGCTGGCAAGAAACAAGCAAGATATGCGTCGGGAAGCTTGGTGCCGAGTGTGCGCGCATGCTCCAAGGCGGCAGGCTCTGACCATGACCGAAGGCCATCCTCCGCGAAAGGATCGGCGCGTTCAAGCACGAGCCGCGTCTGCGCGGGTGAAAGAGGAAATTGTGCTCGGCGGGAGTCAAAGCGCCGCAAATAGCGCCTCAACGTCGTCCGTTCATTTCCATCGGGCTGCACGGAATCGCTTTGACGATACCGATAAAAGGAATCAATGAAAAACGAGCGCAGATGATCAGTGAATAGTTCCTCCACGCCGAGAGCCTTACCCAACTTCTTCAAATGTCTCGGTATGGTCTGGTAGTTGACTGGCTCTCCGTCCAACGTGATAAAGAAGCAACTTGAGCGCGCCGCAGGGCGTACGCGCTTCCACGCTAGAATAAGATGCAGGGCCGTTGGAGGAAGGGTCACAGTCTCTATTGCGTTCCCGATCGGAACGCAAATCGTTGGGGCTCCGTTGCAAAGCACCCTATCGAGCTCTATGCTGGCGAGACATGACGCGGGTAATCCAACGATAGCTTGCAGGGCTACCACAGCAGCCCACGCCTCCGGCTCCATATCTTTATCGCGAGTTGCCTGCGGCCAGAAGGCTTTGCGCAACAACATGCGGACGTCGCCAGCGAGCAATGCCCTTTGGCCGGCGAGAGGATGCCATGCGGACCAGCCGAATGGCTCACGCATGAGACCGGTTCGCCATTGGTGGACAAAGCCTCATCGGTTCGGGCTGGGAGGCACATACGTCTGAAGCAAGAGGCCGAACAGTCGCCATCGGCGATGATAGACGCCGAAGTGCCAACAGCTTCAGCCTGGCCGGATCGTACGATCGGACGGACGTGAGCCATGGCCTGAGGTGAACGTAGTAGGTCCAGAGCGTCATGGGAGAGGTCGAGAAGGCCTGCGACACCTCTCCCACGGACATGCCCGCTCGAACAGCGAAGGTGACGCCGGAATGTTTCAGCATGTGCGGTCGTGCATGGGGGAGACCAGCCAATTCCCGCACCTCTTGAAAGAGCACGGCCATTCGCTTGCCAACCTCCTTTGACGATTTCGCATCTACGTTGGCAATCGGAAAGCCTTCTTCATCGTGAATTATATGAACGTAGCGCCCAGGATACCGCTGCCGCATCAGTTCATCTTCTGCATGCCAGCGCGCGGCAAGCTCGCTCAATGACCCAATGAGCCATGAAGTGCCCTTGTCCTTACAAGTGCGATCGGCGCGCGCCCCCTGACGTTCGATGATGCCCAATTCGGGATTAATGTGGCCCAACATGAGATCTTGGAACCAGGTCAGCAGTAAGATATTCGCGTGCCTCGTTCCTCCGTATAGATAGATGATGATGAACCTTATGATGCACTCATATCGACCGCGCTTCCCATGATGCCCGATGATCTCGCCAGTCTCATTGTAGACCCGACCTCGCGCCGCGGAGATCAGACGGATGATTTCGGCGAAGGACAGGTGAGCCACAGCCGGCCTACGAACATGCGGTACCTTGATCTTGGTGGAATCGATGTTGTTCTGTTCGCAGTACCATCGTTCGACCATAATGAGCGTCTGAACGTGGTTTCTTGCCGTGGTTCGAGCGATGTAACGGATTTCGCGCGGATCGTCTTGAGCTGATTGCGACTTGATCTGTCGTGCGGAAGCCCACTCCAAGTACTGAACGCCTGTGCTCCAGCCTAACTCGGCCATCGTGTTATTGCCCATGAATTCTTCGAGGTGCTGAAGCTCATTGGCGATGGCATCGAAGCGCTCGCTGGACAGCGAGTCCGGGCGCAGTCCCGGTTTGTTGTGGAGAAGCCACGAGGCGAACATTGTGGAGATTGAGACATCGCGCTTGAGCACGCGACCGAGAATTTGTCGGACGCGCTTCTCAACCATGACGGAAAGTTTCGCATTGGCGCCGAGATGCTTCCTGTAGTCTTTAACTTCATCGACCAGATAGCCAGTGGTCTTGCGCTCCTTGCCGTCGGTCATCCAGATGAACTTGCCACGTGGGTAGAGATGCGGAGGCTGTCGCTTGCGACCGCGCCGATTGCTGTGAAGTTCGGACAACGCCACGGAGACGTCGGCAAGCGAGCGGGCTTGCGCGATGGGATGCCCTTGCCAAACCAATAAGCGCGTGATCGCCTCGACCCAATCAATTTCTCCTCTATCGACCTTCAGCACATTGGCTGGAATTAGGTCGCGAGGCGGCTGTTCCGGCATGCGCGGACACTGCTCGTTTAACGGGGAGGCGTATCTCTGCACCAACTCCATCTCGGTTGTGGACAGCAGTTGACCAATCGAGACGATGTTGCTTGGTGGGGCATTCAACACTTGTACTGGGGCGAAGCCTTTGATCCCGGAAAAATGGCGTCCCATTTCTCGTCACTCCCCGTTTCCGGCCGAGGACCTTGGTTTGGCCCCCGCGGCGCATTCCTTGAATTGGCTTAGCCGGTCGCGCTCGCTGTGCCGCAATCGGCCTTCCGGCATCCGAGTTAAACTGCTGGGGCGTTGGGGCGAGCACAATTGAGTTTGCTTGGGGCGGCGCTGTCTTATCTCTGAAAATGACAGCGGGGGCGCTTCCCCAGCCGCGTTGGTCTCTGGGAGGCGCACTCTGGAGAACCCCGAAAAGCAGGCAAGGGCTTCGAGACCATCTGTTTCGCTGAGGCCAACCCGAGCCGCGCGCGCCGACGCTGACGACGTGAGATGGCCGAGCAGGCGGGCCGTTTTGCCATTGGAGCTGGTTACCCGGGACGTTGGCGTCCCTGCCAGGGGTTTCCCTGAAAAAATTTGCTTCATTCCAAGTTACTCCTTGTCGCTTGCCGGTGGGCGTGCGCGAGTAGGCACAGACGCACGTGCTACACATAGTACCTATGGATAGTACTGTACTACAGAGGAGTCAAAGGACTATAGGATGAAAAAGGACCTCGAAAAGCGGTTGCGAGAGGCACGTGAAACCGGCCAGCCCTGGCATGTGGTCGGTTCCATCTTGCAAGAGTGGACCGCAACGCAGCTCCACGGCACCAACGTCTGGCCGGTTGCGACCAAGGCAACCGACCTATCTGAGCTCATGCTGCGTCGATACATCGCCGCCTTGGACCGTTTGGGCGAAATCGAAACTTCGCACGCACTTCCGCCAGCGTCGCTTCTTCCTCCTACCTTCGGTCCCACTGAACTCGCGATCCGGCTGTACGGCCGCGACCCTGTCGCGGGGTTGAAGGCTCTTCACGCGCTCAAGCAGCGCAAGATGACGTTGCGTGACCTTCGGGTGGAACTGCGAAAATCTGAAGGTCACGCGTACGAAGGCAATAGAGCCCGGGAGCGTACGGTTCTTGTCGCCACCTGCACCGAAGCGATCTCGATCCAAGCCAAGAAGCTCTTCGGGCGTGGCACAGTTGCGCAACGCCGGCCGTCCATTCAATACTTCAACACCATAGGATTCGAATTCCGCAACTCGCAAGGATTCATCGTCGGGGGGGCAGACCTGTATGTTGGATCGCCGCTGTACGGGTCTAATCCTCTCAGCACGATCGCTCAGTCGGTGCTGATGGCTACCTACTTGCCAGCGTATTACATCTTTCTCGGTCCGGAGCTGCGGATGAGCGACGCCGAACACGCAGTACGCGTGCTGGAAGTCCTGCAAGGCCGCTCTGTTGGAGTCGTACTGCTTCCTGAAGAGGGAGGCGCCGTGGTCCTCCGCCGACCCGAGTCCTCCCGAAAGGCGGATCGAGCCAAGGATTACCTTTCTATCTTGGAGCACCTCTCGATCGAGCGTGGGCGCACGGTCACAGGGGCGGCGTAGGTGTCGGACGAAAATCAATGGCGTCCCCCTCAAAGCCGACCTTCAGCCATCATGCGGCGGAATTCCGCAACGGAGCGCGGGGCACCGGTCTCGGTCTCGGGAGGAGGCTGATGCCCGGCCGGGGCGGCAGTTGCGGCATCCGCGCGCACAGTGCATTGGGCCATCTTCCTGATCGATGTCTTGCTCGTGAGGAGTTTGCCGGCGATTTCGGCGACTTCAAGCTTGCCGTCGCGCACGGCGGTTCGGAGCGAGGTGCAGGTCAGCGGGCCCATCGGCCAAAACAGGGCGGCCGCTTCACTCAGTGTCATTAGCTCGTCGTCGCTCCACTGGGACGGATCTGGGCGGGCGCACACCCGTGCTGGTGGTGCACCCATATTACGCTGCGTCATCTGAACCTCCCGAAGGATCATAAGCTGATTGAACCTCGTTTTTGCGCTGGGGACGGGTCTTTGCTAGACTACGACTGGCCGGGGGTTTGCGGCGGGCGCAGCCAGCGATGCCGGTCTTGCGCCGAGACTGTGCCGATTGATGATGATGTGCCAGCCACGAATCGGCCAGCCGCGTGCGCTGGACGCGAGCAAGGTGCGCGCGCCGCAGAGCATACGACAGCACCAGCGCGGCGCTGGCGTTTTCGAGCGCGCAGTTGAGCAGCAGGCTCATCGCGAGGTCCACGCGCCCCGAAACGCGGAACGGCTGCCTCAGGCGTAGTACAATGCCAACTGCGGCGCCGGCGTCGCCTGCAATTGCTGCCTGCCATTCGGGAAGGATCGATCCTATCTTGGAAATGCCGTCTGCAAGATTTGCGCGTCGACGGCGATCGAAATCTTCTGGCGGCAGCCTGCGCCAATAGCTGAAAGGGTCTTCCACGCCACGGCGCTGACGACAGCGACCTTGGCGCGAGGTGCATCCCTGCTTTCGCTGCATCGTATGAGCTCCCCAAAAGAAGTTGAAGCTAAGTCGGGCCATGCCATGCCAGGCCGGGCCACGCCCCGCCACGTGCGGTCCGTAAGGGCTAACTTGCCGCGATCTCTTCGACGCGAAAGCGCCCGTAGTCCGGACGACGGTCGCCTAGTCCGTGCGGGCCAGCGAGCCGGAAGAATTCGATCAACTCGCCTCGGTTGATCATCGAAGGCAGGTAGCTGCCATCAACACGCGCGCTCCATTCCGGAAAGCACGGGCGCGTCCTCGCTGTGAGTGCATCTCGCACGCGGACCATTTCGCGATGACGAAAGCGGGCGTCGGCCCAAAGCTCGCTCAGCGTTGTTGGGCCGTCGTATTCGAGCAGCGCAGGGCCGTCCGCCAGAAAGGCCGCTTTCGCGATCATCCCCTTCTTGCGCCGTCTTGCCCCCTCGACCAGCACCGCCTTGAGGCAATGTGGCGGCAGGCAGGGCCGGCCTTCAGCGAGCCACATGCCGCCGCGCCATTCTAATTCCGCGATGCGATCGTAATCGGCATCGGTCTTCACCCGCTTGGAGGTGACCGCGGCGAGTGCCTTCGTCATCGGATCAAGGGGATCGGCGAGCCTCGCCGAGTGCATCAGCATGGGGCCGACCCCGATAAGCTTCAATGAGATACGTTCGACGCTCATAAGATGTCTTCTCCATCGAACAGGGGTTTTGCGAGCTGCACCCAGTTCTCGCTCACCTCGGGGATTGAACTGGCCGCGTAACGGCGCGCCCGCAGCATCGACGTCACGCCAAGGTGGCATTCACTGCAAAGTGCGGTGAGATCACCGTCAACCTCACGGCCAAGACGCTCATAGGTGCGATGGTGGACCTCAATCCGCGCACCGGTCGCCGCCGCATTCGGACATAGACGGCAGGCGAAGTTTGCCGCGGTCAGCTCACGCAAGCGCGCCGGATTGTTGCGCCAAGCGGCGCTCGTGATGTAGGCGACATAGTCCATTGAACAGCTTAGCGCTCGGTACTTCTGTTCACGCCGACGGTCGTTCGGATCGGATGGGCTTTCAAAAGCTGATCGATTGCTGCGCGATTGAGATATCCGGTGGTGCGGAGCCGATCCGCCACGGCTTGCGCAGTATTGCGATTCTCCGTGATCAGGTCGCGCGCTCGCGCCATGCAGCGGTCGAGGCGCTGCCGGATCAAGCGGGTCATGGCGACATCGTGCGGAAGAATCTCGGTCACGCTGTTTGGAAAATGCACCACACCGAGTGCGCCGAACCCGAAGCGTAGCTCAAGGTCGATCGCAGCTTGTGTGGCGCGCGCAAAATCGGAATCCTCGCCGATGCCGCTGCCGGCTGTGACAGCGGATGGCCCCAAAATGATCTCCTCGGCGGCCCGCCCAGCCAGCAATGCGGTGATGTAGTTCTCAATTCCCGCTTCTGTCGCCCCGTTGGCTCGCAAGAGTTTGAAGCCGGTGGTGCCCCTGTGATCGAGAATTGCCAGCATCCTGGCTTCGAACACGGAAAGCGCATGCCCCACCACGAAATGGCCGGCCTCGTGAACCGCACAAACGAGCCGCGTTGTGTCAGGCATGACATCGCGGCCCGACCGGATCTCGAGCATCAAGTCATCGAGCGTTAGATCGCGTGCGGCGCGTCGCGCGCGTGACTTCGCACGCCGGACCCAGGCCTCGACGTCCGCCCCGGTCTTGCCCAACGCCAACAGTGTCGCGGGCGTCAGATCGATCCCGATGAGCAAGTCGGGTCCGATGTGATAGCGGAAGATCTCGACCAGGGCTTCGACGTCGGGGAGCTCAATTTCAATCGTCTGATCGAAGCGGCCTGCGCGCTTCACGGCTTGGTCGATTTGGTCGGGATGATTGGTGGTCGAGATCAGCGCGACACCGGGCCTTTCCTCCGATAACTTCTCTAGTAGCAAGTTTACAATCTGCAACCAGTATTCGCGGTATTCCGATCCGAGCTTTGCTCTATCCGAAATTCCGTCAAGCTCATCGATCAGGAGCACGCAGGGACTGAGCCGGCGCGCCTGTGAAAAAGAATCTTTGAGTGCCGAGAGCGTGCCTGACAAATAGGGGGCTGAGTTCCAATCAGCGACAGAGGTTGACACGAGCGGTACGTTCGCACTTTTTGCGACCGCGCGTGCGAACTGCGTTTTGCCAACGCCGGGCGGACCGACCAGCAGCAGACTTTTTTCGATGCTTTCCCAGGCGAGGCGTCCGGCGCGATATTCGCGCAAGTCGGCCGCCAGATTAAGGCCCCATTGCCGCGCCGCGCCGTAGCCCGACAATTCCTCCAGGCTAGGGCCACGGTGGTCGAAAAAGGACTTGGTGGCGATCGTCCTCTTCAGCCGCTCGATGCAATCGTCCGGATCTCGATCGGCACGGATCGCCAATGTGAGGTCCGAGAACTCGAGGGCTCGTACGAGTTGCTCGTCAATGGGGGCGGCGGGCGCGCGTCCGGTCACGGCTTCGATCACGAGCGCGATGGCGGAAGCGTCAAGCGCCGCCAGACTGAGATGATGGTCGGACGCACGAAGCAGATCGCGCGGCAGATGGCGGCGCGGGTCGGGAGCGACCCCGAATACGGGGACGCGCGCGTGCAGGGCGTCGGCGACGATATCGTTGCCGCGTTCGGCCTTGTGATCGTTTGCCGTGCCGTCCCTGGCGATCAGTAGGACTGGACGCGTATGACGGTCATTGAAAGTCCGCTCATCCAGCACACTTGCGCTCGCTCCGAACGCACAGGTTTCCAAGACACGCTGCACTAGCGCAACAGTTTCAGCTCCCAGAACCGCCAGCGATACGACCGGCGAACCGCGCCGCAGGTCCCGAGTCAGCTCCTGGATCGGCTCGATGGCGCGCGCGACAAGGATGGCAGCGGCAGCCAGATCGGCCCGGATCGACGACCGCGCGTCCGAGGCCGGTTTGGCCGCCAGTTCGTCGATCAACCGCTCGATCGGGTCGTCGGGGTCGCCGCTGCGCAGAAGCGGCCGCGACACAGCGCCAGCCTCGGTGGCCAACATGTCCAGGTACGCACGGCCGAGCAGGTCGCGTGGATGCTGTAGATGCAGGTTCATCGATCGCTCCGGTATGGCAAAAGGACGAGTGTTTCCGGCTCCGCGGTCGACGCGGAGTTCAACAGGGCGCGTGGCGGACCGGCATCCGGCCCGCCGGATTCAAGGCGTTCAGTGCTGGACTGGCGCGTCCTAGATCGGTCGCACCATGGTTTGCTCGCCGAGGAGGCCTTCGCGAACGTCGACGGACAGGAGACCTTCACAACTCAAGGCGCAGACGGCCGACAGAGGATGGCAGTCTGGACGCGCACGCAGATGCAGCTCGCGAACAGTTTGCGGGCCCTTTTCGCAAAGGGCCGCCCCGATGCGCAATCGATCAACAATCGGGACCAGATAATGCTGGTGGGACCAGACCTCGTGCACGTTGGAGTATATTGGCTCGCGCCTTATGTCGGCCGCATCCCGTTCCAGCAGCCGTAGCCCCGTTGCCGCCAGTTGCTCGGCAAGGCGCGCGTTTGCAGCTTCAGATCTACGCGGCCGAACCTGGCAAACGTCGAGCAGGAAGTCGCCGTCGAGTCGTCCCAGCACCACGCCCTTCAGCGTGGGCGGCGTGCCATAAGGGTTCGGAGCCGTCCGATAGTGGATCGCGCAAACCGCCGGATCAAGGCTCGCCTCCCTGAGCGCGTCACGCTGCAGGAAGCTTTCGAGGGGAATGGCGACGGTGCATTTCGCGCCGAGAAACAGGGATGGAGTCTCGTTGTACAGAAATTGCCTATGGAGAGCTGGGCCATGCATGACGCGGTGTCCTGAACACGTTGCTGCGGGGACGGATGGCTGTGTTCGGGACGACGATGATGATCGATGAACATGAGACGCTCCTGCTCTGCCGTTTGGCGACGGGCAATCCTGCGGCGGCCGACCAGCGCACGACGCTCGCCGCGATCGCTCTAACTGAGCGTCGCGGCCAGAGTGAGAAAGGCATAGACACGTGATGACGTCAGTTCCGGCGAAAGGTCGGCTCGCATGCCGCTATTGCGGCGACGGGAAGTTCAGGACGGCTGCTGCCAGACTTTTGATACGTTATATAGTATCGGAAAAAAATACGCCGAAGATATGGCGGACGAAGGCTCGTGCCACAAAAAAGATGCCAGCTGATGCCTCGACGGGCCGAGCTAGTGCTTAGGTACGGCGCGGCAGCCGGACAAAACCGTCATAATTGCAGCCGAGTATCTCGCAGTGGGCGCGGTACTCGGCCTGGCACTCGTTCTCGTCGCGCTGCAGGCGATAGAGGTCGTCGTCCTCGATCTCGATCTGTGGCGTCGCCTGTGTCGTTCGGACAATCCGGCCGAGGGACGGAACGGCACGCAGGCGCTGCGCGAAAGCATAGCGTTCCAGCTTTCTGAAGGCATTTTTGAAGGTGCGGGCGCGGCCAGATTAGCCCGGGGCGTGGGCTGCACGCTGCCAGAGATCATCTCGACGACCGAGCTCGCGCGTCACGCCGCGATGCATGGTAGCGACGTCGCCGCTGTTGGTCACCAGAGTGTCTGCGTCGAACCGGACCCGGTCGATCACGCGGCCATTTTCATTGACGACGACTTCAATCACATCGTCCTGGGGGCTGAAGGGGCCAGCTTCGAGCAGCCCGACCGTATTCGGTTCCCATTGCGCTGCATCGTGCGAACACTAGGGATACGGTATAAAGTATCAATGTACTGGATCAAAAAGGCCCGGTCATGGTAAATGACGGGGCTGCGCCTGGGCTGCCCCGTCTGGGCTTGTCCCGGCGTCCGCTGCGAATAGGGCGTCGAAGTCGACTTCGAGGGCGATTGCGATCTTCAGCAGCGAGTCCAGCGTGAGGTTGGCTTCACCAGCCTCGATTTGGCTGATCAGTGCCTGTCGCACGCCGGCCCGGTCGGCGAGATCACGCTGGCTCAGCCGCAAGGAAACACGCAGCTGTCTGATCCTGCGTGCCAGGCTATCCCGGAGCAAGGATTGGTTCTCAAGGAAGGACTCAGATTGCGCCACTGTCCGCTCCGAAGCATTCCGCCCATGGCTCGGGCCATCGGCAGCCACAGCCCAGTTTGCCACTTGAGACGGATGGTTACCATTGCGACCCGCAAGGATTCGCGCTCGCAAGGGTCCAGGGCGTCGGCTGCGGCAAAAATGCCTAATTTCGGGAAGCCGACCAGAGCAAATCGCGATGACGGGTCGCACAGCCCGATAGACCGTACTGGACGAACAGCTGCGGGGGGCCGCAGCGGACGGGTTAGCGGCAACCAACAAGTCGTCCGTACGTTGACGTTGGGCCAATTAGTTTGCGGAGCTGCTCATGGACGAAACGCAGATGCCGGCTGATTGGAAGGTCGGCCCAGCAGGTGGCCATTTCCTCGAGACCGGAGTATTCCGACTCGAGACGTTCTTCTACGAAAACGTCTGGCGATGGTGCGTCGTGTCCGGAACGGATGACGTAGAAGCGCAGGGTATTGCGGATGACCAGGAACGTGCAAAGTCGAATGCGGTGGCCTGGGCACGCGAGCGGTTGACTACTGCGCTGCGGCGGCTTCCCTAGCGCGCGCACCATTCGCCCATGGCAGCCTAGAGAGGGGAGGCAAACTATGCAATGGCGTTGCACAAATTGGCGTCTCCGAGCCACCATCGTCGGTTCGGCGGCGCGTGAGCGCCGCAATCATCCTTGAAATAAGCTGTCATGCGTTTTTAACATTGCAGTCAGTCTCCGGTGGTTACCATCATGGTCGCTATCACCATCCGCAACCTCTCCGAGAAGGCGCACCGCGCCCTTAAAGTCCGCGCGGCTCAGCACAATCGCAGCCCGGAAGCGGAAATGTGCGCCATTCTGGAGGCTGCCGTGTGTCCCGAAGGCCGGCTGCGGCTTGGCACCGCCCTTTCGGAGATGAGCCGGAAGATCGGCCTCACCAATGCCGATGTCGAGGCACTTGAACAGGGCCGCGACGCCCGCTCCGATCAGCCGATGCACTTCGAATGATCCTACTCGACACCAATGTGTGGTCTCCGAGGCGATGAAGCCCGATCCGCACCGAAGTCCGTGACTGGCTCGCTGGGCGAGACTATTCGGAAAAGCGTCGGTTGATTGTTGCCGTTGATGTGTTCCGCGACCGTCTGCAGAAGCTGCGGAAAATCCGCGCTGCCATGCTTGCCCGCGCCGGCAGACTCAATCTAAGCAGTAACGAGTCAGCAAGCTTCGTACGTAAGACGGTGATGGTAAAGTTGAACCGAAATCTGCCCACCAGCGGTCATGCAATCATCATCGATGGCGTTGTGAAGACCGAGTTCGCGACGAGAGATGGGGTGGAGGTCGGCGCGTGGGATCTGAAGCGGCGATTTCCGATGTTGGAGGTCAGGATCTACGATGCAGCGGCTCGCGCTGATCAGAAGGTTAGCGCCTCTTAGGGGCGCATTTTGTACGCGGAATAGTCCTTTGGGGTTCTGCGAGGAACAAATCCGGACGCATTGAAAAAGAGCCACTTCGGAGCGTGATTGGATCGGAATAGGGGGCTGCTCTTAGCCTGTCGCCTCGTGGGAGAATGCGTTACTCAGCTGCCTCCGAGAATTTTTGTCGTTTCGACTCTCGCTTGAGCCAGCGCTCCTCGCCATAGCGGGCCCGGTAAATCGAATCCTTCAGCGCATCGGCATTCAACAGGCCAGGATCTGCCGCGATCGCCGCCTGGGTTTGAGTTTCCAACCAATTTGTCCAAAAAGTCATGATTTGCTTCTTCTTTTGAAGCAGCGGGTCCAACGCGTAGCTCTCCGCGGTTACATCTCCTGCAGGGGCCCCTTCGGAGTGATCCAAGATTAGTTTGATTTCTCCGAGTGAGAGGCCGAATTCCCGCTCACCGTGACTTGCAAATCCTCTGCGCCAGCCGTGCGGGCTCATGTCCACACCGGGCATGAACTGCAAGGCATGATTGACGAAGCTTGGATCGGCGTAGGGGTTCTTGGTTTTCTTCCCTGGCTCAGCGCGAACCGGAAAGTAATAGGGGTATTCGCCCAACTTGAGTTTGTCGAGCTGCCTGATCGCTTTCGCACCAGCGCCAGTTAGGACCACGATATGGGGCAGGTGGGCTCGTCGTTTATTCGAGCGCTTGCGCATAAATGGAGGGATGCTCCAGACCAGATCGGCGTTTGGATCGTTCCAATCGGCCATCACCAGAAAGTCCATCTGGTAACAGCCAATGATTGCGCGGCGTCGCTGGAGAGAAAATGCAAGTAGCTGAACGGCCAGCGAAGCTCGTTCGCCCAGGGCGCCGGATCTTGCAATCGCTACCGCCCGCCCCATCGCCATGGGGGACGGTACATCTCTGCGGCGGTCCTCGCGATCCTTATCGAACAGCTGAATCACTGACGAGGTCGGTCTAGAGATCATCGGCTGCGGCCTTTCCGGAGGTTTCAGGCGAAGGAGGAAATTCGGGGCGACAGACGTTTGTCGCCGTCGCGTGTCATCGCCTAGGAAGGACCACATTGAGCTCACGATTCTGAGCACATGCAAGCCTTGGGAGTACGCTCGCTTGCAGATGTCGGCGACGCACTCGGCAATTTCCTCGCGGCTGATGGCGGCTACTTGTTTGCCGTTGAAGCGCGATAGCTCCGCCACGCTGGAGTGCCGCTTGCTACGGTCCAGTCGTCTCCGGCCTCCGAGCGTTCGCGCATAGTCGTCATACGTGTCCGGCGAGCGACAGTCCATGATGTGATCCATGAACTTGTCTACGGCCTCGATCCATTCCCATGAGAGCACTGGTCGCTCGCCGCTGACGCGAACCTGGTGGGCGATCGAGATGCCGGTCATGAATTCAGTTACGAGCTTCTCCGGATCACTCCCTCGACGGCACCAAGCTCGAACTTCGCTGGCTCTCTCTCGTGCGATTTCCGGAGCTACTTCCGAGTTGCCGATGATCCACCTGCGCTGTTTGCCAAATAGCCGGGCACGAACGGTCCACGTTGCGGCTTCATCGGTAATCCGGAATTGCAGGCCACGACACTTTGCGTCGGTGAGTTCGGTCCGCCTTCCTTCCTCGTGATCGCGAATCTTTTCCTTGATCTTCTTGACGGTGATTTCTTCCGCCCTTTTTTCCTTCTTTCTCTTGATTGCTGTGGTCGTCATCGGGGTCACACCGCCCCTAGCCGGGGTCACGCTGGGTCACGCAGAACCGGAAATCGTTGATCCCTCAAAACATCAACAGCGACGAGGAAAAATGCAAGGGAATGCTTGTAAATAATTGATAGCATTGGGCAGTGTTTTCAAAAACACTGCCCTATAATCACCTCGCGACAGGCCCAACACGCTGGGTCACGCTGACTCTTAATCAGCGGGTCCCAGGTTCGAGCCCTGGTGCGCCCACCACCTTTAAGCCCGCAAGGGCTTCTTTAAATTCTTCGATAGAGCAAAGCGCGTCTGGTGCGACGTTTTTGTTGGAGTGGACACGGCCGGTTTGCTATTCGGTGTTTCCCTAGTTTCCATATCTTCACCCATTCGATACAGCGCGCAGATCCGATGGGACAAGTCGGTCACGTGCTTGTCGTAGAATAGGAAATCGGAGCGGGCAAAACGGACGGTGTGTTCTGTCCGGCGCAGCAAGATACCGCTTGCTGCAGAACCAGAATGTTCCGGATCTGGGCCCGCGAAGCGCAATGGGCAGTTCGATGCGGCGGCCAGCGATCGCTGGCGGGGTCATGCGCAAAGATCCGTTATGCACGCACGATCTAGCCGGCTTAACCTCTTTCGCGTCAGCCGCGCTTTCGCTGAGAGGGTAACGTAAATTCCACGACCTCGTGCTTGTCGCACGGATCAGGTGGCTGATTTTTCTTCACGATCAGCTCGAGCTCGAGAGCCTCGAAGGCGAGCTCATCCGCCAAGCGCTTGAACAGCTCGCGCTTCTCTATGTCCGTCGCCCGCTGACTCATCAGCGTAAATTCTCTCGCGTCAGCGCGGACCTTTTCCAAACGTCCTCGGAGGTCCTTCATGTGTGCCGGCGTAGCTTTTAATATTATCCTCGGCCCGAACAATCAGTTTGCTTGTTCGGATTCACCGGGAGTCAACTGCCGAAACTCGATACTGGTTCGATGCGGACCGCCAAATTCGTCGCTCATCGTGCTGCGATATTTTGGCCATGCTCCATGACCCGGCCCCTGTTCAGGGACTGCGGGCTGAGGTCGGCCGTCCTGGCTGATGAGCTATCTCTGTCCGGCTCTCGCCCGATGATGCACAGAACGGGCATACCTGAAGGGGCATGAATGTTCGAAAGCGCACAGACGCGAGTGTTGCGCCCGACTAGGCTGCGAGCGATCCTGGGCGTTCGCGAAGCGCTCAGGGCCTGATGGCATCGGCGGATGCCAAATGTGCCGGCTGCAGCGAAACGGTTCCGTCCGCGAACGCAGTGTTGCCGGCTGCGTGCCGGGCATGAGGCAGGAATAAGCTCGGCAGATTAGATCAACGATGGTCGTTCTCGTGCGTAGTGTCCTTCTCATAGTGGGAATATGGCTGCTGGTGAACGTTCTGTTCGTTGTAGCTGTCCTGCCCTCGCGCAGACCGGCACCTACTCGGCACGCAGCAATTCCATCTCCGGCGACGATCAACACGACGGCCGGTCGCTCGGATGGTCGCGAACCACCACTCCTGCAGCGCGGGATGACTCCAGTTGCAATCAGAGTTCTTTTCGTCGTCCTCCTCCTTCCAGCCCTTCGAGCGTGGAATGCGGTTAGGCGGCACTTCAGAGAGCATCACGACTAGAGTCGGGCCATCGTGCGCTTGAGTTCTCGTCGATGTCTTCACTGCGCCGCGGGCCCCCCGAGCGATTCAGCGAGACCGTCAGCCGGATCGCAAGTGCGGTCGCTACGGCCAATGGCTCCAACCATAGTCATGACCCGCGTTAAAACGATAATGTGAAAATCTCAGATCGGGAAACAGCCGGCGCCAGCATTCCCAACCCAAAATGCCGCAATCGGCGCTCAATTTGTCTGGCGCTTTTGAGCTGAAGCCTGATCGATCAGGAAATCGTCCAAGTCTCGGCCGCTTCGAAGCTGCGGCCGCAGCCATCGCGGCTGCCTGCCACGACCCGACCATGTCTCCGCTGGGTTCTTCGGATTGCGATATTTGGGACGGACGGGCGGATATGGACGACGGCGCTTGTAATTGAGCCGTGTGACCTCGCTGGCCAGTCTAATGCTGCGCAGCCTTTCCTCCAAACGTGCTTTTTGCACCAACATTTTCTGAGTGAGTTTGGCGGCGACCTCTTGGTGAAGGGTCCAGAGCTCGTCAACGGAGAGCGAATTAAAATGCGCGGTGTTCATGGCTCCAATCCGAATCTTGGGCAGAAGGCCCGGGCACACAAGTCGGGAACCAGGGAGCAGGCAAGCCGCCAGTTAAATATTGATCGCACAATCCACATTTAAATCCGCTAGGTGGCAGGGAGAAAGGCGCGACGATGGCAATACCGCGATGGAGTATTTAATTCGTAGCGGGGGTGTCCACCTATCGCGACATCCACGAACTCATCCCTCGGCAAGTTTTGCTTTGGTGTTCGGGAACGGGCGCAACTATCGCAATCGACCGGGCGGCTACGCCGCGGATCGAGGCCCGGCGCAACTCAGATGACCGATGAATCCATCGGCCTATCCTTGTTGCAGGCATCCCTGGAGTGCTGGACCGGCATATAAATTAGGTGGCCAAGAATACCATTAATTCATCGCGTTGCCCGATTTAAGCCGCATGGGGGCCGTTGTCGCCGCTAAGGCTCAAGCGGGGGCGCACCCGGGAGTTTCCGATGTCCGGACATTTGCGATTGTACTTCGCCAGTTTGCTCCTTGTCGGAGGTTTTTCGGCGACGCCTGCGTCTTCCAATCCTCTAACCGACTTCTTCAATACTGCTACGTCCCAACCCACGGTAACCACCCCTCCGCCGCAAGCCGAATGCGCGCCGCGTCCCGGTACCTCGACCAGTGGCGGACAGCATTGGGTCTACCGAACGGACGGTCGTCGCAGATGCTGGTTCCTGGCCGAGGGCATCGCGACGGTGAAGAAACCCATTCGGGCTCCCGCGGCCAAAGACCGTAGCGCCAGTTTCGACGAGAACCGGACCACGCAGACCACGCGGAGCGTGATCGTTGATGCGCGCGCGGAGTTGCTGCGCTCTGCACCGCCCGAGCAATCCCAGACGCCTGTAACGGAAATGCAGGTAGCAGATGCCACTTCCGATCTCGGCACGGGTGCTACCCTGATGTCGGCGGCTCCCGTCGGAGATATTCCCCGCAACCAGCTCAAGCACGAACACTCCGTGCCGGATCAAGTCAACGTTGGGCAGTTTCTCGCCGCCGCGCCTGCCGACCCACCTCAAGATATGCCGCTGGGCCCGCGCACTGCAGAGGGGCACGACGAAGCGCGCAGCTGGACGGGCTGGCTCGGTGGGCTGCTGATGACGCTTGGTGGCCTCTCGCTCTTAAGCTCGAGCCACACGCTTCGGCACGCAGTGAGACTACGCCACTGAGGTGGCGACATACGAGGTACTGCCGCCGCGCGACCGACGGATTGAACGAGCACGTATCGCCGAACTGCCACACGTACAATGGTTCCGTTGCATCGCACTTAGTTTGGCGCTGCCTTAACCGGACATTCGGGTACGATGATCGTCACCTTTTTGGATCGGACGGCATCATGCGGTATAAGGTTTTCGTGGTGGACGGCAGCCGGCAAGTGATCTGCACTGCAAAGCTC
Organism: Bradyrhizobium sp. BRP19; assembly: GCF_020194195.1. Classification (NCBI taxonomy): domain Bacteria; kingdom Pseudomonadati; phylum Pseudomonadota; class Alphaproteobacteria; order Hyphomicrobiales; family Nitrobacteraceae; genus Bradyrhizobium; species Bradyrhizobium sp. BRP19. The sequence continues at coordinate 208,133 of NZ_JADYVZ010000008.1, read as the reverse complement.
GACTGTATTGACGAGCAGGCGGCGAGACGCCGAGCCGAGCAAATGCATGACGAGCACGACGTTGAGCTTTGGGAAGGCGATCGGCTCGTTGCGGTGTTCCGAAGTGCAACGTCGAGTGAAAGTCGGAGCTAACGCCCGACCCTGAATGGGCGGCCGGTCTCGCCGCCGAGTTCGTTCAAGTGTTGTGAGGCACCCCGTCCTGGCTGGTTGGCGACGCGTCGTAGCGACGTCATCGCCGAGGCTCGCTAGGCGCAGATGAAAGCCGCCCAGTCCTCTTTCAAGGTAGAGGTGGACGCGAGGAACGCGGGCAATCCGCGCATCGACCGCGCGAGTGAGCCGGGTTATCCTCGGATCCGGCGGGTCTCTAAACGGCTCTAGCTATGCCGCTCGCTTTGGTACGCCGCCTTCTGCCGATTGGTTTTGTTTCTAGATGTCGGAGCTTACTTCGAAGTTTCTCCACCTCTCTGAGCTCCTCCAGAAGCGCCTGGTGCCGTTCGCTCAGAACAGCACTAGAAGAAATTTGACGCGTACTCGACATCACATGCCTCAGAAAAGGACTTAACTAGGAAGTCGACGAAAACGGAAGACAAAGAACGCCCGACTGAAGCTCAATGAGCTAAGGCCGCGGCGGCCAGATGCTCCCAGTACTCTGCCTCTGCAAGCAATTTCCAGCTTCGCGCAGGTTGGAGTACAGCAGTCTGACGGCAAAGCAAGGCCATTGCGCGAAAGCGGCGGGCAGCTTCCATTCCAACCTCCCATGTTTTCTTTTCCCCAACATATTTTTTAATTTTGTGATGGAGTCATCATGATTATATACGATAACAAAATAATCGGTTGTTTTGCTTTTCTCCGCACCCAGGGCAGATGCGCCGGCTACCGAGCCCGTAACAATGATGACGGGTCCTGGCTGCGCGCTACGCTCTAGAGCGTACCACCATCCCGCGATGGTCCGCCTCGCAAGGTGGGGTCCAGGAGCCTCTATGATTGCGGCACACCGGTGCAACTGACGGGAATCATGCGGCTGCAAGGCAGCGATCAGTGCGATCGGAATCTTCGAACGGATCACCTCACCCGTCGTGACAGATGTGCTGCGTCGCGCCTTCGCACGTCGCGAAATTTGCTCCATGTGCGCGGGCCAGGGGCGCAGCATCCGGTCGATTATATCGCCCTCACATGATTACCTATTAATCTTATTATAGCGCTGCTCATCCGTAATAATCCGGTGATTGCTTACCGACTCCAGCCAGCGCTCTGCCCAGGATCCGATTGTTGGTTCGGCTATCGTATTTGATTTACGGCGCTTTTGTCGATTCTGAGATTGTTGTGACGGCTCGCTTCGCAGTGCGTCGATTTAAAATCGGAATGATATATTAAATGTTGACGCTAATAAGTATTTAATGAATAGTTTGTCGCTGGCGGGGCCGGAGATAAATCCGCAGCCGCTGAAGTTGCCAAGGTGTCTGAAAAATCCATCTTGAAAGAAGGGATTCCTCTATGTTGCATCATTTCATCGAGACCAAGGAAGCGTTGAAGCGTCTGCGGACGGACCAGGACGGCGTGGTGTCATTCGAGTACATCATCGTCGCGGTTTGCATCATCGGCGCAGTGTCAGCTGTGTTCGGCGTTGGGGCCGGCGGTGCGATCGGAACCGCGCTGACAGGCGGGATCACCGCGATCACCACCGCTTTTACTGCGGCAGTCTGATACGGCCGTCCGGCCAGAGGGGGGCATCGGAATGTGTCCCCCTCCGAATGTTATTTCTCTCCATTCTTATTGTTGCTGTGCCTTCCCACCCCCCTGAGGCATGCATGAGCTGGGTTTCTTCCATCGTCTCGATACTGGAAATCTCGTTGTTGCTGTATGTCGCAACGCTCGACGTCGCGACCCGCACGATCCGAAATGACGTCTGTCTCTTGCTGGCGCTGCTCGGGATCGCCCGTCAGCTTGCCAGCCCAATGCAACTTGCCGAATCCCTCATCGCCGCGACGCTCCTGTTCCTGCTGCTGCTCGCGCTCTACCAGCGTGGCGGGATTGGCGGAGGCGACGTCAAGTTACTGGTAGCTTTGGCCATTGGCCTGCCGCCGACGGGCTTGATTGAGTTGCTGGCGGTAACCGCGCTGGCCGGGGGCGTTCTTGCCCTGGTGCATCTGGTGATGCGCGTCCTGCCATATCCGAAATTGGCGCCGGTCGGTTCGTCGCTCGCACGGCGCGTCTACGCGATCGAGCGCTGGCGCCACGTGCGACACGCGCCCCTGCCTTACGGGGTGGCCATAGCGTGCGGTGGCATCTGGACCATCTCGAGCAGAGGATTTTGACATGTCATCCACGTTGCGCCTCTCGATCATCCTGGTGCTCTTGCTCGCAACCACCGCATTCGGGCTGATCGCCTACAACATGAACCTGCCGAAACAGGTTCCGGTAACGGTTACGGCGCAAGGGCCGGCGCCTCCTTCGACTGTCGGGTATTTTGTCGCGGCACGTCCGCTGTCGAAAGGTACATTGGCCCGCGAAGAAGATTTCGCCGTGCGCTCGGTGTCGCCTGAACGCCTTCCCGCAGGGGCGATCCTGGAAACACCGGACTCGAAGGCCGGACTTCCCGGCTCTCTGGTCCGCAAGTTCGTCGACGCTGGCAGTCCCATCACCTTGCAGGACGTATTGCGACCTCGGGATCGTGGCTTCCTGGCCAGCGTCCTGGCACCGGATAGCCGTGCGATCAGCATCAAGGTGGACGAGGAGTCTGGCGTGTCGGGGCTGATCAGGCCGGGTGATCATGTTGATGTCTTGTTGACCCAGGTGTTCGAGAAGGCAGATCCCGCGCGCCGGGCCCTGAGCGAGACCGTTCTAGGAAACGTTCGAGTCATCGCGATTGACCAGGAAATCATGCAGGGTGGCCGAACCGTAAGCTCGGTAGCCGGCTCGGTGGCCGGCAAGCAAGCGCAGACTGTATCGTTGGAGCTTGCCCCGGACCAGGTCAAGAAGATCACGGTCGCAAGGCAGCTCGGAACGCTTTCCCTGGCGGTGCGGGCCGCAGTCGAGCAGTGGGATACGGCGGACACTGGCGCCATGTCCAGCTGCGATGTGTCGCCGGAAATCGCCCGCCAAAATGCGATTGCTGGCCGGACTGCAGCGGTCGTTGTTCATTCCGGTGGTCAGATAAAGCAATACTCGGTCAGGAAACAGGAATCTGCCGATGGCGACGTTCCGATCAACTGCGACGGGTCGGAAGTGTCCCGCCGCGGGGCGACGATGGTGGTTCAGGCAGGCAAGTTGCTGGAGAAACGTTGATGAGCGTTAACATAGCGGCCATCAGTACGCCCGAAGAAGCGACGTCTGTTGTCGCCCGCAATCGCATCGTCTGCTTCGTCAATGACGAACTGAGTGCCGCGGCTCTGCGCAAGGGCCTTGAAGGCAGCAACATTTCGATCAAGCGGGGCACGATCCGCAATGCCATACGGATGCTCGAAACGGACACCGAACTATTCGCCCTGGTGACGGACATCAGTGGTATCGATGATCCATTTGCCGAACTGGAGCGGCTGGCCGGCGTCTGTCCGCCCGATGTCCGGGTGGCTCTGATCGGTGAAAGCAGGGAGATCACCTTCTATCGCGCGCTTATGGAGCTCGGCTTGACCGAGTACCTGCCGAGACCGATCACGCGGGACATGGTGCTGGACCAGCTGCGCCCAAAGCTGCTGGGCGATCGTGCGCCGGCGGCAACCGACCGAGGCGGGCATGTGATCTCGATCTGCGGCGCGCAGGGCGGTGCCGGCGCAACGAGCATCGCCATCAATCTCGCGCTGCAACTGGCGGAGACCACCAAGGCCAAGGTCGCGCTGCTCGATCTTCATCTTCAAGGCGGCGAAACAGCCGTGATGCTGGGTGTTCAGCCCGGACCAGGCCTGCGCATCGCCCTGGAGAATCCGATGCGGGCGGACACGTTGTTCCTCGAGCGCGCCGCAATCGCAGTCAACGAGCGGGTTAGCCTGATTTCCGCCGATGAGGAGCTGGACGCTCAGCTCGACATCACCGAAGCCGGCGTGAGGCACGTCCTTGGCCTGCTCCGCCAACGATTCAACTACATCGTTGTCGATGTCCCGGTCCCGTTTCCGTCATCCATCCATCCGGTGATCTCTCTTTCCCGGCACGTGCTGGTGCTGCTGGAGGCGGAGGTGACCGGACTTCGCAATGCCCACGCACTACGGACCGCCGTCACCAACATTGCCGGCAGGGATCGGGTCTTCACCTTGCTGAACCGTGCCAATCGCCCGGGCGGCCTTCCCAGGGCCGCGGTCGTCAAGGCGTTGGGGACAGAGCCTGACATGGTCGTACCCGATCTCGGGAAGGGCATGACCCAGGCGGTCAATCTCGGAATTCCCGCTCTGAAGCACGTATCTGCACTGCGACGCCATCTCGCGCCGATCGTACGGGAGATCACGGGGCTTGGCGCCGAGCAGAAGGGACGGCTGAGGAGGCTGCTGGGGCTATGAGAAAGTTTGGTAGGCGCGACGAGGAAACGCCGGTTCGCTTGCCTGCATCGACGCCGAGCTTGGCTGCAACGACGCCAAGCGTGCCTGCATCAACCTCAAGGCGCGACGAGGCTTCGATTGACCGGCCGGTGATGCCAGCTTCACTGCGCGAACGCGTCATCGAGCAGATTGAGCCATCGGTGGCCGCAACTGTTTCGCGTGACGTCCTTCGGCGCCAGATCGAGGAAATCATCCATGGCATCGCCAATGAGGAACGGCTCGAACTGTCGGGTCGCGAGCAGCTTCAACTGGCGGACGAGATTGCCGACGACATGACCGGCTATGGGCCGCTGCGTCCGCTTCTGCTCGATCAATCGATCAACGACATCATGATCAACGGGCCGAGCAACGTTTATGTCGAACGAGCCGGCAAGCTGGAGCGGATCGCGGTGCGCTTCCGCGACAATGATCACATCGCATCGGTGGCCCAGAAAATTGCCGCGCAAGTTGGACGGCGCATCGACGAATCCAGTCCGATGGTGGATTGCCGCTTGTCCGACGGCAGCCGCGTCAACATCATCTTCCCGCCGCTGGCGATCCACAGCCCCTGCATCTCGATTAGAAAGTTTCCGAGCCGCCGCCTGGATATCGCCGCACTGATCGAAAACGGCTCGATGACCGCAGCCGTCGGACAATTGCTGGAGATTGCCGCCCGGTGTCGGCTCAATGTCCTGGTCTCCGGCGGCACCGGGTCCGGCAAGACGACGCTGCTCAACGCCATGAGCCAGTTCATCGATCACAGCGAACGCGTCGTCACCATCGAGGATGCGGCGGAGTTGCAGCTCCAGCAGCCGCACGTGATCAGCCTGGAGACCCGGCCTCCCAGCCTTGAAGGCACGGGGCAGGTGACACAGCGCGATCTGTTGTGGAATGCGCTGCGCATGCGTCCTGACCGGATCGTCGTGGGCGAGGTGCGCGGCGCCGAAGCGTTTGACATGCTGCAGGCGATGAACACCGGCCATGATGGTTCGATCTCCACGGTCCATGCCAATAGTGCTCGCGACGCCCTGACCCGCATCGAGAACATGGTGCAGATGGGGCAGGTGAATCTGCCGTCGCGAGCCATTCGAACTCAGATCGTCGCTGCACTGGATCTCATCGTGCAAGTCGAACGCATGCGCGATGGGCAACGTCGCATTATCCAGATCAGCGAGGTGATGGGGCTGGAATCGGATGTGATCACCACCAATGACATCGCAACATTCGAATACCAGGAGGAGGACGACAATGGGCGGATCTCGGGCACTTACCGGGCCACCCTTGCAGTCCCGAAATTCAAGAGCCGTCTCGTCTATTTCGGGCTCGATCGCGCCTGGGCCGAGGCAGTGAGGCAGATATGATACCTGAGGCCGTGATCGTCGCTGTTCTGGTGCTCGCGATGTGCGCAGCCGTCGGCTCGTTATGGCTCGACGGCCGGGAGCGACGCATGGACCGCCGGCTGGCGGTCGCTCTACCGGCCTCCCATCCGGCCAGCCTGCCATCCATTCGCCGGGCGGAGACCGGCTCCCGATATCTGCTTCTCCACCGTTTGGCCAATTACAGGCCCGAGATGGTTCACGCCTGGCATCCGGCGTATGTGCTGCTTGCTGCCGCTATCGCAGTAGCAGCGATCTTCTACGCTAATCGCCTGCTGGGATTTTCCGTTTTCTACGTGTCTGTCGCGGCTGCGATTGCCGCCGTGGTAGTCGTGCGAGGTCTGTTTGGCTGGCAGCAACGTCGGTTCGCCAGTCAACTTTTCCGGCAGCTGCCTGACGCCATTCAGCTGGTGACGAGTACGGTTCGATCGGGTCTGCCTGTGCACGAAGCATTTCGCACCATCGCGCGCGAAATGCCGCAACCGACGTCTGGACAATTTGCAATCGTATGCAGCGAAATGAATCTGGGAAGACCTCCGGAGGAAGCCGTCGAAGGCGTCTATCGGCGAACGCAAGTGGCAGAGTATGCGATGTTTGCGGTGACACTTGCGGTTCAATTGAAGTCCGGCGGCAGCTTGGCCGAGACCTTGCAGACGCTGGGCGACACGGTGAGTCAGCGTGTTGCGCTCGCTGCTCGCGCCAAGGCGCTGGCGGGAGAAGTGATCTTTTCCTCGCGAGCACTCACGATCTCGCCCCTGATTGCCGGAGCATTGCTATACGCGGCCAATCCGCAGAACATCGATCTGCTGTTCACTGACCCGACCGGAAACAAGCTTCTGGCTTACGCGGTAGTCTCGGTGCTCATCGGGCATCTGGTGATAAGTTGGATGGTCAGGCGGGAAACAGAACTATGACTTTTGGTCTCGGGCTGGTGGCCCTCGCAGTCGTAGCTGGAACGGCGGCCTTCATGTTGATCATCCGCGAACTACACGTCCGTGCATTGGACACGCGGGTCTCAAACGCCGTGATGGGTATCCCTTACCGTTCAGCCCCCTTCAAAGACCTGACCGGTTGGTTCTCGTGGCTGGGCATGCGCTATCGACGCTTCTACGCCGAGGAGAATCTGGAGGAGCTACGAACGGTCCTCCACTCATCTGGTTTCAATCATCATAGAACCTTGCCGATCTGGATCGGCATCAAGATCGTCAGCATGTTCGCGCTGCCGGTCATTGCGCTGCTTCTGGCGCAACTTTCGGGAAGGAGACCTGCCGACGTGCTGGTCTTCACGCTGATGGGTGTGGTGATCGGAATCTTGGGTCCGCGATTGGCTCTGTCGGTGATGAAGCGGCGCTTTGATGCTGCCATTCGGCTGGGCACGCCGGATATGATCGATTTGCTGATCGTGTGCAGCGAGGCGGGAATGGGCCTGGAAAGCGGGCTGGGGCGTGTCGCCGAAGAAATGAAGTCGACCAATCCTGCCATGGCCTGGGTGCTGCACCGACTCCTTGATGATCTCCGGATACTGCCAAGTCGCGTCGAAGCATTCGAGAACTTGGCGGTCACTTCGGATGGTCTTCGCCGGTTCGGCACGATGATCAGCCAGAGCTTGCAGTACGGAACGCCGTTGGGCCAGGCGCTGCGCAGTATCGCGCTCGACCTGCGGCGGGAACGCATCACCAAGCTGGAAGAAAGGGCGCACAAGTTGGGCGCCAAGCTGACCATTCCGATGGTGCTGTTCCTGCTCCCAGCCATGTTCGTCATCATGGGGGGAAGTCCGGTTCTTCACCTCGTGCGTTCGTTCGCCAGCTTCGGAAAGTAGCCATGAGCACAATTGCCCTCTCCAAGAGCGGATCTTACGACCGGATCATGCGGCTGCTTGGCAGCTTGTGGTTCTTGTTGCTGGCTCTTTGCGTCGCCGTCAGGATTGGGGCGTCGCTGCACGATCCGTGGCCCTCGCTCTTGTCGAGCTTTTGCCTCGGCATCTTCTACATGCTCCTGGCGCTGTTGATCATGACGCGCTCACCGGCAAAGGCGCATGCCGATGGCCTGCTTCCAAGAATAGCTGCCTTCGTCGGCAGCTATCTGCCGTGGTCGATCAGCTTCCTCGGCAAAACCGACGACACGCTGCCCAACCTGGCATCGACGGCTTGCGTGCTGGTCGGCACGATCATGATGCTCGTCACCATCCGACATCTGGGTCGGTCGTTCAGCCTGGTGCCGCAGGCGCGCTCGGTGGTCCAGACCGGACCCTATCGATGGATCAAGCACCCGCTCTATGTCGCCGAAGAAATCGTGGTGCTGGGCGTCGTGCTGCAATACCTGACACCGGTCACGGTGATGGTCCTGGTTCTGCATATAGGCATTCAGGTCTGCCGAATCCTTTACGAAGAAGACCTGCTCCGGCGCAATTGCCCCGAGTATTCGAGTTACGAAGCATCACGTTGGCGAGTGATTCCTTACGTTTGGTGAGCGGCTATGCGTGGCCGGATTGTGGTGGACATGGTTCAGATCGCTGCGGCTCGGGTGACGCGATCGCACGTGGCAAGTCCCCGTGGAGGCAGGCGCGCGTATCGTAAAGGGTCCTTCGTCGCCGATCAGCGCGGCGCCGTCGCGTTTGAGACAGTCATCGTTTACATTTTCATGGTGTCGTTCCTGCTGATGCCGCTTGCCGACGTCGCTGCCGCGGGCTTCCGGTTTATCTCTGCGTGGTCGGCCTTGCGCTCATTCGGACAATACATTCAATACAAGAGTCCGCCCGACCCGGCGAACCCGGGGACCTGGGTGTCGACGCTGCAGACAACGGTCGCCGGGCATACCATCGGCAACATCCAGGTCATGTGCGGAAGCACAGCCTGCAACTCCGGCAACCTTGGTTTGACTCCCAAGTACTTTACGTTTTCGACGACCGTCACTTTGGCCCCGATTGTGTTGACGTCGGTGCTGTGCCCCAGCAGTTGCACGTACACGCTGCCTTACTCCGAACGTTTCCAGTAGGTGTTCTCATGCGCAGTCTGCTCCGTTCCAGACGAGGCTCGGCCGCATTCGCAACAGTCATCGTGCTGATTCCGCTCATCGGCGTGGTCGCACTCGGGGCCGAGGCGGGATCGTGGTACGTCACCAGGCAGCACGCGCAGAATGCCGCCGATGCAGCGGCCTACTCGGGCGCCCTGCGACTTGCATGCGACAATGCTGGTGTGCTCTGCGATACATCAGTGGATTATCAAGCAAAGGAATTCGCGGCACAGAACGGGTTCTGCAACACCGGCGATACGGCCTATCCGGGCACCAACTGTGCGCCAAGCCTTCCAACAGGAATCTCGCGGGCGGTGCAGATCGACATCGGCAGCTATAGTGCGGGTGCGTTCACAACGCCGCCCGCAGGAGGCGGCGGTAACGCCGTTCGCGCCCTCGTCACTCAGCAACAGCCGGCCTACTTGTCGGCAGTGCTGGGTTTGACGACCGTCAACATCCCCGCCCAAGCCATCGCTCTGGTCGAACTGCCGAGCAAGGTGTGCGCCTTGGCGCTCGGACCTGATCCGAACGGCGGCGGAGGGGCGCTTAAGATTGCCGGTAACGTCAGCAACAACGGCACGGGTTGCCCGATAATGTCGGATGCCAGTGTTCAGTTTGCCAGCACTGCCTCTTTCACCGGTTCGGGATGGGCCGTCTTGGGTGTAACCGGCTGTAGTCCAGCCAGCACCTGCGCCAATCCCGGCGTCACGTACAACTATTTCATGCCGTATGCCAACAATCCACTTAGCAAATTGGACAGCCAATCGTTCAATAGCTTGACCTCGAGCGGGAAGCCAAACGATTTGGCATGCAGTGGTACGTTGACGCCTAATACCCCGCCGAGCAGCACTAACCTGTACCGCAACCTAACGTGCACGACCGGGAACGCGGTAGATTTTAGTCCGGGCACGTACTTTTTCTACAATGGCACGATAAGATTCAATGGCGGAACCATCACTTGCAGTGCCTGCACACCCTGGCCACCGGCTGGCACAGGTTTAGGCGTCACTCTTGTATTACTCGGGGATTCCAGCATTTCCATCTCTGGCGGCGCTGTAGTTAATCTGTCCGCGCCTTACACCAACACTTTCTCTTCTGATCTGAACGGCGTTCTGATTGATGATCAAGCACCGAGCAAGAGCAGTAATCAGGTCACCATCAACGGTGGTTCGGTTAAGCTGGGTGGTGCGATGTATTTCCCGCACGTCGACGTGACCTGGAACGGAGCGACGCAAAGTACCAATACGACCTGTTCACAAGTGATCGCCAAAACTCTCACCATGGGCGGTGGCGGCTTCCTGAGCACGGATGGATGTAATCCGGTCACCGTCCCTTACACCCAAGTTGTCCGCTTGGTGCAGTGATGAGAAAGCTCGATCAGCGGGGCATCGCATCGTTCGAGTTCATCCTCGCCTTTGTGTCCCTTTTTATGTTGATCTTCGCCATCTTCGATCTCGGACGCTATGCGATCACGATGCAGTCCTTGCGGACGCTCGCGAGCGCCGGGGCCCGAGCGGTCATGATCAACTGCTACACGCCTGCCTTGCTTCAAAGCCCGCCTCAGTCGCCGTCAAGCTGCGCGGGCGATCCCATGTCCACAACCGCAAAGCAGACTGCCGCGCCGTTCCTGTATCGCGGCGGTCTCACGCCGACGCTGAGCGTGGCATCCAGCGGCACCAATTTGACAGTGACCGCTTCTCAAGCCGGCTTCACCATGCTGATGCCGATATGGGGTACGACGCTCAATGCACCGAGCGCGTCAACGCAAATTCCCTTCTAGGCAAAATATGGCAACGTGCCTTACCCATCTTGGCCGACATCGCCTCGGGTCGGCGCTCGAGCTGGACAAACCCCTCGGAATCGAACTGCGCCAAAGCAATCTGAGCCTGGCCAAGTGCCGTTTGGAGACGACGAGCCGACGCCGTTCGATCGTGAGCCACGACGGAATCGCGCAAACGTGGTCGTGCTGCAGCAGTTCTGAACGGAGCTGCAGAGAGAAATGATGCGCGCCCGCAACATTGGAAAGTTTTCTTTGCCACTTGAGGCTGTGCGGTAAGCGTCTCTTCTTGCACGCAGGCAGCATCAAGGACGATGATCTTGGAAACGCGAAGTAACGAATTGTAGTCGGACATCTTGTAAGCTCTGCGGCGTGGTGCGCAGAGGGGAACTATTGGGGATATCGAGCACGTAGATTTGCGGGGGAGCCGCGGATCGCAGTTGGGGGGACTCGAATGGGTGGCGGTCGCATTTCGGGTAAGATAAGGAGGCTTCTCGCCTTCAGCGTGATGGGTCTTGGCGCGGCGCTCGCCTCCTTTGCGTCCGCTGACCCCGCGACAGCGGCAGACCGGCGGGGCTCCTCCGGCGGCGGCGTCTTCGTCAGCGAAATGAACGACGTCCAGCGGGTCAAGGTGGTGGTCAACAAGTCACGCACCTTCAAGGTCGATACGGCTTTCGCAACTATCGTGGCCGGCTCGCCCGACATTGTGGACGTGAAGTCGCTCAGCGATCACCTGATCTACGTCCAGGGCAAGCAGACCGGCACCACCAACGTCATCCTGCTCGACTCCTCGATGAAGCAGATCGGCATCCTCGACGTCGAGGTCGTGATCGATACCACCAATCTCCAGCAGAACATCCGCAGCAGCACTGGCGGGCACGGGATCCGCGTCTCGGCTTCCGAGGGCCAGGTGGTGCTTAGCGGAACGGCGGCCGATGCGGTTACGGCCGAGCGGGCCATGGCGATCGCCACGAGCACCGTTGCGAAAGGCGGAGTCGTCGTCAACGCAATGAGTGTCGCGGCGCCGCAGCAGGTGATGCTGGAGGTGCGCTTTCTCGAGGTGAGTCGGGAGGCTGGCCGCAACCTAGGCGTCAATCTGTATGCGGCAAATGCCAATGGCACCAACGTCGGCAATACCGGCCTTGGTTCAACTACAGCCGTCGGGCGGGCGCCGATCGGCGGCATCAATAACATCACCAGAGTGCCCACCACCGGCAGCAACACTAGCGCCCTTACCACCAGCAGCACTCCTGTTGGCGCCAATCCTGCTGGCAGCCTTCCGATACTCGGAACTTTGGGGACGCTCGCCGGTACAGCGGGAGGTATTGCGCCGGCCCCGTTCGGAAGCTTGTTGACCAGCATTATCAGGACCACCAGCGGCGGCTCGGTGGACTTGTTGATCTCGGCGCTGGAAACCAAAGGATTGGCGCGCCGGCTGGCCGAGCCAAACTTGACCACGTTGTCCGGCGATGCCGCGCGCTTCCTCGCCGGCGGCGAGTTTCCGGTACCGATACCGACCCAGACCTCGAATGGCTTTCCCACGATCACGATCGACTACAAGAAGTTCGGTGTCGAACTGGCCTTCGTCCCCACCGTGCTCTCGCGCGGCGTGATCAACCTTCGGGTCGAGCCGTCGGTCAGTGAGCTTGATTTTGCCAATGCGGTGACGATCCAGGGGACGACTGTTCCTGCGCTGACCCGCCGCGACGCGCGCACCACGGTTGAGTTGCGCGATGGCCAGAGCTTTGCGATCGCCGGCCTGCTGCAGACCCGGAATCGCCAAGACGTTTCGCAACTGCCATGGATCGGCTCCGTGCCGGTGATCGGAAGCCTGTTCAGCAGCAAGTCGTACCAGCAGGAGGAAACCGATCTCGTCATCATCGTGACGCCGCGCCTAGTCGCGCCGGCCGCACCCGGTCAGCAATTGGCGTCGCCGCTCGACTCCCGCCTTCCGGCCAACGACGTCGATTTCTTCCTCAATGGCCAGATGGAAGTGCGCAAGCGTTACAATGACTACGTCAACTCCGGCGGCGACGTTAAAGGACCCTATGGTCACATCATCGCTCCCGAGGTCACTGCGACCATTCCGGCACCGGCCGTTGCGAACCAGCCGGTCGTAAAAACGCTCAACTGAGAAGGAAGCGGGAGATGACCATCAGGTATCTGGCTCTGTTCGCACCGCTGCTGCTCGGGGGATGTTACGGGGTGGCCGGTCATGACGAGGTGGACCGCTATTTCCAGCGTTCAGACACCATCACGATGAGTGCCGGCAATGCCAAGGAGGTCAACGCGGTCACCCACACAATCCATCCATGGCCGCGAAACGTCGGTGATCGCAGGATCACGTACGACGCCCGGCGCGTGGGCGCCGCCGTGACTCGCTATGGCAACACGAAACAGCCGGTGGATCAGCTTCCCGACATCGGCGATGCGACGAAACAAATGGGCGTGCGGACTGCCCCAACCCAGAACGTCAACATAGAAGGATTGGGGGCTGGATCGACTGCTGGAGTATCAGTGCCGGTTGGTGGAGTAGGCGTAGGCGGCAGGTAACGATTTTTAGTGCGTGGTTTTGGCGATTTTGTTTGCGAACGGCGCAGTGAAGTTGCTGCGACGTGCGGGGGACCAAGGGGTTATGCGACGTATCATCTTCATGCTGACCTGTTGCTGGTTGGGGATCGGCCTTGCGGGGTGTGATCATACGCTGAGGCAGGCTGCCGTCGTCGCTCCCGTCGAGTCGCCTGGGGGGGACCCCGTGCAGGAGCCGACGGACGTCAAATATTATCCCTCGGACGAGCCGGTACGGCTGGGCTTGGAGCATTTCAACCGCGGCAGCTACGGGTTAGCCAATCGCTATTTCAGGGATGCGGTCGAGAAATCGCCGAAGGACGTGACGGCCTGGGTTGGACTCGCGGCGAGCTATGATCGGATACGTCGCTTTGATCTCGCCGATCAGGCCTATGCCCAAGCGATCCGGCTGGGCGGCGAAACCGTGCAGGTCCTGAACGACCAGGGATATTCGTACATGCTGCGCGGCAATCTGAGTGCGGCGCGCCGAAAGTTCGAGAAGGCCTATTCGCTCGATCCAGGCAACCCGGTTATCGCCAATAACCTCGAGCTTCTCAATGGCAGCCGGCGGTTCATTGAAAGACCACCGAACAACCAGCCTTAAGAGGGCGATCGACTACTGCGATCGCGGCCAGTTCTCGTCAATTGGGCCCAATTACAGCATCAGCGTGACGGCTGCCGCTGCGGACGATGACAACAACGCCATTGCGAACGGTAAATCTCGCGCCGAGCAGCTTCCGCACCTTGTCCGTGATCGGAGAGGAAAAGGGAACGGTTTCTCCCACGACGGGATCGCCGACCTTTGTCGTCTCAGTCGCGGGGCCAGCAACTGGTGCAGGCTTGATATAGTCTCGGACAAGCTGAATCTCTTCACGTGACAGGATGAGCGGAGCCTGGTCGCGTTGGATCTCCGACGGCGGTTTGGGTATTCCACGGCTTGCCTTTTCGCGCATCTCGTTCGTGCTTGCGATCTGATCGAGCCTGGCTACGCGTAGCTTGAGTGCGATGATATCACGTTGCAGTGTTGCGATCTCCAATTTGCGCGCGTTGACCTGCATGAAAACAATGATCGCGCAAACGCAACTCACGACGAAGCCGACGCTCAGCAGTGCGATCAACCAGCGCTCGAAGTTTCCCGTCGACCCCCCGGTCGTTCGGGGGAGTTGATCGCGCTGGAGATGGCGCCGCCAGATGCGACGTGCTCGGTCGATCCAATTGGTAGAGCCCGTTACACCGGTCCCCGCCCGGCCCGACCCAAAATGCGCGGGTGACGAGGCGGCTTTCTCTCGGGCCGGTTCAACGGACGACGACGTGTCGACTTGCTCAAGCCCAAGATTGTCGGCGACGCGATCCGCCGTCGTCAGATGCGCGGCAGGGTGGAACGGATCCATCTGCTTATCGAGCCGGCCCATCTCCGCTCTCCATGCAGCCATCTATCAACTTCGCCAGTTCCGCCGACGCGGCAGAATGAGGGTACCCGAGGATTCGATCAATCGGAACGGAAAAGGCTCCAATCCGCCGCGTGAGCCGCTCTAACGGTAGCTTGCAAGAGACACGGCGCCAACCAGATGCCAGAGCCTACCCCGCGGATGCTCCGACCGCGCGGATGTTAGCCGGTGAAATGCAGCACTTTGATCGTGCGACGAACGCCCACTTTCAGTCGGATAAGCCCGGTCGTGCGACCAGCAAGTCATTGATTGTTCTCAACCCAAGGCTGACTCTTAATCAGCGGTCCCAGGTTCGAGCCCTGGTGCGCCCACCAAGTTCTTCAAGGACTTGCCCTCGCGAACCGTTTGAGACGACCGAACTCAAAACGGTTTTTGAAACGGTGATTTTGGCGGGCCATTCTCGGCATTGTGATCTACTTTACCCGCCGAGGCGGAGGCGAAGCCGACCCGAAGGCCGCCCGACAGAACCGCTTTCAACGTTCTGTCTGGATTAGAGCCGGCCGACATAGCCGGCATCTTCCCACTTCGTTTCTTTGTCGTCGGCGACGCATGGGGGCAGCTGCGCCGCGCTGCGAGTATGTAGAGAGACCGGCGCATCCTGGCCATGGCAACCCCACCTCACAGTAGGATTGTCGCTGCGAGTGGCACCAGTCATGCCGTCAATGCCGCTCGCGCAACGATTCCTGTCCTCTCGTCAGGCTCGGCGCCGTCGAGAAAGACTTTCACCGCGGTGCGAGCGCGCAAATCGATGTCGGAAAGCGTTGGTACGTCGCCGAGCTGAAGCACGGCCTCCAGATGGACGTTTCCATGGAGCATCCCAAGAAACTGGCGGGCGCCGGCTTCGCAATGTGCTAGATCGATTTCTCCGGCCTGCTTCGCTTTTGCCAGAATTTTCGTAAGGACCGCGATGGCTGGCGTAGGTCCATGTTGCGCGTAGGCCCGTGTCGCATCGGGGTAGCGGTCCGCTTCAAGTATGGCTGTATAACAGACCTCCAGCAACGACGGCGTCATCATCGTTTCGAGGAGATTGCGCCCAATGATGATGAGTAGTTCCCTGAGTGGCAAGGAAAGCTGGTCGGCACTGACACTCAGCGCGTTGGACGAGTAATGGCTGACGACTTTGGTGAACTGGTCGACGAGAAGTTGCTGCACGTTCTCGCGCCGCGTTGACCTTTCGCGCAGTAGCTGCCGGTAGAGACCGTGCGGTGTCCATGTCCAGCTCGGTCGGCCGAGCAAGAACGCCGAGAGAACCGCGCAGTTCGACCAACCGCGAAGCTGGCTCGCTGTGCCCGGGACCGCTTCGCGGACCCGCAGGATATCGCCCGTCGCACCCCACCGAAGAAATCTGACGGCATCGGCCGGTGGCAGGATCGTCACCATCATGCGCGTCCACCACGGCTCAACGAGCAGCCAACTCCCCGTGCTCGTGGGCCGCATGGCAAAGACATGCTTATGCCTGTGATGGACGAAGCGATGCCACCATTGCCGTCGAAGGCCGGGCACGAAACAGACGATCCAGTCGGCGGGGTCGACTGTCACCAGGGACCCATTATCGTCGATGCTGTTCGCCAGGTCCGCCGGGACGTCGCCGACAACCTTCATTCTTGAAGGGCTCTCGCTCGGGCCAGACCATCTTGACCGGCCAATATCATTGGCTGCGCTCATCGCTTCATGCTCCTCGTGCTCCCACATCCATGAATGAAGCTTTCGATACTGGCTCTGACGCGGTCGGCGGCTGGGGCTTCGAGGCTGATTGCCGGAGTCAGCATCAGCGCCTGGTAGAGCGGTTCTCTCAGTAGTCCCAGCAATTGCTCGGCGTATAGCTGAGCGTCCGATATCGACAGGATCCCCCGCTCATTTGCTGCGGACAGAAACTCCCGTAGCTTGAGTGTGACAATCGCTTGTCCCGCCTCGTGCACCCGCTTCTTCAGCGCAGGATTGCGTGCACCCTCGGTCATCATCATCCGAACGAAGCCGACCAGGGTGGTCGAGTATTCCTTCCAGGCAACGCGGCCGAACGCGATGAGTGTCTCGCGTGCATCATCTACGGTGCCGGGGTGCGCTCTCCTCACCAACGGCTGCGATATGAGGGAGGCTTTGTGTTCGGCGATCGCGACGATGAGCTCGTCGACGCACTTGAATGCCGATAGAATGTCTTCCTTCGAGTATCCGCTTCGGTCCAAAATACTATCGAGGTCAGCGGGCGCGCCGCTCGGATGGGCGAGGGCCTCGCTGACCGCCAGCACGATCTCGGCGCGAGGGTCTGGCCTCGACACGGCATTGGCTTGGCGGGAGGGTTTCGACGCGGGGTATGTCATGTACGGCTCCTCGGTTCGGGCTAACTGCGCCGCGCGCTTCTTCGCGTGCAGGGCAAACGCGATCTTGATGGTGACCAGAACCGGCGCAGCGATGACGAAAAGAAGAGCGATGGCAGCGAACGCGGTGTCGAAAGCGATCACCGTGGATTGACCGGTGAGGGCTCGACCCAACAGACCCATCGCAGTCCGGCCGGCGGCCACGCTGTCCATTCCTCGTGCTGCGAGCATGGCACTCGTCGTTCCCAGCCGCTCGCTGACCGCGGGAAGGCCTGCGGTAACACTGGCGCTGAGCACCGTGGCATTGGTGGTGACATTGTGGTCGATCATGGTCTGGAGCCCGGCTACCCCCATGAGGCCACCGAGTTGGCGCCCGGCGTTGAAAAGACCGATGCCGGACGCTCGATTGCGGTTGTTGAGGTCGCTGAAAGCGATAAGGGTGATCGACAGGAAGAGGAAGCCAAGTCCAAAGCCGCGTAGCTGGATGGCGGCCATCATGTCGTCGGCGCCACTTTCGGTGGTCGAGCCGGACAGCATCCACATCGCGGCCATGATCATCAGGATGCCGAACGGCACGGTGACGATCGGCGGGGCGCCGCGGACCTGCATGAGGAAGGCAGCAATGAGGAGCGCGCCGACGAAAAGCGCGCCGCTCGGCAATAGGAGCTGGCCGGCCTCACTTGGCGTGAACGCGAGTACGGACACGGCAAACGACGGGATCAGATACGCGCTGCCGAACAAGGCGGCACCGGCGACGAAACTGACGATGAAGGCGAAGGAGAAATCGCTCGACCGGAACAGGGTGAAATCGAACAGGCCTTGGCTTTTGGCCATCGCTTGTTGGCCGAGAAATGCCAGCAAGGCGGCTGCGCCGATCACGGTCAGCCACACGATGCGAGGCTCCTCGAACCAACGCCATCGGCTGCCTTGGTTGAGAACATAGGTGAAGCAGAAGAATGTGACTGAGATCAGCAAGAAGCCGACCCAGTCGAACGGAAGGCGCGCAGCCGCAACGGGCCTGGGGCCGTCTGCGATCACGAGAAGTCCGATAGCGGCGAGGGCTACCGGAACAACGCCGAAGAAGATCCATGCCCACGACTGGCTGTCGATCAACCATCCCTGGAGCGCCGGAGCGATGGTCGCAGGAGCGACCACGGACCCCATCGCAAACAGAGCCTGAAGGATCGGCTGGTAGGATCGCGGATAGGCGAGAAAAATGATCGACTGTCCCGCGACAAGCAAGGTGCCGCCGGAGAAGCCCTGTATGATGCGGAGTGCGACCAGCAGATCTAACCGATACGTGATGGCGGCGATGCCGCAGGCCGTGCCCATGACCAGCGTCGAACCGATGATCAGGCGGCGCGGACTGGTGCGTGTCATGAGCCAGGAGGCGGCCATGAACCCGACTAGCTTCGTTGCGGTGTATCCGATGTCCAGCCAGGCGAACTCGTCGGGAGTCGCATGGGTGTCGCCAATGATGTCGTTGCGCCCGAGCGACAGGACGGTGCTTGCGATCGCCTCCGTCAGAGTGGCGAGCACGATGCCTGCGACAAGAATGCTTCCTGCCGCGCGCCTGTCGTAGCCTGGCGTGGCGTCGGCGATCGCGGTCATGTGCCGCTTCCTCGATCTATTTCGACACGCGCCGACAGGCCAGGCACGACGCGGCCGGGCAATGGATTTCTGTCGAAGCGGATTTTCACAGGCACCCGTTGAACGACACGAATGAAGTTCCCCGTCGCATTGTCAGTGGGGAGCAGGGTGAACGCAGAACCGCTGCCGGGCGCAAAGCTGTCCACCACACCTTCAATTGTCTGGTTCGGATAGCCGTCCACCTTGATGCGGGCGCGCTGACCGGGCCGGATATGTTCGATCTGGCTTTCCTTGAAGTTCGCCACCACCCACACGTCCTTGACCGGAACGATGTCGAGCAAGGAGGTGCCCGGCGCGACAAGCCGGCCGACGCGAACCTGGCGGTTGCCGACGACGCCGTCGACCGGCGCATGCACCACGGTGTGGTCCAGATCGATCTGGGCGAGGTCGCGTGCGGCGTGCGCTTGCGCCACTGCAGCAAGTGCAGCTTCGCGCTGGCTGGCAAGGACGGCGATGCGTGCCCGCTGGGCCTCCACCGTTGCCGCCGCCGCCGATACGCCCGCCTCGGTTCTCGATAACGCCGCATCGCTTTCATCGACCTGCGCCTGGCTGACCGCGTTGGTGCGGATCAGTTCGCGGCGGCGATCGGAGGCCTTCCGCGCCAGATTCATCTCGGCCACGCTCGCAAGTCTTTGAGCTTCGGCCTGCCGTATCAGGGCATGCTGGAGTTGGATCTCCGCATCGACATTGGTGAGGCGGGCTTGGGCGGCTTCGACATTGGCCTCGGCTTGCGCCAGGCGTGCGCGGTAGTCGCGATCGTCGATCCGGAACAGGACGTCGCCTGCACGAACGGTCTGGTTATCCTGAACCTCCACGGCCGTGACGTAGCCTGCAGCCTTCGGCGCGAGCGAGGTCATTTCGCCGCGAATATAGGCGTTATCGGTGAATGTCTCGTTCGAATGGGCATACGCCCAGCCACCAGCCACAAGCACGACAGCGCCGAGGCACAGCACCAAGCCGACCGCCTTCTTGTTAACATGCACCACGATACCCTCCTGCAACGGTTGTTGTCGCTGACAGCTCTGCCAATTCACTCACGGTCCGGCCGCCATCGGCGGAGATCGCGGTTTCCCCGCAATTCGTCGCCAAACCTAGTTGCGCACCGTTATGGCCTTCTTGTATGTCGCGGGGTCATCGAGGATCTTGACCAAATACTCGGCCACGTCCGCGCGGGTGGCTGTTGAGGTGATGTTCCAGCGCAGATCGGTCCCGGCCCTCAGGTTTCCGCGAGCACGCTTGAATGTCAGCGTCGCCGGTCGAACGATCGTCCAATCGCAGTCACTCTCCCGGACAGCTGCCTCCTGCGCCTCCTTGTCTGCCATCACCTCCTTGAGTGCGAGCTTGACCATGAAGCCTGCGCCAAAACTCCCGGTGTGGTAGCTCTCACCGACACTCACCGAGCTCTCAACGATGAGTCGACTCTGGCCTGGAGGCATGGCGGCCAGAATGTTCTTGGTTCCCACCGAGCAAACCGGGACACCGGGCTGGCGTCGACCCAGATCCTCCTTCGCCTGAGGTACCATCCCCAACGTGCAGATCACCGCATCCGCACCTTGGACCGCAGAGGCCACCGAGGCTGCATCCATTGCATCGCCCTCGACGATCCTGAGATTCGGATGCGTCAAGGGCATGCGCTTCGGGTCACGGACAAAGGCAGTGACGACGTGACCCGCGGACAAGGCGGACTCAACGACGAGCCGTCCTGTCGACCCCGTTGAACCAAAGACAACGACGTTCATCACACTCTCCCATCGCGCGGCTTCGAGGCGCGATCGCCGTGCGGAGGGTCCGTGAAGCCAGCAGCATCTTTGCGCGGACACTCAGGTTGCGCCGGGGTCATCAACGGGAGCGGGCACTCACCGTGGCGGGTGGCTTCCTTGATATGCATGTGCACGCAGAAGGCGCAGCCGTTGACTTGCGAGGCGCGCACGGTCTCGTGTTTCATCGAGGTCGAGCTCCAAGAGGATTTTGGGTGAGCGGGCCGCGCTCCGGCGCCGGCAACGCGGCCCTTATCGAATGAAGCGCCTACGAGGCGCCTCTCGATCGAACTGTGCGATCAGTAGTCCCAGAAGACCGGGACCCAACGAAAGGCGTCGCCGTCGACTGCCACATGCCCGACGGACGGGAACGGCAGGTGAGTGGCCACCAGCAGTCCACCGGTCTCAGCCAGTTCCCGCAAAAGACTGATACGAACGCGGGCCGACTCCTCGGGATCGTGTTCGAAGCCGTTGTACCAGTCGGGGTGCTCGAACCCGACCGCGAACACGAGGTCGCCGGCGAACGTCAGCCGGTCGCCGCCGGACGCCACGCGGACCACGCTGTGCCCGGGGGTGTGGCCGCCGGTGCGAGTGACGATCACTCCCGGTGCCACCTCGTACTGCTCCTCGAACGGCCGTAGCTGGCTGCGGTACTCTTTCACGAACCGCTTGGCGGTCGATCGAAGCGCGTCCGGGAAACCCGGCGGCATGGCGACGTGGGAGAAATCGGGCGCCTCCCAGAACTTGACCTCGGCGGCCGCCACGTGGATCCGCAGGTCCGGACGTAGCTGTTCCTTGACCCCTTCGACGAGCAGCCCACCGATGTGGTCCATGTGCATGTGGGTCAGCACCACGTCGGTCACGGACGCAAGATCGATGTCGGCGGCCTCCAGTCGCTTGATCAATTGCCCGGCGCGCGGCAAGTGCAAGTCCGGGTCGAGCCCAAGCCCAGCATCGACGAGTATGGTCCGGTCGCCGCTACGCACCACGACCACATTCAGCGCCCAATCGTAGGCGTCGGGCGGCAGGAACATGTCTTTCAGCCAGGTCGCCCGGACGGCCGGGTCGATGTTGTGTGCCAACATTGCGGTTGGGAGCGGTAGCACGCCGTCGCTGACGACCAGCACGTCAATGTCGCCGACCTGCACCGCGTAGCGCGACGGAACCAATTCCTTGGACCCCGGTCCACTGCGGTGTGAGGTGTTGGCAAGGCTCGTGTCTACGTCCATGTTCGATCTCCTGTTTCATGTTCAAGGCTACTGGCTGGTCTCGGTTGAGCTGGCCGCGCAGCCAGCGAGAGGCGCGGCCCATTTCGCGTGAAGCCTAGAAGAAGCCACTCACGTCAGTCACACGCTCCGGATCGGCAGAGGCCAGCGCGGCGGCACGCTCGGGCTGCGGCGGATAGATCCAGACGGTGTTGATCTCCTGCTTGGTCTTCTTGGCGACCTCGCCGACCATCGCCACCTTGCGTTCCCAGCCAACGGTGAACAGCGCACCGGCTTCGCCGAGGTCGAGGCAGGTGACATAGCCCTTCTGGTGATAGGGCTTGGTCGGAACGCCCAACAGTTCGGCGGCGGCGTTGTTGCCGGCAAAAGCGCCCATTCGCGTGGCGTGCTGACACGACATCAGCGCGTAATTGCCGATATCGTCGCTTGCGGCCCTGGCGGCATCGCCGGTAGCGAAGACACCTGGCACTGATGGCACGCGCAAATCCCGGTCGACCAGTAGGCGGCCGAAATTGTCGCGCTCGGCCGGGATCTGCTGGGTCAACGGTGCCGCGCGAATACCTGCCGCCCAGATCACGGTCTCGGCCTCGATGTGCTCGCCGTCGGAAAGCGTGACGCCGGATTCGTCCAGCGATGTAATTCCGGCGCCAAGCCGGGTCTCCACGCCGAGCTTGCGCAGGGCCTCTTCGATGACAGGACGGGGGCCTTCGCCCATATCAGGCGCGATCGCCTTGTTGCGGTCGACGATGATGACGCGCGTCTTGGCGTCCTTGCCGAGGATTCCGCGCAGTCGCGAGGGCATCTCGGTGGCCGCCTCGATGCCGGTGAAACCGCCGCCGGCAACGACAACCGTGTCACGCCCGTTCGCCGCCGGCCGTTTCGCCAGGCCGCGCAAATGCTTGTCGAGGGCGACTGCATCATCGAGCGAGTCGACGCTAAATCCGTGCTCGCTAAGGCCCGGAATGTTCGGACGGAATAGCCGGCTGCCGGTCGCCACCACCAGCCGGTCGTAGGAAAGGGTCTTCTTCGCACCCTTGGTGGCGACGATGCCCACCGTGCGGGATTTGGCGTCGATGGTTTCGGCGCTGCCTTGCACGTAAGTAACATCGACGGCCTTGAGCACATCCAGCAGCGGCGCCGTCAGGGTCTCGGGCTTCGGTTCGTACAGCCGCGGCCGGACCACCAGCGTTGGCTCTGGCGCGACCAGCGCGATCTCGAGCTCCTCGGGCGAAACGCCCTGGATATCGCGCAGGCGGGCTGCGGAAAGTGCGGCGTACATGCCGGCGAAGCCGGCTCCTATGATAACAAGTCGCATGTGATCTACTCCTTGGTTTGATTTTCTCGGTAGTGCACCGCCGCTTCTCTTTGGCGGCAAGCATCCTCCGATCGACGTCGACGCGAACAGGCGGACAGAAGACCGGCGGACCTATGGTAGGCAGTTCGGTTCCGAAGACATCGGCATGGGGTTTTCACAAGCCGCGCGGCAGCCTCCGAAAGGGGATGCCCAGCCACGGTTAAGGGTCACGGGCAAAGCTGGGCTCGGGCCCCAGTTCTGGTAGGGGAGCTGGGCGCCTACTTTGGACATGATGGAAATCACGGGACTGGTCCGTTGCACGGCCTGCGCTGGAATTTCCACCTCCTCCCCCGCTGCTGAAGTGAAGCGAACTCCCAATGAAAGTCCGTACACGAGTGCGGTCACGAAGCCTTTTCGGCGTGAAGTGATTGCAAGCCGGTCGACCAAGTTCTTCCTGAGCATGTTGTCTCCGTCTGCCGGGGCGTGGGGCACCCTCATGATCTAGCGGACCGAAGATGCGACTGCGCCAGAGCGATTGCTGTACCTGCAGAGCGATTGCTGCTAACGCACGCGGCGTTGCGCTAGGGCTTTCGCCCAGCCAATCGCTGAACGCCACGGCGGGGCGTACGAGGACCGCGTAGCCGAGCTCCGCCGCCAGCGACAAAAAACCATGCGTCGGCGACTTGCAGCATGTTCATGGTGATCGAGCGGTACTGTGGCGCAGCCGAACGGACGGCGAGATCCCGGTGCTTTCCTTGAAGGCTCGGCAGAAGTGGAAGCTCGACAGGCCCGCCTCGCGAGTGAGACATCGGTATCGATGTCCGCGCAAGTGTTCGCCGGTGCGGCGGCATTGCCATCGGCGACAACGCGTCAATGACCGGCTGGATCGCGGTCCAAGAGATCGCAGGGGATGCCGTGCCGGACAACGCGCTCGACTGTTGTCTGCGGATTACAGCATCATGTTTCAAGAACCCGGGAATACCCATGGCGAGGTTGAGCCCGGTCGATGAGTGTCATCGTGCGAGAACGCGCCGCTCCAAACACCGCCGATATCCCACTCACCGCTAGAACCGCAGTGATGCCGTGGGGGAGAGCCATGGACGTGGTCGGCCATAAGTGCGACTGCGTCGTGGACATTTCCCGCTGTGGGGAAAAGCTTGTTACGGTAGAACGAATGCCGTCAACGCTTGTGACGTCTCCAGTCGCTTGGCGTTTCGCCGGTCAGTTTCTTGAATGCCGCGGCGAAGGCGGTCTGGGAGGAGTAGCCGAGGGCCGCCGCGATCGAGACGACGGATTCATCGCTATCGCGCAGCATGCTCATGGCCTGCTCGAGCCGGTACTGGCGCAGCCAGGCATGAGGCGAAAGCCCGGTGCTTTCCTTGAAGGCACGGCAGAAATGAAAGCGCGATAGACCGGCATCCGAAGCCAGCGCCGCGAGCGAGACGTCCGAATCGCTGTCCGAGCGCAAGCGGTCGGTGGCACGGAGCAGGACCTTCGGCGAAAGCCCGCCCATTGTTGGCTGGATCGTCGTTGGCGAGCCGGTGTGCGCAGCCAGAAGACGCGTGGCCAGGAGGTCTATTAATTGGTGCCTGAACAGCGTATCCAGCGCCTCATTGCTCTCCAGGACATCCGTCGCGCTCAAGATCAATCGGGACGTAATGGGGTCGTGATGCGCCGTTCGCTCCACGAGGTCGATCGGTGTGGCGGTGTTGGCTTCGTCAGCGACGCGCTTGAGCACTGCGTGAGGAAGATAGAGCTGAACGACATCAACAGGTTTCGGAATATCCCATCGTGAGCTTGATCCTTCCGGAATGATTATCAATACACCGGGCCGAAACGTTCCGATCGCAACCGATCTGCCTGTCCGACGCTCCATGCGCTGCATCGAGCCGTTGTAAGCCATGATGACGTGATGGCTCATAGGCTCGACGACGTCGTGCAATGGCTCATGTTTCCAGTGAGCGATCGCGCTCCCAGAGGGGTCCAAAGCCATGCTGAGTGGTTTGGTGTGAAGCACGCGTGCCATCTCAACATCGGCAGGACGGCGGTCGGCAACCTGCAAATAACGCTGCTGCGCGCCGGAAGCGTCTGGCTGATTTTGTTGATGTGAATGATCGCGCAAGATTGGCTGGCTCATGAACCTGTCCTAGCTTCGAGGAGCATCGTTGAGCGTTCGGCGCGCGTTCTAAGCGGGTACAGGCCCAGCGTCTTTCTCAAAACTCCCGTGCTTTGCCTGATCCTGCTGTAAGCTGATGCTAGGCGCCCGCGCCGCGATTAAAGTCGCAATCAGCGCGGCGGACGGTGGCGGTTAACTGCTGTCGAAATAGGCAATCGACGCCGGGAGCCGTCGTAAGCGGCAGCGAATGGACAAAATCGCTGACGTTCTCGAGCAGACATCGAGCTTTGTGTCACGAAACTGCCACGACGAAACTGGACGACCGTGCGCTAGCGTCAGATAATGGTTCACGAAATCACGTGCGGGCGCTTGTCAGTCCAACTTCGCTGAGAGAGTTATCCTATGACCCAGGCGAGCGCCTTCGGCCGGAAGCTCGGGCGGTTTTTGCATCTGAAGGATGCGCCGCCCTCGCTGATAACGAGTTCGCTGCGCGGGGTGGAGCTCGCGGTCACCGAAACCCGGGATGACAATCCAGTGCCGGGTCTTTCCGGTTCCTTTACCGCGGAGGATGCTTTCGTCGTCAGCCTCAAACTTCACGATTATCCCGACTGCGAACTCTGGGAAAATGGCAAGTGCGTGATGAAAGCGGATGTTCCCGCGGGAGCGACCTATCTGTACGATCTCAAGCGCGATCCGCGCTACGTGATCGACAAGCCGTTCCACTCCCTGTTTTTCTATTTGCCGCGCTCGGCGCTCGACGCTCTCACTGAGCAGCCCCGCATGCCGCGCGTCGGTCAGCTTGCCTGTGAACTCGGCGTAGGCCATGACGACACGGTCGTCCGTCATATCGGCGCGTCATTGCAACAAGCGCTGCGTCGACCAGACGAGACGAACCAGCTTTTCATCGATCACATGATGCTCGCGCTCACCGCACACGTCGCCCAGGCCTACGGCGGGCTACGTCCTTGCACTGAACCGAATCGCGGCGGCCTTGCGCCGTGGCAGGTCAAGCGCGTCTGCGAAAGGCTGGAGTCCGATCTCGGCGGAAAGCTTTCGTTGCAGGAAATCGCGGCCGAGTTCGATCTTTCGATCAGCCACTTTTCGCGCGCGTTTCGCATCTCCACCGGCCTGCCGCCGCACCAGTGGCTGCTGCGCCAGCGTGTGAAGGCGGCCAAGCAACTGATGACGGTTCGCGACCTGTCGCTGTCGGAAATTGCAATATCGGCCGGGTTCGCCAATCAAAGCCACTTCACGAGGGTGTTTTCGTCTGTGGTCGGCGTCAGCCCGGGAACGTGGCGCCGCGAGGCGCAGGGTGCACCGGAAAGCAAGAAGTGATCGGAGCCCCGGCAGAAGCCTTTTCGCTCAGCGACGCGTTGCCTGCGAGATAGCGTAAGCGGCGCGACGCAGCGCAAACATCTCGTCCAACGGATGACCGATTCCTTCGGCCAGAGTTGCCGGATTGAACACGGGTTCGTCGCAGGCATCATTTTCTTCGACACCAGTGATCACGATCGTTCCCAGCCGTACCGCTTCGCGTCCGTCCTCATCGGGCCATCGGACGGTCACGTCCATGACCGGGTCGCCCGGACGGTCCAGCAGCGCCATCACACTGAACCTCATATCGCGAGTCGCGATCCGGGATTCGAGGTCGTGCAGCAGCTCGGTGGGTTTTGCGTTGGCTGCGGCCCTGCGCCTCGCCGCCTGTTCGCCGACTGGTGTGACCTTGAACTTGATGAACCTTGTCTCGCCTCTTGAATTGGTCGCGGGAAACGCGTGCACGCCCCAATAGGTTGTTGAGGCAAAGCTTGCGGCAGGCGGATGCGCGGCGATGTAGCTTGCCTGATGCAGCGTCTCGGGATTGGCAACTGAAAATGTCTCGACCATTTCCAGATCCGGCTTGCCGTCGGGTCCTGGAGTACGTGCTCGAAGGAAAGCCAGCATCTGGTCGGGGGTCCTCGCGAAATGAACCGGGGCACTCTGGGTTAAAATATCCGAGCGCTCGCCATCGCTGCCAAGCCGGAAGCTGAATCCGCGCAATAACAGGTAGTTGGTGTCTGGGCCTTCCGCCACCGAGAAGCGCGCCAGGAGGCGCGAAGGCTTGGTGAAGCTACAGGATTTCGTGATCTCCTTCGCCTGGTCCGATGGGGTATAGGTGCCGCGAACGCATCGGCCATTGGCAAAGCTCGCACGTGACTTTGGCGGAAGGCCGGCAACCGTCTTCATGGCGGCGACTATGGATGCGGAGCCGGCAAGGCCGCGGGGGAACTTGGGCAGGACGGGACCTCGTGATCTAGAGTTGGTAAATCTTGGGCAGGACAACTTGGGCGTCTTTCCCGAATCCTTCCCGCCTTGTCTGTTTCTGCGACAAAGCTTGCCGACGGCAGCATCCCCGATGCGTACCGTTCGCAGGACCTCAGTTCGCTTCTGGTCCGGAGCTGACGCGAACGCTGCAGCTGGCGAAGCCCGCCTTGAGGGGAGCAGACGAGCAGCCGCTTACGTTCTGACGCTTAGCAATCGCGGAGCTCTCTCTGGACAGAGAACCTTCAAAAGACGATCGGCCACTCTTACCTAGGGCGTCAGCTCGACCACTGCGTTGGGGCTGCCCAGTCCGGTGCTGCACCACCGCCAATACACCTTCAGAAGCGAATTTTGGCCAAGGCTGATGCTTGGTCCGCCATTTCGGGCCAGGACCACGCATGTAGTGCAGCTCGGGCCGGTAGCTATCGCGTAGGTCCAAAAATAGGTTCTGAAGAATGCTGGCGATGTCGGACACGGTCACAGCCGTCTTCGAGCAAAAAACAGACTTTGCGGACCAGCGCGCAGAAGCCGGTGCGATCACACGAGGACTGACAATGTTTTTCCAGATCATCGTTTTTCTCCGTCCGCTTGGATGTCGGCCGATGATTTAGCGGATCGGGTCTGCTGCTGCGCCAGAGCGATTGCCGTACCTACAGAGCGATTGCTGCTAATGCATGCGCCCGGCCAATCGGTCGGGCCTCCGCAGGTTCCGCGAGAGCTTCAGGCACACCGTGACCTCGGCCAAGCGGCTCCCGATGAATCTGCTCGATGCCTTGCGAGCGCTCGAACATTTCAAGCGTGCTGCGGGATCATCTCGGGGAGTTCGTACCCGCCTATCTCAAGCTGAAGCATGAGGAGTGGAACGACTACGCACGCCATCTGACCCAATGGGAGCGAGACAACACTCTGGACTGTTGAGTTGCAACAGGTGTTCAGCACTGGCGCGATGGGAAGCCGGCACGCGCCGTATCACACACAGACGATCTGGAGGACCAGGTACCAAACCATTTGCTCGTCAACGAACCATCATTGTCGGTCCAGGGGATCGGTGGCAATTGCGGCAGGTACGATGCATATGGCATCACTTTCGCAAGCGTCACCCTGCCCGGGTACCGTGCGAGAAAAGCCTTGTTCATTCCGCCGTCGAATCCGCTGTAGATCGGGGCAACTGGCACGTTGTCTTCAAGCAATTGCGCGTACGCGCGCTCGTCGGCGCGCCGCTTTTCCAGCGCCCTTCGCGCGATTTCCGGATTGACGACAAAGGGAGGGCATTTCTCGATCGGATTGAACACGAGAGGGTGCGGCGAATTCGGGGAAGGTTGCGCATCGAACACATAGCGGCGGTTACACACATCCACTTTGGGTTCGAGCTGTGTCGTCTCGAAATGATCGTTGCCGACCTTGAGCATTTCCCAGAAGGGCAGGTTGGGATTGTTTCGATGGCGCGCCAGATTCACCGGTGTCAGGCGGAACGGATAGGCTTGGACCTGGAACGATGTTCGGCCGCCGCGGAATGAGTCACGCGCCAGCGAATAGATCTCGCTGATCTGTTCGTCCGTCATGGCATAGCAACCGCTCGACCAGCAGTCGCCGTGGATCATGAGGAAGCTGCCGTTTCGCTTGTTTGCCCTGTCGAAGCTGTTCGGATAGCCGAGGTTGATCGAGAGATAGAAATTGGAGTTGGGGTTCATCAACTCAGGCGTAACTGTATAAAACCCTTCCGGAGCCTGTCGGTCGCCCTCGTACAATTTCGGCCCGAGATCGCCCGACCACCGGCAGATCGGATAGGTCTTCAGCAATTGGAAACGGCCGGCCGTGTCCTGCTTCCAGACTTCGAGCTCTGCCTCGTCCTTGAAAAGACGCACAAGGATAGGGGAATATTTCGGCATCTTCTTCTGTTCGAGCAGCGCGAGCAGCTCGGCCGGCAATTCCTGCGTCGCCTTGGCGGGCAACGGCTTGCTGCTTTCGCCAAAGCATGTGGCAGGTGCTAAGGCAGCGGCAAAAGCCGCCGCCAGCACAATTGCGTGTCGGACCATGGCGCATATCACTGCTGTACCTCCAGCCCGTCGCGCGCCGCTATTTCTCAAATCCGACGAACATCGTAGCCTCCTCGACCGACTTCCGCTCTGACACCATCGCATTCGCCGGAAAAGTCTCGTCATTCTACCCCCGATGTCGCCGAACCACCGGACGCTGCTTCAGCAGTTCGACGCCGCGCCGGCAAGCACGCGAAGGCGCAACACAAGTCGTTCGATTGCAAGACTATGGATCAATCGGACGACATCGTCTACGGAGTGAACGACCTCGAGGCAATGTGCTCTCCGCAAGCCTCGCCGGTTCGGCAGGCTCGGCTGAACTCGACGAGAGGTGATCGCGCTGGTGCACCGTGCCTCGCCGGTACCTCCGGCAGGCGCCAGGCGATCCATCACGGCGCCTGTACGCTTCAGCGCGCGATGACACATCATGGTTCTGCTGCAAGATGGTCCCCGCTCCGGGCGAAGGCACGCGCTGGCGCGACCACCATTACTACAAGATGGCTGTCTCAGCGCGGTTTTCATCTCGACGAACCGGCGTCGTCGCTAGCGACTAGCGCAGCACGACTTCTTGATCTGTCCAGCGAAGATAATGCCGCGGTGCAGCGCCTAGCTCGCGCTTAAACATGGCGGCGAATGCGCTCGGGCTGTCATAGCCCACGTCCAGCGCTACGCATGTGACGGGTTCGCCTGCGCCCAGGCGTGCCAAAGCTTCCAGGAGCCGCACGCGTTGTCGCCACATTGAAAAGCTCTGACCGGTCTCGCGGCGGAACAGCCTCGTCAGCGTTCGCCGGCTGAGGCTGTATTTGTCTGCCCAGTCGTCGAGCGTAAGGTCCGAGGAGGGGTCGCCAAGCACTGCCTTACAGATCGCCGCAAGGCGGGGGTCCGGTGGCACCTGCACGTGAAGCGTCACCTCCGGCATGTGTGAGATCTCGGCGAGCAGGAGTTCGAGAAGCTTGCCGTCGCGTCCGTCCTGGTCGTAGGTCTGCGGCATCCGCACCGCCTCGTCCATCAGGGCTTCGACGAGCGAGGATGCACGAATCAGGCGGCACGTCTCCGACGTTCCTCGTCGGCGATCAGGCGTGACATAGATCGTCTGGGCCTCGACTTCACCCCAGGCGCGCGACTGATGTACAACGCCAGCCGGAATCCATAAACCATGCCCGGGTGGAACCACGAAATGACCGCGCTCGGTCATCATCGCCGTGACGCCGGTGATCTGCAGGATGAACTGGTCGCGCCGATGCGCGTGCCGCGTGCTGGTGCTCTCGTTTGGATAAGTTGCGGTCATCGCGGCGACCGGCCGCGCGATCGTCTGAAGTTGTCCGGCATAGTTGGCGGCCGCTGCGGGGCCCTCCTGTTTGCTGCAGGTGCGCAATTCGCCAGTCACATCTCGCCGCGCTACGACTTTCACGTGTCGTGAACTCCCGATCCAAGTCCTTTTCTGCAAGGCTCTTATGCATCTTCCGGGCCAGATATGGCCCGATCGCGATGGTTCTTGTCCCCGATCAGGTAGCGCGGGACAGGGCGTTTGGCAACAATGCTCGCGCCGGCCAGATTCGTCAAAGCCGAATACGGCATCTGGCGAGGTCCTTCTCACGCCGATATGCGACACGGAGAGCTCGATGAACAGACGCGAATTCACCCAGGCCATGCTGGCCGCCGGCGCCGCTATCCCCTTCGGCATCACGCGAGCGGCCGGCCAGACCCGCGGTGGAACACTCAACACCATCATCCAGCCCGAGCCGCCGCTGCTGGTCACCGCCTTCAACCAGCAGCAGCCGACGCTGACGCTCGGCGGCAAGATCTACGAGAGTCTTCTCAAATATGGCGCTGACCTCAAGCCGATGCCGGGCATGGCGCAGTCCTGGGAGATTTCGCCGGACGGGCTGACCTATACGTTCAAGCTGTTTCCCAACATCACCTTCCACGACGGCAAGCCGATGACGTCCGAGGACGTCGTGTTCAGCTGCATGAAGGTGTTGACCGAGACGCATCCGCGCGCGCGGCAGAATTTTGCGCGCGTCGCTTCGGCCGAGGCGCCCGATCCGCTCACCGTCGTGTTCAAGCTGAAGCAGCCCTTTGCGCCGTTCCTCGGCTGCTTTGACTGCACCTCGGCGCCGATCGTGCCAAAGCACATCTATGAAGGCACCGACTACCGCAAGAACCCGCTGAACGACAAGGCGATCGGCACCGGCCCATTCAAGCTGAAGGAATGGGTGCGCGGCTCGCATGTCCATCTGGTGCGCCATGAAGGATACTATCTGAAGGACCAGCCGCACCTGGATGAGATCATCTACCGCATCATCCCGGATTCGGCATCGCGCGCGCTGGCGCTGGAGAACGGCACGGTGCAACTCGCGCAATGGACCGACGTCGAGTTCTTCGACGTGCAGCGCTTCAAGGCGCAGAAGAACCTCGAAGTCACCACCAAGGGCTATGAGTATTTCGCGCCGCACCAGTGGCTCGAGATGAACAACCGTATCGCGCCGATGAACGACAAGCGCTTCCGGCAGGCGGTGATGCACCTGATCGACCGCGACGCGCTCGCCAAGCGGGTCTATTTCGGCAGCGCCAAGGTGGCGACCGGGCCGATCTCGTCCAAGACGAAATTCTACGACGGCAAGGTCAAGCGCTACGACTATTCGATCGACAAGGCCAAGGCGCTGCTCGACGAGATGGGGCTGAAGCCCGACACCAACGGCAAGCGCGCTGAGATCAAATACATCGTGCCGCCTTACGGCGAATCCTATCAGCGCGCCGGCGAGTTCTTCCGCCAGAGTTTTGCCCGCGTCGGCATCGATCTCGTCCTCGTCGGCACCGACATGGCCGGCTGGGCCGAGAAGGTCGGCAACTGGGACTATGAGATGACCCAAAACCTGCTCTACCAGCTCGGCGATCCCGCGCTCGGCGTCTCCCGCACTTACGTGTCGTCGAACATCAAGAAAGGCATCCTGTTCTCGAATACCGAAGGCTATTCCAACCCTGAGGTCGATAGGCTTTTCGACGAGGCCGCGGTCACGCTCGACGAGGCCAAGCGACTGGAGCTTTATTCAAAGGTGCAGCAGATCCTGGTCGAGGACGTGCCGGTCGCCTGGACGCTGGAGCTCGAATATCCCATCATCTACGACAAGGCGTTCAAGAACATCGTGTCGACCGGCATCGGCTCGCACGAAACCTTCGGGTCGGTCTACAAATCGTGATCCGTCTCGGCAGCGCGGCGACGATCGGGCTGATGGCACTGAGCCGGATTGCCCAGCTCGTCGCCGTCATCCTCGTCATCGCCACTTTCAACTTCGTGCTGGTGCGGGCCGCCCCTGGCGATCCCGCCCAGGTCATGGCCGGCCAATCCGGCGCGTCCGATCCGAAGCTGCTGGAAGATCTGCGCAAGGAATATGGGCTCGACAAGCCCTACGCCGTGCAGCTCGCAAGCTATCTCGGCCGCGTCGTCAGGCTCGACCTCGGCTATTCCTACCGCCAGCGCCGCGCGGTGGTCGATCTCATCCTGGAAAGGCTGCCGGCGACGCTGCTGTTGACGGTGACGGCCTTCTGCCTCGCGCTGCTGATCGGCACGACCCTCGGCGCGCTCGCGGGGCTGGCGGCGGGCAGCGTGCTCGATACGGTCTTCACCGTGCTGTCGCTGGTGCTTTATGCGACGCCGGTGTTCTGGCTGGGGCTGATGCTGGTGCTGGTCTTCTCCGTGACACTCGGCTGGCTGCCGCCGTTCGGTTACGAGACCATCAACGTCAAGCTCTCGCCGCTGGAGCATGCGCTCGACATCGCCAAGCACATGATCATGCCGGTGACCTCGCTGGCGGCGATCTATCTCGCGATCTATGCCCGGCTGATGCGATCCTCGATCATCGAGGTCGCCCAGCAGGACTTCATCAAGACCGCGCGCGCCAAGGGCCTGTCCGGGCCCAGCATTGTGGTCGGCCACATGCTGCGCAACGCGCTGGTGCCCGTCGTCACCGTGGCCGGCATGCAGGCCGGCGCGCTGGTCGGCGGCGCCGTGGTCATCGAGACGGTGTTCGCCTGGCCGGGCCTCGGCCGGCTGACCTTCGATGCGCTGCTCCAGCGTGATTATCCCGTGCTGCTCGGCATTTTTCTCATTCTGTCGATCGTGGTCATCGTGCTCAATCTGCTGACCGACCTGATCTACAGGCTGATCGATCCCCGCATGACGACAGGAGCTGCGTGATGGATGCGGTTCGCGCCTTCCTGCGTCATCCTAGCGGCATGGTCGGCCTCGTAGTGCTGCTTGTCGTGGTCGTCATCGCGCTCATCGCGCCCACCGTCTTTCCGGTCTCGCCCTGGGAAATGGTCAGCGCGCCGTTCACGCCGCCCGGCGAGGACGGCCTGCTGCTCGGCGGCGACACGCTCGGCCGCGACGTTGCGGCCGGCGTTGCCTATGGTGCCCGCGTGTCGCTCGTCATCGGCATCGCCTCGGCCATGGCGGCTATGGTGATCGGCGTCACGATCGGCGCAATTTCCGGCTATTTCGGCGGCAAGGTCGATCTCGTGCTGATGCGGGTGACCGAGCTGTTTCAGACCATCCCCGCTTTCGTGCTTGCGATCCTCTTGGTCGCGACCTTCAACCCGTCGCTGCTGACGATCATCCTGACCATCGGTGCCGTGAGCTGGCCGCCGCTGGCGCGCCTCACCCGCGCCGAGTTCCTGCGTCTGCGCAATCGTGAATTCGTCGAAGCCGCGCTGTGCCAGGGCGAGGGCACCTTGCAGATCGTGCTCGGCCATATCCTGCCCAATGCGATCTCGCCGATCCTGGTCGTGACCTCCCTGACGGTCGCCACCGCCATCCTGCTCGAAAGCGCGTTGTCCTTCATGGGCCTTGGCGATCCCAATCTGATGTCCTGGGGTTTCATGATCGGAGCCGGCCGCACCGTCATCCGTAATGCCTGGTGGATGAGCGTGTTTCCGGGGCTCGCGATCCTCATCACCGTGCTTGCCATCAACCTGTTCGGCGAAGGTCTCTCCGATGTGCTCAATCCGCGTGTATCGAGGCGCCGGTCATGAGCGAGGCCGTGCAAGCCAAGGCACCCGTTCTGTCGGTCGAGGGGCTCTCGATCGCGCTGCCCGAAGGCGGCGATCGCCCGTTCGCGGTCGAGAACGTCTCCTTCCAGGTCAAGCCCAACGAGGTCGTCTGTCTCGTCGGCGAGTCCGGCTCGGGCAAGTCGATGATTGCCCATGCGGTGCTGTCGCTGCTGCCGAAGAGCGTCAATATTGCCGCGGGCGCCGTGACTGTCGCAGGACAAGATCCGGCAAAGCTCGACCGGCAGGCGCTGCGACGCCTGCGCGGCGGCGAAGCCGCGATGATCTTTCAGGAGCCGTTGTCCTCGCTGAATCCGCTCAAGCGGGTTGGCAGGCAGATCGAGGAGATGATCCTCACCCACCAGAAGCCGGTGCCGTCGGCAATTGAGGTGCACGAACGCGTGCAGCAGCTCCTGACGCAGGTCGGGCTGCCAAATCCAAAGCTGCTTGAGAAGAGCTATCCGTTCGAGCTGTCCGGCGGCCAGCGCCAGCGCGTCATGATCGCGATGGCGATGGCCAACCGTCCGGCACTCCTGGTCGCTGACGAGCCGACCACAGCGCTCGACGTCACCACCCAGCGTCAGATCCTGCGCCTGATCGACGATCTCCGACGCGACCGCGGCATGGGCGTGCTGTTGATCACCCATGATTTCGGCGTCGTTGCCGATGTCGCCGACCGCGTCGTGGTGCTTCGTCACGGCAAGGTGGTGGAGCAGGGGACGGTCGAGGAAGTCCTGCGCAGTCCTAAGGCTGACTACACCCGCGAGTTGATCGATGCCGTTCCGAAGGCGCGGCTCGACGAGATCCGCCGCACCGCGGTCCATCCTACACCGCTGCTCGAAGTTATCGGTCTTGAGAAGACATTCCGGGTCAAGCGCGGCCTGTTGCAGCCGCCGCGCGAGGTCGTCGCGGCCGACGGCATCTCGCTGACCTTGTACGAGGGCGAGACGCTCGCCGTCGTCGGCGAATCCGGGTCCGGCAAGTCGACGCTCGGGCGCATGATCATGCGTTTGACCGAGCCGGATGGCGGTGCCATCCGCTTCAACGGCCAGGATCTGCGCCAGCTCCGCGGCGAGGCGCTCCGCCAGGCGCGAAAACAGCTCCAGATCGTGTTCCAGGATCCGTTTGCGAGCCTCGATCCGCGCCAGAAGGTCGGCGATGCCATTGCGCGCGGACCAATGGCCTTTGGCACGTCGCGCACGGAAGCGATGGAGCAGGCGAGAAAGCTGCTGGTGCGAGTTGGCCTCAACGCCGTCGCCGCCGATCGTTATCCCCACGAATTCTCTGGGGGCCAGCGCCAGCGCATCTGTATTGCGCGCGCACTGGCACTCAAGCCGCGCGTGCTCATCGCCGACGAAGCCGTGTCGGCGCTTGACGTTTCCGTCCAGGCTCAGGTGCTGGCGCTGCTTGCCGAGCTCCGGCAGGAGATGAAGCTCGCCATGATCTTCATCACCCACGACCTGCGGATCGCCGCCGAGATCGCCGACCGCGTCATCGTGCTCCAGAAGGGGCGCATCGTTGAAGAGGGCGCGACCGCGGACGTTTTCACGGCCGCTCAAGCCGCCTACACACGCGAGCTGCTCGATGCGATCCCGGGCCGCGATTTCTTCGACCAGCCGGGCTTTGCCAGCGTGACCGGCGCACTACCGACAGCGAGGATGAGTTCATGACC
The DNA here is from genome assembly GCF_020194195.1 of Bradyrhizobium sp. BRP19. Taxonomy (NCBI): domain Bacteria; kingdom Pseudomonadati; phylum Pseudomonadota; class Alphaproteobacteria; order Hyphomicrobiales; family Nitrobacteraceae; genus Bradyrhizobium; species Bradyrhizobium sp. BRP19. The sequence goes on along the minus strand of NZ_JADYVZ010000008.1, from coordinate 172,037 downwards.
GACAGCCGTCCCCTTCCAGCCGGCGCGCGCGAGCGCATCGAGGCCGCTGTGGATGCCGCCTTCGACGAGCAGATCGACACCACGATCGCGTTCACGGCAATCCCGAGCACGCGCGCGGCGGAGGCGCCCTGTCAGGACATGTTCGCAAAGCTGTTGCGCGATCGCGGCTACGAGGTCGATGACTGGGTCATCAACCAGGACGATCTGAAGGCGCTGCCGGGCTATGGTCCGGTCGAGACCGATTTCTCGCGTGCCCGCTCCGTCGTCGGCACCTGCCGGCCGGCCAGGGAAGAGGGCCGCTCACTGATCCTTCAGGGCCATTGCGACGTCGTGCCGGCAGGTCCGCTCGACATGTGGGAGCGGCCACCGTTTCAGCCGGTGGTCGAGAACGGTTGGCTCTATGGTCGCGGCGCCGGCGACATGAAGTCCGGTACAATCTCGGCGCTCTACGCGCTCGATGCGATCAAGGCCGCGGGCTACAGGCCCAAGGGCCGCATCCACCTGCAATCGGTGATCGAGGAGGAGAGCACCGGACTCGGCGCGCTCTCCACACTTCAGCGCGGCTATCGTGCCGATGTCTGCATCCTGCCCGAACCGACCGACGAGAAGCTGATGCGTGCCCAGGTCGGCGTGATCTGGTTCCGCCTGAAAGTGCGCGGGATACCAGTCCATGTCGCACGCGCCGGCACCGGCTCAAATGCGATCAAGGCTGCAATCCACCTGATCCAGAAGCTCGAAGGTCTCGAGGCCGAATGGAACGAGCGCGCGAAGACGCACCCCTCGTTCAAATCGGTCGAGCATCCGCTCAACTTCAATCCTGGAATCATCAAGGGCGGTGACTGGGCCTCCAGTGTGCCCGCCTGGTGCGATGTCGATTGCCGCATTGGTGTGCTGCCCGGCTGGAAGGTCGCCGACGCCCAGGCCGAGATCGTGGATTTCGTAGCCAAGGCGGCGCGCTCGCATCCATTCCTCGCCAACAATCCGCCGGAGATCGTCTGGTCCGGCTTCCTGTCGCCGGGCTACGAGGCGACGGAGATTCAGGAAAGCGAGGCGGTTCTCGCTCCGGTCTACGAGCATGTGTTCGGCCGCAAGCTGACCAGCTTCTCGTCAACCGCACTGACCGATGCGCGCTTCTATGGTCTCGATTTTGGCGTGCCTGCGTTTTGCTTCGGCGCCACGATGGAAGGCGCGCACGGCTTCAACGAGCGCGTCGATCTCGCCTCGGTCAAGCGCGTCACCAAGGCGCTTGCGCTGTTCACCGCGAGCTGGTGCGGCATCGAGGCCAATTAGCCGAAAGAAGGAAACTCACCGCAAAAAGGGAGGTTCGCGATTGGGCAGCAAGGGTGCAGGCGGCAAGCCGCCGGTCAAGACGCAAGAGGATCTGCGCGCGCATTTCGGGCAGCTCAGCCCGCTCGCCGAGAAGAAGGTTCTCAGCCATCTCGACAGGTTCTGTCGCGACTTCATCGCGCTTTCCCCGTTCCTCGTCCTTGCCACCAGCGATGGCAACGGTCATGCCGATGCAAGCCCGCGCGGCGACGCGCCGGGCTTCGTCGCCGTGCTCGACGACAAGACGCTGCTGATTCCGGACCGGCGTGGCAACAACCGCGTCGACACCTTCGGCAATATCATCGCTTCCCCTGGCATCGGCCTGATCTTCCTGGTGCCGGGGATCAACGAGACCCTGCGCGTCAATGGCCGCGCCGAGATCTCGCAGGATGCCGAGCTGTTGACGCCGCTCGCGGTGCAGAACGTGGTCCCAATCATCGGGCTGAAGATCCATGTCGAGGAGACCTATTTTCATTGTGGCAAGGCGCTGATGCGCTCGAAGCTCTGGAATCCGGCTGCTCAGGTCGAGCGCAACAGTTTCCCGACGCTCGGCCGGATCATCGCCGAGCAGACTGTCGCCATCGCGGTCGAAGAGGCCGAGAAGACGATGGAAGAAGGATACCGTACGAGGCTCTACTGAGAATGACCAATCTGATCTAGCGGTCCGCCCTGCAGAAGGTTTCGACGATACGCTACATGCTCGCAGCCTGGCGCCCGTGAAATGTCTGCGAGGTAGGTAGCGAGCGGCAGCACTGAGCGCACAGACGCGACGAATCCGAACGGAAGCGGCATCGTCACGCTGCGAGGAAGAACCCGATGGCCGATGCCACGCTGTTGCCGCCGGCGCGCATGCCCGGAATGGCAACGAGCACTGCGCCGACGAGCAGAATGAGAACTGCAATGAGTTGCCGCTGGGACGGCACGCGCCGTGCGACAAGCAATCCTAGCAGAATGGTGAAGATCGGCAGCGAGCCGTTGGCGAACGCTCCCCCGTATGCCGCCGACGCCCCCTTCAACCCAAAGTACATCAGAATGCTGTATAGCGCGCCGGGACCACAAATTGACATCGACAGGATTGCGTGCAGCGGCAGGTGGCGCGGTCACCAGGCCTTGGCGAACGGAAGAACCAGGGCGCCGGTGACCAGGGACCGAAGTGCGGTCAAATCGAAGGGTGTCAGGCCGGATTGCATGCCGGCCCTCGAGAAGACGAGAAAGCCGGACCAGATGCAGAACACGCCGGCTGCGCTCAGGAGACCGAAAATCCGCTCGTTCGATTTGGCTACAGGTGTCAAGCCCGTGTCCGATTGCTTGAGATATCTTAGCGCACTTTAAAACACCTGCGAGTTTCAAGATGCTCTCCGCAACATGGCCCTCCAAGGTGCCGCCATGGTGAGCGATCCTTGGGAGTTTTTCTAGCCGAGAGTTCCGCAAGCCGCTGTAATCGGATCTCTGGGGTGCGGCCACGCTGTGCGATGACGGAATCAACGCCAGGAACACTTCCGGCGGCGCTCCGTTAGCGCAGCAAACGCCGGGAGTTGTCCATGACCAATTATCCAAAGCCGCCTTATCCTGCGCAGCAGCAGCTGATGCCGGGCTCGACGCGGGCCATGCAGCCGCGCCCGGATCATGGCGAGGAGAGTTACAAGGGCTCCGGCCGTCTTGCCGGAAAGAAGGCCATCATCACGGGCGGCGACAGCGGCATCGGCCGCGCGGTGGCGATCGCCTATGCGCGGGAAGGCGCGGATATCGTCATCTCCTATTTGAACGAGGAGGAGGATGCGGCCGAGGTCAAGGCGCTGGTCGAACGGGAGGGACGCAAGGCCGTCCTGATCCCGGGCGATATCAGCAATCCCGAACATTGCAGCGCCATCGTGCGTCGCACCGTCGAGGAGCTCGGCGGCATCGACATCCTCGTCAACAACGCTGCCCATCAGGCGACGTTCAAGGACATCGCGGATATCAGCGACGACGAATGGCGGCGGACGTTCGAGATCAACATCCACGCCATGTTCTATCTGGCCAAAGCCGCCGTCCCCCACATGCGGCCGGGCTCCGCGATCATCAACACGGCCTCGGTGAACTCCGACATGCCGAATCCGAGCCTGCTGGCCTACGCCACGACCAAGGGTGCGATCCAGAATTTCACCGGCGGGCTTGCGCAGATGCTGGCCGAGAAGGGCATTCGGGTCAATGCGGTGGCCCCGGGGCCGATCTGGACGCCGCTGATTCCCTCGACCATGTCGGAGGAACGGGTCAAGAACTTCGGCAAGCAGGTGCCGATGCAGCGCGCCGGCCAGCCGGCCGAGCTCGCAACCGCCTATGTCATGCTGGCCGATCCACTGTCGAGCTACACGTCGGGGGCGACGTTGCCCGTCACCGGTGGCAAGCCGTTCATCTGATCCGGGCGAGCACCGTGGCGGCACCGCACTACCGGCGTCGCCACTCTCAATCAGTAGCTTTCAATCACGCAGCGCTGGACGCCTTGGCGTTCACGCCTTTGCGCAGGGCCACCGTGTTCAGCTTGGTGTTGGCGGCCTTCTCTTCGTTCAGATTGGTGGTGAGGAAGCGCACGATGTCGTCGTGGCCGAGCTCTTCCGCCCAGGCGATCAGCGTGCCGTACCGGCACATTTCATAATGCTCCACCGCCTGTGCGTTGGCGACGATCGCGGCGTCCAGCACGGCCTTGTCCTCGATCTCGCCGGCGGTCTCGTCGGCTTCCTTGATCAGGCCGTCGATGGCCGGGCAATGCGTGCCGCTCGGCTCCTTGCCGAGCTTGGCGAAGACCTTGTCGAGGCGCTCGACCTGCTTGTTGGTCTCTTCCAGATGCGCCTTCAGCCCGGCGACGAGATCCCTGTTGGTGGCCTTGTCGATCATCTTCGGCAGCGCCTTCAGGATCTGCTGTTCCGCGTAGTGGATGTCTTGGAGCCCGTGCAGCAGCAGGTCTTCCATCGACTGGATGTCCTTGGTGAAGAATCCCATAAAAGACGTCTCCTTTTCACAATGATGGCAGTGGAACGCGGAGCGGCCGCCGCTGTTCCATTCCCGTGTGCAGATCGGGAGAGCCGAATGAGCGATGGAGTGGATCATTTTGTGGGCCTGCTCGGACGTGCGGCGATGGACGTATGGGGCGACATGCCTCGCGACATCCAGGAGGCACTGTTCGAGACCGCGATGAAGGGCCGCGACACCGAGCGTGAGGAGCTGGCGCGATTGCTGCACGAGCGGCATCCGCGCACGCTGCATCCGGCCCGGCCGGGCTGACGCCGGCGGGCTGGGAACGAACATGCGATCTCCTGATTGGTGAATCGGGTGGCGCCACACGGGCTCCAACGAGGACCGCGCGGGGCGCATCGCCCGAGCCTGTCAACCTGTGAGTCGACTGACGTGACTGAAAATATCGGCAAATGGTACGACCCGATTTCGGAGCGGTGGATCGTGCCTCGCCAACCCCACACCATCGCCGCGTTCGATCGGTCGAGCGCGGAGAACGTGCCGGAGGCGAACAAGAGAGAAGAGACGCAGCGGATCTGGAATCTGCTGGTCGATTGCTGCGCACGTGGATGATGCAGCGTCGGCGCCAAAACGAGCGACATGACGCGCTCGACGACGCTCGGGAGTGTCAACGGCCTTGAGGCTGGCATTGCGCGGGGCAGGTCAGCGTTCCCGTCAACCCTGATCTCGACGACGTCCGGAGCGGATCGGTATATTACCACCCCTGCCGACGCCGCCGGAACAAGGATCAGAGATGGACGATACGATTGGCTTCCCCGACCCCGGTCTTGACCTGTCGGACGGCTTCAAGCCGCACACCTCGCATTGGGGCGTATTCTCCGCGCGTCAGGGCGCGGCCGGGCTGGAGGTCAGGGCCTATGCAGGCGATCCCGATCCGAACGGCATCATCGACAATTTTCCCGGCGCGCTCCGCCACCAGGCGCGCATCGCCCAGCCGGCAATCCGCCGCGGCTGGCTCGAGCGCGGGCCGGGCCCCGACGATCGTCGCGGCCGTGACGAGTTCGTCTCCGTCAGCTGGGAGAAGGCACTGGATCTCCTCGGCGACGAGCTTGGCCGCATTCGCGACAATCGCGGACCCGGCGCCGTGTTCGGCGGCTCCTATGGCTGGTCAAGTGCCGGGCGCTTCCATCACGCCCAGAGCCAGGTGCATCGCTTCCTCAATATCGCGTTGGGCGGCTATGTGCGCTCGGTCAACACCTATTCGTCCGGTGCGTCCTCGATGCTGCTGCCGCAGATCCTGGCCGGCTACGAGGACATCACCAAGCGCAACGTCACCTGGGAGCAGATCGCGGCCGAGACCGACATCGTGCTGGCGTTCGGCGGCATGGCGCTGAAGAACTCCATGGTGGCCGGCGGCTCGATCAGCAAGCATGTCGAGCGCGGCGCCATGGCGGCGGCGCGGGCGCGCGGCTGCGAGTTCATCCTGGTCAGCCCGCTGCGCGACGATCTGCCGGTCGAGGCCGGCGCCGAATGGATGAGTTGCGTGCCCGGCACCGACACTGCCTTGATGCTCGGCATCGTCCATACGCTGGTCAGTGAGAAGCTGCACGACCAGGCCTTCCTCGATCGCTACACCGAGGGCTGGGCAATCTTCCTGCGATATCTCAACGGTGAGAGCGACGGGCAAGCCAAGCATGCCGAATGGGCCGCCGCGATCTCAGGCGTCAGTGCGGATGCGATCCGCAAGCTGGCGCGGCGTCTCGCCGGAAAGCGCGCGCTCGTCACCGTCTCCCATTCGCTGCAGCGCGCCGAGCATGGCGAGCAGCCGGTGTGGATGGGCATGGTGCTGGCGGCGGCCCTCGGCCAGATCGGCCTTCCCGGCGGCGGCTATGCCTATTCGCTGGGTGCGATCGGCTATTACGGGCGCCGCGTCAACGACGTGCCGGGACCGACGCTGGGGCAGGGCCGCAACGGCGTTGCCGATTTCATTCCGGTGGCGCGCATCGCCGACATGCTGCTCAATCCCGGCGCCACCTATCGCTACAACGGCGAGACGCGCACCTATCCGGATATTCGTCTGGTCTACTGGGCGGGCGGCAATCCCTTCCATCACCATCAGGATATCAACCGCCTGCGCAAGGCCTTCGCGAAGGTGGACACGCTGGTCGTGCACGAGCTCGCCTGGACCGCCACCGCCCGTCACGCCGATATCGTGCTGCCCGCGACGATGACGCTGGAGCGCGAGGACATCGGCTATTCCACCAACGATCCCCTGATGGTCGCGATGCACCGGATCGCCGAGCCGTTTGGGCTCGCGCGTGACGATTACGATATCTTCGCCGATCTCGCCGAGCGTCTCGGGGCGCGCGAGCCGTTCACCGAAGGGCGCACGTCGCGGCAATGGCTGGAGCATCTCTACGAGCCGACCCGCGCATCGCTCGCCAAGCGCGGCCTCGAAGCGCCGAGCTTCGAAGAATTCTGGGCGCGCGGCAGCCTGGTCGTGCCGCAGCAGCCCGATGACGGCGGCCGGCTGCGCCGCTTCCGCGAGGATCCCGTTAATCACGCTTTGCCGACGCCGAGCGGACGCATCGAGATCTACTCGGCCAAGATCGCGGGGCACGGTGATGCGGATTGTCCCGGACATCCGGTCTGGCTCGACAAGACCGATGTTCCCAAGCCGGGGGCACCGTGCTTCCTCGTCGCCAACCAGCCCGTGACGCGCCTGCACAGCCAGCTCGATTTCGGCGGACATTCGCTGGGCTCAAAGCATCGCGGCCGCGAGGTCGCGCGCATGAACCCGGTCGATGCACAGGCGCGCGGCATCAAGGACGGCGACATCATCCGCCTGTTCAACGAGCGCGGTGCCTGTCTCGCCGCGGTCCGCGTCACCGACGGCATCGTATCAGGCGTGGTTCAGCTGCCGACCGGCGCGTGGTACGATCCGATGGATCCGGAAGACGAGGCGCCGCTCTGCGTTCACGGCAATCCGAACGTGCTGACCCGCGACGTCGGCACCTCGTCCCTGGCGCAGGGCTGCACCGGCCAGTTGACGACCGTCGAGGTGGAGAAGTTCACCGGCAATCTACCGCCGATCCGCGCGTTCGATCCGGTTTAGGCAAACAAGGAGACCTTTAGATGATCCGCAAGGCAACAGCAGTCTGGAAGGGCACTGGTCGCGATGGCACAGGCCATCTGTCGAGCGAATCCGGCGTGCTTGCCGGGACGCCCTATTCATTCAAGACCCGCTTCGAGAACGAGAAGGGCACCAATCCCGAAGAGTTGATCGCCGCGGCCCATGCCGGCTGCTTCACCATGGCGCTCGCCTTCGGCCTGCAGATGGCGGGTTTCACGCCGGACGAGCTCTCGACCGAAGCCGCCGTCACGCTCGAGCCCGAGGGCAAGGGCTTCAAGATCAGCAAATCCGCCCTGACCCTGCGGGCGAAGGTGCCGAATCTAGATGATGCCGGCTTCGCCCGCTTCGCCGGCGAAGCCGAGAAGAACTGCCCGGTATCCAAGGTGCTCAACGCCGCCATCACGCTCGACGCCAAGCTGGTCTAGGGCGATGCACTGAGGTTAGATCGCTGCAAAGGCGGAGGTGCGCTCCCTCTCCCGCTTGCGGGAGAGGGTTGGGGAGAGGGTGTTTTCCGCAATGGGCGACCGGGTGGGCGTCAACGCGCGGCTTTCGGCCGGGCGGCCGAAAGCCTATATGATGGACAAGCTTTTGAGCGATCATTGGGAGCACATCACATGACGACGGAACGCGCAGTTTTGGCCGGCGGCTGCTTCTGGGGCATGCAGGATCTGATCCGCAAGCAGCCGGGCGTGATCTCCACCCGCGTCGGTTACACCGGTGGGCACGTCAAGAACGCCACCTACCGCAATCACGAAGGCCATGCCGAAGCGATCGAGATCGTGTTCGATCCGGCCAGGACCAGCTTCCGGACCATGCTGGAGTTCTTCTTCCAGATCCATGATCCGACCACGCTCAACCGTCAGGGCAACGATATCGGCACGAGCTACCGGTCGGCGATCTTCTACACCAGCGAGGAGCAGAAGCGGATCGCCGAAGACACCATCGCCGACGTCGAGGCGTCCGGCCTGTGGCCCGGCAAGGTGGTGACCGAGGTCGCGCCCGCGCGCGAGTTCTGGGAGGCCGAGCCCGAGCACCAGGATTATCTCGAACGTTATCCTGACGGCTACACCTGCCACTTCATCCGGCCGGGCTGGAAGCTGCCGCGGCGCGCTGCGGCAGTCGGAGGCTAGAGCCTGAAGAAGGTGGCTCGCCGGCTGTGGCGGTCCACCTCCTCATCGGTCAAAGCCGACGCGAGTCCGGTCACGCATCGACATGCAAGGTCCGGCGCTGCTCCGCGGTGACGGTCCGGGCGGTCAACGTGACGAGACCCATCAAGGCGGCCAGCAGCCAGAATGCCAGCGGCAGTCCGCCGAGCTGTGCGACGAAGCCGACGCCGGCAGGGCCCAGCAGGACGCCTGCATAACCGGCCGTCGTGATCGCCGCGACCGCAAGTCCCGTGGGCATCACCTTTTGTTGCGCCGCCCGGCGGAATAGCACGGGCACGAGGTTCGAGGCGCCGAGCCCGATCAGCAGGAATCCGGCGATGGCGACCGCCGCCACGGGCGCGGTGAGCAGCACCACGAAGCCGGCGATCGCGATGAGGCTGCCCCACAGCAATGTCGTGCGGTCTCCGATGCGCGCAACGATGGCGTCGCCGCTAAGCCGGCCGATCGTCATCGCGATCGAGAACACGATGTAGCCGATGCCGCCTTGGGCCTCGCTGACGAGCCCGGCGCCGATCACGAGCAGCGCGCCCCAATCGAGCATTGCGCCTTCGACCAGGAAGGTGATGGCGCCGAGCAGCGCCAGCAGCAGCACCGATCCATGCGGCAGCACGAACAATGGGCCTTCCTGCACCTGCACCGAGCGAAGCAGGCGCGGCCAGGTCACGAGCATCGCGATCAGCATCAGCACGGAGCAGATCAACGTCGAGGCGAGCGCGCCGAGCTGCAGAGAGAGCAGCGCCGTCATCAGCGCGGAACCGGCGAAGCCGCCGATGCTGAACAGGGCGTGGAAGCCGGACATCAGCGGGCGTCGCGCGGCGCGCTCCACTTCCACGGCGTGGATATTCATGGCGACGTCAATGGAGCCGAGTGCGGCCCCGAAGACGAACAGCGCCAGCGCGAGCGTCGCGGGCGACGCCGCGATGGCCAGCAATGGCAGCACCAACGTGAGACCAAGTCCGCCCGCGATGATAATCGGTTTGCTGCCATAGCGCGCGCTGAGCACGCCGGTCAGCAGCATCGCGATCACTGAGCCGATGCCGAGGCTGAGCAGTAGCAGCCCGAGAACGCCGTCATCGACCGCGAGCCGCGCCTTCGCGAACGGCACCAGGGGTGCCCAGCACGCGATGCCGAAGCCCGCAACGAGGAAGGCAAGCCGGGTGGCGAGGCGGGTCGCCGGCCGGTCGGCAGAAGACATGGGAACTCCGGGAAGCAGGGGAGGAGACGGTCGACAGGCCCGAGGATTGCCGCGGCTTTATGGCAGAGCCCTGCTCGAATGGTCGTGGCAGGCGCTCAACGGCTGCATGCCTCGACCTAGCCCCCGAGGATCCGCCGGCACGCCTCGACGAACACCTCTGCGCCCGTCACGATGTCGGCATCCGCCGTGTTCTCGGTCCAGTGATGGCTGATGCCGCCGATCGACGGCACGAACAGCATGCCGGCGGGCATGACGGTCGCCAGCATCTGCGCATCGTGGCCGGCCCCGCTCGGCATCCGGATGGAACGGCCGCCGGCGACGGCCTTGCTCGCGGCCTCGATCGCGTCCTGAAAGCCCGCGTTCATCATCGCGGGTGCGCCGGTGCGCAGCTTCGTCACCGTAACGGTGCAGGGGCCATTTGCGCTGGCTTCGTCCGCCATGGTCCGCAGCAGTTGCTCCAGCCGCGCGATGACAAACGGGTCGTCGTCGCGGATCTGGAACAACATCTCCGCGCCACCGGGAATGATGCTCGGTGCGCCCGGATCGAGCGTGATGCGGCCGGTGGTCCAGACCGTGCGCGGGCCGCAGGCGGCGGGGAAACGCTCGTCGATCGCCACGCAGAACTTGGCCAGCGCCAGGCCCGCATCCTTGCGCACCGCCATGCGCGTGGTGCCGGCATGGTTCTGCTCGCCGGCAAAGTTGATCTGGTACTGCCAGATGCCGACGATGGACGTCACGACGCCGATCGCCAGGCGCCCGCTTTCGAGCGTGTCGCCCTGCTCGATATGCGCCTCGAGATAACCGATGTGCCGTCCCGGCTCGGCGGTGATGCGCGGACGCTCCGCGAGCCCCATGTCGGCAAGGGCATCGCGCATGGTGCGCCCGCTTGTGCGGTCGCGCGCCGCGTCGATGTCGGCCTCCGTCACCTGTCCGACATAGGAGCGCGAGCCGAGGAAATGACCAAAATGTCCCTCCTCGTCGCACCAGGCGGCAACTTCCACCGCGCCGTTCACCGAAGCGTCGGCATTGAGCACGCGCGCCGCCTCGAGCGCATAGACGACGCCGAGCGGGCCGTCGAGCCAGCCGGCATAGTTCTGGCTTTCCAGGTGCGAGCCCGCCAGCAGTTTCGGTCCGGACTTCGAGCTCGTCCCGAACACATTGCCGATGCCGTCAATCGTCGCGGAGAGCTCGGCCTCGGGCAGCTTCTGGACGAGCCACTCCAGTGACAGCTTGTGCGGCTCGGAGAAGGTCGGCTTGTGCACGCCGGTCTTGTGGGCGCCAAAGGCGCGCAGTGCGTGGAGGTCGGCAAGAACGCGATGGCCGTCGGCGCGGGGCTGGGTGTCAGGCATGTTCGGCAACCTTGAGCGCCTCGGTCCGGATCTCCTCGACCAGCCGTTCCTTCAACTGGACGAATTCCGGCGTGGTCTTGATCTTGTAGGAGCGCGGATGCGGCAGGTCCACATTGATTTCGGCCTTGATGCGGCCGGGGCGCGCGCTCATGACGATGACGCGGCTGCCGAGGAAGATGGCTTCCTCGATATCGTGGGTCACGAACAGCACGGTCTTCTGGTCGCGTTCCCAGATCCCGAGCAGCATCTCCTGCATCAAGGCGCGGGTCTGGTTGTCGAGCGCGCCGAACGGCTCGTCGAGCAGCAGGATCTTCGGATCGTTGGCGAGCGCGCGTGCGATCGCGGTGCGCTGCTGCATGCCGCCGGAGAGCTGCTTGGGCCAATGGTTTTCGAAGCCGGACAGCCCGACCTGGCGGATGAAGGCATCGGCGATCTTGTGTCGCTCCGCCTCGGACACGCCGCGCTCGCGCAGGCCGAAGGCGATGTTCTCGCGCACCGTGAGCCAGGGGAACAGCGTGTAGGACTGGAACACCATGCCGCGATCGGCGCCTGGGCCGGTCACCTCGCGTCCATCGAGCGTGACGCGGCCGCCGGTCGGACGGTCGAGACCGGCGACGATACGCAGCAGCGTGGACTTGCCGCAGCCGGAGGGACCGAGGATGGTGACGAAGTCGTTGTTGCCGATGGTGAGATCGGTCGGCTCCAGCGCCCTGGTCGGCGCGTTGCCGTGACGCGCGGGGAAGGTGCGCGAGACCTGCTCAACCTTAAGAATGGTCATGCGAGCTTCCAGGGAAACAGCCAGGCATTGAACGCCTTGAACAGGAAGTCCGAGATCAGGCCGATCAAGCCGATCACGATGATGCCGAAGATGATCTGGCCGGTGTTGAGCAGCGCCTGGCGTCGGTGATCATATGACCGATGCCCGAGGACGAGCCGATCAGCTCGGCGACGATGACGTAGGTCCAGGCCCAGCCCAGCACCAGCCGCAGGATCTCTGCGATCTCCGGCGCGGAGGAAGGCAGCAGCACGCGGCGGATGATGCCGCGGTCGCTGGCGCCCAGCGTGTAGGCGGCCTCGACCAGATCGCGCCGCGTGGCGCCGACCGTCACCGCGACCATCAGGATGACCTGGAACACCGAGCCGATGAAGATGACGAGCAGCTTCTGCAGCTCGCCGATGCCGGCCCACAGGATCAGCAGCGGGATGAAGGCCGAGGCGGGCAAATAGCGTGCAAATGAGACGAAGGGTTCGAGGAAGGCTTCGACCGGCTTGTAGGCGCCCATCAGCACGCCGAGCGGCACCGCAATGACCGCCGCGAGTGCAAAGCCGCCGACGACGCGCCAGATCGTCATGCCGATGTCGAACAGGAAGCCGTGCTTGGTGAGCAGCTCGAGGCCTTCCTGCACCATGGTGAGCGGATTGGCGAGGAAGGTCTTCGACACATGGCCGCCGAACGTCGCCCACGACCAGAGGGCGACGAACAGCACGAAGAACGCCAGGCCATATGCCGCACGTTGCTTCGATGTCACGGGATCCAGGGGACGCATCAAACTGTATCCGAATGGTGCGCCGGCTCCGCTTGAGGCGGAACCGGCAGCTTGGAGAACGTTACTTGATGAAGCTCGCGTCGTAGAGGTCCTCGACCTTCGGCACGGCCTTGATGATGCCGATCTCGAGCAGGAGCTCGGCGGCCTCCTTGTTGAAGGTCAGGAACTCGCCTGCGAAGAACTTCTGGTTCGCCGCCTTGTCCTGCCAGCGCAGGTATTTCGCCGAGTTGCCGAACTGCTCGGCGGTCTGCTTCACGTCGGCGCCCATGATCTCGTAGGACTTGGCCTGGTCCTTGGCGATCATCTCGAGCGCCTCGAAATAGCTGTCGGCGAGCGCCTTGGCGGCCTTGGGATTGTCGGTGAGGAACTTCGGCGTGCAGCCGAACGTGTCCATGACCATCGGATAGTCCAGCGTGGTGGCGATGATCTTGCCCTTGTCCGGCGCGGCACGCACGGTCGACAAGTATGGCTCATAAGTCATCGCTGCATCGTTCTGGCCGGAGACGAAGGCCTGCGCGGCCGCCGCCGGCTCGAGGTTCACCACGGTCACGTCCTTGGTGGTGAGGCCGTTCTTCTTCAGCATCCAGGCCAGTGCAAAGTAGGGCGAGGTGCCCGGCGCGGAGGCGGCGACGGTCTTGCCCTTCAGGTCCTTGATCGCGGCGATGTCGTTGCGCACAGCCATCCCGTCGGCGCCATAGCTCTTGTCGAGCTGGAAGATCTGCTTGGTGGCGACGCCGTTGGCGTTCCAGGAGATCCAGGTCTCAACGGTGGTCGCCGCACACTGGATGTCGCCGGAGGCGATGGCGAGATGGCGGTCCTTCTGCGGGATCTTCTTGATGGTGACGTCGAGGCCGTTTTTCTTGAAGATGCCGGCCTCCTTCGCCAGCGTCAGCGGCGCGAAGCCGGTCCATCCGGAAATGCCGATGCCGACCTTGACGTCCTGGGCGAGCGCCGGAGTGGAGGCCGCGAGAGCAATGATTGTCGCAAATACTGTCGAATTACGCATGATTATCGTCCTCTTGCCGATCGATGGTTTGACGTCCTGTTGATCTCTGCCGGCCCATATGGGCGGTTCCGCGAAGCGTTGCACGATTTGTGCCGACATATCCTCTCAGCCTCCCTTGAATCGCGCGACAAGGCGGTGTGAGTCACCGGGATAGAGCAGGCGCACGGCGGTGATCGTGCGTGCGCTGCGCCAGGTATAGCGGTCGATCACGAGACAGGGGGCGCCGACGGCGATCGCGAGCGCTTCCGCCGCACGGTCGTCCGCAACGATGGCGCTGATCGTGTGCTCGGCCTCGGTCCATGGGACATGGTGAAGCAGCCAGGAGCCGGGCGGCTCGCGCGAGAAATCCGCGGTCGCGGCGTCAGGAACGGACGAGAGATCGATCAGCCTGTCCTCGACCGCGAACGGGACCTTGTCGGCGCTGTGCCGGCAGGTGATCGCGACCACCTTGTTGGCCTTCTTCACGCCGAGCCGGTCGCGGTCGGCGGCCGTCGCCGCGCGCAGCTTGCGGCCGATCAGCTCGTAGCCGTAAGAGCGCCCGAGCGCCGTGATCTCGGCGCGGATGTCAGCGATCTTGAGCACCGCCGACTGGTGCTGCGGCCGTCGCACGAACGAGCCGGCGCGCCGGCGCCGCTCGATCAGATCGGCCTGCGCCAGCTCAGACAGCGCCTTGTTCACGGTCATGCGCGAGCAGCCGTAGCGCGCCACCAGCTCATGCTCGAAGGGAATACGATGTCCGGGCGGCCATTCGCCGGTCAGGATGCGCTGCTCGATGTCGGCGCGGATGCGCTTGTAGAGCGTCGGCTTGTCGGCATCGGTGACGAGGCTCATGCAACGAGCCTCCGCATCGATGCGTTGAAGCGCTCGCGTGCGGCTTGGCGCAATCCATGCTGACCGCGCTCGACCACCTTGTTGCCCCCGGCCCAGACGCAATCGATGGCGGCGCCGCCGGCAGAAAAAATCCAGCCGTCGATGACGGCATCCTGCGCGCGTCCCGCCAGCGATGGATGCGCCGTGTCGAGCGTGATGATGTCGGCGCGCGCGCCGGGTGTGAGGCCGACCGTCGGCTGCGCCAGCGCCCGCGCGCCGCCGGCGAGCGCCCCGTCGAACAGCGAGCGTCCCGTAGAGCGACCTGCGCCGCCGGAGAGGACGTTGCGCTGGCGGTGCTTGAGCCGCTGGCCGTATTCGAGCTGGCGCAACTCGTCTGCGGCGCCGATCAACACGTTGGAATCGGTACCGATGCCGAAAGAGCCGCCGGCGTCGACGAACTCCCGCGCTGAAAAAGTGCCGTCGCCGAGGCTCGCCTCCGTGATCGGGCAAAGGCCGGCGACCGCGCCCGTCTTGGCGAAAGCCGTCACTTCCTCACTCGTCATGTGGGTCGCGTGAATGAGGCACCAGCGTTGATCGACGGGCGCATGCTCCAGCAGCCATTGAACCGGACGGCAACCCGACCAGGCGAGGCAATCCTCGACCTCCTTCACCTGCTCGGCGGCATGAATGTGCACCGGCCCGCCCTCGGCGAGCGGAAGAATCGCGGCGAGCTCGTCCGGCGTGACCGCGCGCAAACTGTGCGGCGCGATGCCGATATTGGCGCCGGGCAAGGCGCTGATCGCCTGGAGCGAGGCCGTGATCAATGCGGCGAACTGATCGACCGAGCAGATGAAGCGGCGCTGCCCGGCATGCGGCGCTGCGCCTCCAAACGAGCCATGCGCATAGAAAGTCGGCAACAACGTCAGCGCAATGCCCGTGGCTTCGGCGGCCTGTGCAATCCGCGTGGCCATCTCGGCGGGGTCAGCGTAGGGCGACCCGTCGCGGTCGTGGTGCAGATAGTGGAATTCGCCGACGCGGGTAAAACCCTGCTCGAGCATCTCGACATAGAGCAGCGTCGCCACAGCCGCGACCTCGTCAGGCGTCATCGCCAGCGCAAAGCGATACATCGTCTCGCGCCAGGTCCAGAACGTGTCGGTGGAATCGCCGCGCAATTCGGCAAGGCCTGCCATGCCGCGCTGGAAGGCGTGGCTGTGCAGGCTCGCAAGTCCGGGAAGCGCGATGGCATGGCGTTCGTCGCCGGCGGAGGGCGCCACGCCCGGCGTCACCGCGGCGATCGCGCCGGCGGCGATCACCACCTGCACGTCATTGGCCCAGCCGGAAGGCAGGAGCGCGGAAGCGAAATGCAGTCGGGTCATGATCTACACGCCGGCTGGACAGAACCGTCTTACGATTATATGTCTAGACATATAAGTCAAGCATCCCCAAGGCGAATGGATACCCGCATGGCAGAGCGCTTCGACCGGATCTGGCACAATGCCCGCCTCGCGACGATGCGGGTCGATCGTCCCGATCTTGGCGAGATCGAGCATGGTGTCATCGCCGCACGCGGCGGCCACATCGCCTATGCGGGCGCGAAAGCGGACTTTCCGCTCGACGCTGACGCGATCGAGCGGATCGATTGCGAGGGGCGCTGGATTACGCCCGGTCTCGTCGACTGCCATACCCATCTGGTCTATGGCGGCAACCGCGCGCATGAATTCGAGCTGCGCCTGAAAGGGGCGAGCTACGAGGAGATCGCGCGCGCCGGCGGCGGCATCGTCTCGACTGTGGCGGCAACGCGCAAGGCGAGCGAAGCCGAGCTCGTCGCAGGCGCGCTGCCGCGGCTCGACGCGTTGATCGGCGAGGGCGCCACCACCGTCGAGATCAAGTCCGGCTACGGCCTCGACACAGAAACCGAGATGCGCCAGCTCGCGGCTGGGCGCAGCCTCGGCCGTGAGCGGCCGGTTACGATCCGCACGTCGTTCTTGGGCGCGCATGCGCTGCCGGTCGAGGCGGGGGGCGACAAGGATGGTTACATCGATCTCGTCTGCAAGGAGATGCTGCCGGCGATCGCAAACGCGGGCCTCGCCGATGCCGTCGATGCCTTCATGGAGGGCATCGCATTCTCCGCCGAACAGACTGCGCGGGTGTTCGAAACGGCGAGGGGACTTGGACTGCCGGTCAAGCTCCATGCCGACCAGCTCTCGAATCTCGGCGGCGCCGCGCTTGCCGCGAAATTCTCGGCGCTCTCGGCCGATCATCTCGAGCACACCGACGAGGCCGGTGCCGCCGCCATGGCGAGGGCCGGCACGGTGGCGGTGTTGTTGCCCGGCGCGTTCTACTTCATTCGCGAGACGCAGAAGCCGCCGGTCGAAACGTTCCGCAAGCACAACGTTCCCATGGCGCTGGCGACCGACTGCAATCCCGGCAGCTCGCCACTGACCTCGCTGCTGCTCGCGATGAACATGGGCGCGACATTGTTCCGGATGAATGTGGCCGAGTGCCTCGCCGGCGTCACCCGTGAAGGCGCGCGGGCGCTCGGCCTGCTGCAAGAGACCGGCACACTGGATGCCGGAAAATGGTGCGATCTCGCGGTCTGGGACATCGACCGGCCGGCCGAGCTGGTCTACCGCATCGGCTTCAATCCGCTGCACCAGCGGGTATGGAGGGGGCAGTGACGGAGCAGGAGACAGCGATCGTCGTCAAGCCGGGAACAGTGAGCCTCGACGATCTCTCACGCGTGCTCGAAGGCGCCCCCGTCGTGCTCGATCCTTCGTTCTGGCCGCGTGTCGATACGGCTGCGCTGATCGTTGCGCAGGCCGCGCAGGCCGACGTCCCCGTCTACGGCATCAACACCGGCTTCGGGAAGCTCGCATCGAAGCGCATTCCGCCGGACCAGACCGCGCTGCTTCAGCGCAACCTGATCGTCTCGCACTGCTGCGGCGTCGGCCAGCCGACGCCGGAGCCCATCGTCCGCCTGATGATGGCGCTGAAGATCGTCTCGCTCGGCCGCGGCGCTTCCGGCGTGCGCCGCGTGGTGATCGAGCAGTTGCAGGACATGCTGGCCCGTGGCGTCTATCCGCTGGTGCCGCAGCAGGGCTCGGTCGGCGCCTCCGGCGATCTGGCACCGCTTGCGCATATGACGGCCGTGATGATCGGCCAAGGGCAGGCGATCATCGATGGCAAGACTGTATCCGGCAGCGAGGCACTCGCGGCCGCCGGCCTCACGCCGCTGACCCTTGGGCCCAAGGAAGGCCTCGCGCTGATCAACGGCACGCAATTCTCGACCGCCTACGCGCTATCGGGCGTGCTGCGCGCATATCGCCTCGCCCGCGCCGCACTCGTGACCGGCGCGCTGTCAGTGGATGCGGCGATGGCCTCAACGGCACCGTTCCGCCCCGAAATTCAGGCGCTGCGTGGTCATGCCGGCCAGATCGCGGCGGCCGCGACGCTGACCGCGCTGCTCGACGGCAGCGACATCCGCCTCTCTCACCTGGAAGGCGACGAGCGTGTGCAGGATCCCTATTGCCTGCGCTGCCAGCCACAGGTTGCCGGTGCCGCGCTCGATCTGATCACGCAGGCGGCGCGCACGCTGATCGTGGAGGCCAATGCCGTCACCGACAACCCGCTGGTGCTGGTCGAGACCGGGGAGATCGTCTCCGGCGGCAATTTCCACGCCGAGCCGGTGGCGTTTGCCGCAGATGCCATCGCGCTGGCGCTGTCGGAGATCGGCGCGATCAGCGAGCGGCGCATCGCGACGCTGGTCGATCCCGCGCTCAATTTCGGCCTGCCGCCGTTCCTCACCCCCGATCCCGGCATCAATTCCGGCTTCATGATCGCCGAGGTGACGGCGGCCGCACTCTATGCCGAGAACAAGCAGCGTGCGCTCGCCTGCTCGATCGATTCGACGCCGACCAGCGCCAATCAGGAAGATCATGTCTCGATGGCCGCGCATGCTGCGCGGCGCCTGTCCGACATGGCCGACAATCTCGCCGCCATCCTCGGCATCGAGCTTCTGGTCGCCGCTCAGGGCATCACGCTGCGCGCGCCGCACGCAACCAGTGCGCCGCTGGTCGCCGTCATTGACGCGTTGCGTGAGCAGGTGCCCGCACTGGGCGCCG
The DNA here is from genome assembly GCF_020194195.1 of Bradyrhizobium sp. BRP19. Classification (NCBI taxonomy): domain Bacteria; kingdom Pseudomonadati; phylum Pseudomonadota; class Alphaproteobacteria; order Hyphomicrobiales; family Nitrobacteraceae; genus Bradyrhizobium; species Bradyrhizobium sp. BRP19. Next base: position 153,432 of record NZ_JADYVZ010000008.1, on the reverse strand, counting down.
ATCGCTACATGGCCGGTGATCTGGCCAAGGCCGCTGCATTGATCGAGGCCGATGCGCTTCCAGCTGCTGCGCTCGCCCAGCTTCCCACCGATCCGTTTCCGAGACTCGTCTGAAGAGGCCCGCATGAACCGCCGTCTGGACAATGACCGTACCATCCGCGCTCCCCGCGGCAGCGACATCAGCGCCAAGAGCTGGCTCACGGAAGCGCCGCTGCGCATGCTGATGAACAATCTCGACCCTGACGTCGCGGAACGCCCGAGCGAGCTCGTCGTCTATGGCGGCATCGGCCGCGCCGCGCGCGACTGGGAGAGTTTTGACCGGATCGTTGCGGCCTTGCGCAAGCTCGAAGCCGACCAGACGCTGCTGGTGCAGTCCGGCAAGCCGGTCGGCGTGTTCCGCACCCATGCCGATGCACCGCGCGTGCTGATCGCGAATTCCAACATCGTGCCGCATTGGGCGACGCTCGATCATTTCAACGAGCTCGATCGCCAGGGCCTGATGATGTACGGCCAGATGACGGCGGGCTCCTGGATCTATATCGGCAGCCAGGGCATCGTGCAGGGCACCTATGAAACCTTCGTCGAGGTCGGTCGGCGTCATTACGGCGGCAGCCTCGCCGGTAAATGGATTCTCACGGCCGGCTTGGGAGGCATGGGCGGCGCGCAGCCGCTGGCGGCGACCATGGCCGGCGCTTCGATGCTTGCGGTCGAATGCCAGCCGAGCCGCATCGAGATGCGCCTGCGGACCGGTTATCTCGACCGGCAAGCCGCAACGCTTGATGAAGCGCTCGCGATCATGGCGGACGCCGCGAAGACGAACAAGGCGGTCTCGGTCGGCCTGCTCGGCAACGCCGCGGAGATCTTCCCTGAGCTGGTGCGCCGCGGCGTCAAACCCGACATCGTCACCGACCAGACCAGCGCGCACGATCCCATCAACGGCTATTTGCCGAAGGGCTGGACGCTTGCCGAATGGGAAGCCAAGCGCGCGTCCGATCCGAAGGCAGTGGAGCGCGCCTCGAAGACGTCGATGGTCGCGCATGTCCAGGCCATGCTGGATTTCCATGCGCAGGGCATTCCGACGCTCGACTACGGCAACAACATTCGCCAGATGGCGCAGGATATGGGCCTGAAGAACGCGTTCGATTTCCCCGGCTTCGTGCCCGCCTATATCCGCCCGCTGTTTTGCCGCGGCGTCGGGCCGTTCCGCTGGGCCGCGCTGTCGGGCGATCCCGAGGACATCTTCAAGACCGATGCCAAGGTCAAGGAGCTGATGCCTGACGACAAGCATCTGCACAATTGGCTCGACATGGCGAAGGCCCGCATCAAATTCCAGGGCCTGCCAGCACGCATCTGCTGGGTCGGCCTCGGCGACCGCCATCGCCTCGGTCTTGCCTTCAACGAGATGGTGGCGCGTGGCGAATTGAAAGCGCCGATCGTGATCGGCCGCGATCATCTCGACAGCGGCTCGGTGGCGAGCCCCAACCGCGAGACCGAGGCGATGAAGGACGGATCGGATGCGGTGTCCGATTGGCCGCTGCTCAATGCGCTGCTCAATTGCGCCAGCGGAGCGACCTGGGTGTCGCTGCATCATGGCGGCGGCGTCGGCATCGGCTATTCGCAGCACGCGGGCATGGTGATCGTCGCCGACGGCACGCCCGAGGCTGCGAAGCGGATCGAGCGCGTGCTGTGGAACGATCCCGCCACCGGCGTCATGCGCCACGCCGATGCAGGCTACGACATCGCGATCGAGTGCGCGCGCGACAAGGGGCTCGATCTGCCGAGCCTGGCGGAGTAGACGAGGCTTTAGAGCATGATCCGGAAAAGTGCGTAGCGGTTTTCCGAAAAGATTATGCTCAAACAATAACCTAAAGCGCGCATCGCGCTTTAGGCCACGACCTTGGTCCCGGTGCCGTCGAGGCGCCGGCTCTCCTTCGCAAGATGGTCGCCAATCGCATCGGCCGGCATGGGCTTGGCGAAATAGTAGCCCTGGATGAAGTCGCATCCCAGGCGGCGCAAGGTGTCGAGCTGAGCACGCGTCTCGACGCCCTCGACGACGCAGGCGATCTCCATGTCGTCGCAGAGACCGCTGAGCGATTTGATGATCTTGTGGCTGACGGGATTCTCGTTGATGTCGGAAACGAAGCTGCGGTCGACCTTGATCTTGTCGAGCGGCAACCGGTGCACGTGGCTCAACGACGAATAGCCGGTGCCGAAATCGTCCAGCGAAATGCCGCAGCCCATTGCCTTCAGCGTTGCGATCGATTGCTGTGCGCGGACGAAATCGAAGGTGACGGCGGTCTCGGTGATCTCGAAATCGATCCGGCGCGGCGGCAGCCCGCTCTTCTCGATGATCGAGATCAGCGGCAGGATGCCCTCCGCCGCACAGACATCGTGGGCTGAGAGATTGAACGACAGGCGGATGTGATCGGGCCATGTCCTGGCGATGGCGAGCGCGCGCACCAGCAGCGCTTGCGTCAGCGGCCGGATCAGTCCGATGCGCTCGGCGGCCGGAATGAAATCGGCCGGGGAGACCAGGCCGAGGCGGGCGCTGCGCCAGCGCGCCAGAACCTCGAAGCCGGCGGTGTGCTCGCTCATGGCATCGACGATCGGCTGGAACACCAGGTCCATCTCGGTGCCGAAATCGGCGGTGCGCAGCAGATTCTCGATGACTCCGCGACTGCGGATCTCGGCCTCGAGCTCGCTCGAGAAGATCACGGTGCGGCCGCGCAGATGGCGCTTGGCGTGATAAAGTGAATAGTCGGCGCACTCATAGAGTGCTTCCGCGGTCGTTGCCGATTGGGGAAACGAGGCAAAGCCGATCGAGCAGGACAGCCCGGTATGGGCGGTGTCGAGCTGGTAGGGAAGCCTGACCTGGTCGCCAATGCGCTGGCCCAGCCGCAGCAGGTCCGCATCGTCGGGGTCGCCGCAAACGACAAGGCCAAACTCGTCGCCGCCTAATCGGGCGAATTCGACCCGCTGCGGACCAAAGCCCTCGCAGACCTCGCGGATGCGCCGGCCGGCCTCGATCAGGACGCGGTCTCCGACCGAATGGCCGTAATTGTCGTTGATCGGCTTGAAACCGTCGAGATCGATGATGCCGACCGCGATCCGAACTTTCCTGCGTTCGGCATCGGTGAAGGCGCTCGACAGCTCGGCGAAGAAGCGGCGGCGGTTCGGCAGCTCGGTGAGTGAATCGAGATTGGCAAGGCGGAAGTTCTCGTCAGAGAGCGCCTGCGTCGCCGCCTGTTGCGCGAGCAGCGACTTGCGGCTGGCGACGAGATCGGCGAAGTCACGGTAGTAGATGAACAGCACCGTCACCATCGCGGCGGAAACCAGGAGGTTGTTGACCGCGATCGCCTTCAGCGTCGGCTCGCCCGTGGCAAAGAAGAACAGCACATAGGGCACGTCGACGATCAGCGTCACGATCAGCGCCGCCGAGCGCAGATGCATCAGCGAGAAGATGCAGCCGATCACGGTGACCGCCATGTAGAACGCGACCTGGCTCTTGGCGAAGGGATCGCCGTAGGGGTAGAGCGCGAAGGACCAGGCGGTGAAGCCGGCACCGATCGGCAGGGTCAGCCAGTTGGTGGCGCGCAGATTGCGCAGGATGTCGGCATCGCTGCGCACCAGCCGGCGCTGGCGTAGCCACCAGAAGGTCCGCAAGCCCGCGAGCACCGTCAGCACGGCCGGCACGATCATCGTCAGCCAGCCCGGCGCCACGTTCACATAGGTGTAGGCGACCGCAATCGTGTTGCTGATGAGGATGAAGTAGAGCAGCGGGATCTGCTTGGAGAAGGCGTCGAACTGCGCCCGCGTCAGGTCCGGATTGTCGGCGGGAACGCGAAACAATCGCATCGCGGCGGCAAGATGAGATTTCAAATCGGCAATAGGCATTGCAATACGAGCCCCAGATCCCCTGAAAAACGTGGGCAATCTTGCACGGCAGGGGTAAAGGGGCCGTTAGATCAATTCTGGCCCGGGCAGGCCAGCACTGGTTGCGCGCTGCCTTACGATTTTCCGATCGCGTGCATTGGTGAGGTCCCGTTAAGGATATCCGGCCGCAGCGTGCGCACGTCTCAGGCACAGGTCGCCCGAAATCGCTGCAGCTACCGCCTGCTATCGCCCATGCGCGACATCAGCCTAGCACATGGCCACGGTCGGATCAGGCGAGGACGGCCTGGCGCTCGCGCGCCGGTTCGCGGACGCGCTCGCTGGTCCGCGGCTCGGCAAGCTGCGTGAAGCTCCGATGGCTCGCCTGAACCGGTGCCTCGACGATCACGCCCTCACAGACGATCTGTCCGCCGAGCATCCTGAATTCCAGCTTGTCGTAGCGCGGCATTGTCTCGCCGGGTGCCGGGGGCAGCAGCCCGATGCTTCCCTGGATGTTCAGCGCGGCTTCGCCGGTGCCGTGCAGCCGCGGATTCCACATCCTGATTCCGCTCTCCGCCCAGCGCTGCCGGATCAGCGCCGCGCGGTCGGCGGGCTCTGCGGCTCTCGCGCGAACTTTCGGGACGTTGCGGATCTCTGGCGAAGGAGACGCGAGAGCCGGAGCCGGCTCGATATCGGTGACACCGCTCAAGGAGTCGTTAGTCGCCGCAGCGAGCGGAACATCGTTTGTAGGGACTTGCGGGCTTTCGACAACGAGCGCCGGTTCGCTGTCGGCGCTGGCTTCAGAGGCATCAGTCGTGACGCTATCGGCCTCGGCGCGGAGAAGCTCGACTTCTTCGACGGCGACCGGATCGACGGCAGCGGAAACGTCGGGCGAGGAGGCTGCCTCGATGATGACATCAGGGACATCAGTCAAGGCGGTCGCGACCTCCGCTGACGAAATCACAACCTCTTCTACGACGGCGGAGTCGACCTCTGTAGGAATCTCAGCAGGCGATGCATCATCATCAACGATGGCGAGATCAGAGGCTGCAACTGGCTCGCTCTCCGCACCGACCGATGCAGCCAGCACCTCCTCGGAGGCTGGCGGCGTCGCGGGCGCCTCGATTTCCGTCACGGTCTCCGGAGAGGAGTCCCCGCTGATACGGATTTCGTCGGACGGATTCTCCGCGACGACAGACACAGCCGCATCGTTCTCCGCGACCAGAGCCTGGGTGGCGGGGGCAGCGTCGTCGCGCACCGGGGCGGTGCTGATCTCGGCGCTTGGAGCTTGAGCCGGGACCGCGACGTCTTCGATGATGGCGGGCGCAGCGTCCGTGACGGTCGGCGCGACCTCAATGTTGCCGCTGTGCGGCATAGGCCGGAGTCGGGAAAACGCCCAGTTCACCGCAGGGATGCGGCGCAGCAACGATATCAGTCTCGAAAGCACTGGGAGTTGTCCAAGAGGTACTCGGCGTGAGGCAATCGCTGATTCGCCAGCAATGTGAAAACCTGCCCCGGCCGTCACATCCGTGTCAACGTAGGCAGGACCAATTGCAGAACATCCACGCATCCAGCGCGCATCCGCCCGAGTTACGCAACCCGCACAGCAGCCGATGACGCAATAATACCCCTGTTTTGCCCGACGCCGCAAGCGTGTCTTCGGCAACACCGAAATGCTCAAGCCTTTCAACCCCATCGCTACTATGCATGGGGTTGTTTTTTCACTTCTTGTTTTGCAGGCGTGCCTAGCGCGCCGGCGCGCTTTTTCTGCCAGACGAGGTGCACCGCCCGCATCAACTCTCGTTGCGATCCGAAGCTTGGGGTTCCCGCCATCCTCGCGAGCCGCTATTCAGAGCCGTCATTGTCTGGCCGAGGACGTCGCATGAGGAAGCTTGTCACCATCGCGGTTCTGCTCTGGTCCACCATCGCATCCGCACAGGATCGCACCATCACCGTGGCTTCGACCACCTCGACGGAACAGTCGGGGCTGTTCGGTCATCTGCTGCCGCTGTTCTCGAAGGCCGAAGGCATCGGCGTGAAGGTCGTCGCCGTCGGCACCGGCCAGGCGCTGGACATCGGGCGGCGCGGCGATGCCGACGTGGTGTTCGTCCACGACAGGCCTGCCGAGGACAGGTTCATGTCCGAAGGGCAGGGCGTGAAGCGCTTCGACGTCATGTACAACGACTTCGTCATCATCGGCCCCAAGAGCGATCCGGCGCAGATCTCGGGCAGCAAGGACGCGGCCGAGGCGTTGCGCAAGATTGCGACCGCAAAGGCGCCGTTCATCTCGCGCGGCGACAAGTCCGGCACGCATGCGGCCGAGCTGAGACTATGGAAGGAGGCTGGCGTCGACCTCAGTGCCGGCAAGGACATTTGGTACCGGGAGATCGGCCAGGGCATGGGTCCGGCGCTGAACATGGCCTCGTCGTCGAATGCCTACCTTCTGTCGGACCGCGGCACCTGGCTGTCGTTCAAGAACCGTGGCGAACTCGCCATCCTGACCGAGGGTGACAAGCGGCTCTTCAACCAGTACGGCGTCATGCTGGTCAATCCTGCAAAGCATCCGAACGTGAAGGCAAAGGAGGGACAGGCTTTCGTCGACTGGCTGGTTTCGCCGCAAGGGCAGCAAGCGATCGCCGGGTACAAGGTCGGTGGCGAGCAGCTATTTTTCCCCAACGCGCCCAACTAGGACGAAGGCGACGGTCGAGACCGCGACGCTGAGAGCGAGCAGGATCAGCCCGAGTCCGAGCGCCAGCGGCAGCTCGCCTTTGCTGGTTTCCAGCGCGATCGCCGTCGTCATCGTGCGGGTGAAGCCGCGGATGTTGCCACCGACGATGATGATGGCACCGACTTCCGCAATGGCGCGCCCGAACGCGGCGAGAAAGGCCGTCAGCAACGAGGTCCGGCCGAGCGCGAACAGCAGGGCCATGCTGCGCAGGGCCGACAGCCCGTCGATCCGCGCCAGGTCGCCATACTCCGCCCACAACAGGCTTGCCGGCCGGTGCACCAGCGCCACCACGATCGGCGTCGCCAGCAGCGTCTGCGCGATCACCATGGCGGCCGGCGTGAACAACAAGCCCGCCGCCCCGAACGGGCCGGACCGCGACAGCAAGAGATAGAGCGCGAGCCCGACCACGACCGGCGGAAGCCCGAGCAGGGCATTGGTCAGAATGATGATGATTTGGCGTCCCCGGAAGCGGGTGATCGCAAGCAGGGCTCCAAAGGGGGCGCCGATCAGGAGCGCCAGGATGCTGGCGGTCAGGCTGACCCGCAACGACAGGGCGACGATGCCCAATAGCTCGGTGTCGGCGTCGCCGATCAGCGCAAAGGCGGCACCGATGGATCGTGCGAAATCGTTCATCCGGTCTCGGGCAAGCCCCTGTTCCGCGGTAGCCCCGCGCCGCCCTTCTCGCTGCTGCCGCTGCCATAATCAAGGGGCCAGGGGGTGGGCAACCCCGCCGGAGCCGTTGGAGAAGGGCTCAGGATGATCGATAGACGCGGCCGGGGACCGACAATCGAGGCGCCTGGCGGCCCCGCGGGCGGCTTTCTTCCGGCCTCGGATGCGCTAAGGAACAGGATCGGGTCGCGCCGGCCCAATGGCGGTGCTAGACCCTAATGCAGGAACAATGGAGCCGGGCTGCGACTGGCGCGCCCGCAAGGATGAAGGATGTGACGCAATGATCCAGACCGTTGGCATCATCGGGGCAGGGACCATGGGGAACGGCATCGCGCAGGTCTGCGCGGCCGCCGGCCTCTCGGTCGTAATGGTCGATATTTCCGATGCGGCGGTGAACCGCGGCCTTTCGACCGTCGGCGGAAGCCTCGAGCGGCTGGTCAAAAAAGAGAAGATGTCGGCGGCCGACCGCGAGGCGACGCTCAAGCGCATCACCGGCACCACGGACCGGGCGAAGCTGTCGGATTGCGACCTCGTCATCGAGGCCGCGACCGAGAACGAGGAGCTCAAGGTCAAGATCCTGAAGGATCTCTGCGCCACCCTGTCGCCGCGCACGCTGGTCGCGACCAACACCTCCTCGATCTCAATCACCAAGCTCGCCGCCGCGACCGACCGTCCCGACCGCTTCATCGGCATGCACTTCTTCAACCCGGTGCCGGTGATGGCGCTGCTCGAACTCATCCGCGGCCTGCAGACCTCGGACGACACCCATGCCAAGGCGCTGGATTTCGCCAAGCGCGTCGGCAAAGTGGCGATCACGGCCAAGAACAGCCCGGGCTTCGCCGTCAACCGCATCCTGTGCCCGATGATCAACGAGGCGATCTTCGCGCTCCAGGAGGGCATCGCGACGGCGGAAGAGATCGACGCGGGCATGAAGCTCGGCTGCAACCATCCGATCGGGCCGCTCGCACTTGCCGATCTCGTCGGGCTCGACACCATGCTTTCGGTGATGGAGGTCTTTTACAAGGGCTTCAACGATCCTAAATATCGGCCAGCGCCGCTGCTGAAAGAGATGGTCGATGCCGGCCATCTCGGCCGCAAGACCGGGCAGGGCTTTTACACTTATTCCGCCTGACGAAGGCATTGGCGGCGGGCGCCTTAGCGTCCGCCGCCAGATCCCGCAATTTGCGCTGCGACAAAGACGCCGCGTGCGATAGGCCCGACAATGTCGAACGGGCGCCCTGCGGGGATAACGGAACGGATAGCAAAGACATGTCGGATCGACTGAAGGCCGAGCGGGAAGCTGCGGCCGCGCGCCGGAGCCTGTTGACCCAGGATGCGATCGAGCGAACCGGGATCACCGAGGAGATGATTGGAGAACTCGTCACCCGCTTCTACGGACGCGTGCGCGAGGACGCGCTGTTGGGGCCCGTCTTCGGCGTCGTGCAGAATTGGGACGAGCATCTCGCCAAGCTCAGGGATTTCTGGTCGTCGGTCGTGCTGATGAGCGGCCGCTATCATGGCTCACCGATGCGGGCACACCTGCCGCTCAGCCTGGCCTGCGGCCATTTCGATCGCTGGCTCGACCTGTTCGAGCAGACCGCGCGCGAGGTCTGCCCGCCGGCGGCGGCTGCACTCTTCATCGACAAGGCGCGTCGTATCGCCGACAGCTTTGAGATGGCGTCGGCAACACTTGCGGGCCGCATCGCTTCGCCGCGTCACGTGCTCAGGTCGTGAAGGACACGATGCCTGCGTGGGATTCCGCATCGCATCGTGGCGTCGCAGCAATCATCGGATCTGATCTGCGAAATCATCATGCCATTCGCGCAACGTGATGTAGAAATCGCGAAAACGCGCTTGAACGCATTTACTCCAACGCAATCAACGCGAGCAAAGCCATATTGATGCACTGCGGCGCCAAGTCTTCGCCTTGTTTTCGGCAGAGTTCCAGCGCCTGCTAGCGGGCATGGCTCGCGCATCGTTCGATACCCATTCATCATCTTCCGAAAATGCTACGGAACCCGACGTCCAAGCGGGCACCGAACAGACACGGCGATCCCTGCTGCTCGGTGCGATGGCGACGACGGCGTGTCTCGGCTGTTCAACCAGGGCCCGCGCAGGTGAGGATCCGCCCGGCTCGGATGAGCGGCCGCAGAAAGGCGATCTGCTCGTCTTCTCCGAAGGTGACCAGGAGGGAAAGCTCATCACTGTGGCTGATCTACGGGTCGGTGGACCGCCGATCCATGCCTGGCCGAAGGACCCCACCACATCGGTGGTGCGCAGCGCCTCGCGGCTCAACGAAATCCTGATCATCAAGCTCGATCCCGCCGACCTCGACGAGAAGACTCGCGCGCGCGCCGTCGACGGCATCATCGCCTATTCGGCGATCTGCTCGCATGCCGGCTGTCCCGTCACCGCCTGGGTGAAGAGCGATGTCGGCGACAAGGAGGTTTTCAAGTGCATGTGCCACAACTCCGAATTCGATCCCCGCGCGGGCGCGCAGGTCGTGTTCGGGCCGGCGCCGCGGCGGCTAGCAGCGCTGCCGCTGGCGCTCGCTGATGGTTCGCTCAGCGTCGCCGGCAATTTCATGGGAAAGGTAGGTGGCACACAGCCAGGATGATGGACGGTTGCGGGCTGGGCCCGCCTCACGACTAGCCGCCACCGCCGAAGGGCGGAAGACGGGACGAACGACAAGAATTCACAACAAGAATTCACAACAAGAATTCAAGCGGATGAAAAGGGGAACGTCCATGAAAACTTCCATGATCAGGAAGCAATGGTTACTGTCCGGCTTGGTCGCCTTCACGTGTCTTGCCTCAACCGCCGCTCTATCGGGGCCGATCGAGAGTTATTCTCCGGTCACCGCGCAGCGGCTGGAAAACCCCGAGCCCCACAACTGGATGCTTTACCGGCGCACCTATGACGGGCACGGCTATAGCCCGCTCGATCAGATCAACACCTCCAACGTGAAGAACCTCACACCGGTCTGGACCTTTTCCACTGGCGTGGTCGAAGGCCATCAGGCCCCGCCGATCGTCAACAATGGCGTGATGTTCGTGACGACCCCAATGGGCCAGGTGATCGCGCTGAATGCGAAGACCGGCGACGAATACTGGCGCTACAAGCGGCAGCTTCCTGACGATCTGTTCCAGCTGCATCCGACCAACCGCGGCGTTGGTCTGTGGGAGGACAAGCTCTACCTCGCCACCACGGACGACCACGTGGTCGCGCTCGATGCCAAGACCGGCAAGGTGCTGTGGGACACGAAGGTGCAGGACTACAGGAAGGGGCAGTACCTCACCCTGATGCCCTTGATCGTCGACGGTAAGGTCATTGTCGGCGGCTCCGGCGGCGAGTTCGGCGTGCGTGGCTATATCGTTGCTTATGATGCCAAGGAGGGCAAAGAGTTGTGGCGGACCTACACCATCCCCGGTGAAGGCGAGCCCGGTCATGACACCTGGCAAGGCGACGACTGGAAGAACGGCGGCGGGTCGGCCTGGATGACAGGCAATTACGACAAGGAGACCAGGACGATCTATTGGGGTGTCGGCAATGCCGCGCCATGGCCCGGCGACTCGCATCCCGGCGACAATCTCTACACAGCCTCGGTGCTCGCGCTCGATCCCGACACTGGCAAGATCAAGGCCTATCACCAATACCACCAGAACGATTCCTGGGATTGGGATGAGGTCGACGCGCCGATGCTGATCGATTTGCAACGCAACGGCCGCACCATCAAGAGCCTGGTCCATCCCGGCCGCGACGCGATCTTCTGGGTGCTGGAGCGGACTCCGACCAAGATCAATTACGTCGCCGGATGGCCGTTCGTCTTCACTGACGTCTGGAAGGGCATCGACGAGACCGGCAAGCCGATCGTGGATCCAGCGCACAAGCCGGTGATCGGCAAGCGCGTCGAGTTCTGTCCCTCGCTGTGGGGCGGCAAGGATTGGCCATCGGCGGCCTACAGCCAGAGGACCGGCCTCGTCTACGTGCCTGCCAACGAGAATTTCTGCGGCGGCTTTACCGGCGAGAAAGTGCCACTCAAGCCGGGCGAGCTCTGGCTCGGCACCAAGCCGGAAGACATCGGCCTGAAGACAAAGCCGGGCGCGGATCATTTTGGCGAGCTCCAGGCCTGGGATCCCGCAACCGGAAAGAAGGTCTGGCAGCACAACTTCCCCAAGTCGCATCTGTTCGGATCGGTCACCGCGACCGCTGGCGATCTCGTCTTCGTCGGCGGGACCAACGACCGCTATTTCCGCGCCTTCCACGCCAAGACGGGCGAACTGTTGTGGGAGCAGAAGACCAACTCCGGCATCGTCGGCATGCCGGTGTCATATGAGATCGACGGCACGCAATACATCGCGATCCAGTCGGGCTGGGGCGTCGACGCGCAGCGCATCCAGGATGCACTCGTGACCAACAATATCGGCATTGAAGCCAACGTGCCGCAGGGCGGCGTCGTCTGGGTCTTCGCGCTGAAGAAATAGCTCCGCGGGCGGATCGAAAGAAGCGGAGCAGCGGGGGGTGGCGAATGCGGCGGATGGCAACATCCGCCGCATTTGTTTGCGCAGCGCCAGATAGCTACTTCCCCTCGCGCTCGACCTTATCCTTCTCCTTCTGGTTCATCTCGCGAATCTTGGGATCCGGATTGTGCTGCCCGGTGGTCTGGTTGGTGGTGGCGGGCGGGGCATTGGCGTTCGGCAGCGAAGTCTGGTCGGGGCCGGTGGGGCGCGTCGCGGTGGTCGGCGGCGTCGTGTTGCTCTGGGCGAATGCGCCCGCGGCGGTCAAAAGAAAGGCGCCCGACAGCGAGACCGCGAGCGCCCTTGAGATGTTGGTCATCGATCTGTCTCCTGTCAGATCGATGGAAACGGCGCGAGGCGGCTTGTGTTCCGCCTCGCACTTCGGTTCCGTCTCACGCCTCCAATTGCTTGCCGATCGGAAGCGCGCGGATGCGTTTTCCCGTCGCTGCGAAGATCGCGTTGATCAGGGCTGGCGCGAACGGAGGGACGCCGGGCTCGCCGACGCCGCTCGGCGGCGTGTCGGGTCCGGGCGGCACGATGTAGACATTGGTCACCACAGGCGAGTCGTCCATCCTGACGACCTGGAAGTCGTCAAAATTCTTCTGCTGCACCTTGCCGTCCTTGAAGGTGATCTCGCCGTATTTGGCGAGACTAAGCCCCATGATCGCCGCGCCCTCGATCTGCGAAGCGATGCGCTCGGGGTTGACATAGGTGCCGCAATCGATCGCCGTGTCGACCCGCGGCACCGTCAGCTTGCCCTTGTCGTCGACGGCGACCTCGACGATGGTCGCGATGTAGCTGACGAAGCTGCGGTGCACGGCGATGCCGAGACCGTGGCCCTTCGGCACCTTTCGTCCCCATTCGCCCTTCTCGGCGACCAGCTCGACCACCTTGCGCAGGCGCGCGGTGTCGATCGGGTAGCTGTCCTGGGGCTCGCCGTAATTCCATAGGTCCTTCACGTTGGGCTTGACGATGCGAGGCGAGCCGATCAGCTCGAGCAGCATCTCTTTCTGGTCGCGGCCCGTTGCCTGCGCGATCTCGCCGACCATCGACTGGACGGCGAAGGCGCGCGGGATGTTCGAGACCGCGCGGAACCAGCCGATGCGGGTGAACGCCGCGGCTTCCGGGTTCTCGCACGAGATGTTCGCGATCTCGAACGGCATATCGACCAGGCCCATGCCGATCTCGAACGGCGCCTGATGCACCGTGCCGGCGGCAAAGGTCGAGGCGATGCTGGGAGCCACGCTGCGGTGGCGCCAGGCGATCACCTTGCCGCTCTTGTCGAGGCCGGCCTCGATCCGCTCGACCGAGACGGTGTGCAGGAAGCCGTTGTGGATGTCGTCCTCCCGCGTCCACTGCACCTTCACCGGAGCACCGAGCTCCTTCGAGAGCAGCGCGGCTTCGAGCGCAAAGTCGCATTTCGACTTGCGTCCGAACCCGCCGCCGAGCAGCGTCACGTTGACCGTGACGTTGGCCTCGGGAATGCCGAGCGTCTTGGCGACGTCCTCGCGGGTGCCGCCGGGGCTCTGCACCGGCGCCCAGATCTCGGCCCTGTCGCCCTTGACGTCCGCGACCGCCACCGGCGTCTCCATGGCGACATGGGCGAGATGCGGAAGGTAATATTCGCCGACGATCACCTTGTCGGCGCTCTTCAGGGCAGCGTCCGCATCGCCCTCCTTGCGCAGCACGAGCCCCGGCTTGCGCGAGGCCTCCTCGAGCTCCTTGCGGTAGGCGACGGAGTCGTACTTGCCGTTGGGACCGTCGTCCCAGGTCAGCTTCAGCGCGTCGCGGCCCTTGATCGCCGCGCCTGTGTTGCGCGCGATCACCGCGACGCCGCCGAGCGGCTGGAATTTCGAGGGCCACGGCCAGCCGCGCACCTGCATCACCTTCTCGACACCGGGGACCTTCAGCGCCTCCGCCGGCTCGAACTTGACCAGTTTGCCGCCGGTCACCGGCGGACGGGCGATCACGGCATATTTCATGCCGGGCAGCCGCACGTCGGCGCCGTAGTTCGCCTTGCCGGTGGTGATGTCGTGGAGATCGACGATGCCGATCTGGCCCTTGCCGAGATAGCGGAAGTTCTTGGGGTCCTTCAGCTTGAGGCCCTCGACGCTCGGCACCGATTCCTTGGCGGCGTCGGCAGCGAGCTCGCCGAAGCCGAGCTTGCGCCCGCTGGCGCTGTGCACGACCTCGTGGTTGACCGCCTTGACCTCGGTCGCCGGCACGCCCCAGCGCTTGGCCGCGGCCTGCTCCAGCATCGTGCGGGCGGAGGCGCCGATCTGGCGCATTGGGATCAGATAATGCCGCGTGCTGCGCGAGCCGTCGGTGTCCTGGTTGCCGAACTTGACCTCGTCGCCATGGGCTTGCTGCACCTTGACCCTGGACCAGTCGGCCTCCATCTCCTCGGCCACGATCAGCGGCAGGCTGGTGCGCACGCCGGTGCCCATTTCCGAACGATGCCCGACGATGGTGACGATGCCATCCGCGCCTACCGAAACGAACACGCGCGGATCGACCACGACGCCGTGCGGCATCTTGCCGGCGCCGGTCTCATAGGCGAGCGCCTGGCGCGACATCACGGGGGCGGCGAGCACGAAGCCGCCGGTGACGCCGAGCCCCTTCAGGATGCTGCGGCGCGACACCTTCTCGACCTTGATGTGCTTTTCGAAGCCGCGAAGCTTGCGGGGATTGTCGATGAAGTTCATGTCACACTCCCGTCGATGCGAGATGGACGGCATTCTCGATGCGCTGATAGCAGCCGCAACGGCAGATGTTGCCGGACATCGCCTCGCGGATCTGGTCGTGCGAGGGTTTGGGATTCTCCATCAGAAGCGCCGCGGCCTGCATGATCTGGCCGGCCTGGCAGAAGCCGCATTGGGGCACGTTGACCTGACGCCACGCCTTCTGCACCGGGTGATCGCCGTTCGGATGCAGGCCTTCGATCGTGGTGACCTCGCGTCCGGCGACGTCGTTGACGGACGTGATGCAGGCGCGCACCGCTTGCTTGTCGACGATGACCGTGCAGGAGCCGCACAGGGCCTGGCCGCAGCCGTATTTGGTGCCGGTGAGACCGGCCTCGTCACGCAGGAACCAGAGTAGCGGGAGATCCGGGTCACCGTCCCAGCTCTGTTCCTGGCCGTTGATCTTCACCTTGATCATGATCGTGCCTCGCTCTTCATAAGCATGCCAAATTCAAAGTCCGCCGACGCCGGTCGGCGACCGCTCGTGCGTCGTCTCGCCACATCCCGCCGTAGTCCCGCGCGGGCAAATCCCGGAGGGAGGCAGGAACGCAGGTAGCGATGTCTGGATGTGCTCGATACCTCCCGTTTTCTTCTTAATTGATTGTACGTCGTGCGGCATCGTGACGGCGCGACCCTAGCAGAGATCGCGCCGACCCGGCGTTCACAGCCGAGTGTTCTCACCGGGAAAAGATTGCATCGACGGTTTGTCAAAAGCAGGGCGCGTCATCCGCCACGTTGCGCATCAAATGGGCGCAACGAAAAAAGCTTCGTCCGCCGGCTGCACCGAACGGACGAAGCAGTAGGCCTCAGTCGAGGGAGGGAGAACGCAGAGCACCGCGAACTTCAAGCAGGAAGCGGACGGTCCTGCGCAGTCATTCAGAGACCAGGACTGAGGAGCCGATGGTCCTCACCCACGCGTGGTGCAGAAGCGGCGGTATCGCGCCGCGGTGGTCCCGGCAGCGGGGACCCGTGAGGCTCGCTGGCGGCAACGAACGCCAGCGAGCTCCAGATGGTGTAGCCAAGATCCGGCGGCCGGCCAGTTCAGGCGGGCGTCCAGGCAGTCTTCCTAAGCGGCTTTGGCCTTCGCGACATGGGTCGCGATCGCGTCCATCAGGGGCGGGGACAGGCAGTCATAGGGCTCGAGGCCGATCTCCTTCAGCCGCGAACGGATGCCGGCCATCTGCTCGGGCTTCACACCCGATTCGATCACGGAGGAAACGAAGGCGGCGAATTGCGGCGCCTGCGAGCCCTGCTCCTGGAACAGTTCGGGATGGATGAAGTCGAGGCCGTAGAACGGATGGTTCTTGTTCTCGATCCGGCCGTACATGTGCGTGCCGCAGACCTTGCAGGCGTAACGCTGGATCACCGCGGAGGGGTCGACGATCTGGAGCTTGTCGCCGTTCTCGAGCACGGTGACGTTCTGTCGCGGCACGACGGCGACGACGGAGAAGGTCGCGCCCTGCGGCTTCCAGCACTTGGTGCAGCCACAGGCGTGATTGTGGGCGACGTCGCCCTTGATGCCGACCTTCACCGGGTGGTCGCTGCATTTGCAGGCCAGCGTGCCGCCGGCGAAGCTGCCGCTGCCTTGCTTGATGCCGTTGTCGATCGAGGGATGGAGTGCAACAGTCATGGTCGATCCTCCTTGGTGTGACGTTTTCGAGCTAGAACACGACGACTGAACGGATGGATTTGCCCTCGTGCATGAGGTCAAAGCCCTTGTTGATCTCCTCGAGCTTGAGCACGTGGGTGATCATCGGATCGATCTGGATCTTTCCGTTCATGTACCAGTCGACGATCTTCGGCACGTCGGTGCGCCCGCGCGCGCCGCCGAAGGCCGTGCCGCGCCAGTTGCGGCCGGTGACGAGCTGGAACGGGCGGGTGGCGATCTCCTTGCCGGCCTCGGCGACGCCGATGATGATCGAGGTGCCCCAGCCGCGATGGCAGGCCTCCAGTGCCTGGCGCATCACGGTGGTGTTGCCGGTGCAGTCGAAGGTGTAGTCGGCGCCGCCGTCGGTGAGGCCGACGAGGTGCTGAACGATGTCGCCGGTGATCTTCTTCGGGTTGACGAAGTCGGTCATGCCGAACCTGCGACCCCATTCCTCCTTGGAATCGTTGATGTCGACGCCGATGATCTTGTCGGCGCCGGCCATCTTGGCACCCTGGATGACGTTGAGGCCGATGCCGCCGAGGCCGAACACGACCACGTTGGAGCCCGGCGTCACCTTGGCGGTGTTGACGACGGCGCCGACGCCGGTGGTGACGCCGCAGCCGATGTAGCAGCTCTTGTCGAACGGCGCGTCCTCGCGGATCTTGGCGACCGCGATCTCGGGCAGCACGGTGAAGTTCGAGAAGGTCGAGCAACCCATGTAGTGGTAGATCGGCTTGCCCTTGTAGGAGAAACGGCTGGTGCCGTCGGGCATCACGCCCTTGCCCTGCGTCGCGCGGATCGCGGTGCAGAGATTGGTTTTCTGGCTGAGGCAGCTTTTGCACTGCCGGCATTCCGGCGTGTAGAGCGGGATGACGTGATCGCCCGGTTTCACCGAGGTCACGCCGGGGCCGATCTCGCGGATGATGCCGGCTCCCTCATGTCCCAGGATCGACGGGAAGATTCCCTCGCTGTCGAAGCCGTCGAGCGTGTAGGCGTCGGTATGGCAGATGCCCGTCGCCTTGATCTCGACTAGGACTTCGCCGGCCTTCGGGCCTTCCAGATCGACCTCGACGATCTCGAGCGGCTTCTTGGCTTCGAAAGCAACGGCGGCACGTGTCTTCATCGGTAGCTCCTCAAGTTCTCATCAGGCGCCAAGAAGTAGTCCTGGCAGCCCTCGTAACGTTCATTTCTTGCCCATGCAGGCGTCTTCAGCCTGGGTATAGGCCTCCGTCTTCTCCTCCTTTTTCGCAGGACGCTGCCGGCCCAAGGCGTCGGTGGAGCGCGCGCGGAGATAGACGTAGAGATCGTCCATGTAGCAGGCGACGTTCGGGTTGTCGCCGAAGGCCGGCATGACGTTCTCCTGCGCGGCCGAGATGTTCTTGCGGCCGGAGGCGACCACGCCGAGGAAGTCGCCGTAGCTCATCGACTTCACGGAATCCCTCAGCGCCGGCGCGTATGTCGATCCCATGCCGTCGGGGCCGTGACACACGTGACAGTCCGAATGATAGCGGCGGTATCCGGAATAGGTGAACCAGTCCACGGTGCCGTCGGCCGAAATCTTGTAGGTCGGGTTTCCGTCCTTATCGAGCCACTTTCCGTCGTCTTCCTTCTTCACGGCGGTCGGGTCACCCGGACCCTCTGCGACCGCGCTTCCTCCGGACACAACGAAGATCATCATCACAGCAATGACAGAGCAGATTTGACGCAAGAGATTGTTCCTCGGTCGGCATTCGGTGGAGACGAGCCGGCGCGTGGAGCGATCCACGCGCCGGAGCGATGCTGACGGGTTTAGTTCGGCAGCGAGAACACGGTCAGGGTACCGCCGAGCGCCGTGTAGTTGCTGAGGGCCGCGTAGCCGCCGACCGCACCGAGGCCTGCGGTCGGGTCGGTCAGGCCTGCCGCGAGACCAATGCCGGCCCAGCCACCCACGCCGGAGAGAATGGCAATGTATTGCTTGCCATTGTTCTCATAGGTGGTGACGTTGCCGATGATGCCGGAGGGAGTCTTGAACTTGTAGAGCTCCTTGCCGGTCTTGGCGTCGACCGCCTTCAGGTAGCCTTCGAGCGTGCCGTAGAACACCACGCCCCCGGCGGTTGCGAGCGCACCCGACCAGACCGAGAACTGCTCTTTGTTCGACCAGACGATCTTGCCGGTCTTGTTGTCCCAGGCGATGAAGTTGCCCATGTGGCTTTCGCCCTGCGGCGGATACATCGAGAGCGTCGCACCCACATAGGGCTGACCCGCGGTGTAGCTCACCTTGAACGGCTCATAGTCCATGCAGACGTGGTTGGTCGGAACGTAGAACAGCTGCGTGTCCGGCGAGTAGGCTGCCGGCTGCTGGTCCTTGGTGCCGAGCGCGGCCGGGCAGATGCCCTTTGTGTTCTTGTCCTCTCCGCCGTGCTCGGTCGAGTATTGTGCGACGACCTTGGGACGGCCGTAGGTCGGCGAGTTCTTGTCCATGTCGACGCCGCTGGTCCAGTTCACCTTCGGGTCGTACTTCTCGGCGACCAGCAGTTCGCCGCTCTCGCGGTCCATCGTGTAGGCGAGGCCGTTGCGGTCGAAGTGCGTCAGCAGCTTGCGGTTCTGACCGTTGATCTGCTGATCGCTGAGGATCATTTCGTTGACGCCGTCATAGTCCCATTCGTCGTGGGGCGTCATCTGGTAGACCCACTTCGCCATGCCGGTGTCGGCATCGCGGGCGAAGATCGCCATCGACCATTTGTTGTCGCCGGGACGCTGCTTCGGGTTCCAGGTCGAGGGATTGCCCGACCCGTAATAGACAAGGTTCAGAGCGGGATCGTAGGAGAGCCAGCCCCAGGTGCAGCCGCCGCCGATTTTCCACTGATCGCCCTGCCAGGACTTCAGCGAAGAGTCCGGGCCGACGGGCTTGCCGAGCGAGGTCGTCTTCGCCGGATCGACCTTGATCTGATCGTCCGGGCCCGTGGAATAGGCGCGCCAGACCTGCTTGCCGGATTTGAGGTCGTATGCGGTGACATGGCACTGCACGCCGAACTCGCCGCCGGAGATGCCGACCAGGACCTTGTCCTTGACGACCAGCGCGGCCGACGTGCCGGTCTCGCCCTTCGCGGGATTGCCGTTGGTCGCCGACCAGGCCACCTGGCCGGTCTTGGCGTCGAGCGCGACGAGGTTGGTGTCGGCCTGATGCAGGATGATCTTGCCGTCGCCATAGGACAGGCCGCGGTTGACGGTGTCGCAGCACATAACGGGGATGACGTTGGGATCCTGCTTCGGCTCGTATTTCCAAACGATCTTGTTCTCTTGCGAAAGGTCAATGGCGTAGACCTTGTTCGGGAACGGCGTATGGACGTACATCATGTTGCCGATGATCAGCGGGCCGCCTTCGTGGCCACGCAGTACGCCGGTCGAGAAGGTCCAGGCAACTTGGAGTTTCCCGACATTCTGTGCGTTGATCTGGTTTAGCTTCGAATAGCGGGTATTGGCGTAGTCGCCCGCCGGCATCACCCAGTCTTTCGGGTTTTGCGACATCTTGATCAGCTCGTCATTTGCTGAAGCGCTGCCGACGGCGAGAGCCGCCGCCGAACCAAGACAGGTCGCCAGAAGCACCTTGCGCATAGTCATTCCTCCGTTGGTCTCGTTTATTATTTCCGAAGCATTGCTCAATCGCCGGGCTTCTCGTCCGGCGTCTGCTCGTGCAGGGCGGTCGCGTGGGGACCAGAAACGATGCTGTGCTGTTTCCTCCTCCTGATGAGAGCCACGGGTCCACGTGCAGGAGCGGCCCGTTCTTGTTGTTCCTGCCGCAATCCCTAACGGCTTCGCCATCGGGAAACTTGCCCAAGAGCGAAGGCGGTTTGCTCGACAGCGCACGGAGGTGAAGATTTTGATTTTGCAGTAGCGAATTCAGCGGCTTCGGTGCGCCCTCGAGGCCGCCTCGGCGCTCAGGTTCCCCTTGACGGCGCTGCAACTAAGGCGGAGGATTAAGTTTCAAGAGTGGCAATGGAACGATGGCGCTCGTTGCAAGAGACCGCTCAAATGCGAGGTAAACGTCACGCAATCACGGCTGAGGGCTCCGGCAGCGCTGGTTGCGATTCGCGCCGAACCTCCGGATCAAATCAGTGGCTGGATTAATGTCCGACACCATTCACACGCTCTCGACGACCGGGATGACGCCGAAGCGGCAGATCCAGAGCTGGATCGACGGGCTCACGAGCCTGTGCGGGCATTTCGACGTCGATCCGCTGGAAGCGTCCTCGCTCGAAGGTCGCATCGATTACACCACGGTCTCGCGCCTGAAGCTCTGCCAGATCGAGGTCAGCCAGCATCGCATCGCGCACACGCTGGCGCGCGCCAAGGCCAATGAACACCCGTACATAAAAATCCACTTCCAGACCTACGGCGTGTCTTATTTCGAACAAGAAGGCCGTCACATCGAGATCAATCCGGGCGACATCATCGCCTATGACGTCTCCTGTCCGCATTCGATCATCAGTCCTGCCTTTACCCGTCATGACGTGGTGATCGTGCCGAAGGCGCTGCTGCGCGACCGCGGATTCCCGTCGCAGCGGATGCCGGCGTGCAAATTGACGGCGAAGACGGGGACCGGGCGGATCGCCCACGATTTCGTCCATGCCACCTTCGACGAGGCGGCAAAGCTGTCGGCCAACAGCGCGGTCGGCGTCGCCGATTCGCTGATCGACCTGTTGCTGCTGCCGCTGCGCGAAGCCGACACGATGTTCGATCGTGTCGGGCCCGAAGCGATGTATGTGCGCGCGCAGTTCTTCATCCGGGAGCACTTGCGCGACCCGGATCTGTGCATCGACCAGATCTCGGCCGAGCTCGGTTGCTCCAAGCGCTATCTGCACATGCTGTTCTCGGAGCGCGGCACCACGGTGAGCGACTACATCTGGCAGGCGCGGCTGCAGAACTGCCGCCAGGAGCTCGAGGCCCACGCCGGCAAGACCATTACCGACGTCGCCTTCTCCTGGGGGTTCTCCAGCTCATCGCATTTCAGCCGGGTGTTCCGAAAATACTTCGGCGTGGTGCCGTCCTCGATCCACAAGGCACAGCAGGGCGCGGCGAGCTCGGGCGAGCATTAGACGCGGTTTTTCCAGAAGCGGCGAGGCCGTCCTCCTGATGCGCCCAACTTTCTGATCAGGCCGGCTCGAGGCCCAACGACTTCGCGCTCTCGATCCAGATCGGCAGCTCGCGCTGGTACAGCGCATTAGTCTCCTTGAAGCCGATTGCGGGCTCGAGCACGAAAGTCGAGAGAACCTCCTTCACTTTCGGATCGGTGTTGGCGGCGACGCAGAGCTCGGCCAGGCGGTCGACGACGGCTTGCGGCGTCGCCTTGGGCACGGCCCAGCCGGTAAATCCGCTCACGGTGAAGAATTTCGACGTCGCGCCCTGCTCGGGAAGGGTCTTGATCGCGGGGATCGCATCGACCTTCTTCGAATGCACGGCGAACACCGTGCCGCGGTCGCTTTGCAGGACCGACTGCGCGGCCGTGTAGCTGCCCATCGCGGCATCGAGGGTGCCTTCCAGCATTCCCGTCCACATCGGCGCCTCGCCGCGATAATGCACCGGCTCGATGTTGAGACCATACTGCTTGTTGAGCTCGTTGACGGTCATGTGCGGGGCCGAGCCCGCGCTGTAGGTGCCGAAATTCACCTTGCCGCTCTTGCGCGCGAAGGCGACGAAATCCTCCAGCGTCTTGACCCCGGTTTTCGGGTTCGCGACCAGCAACAGGCCCGCGCCGGGAATGACGCTGACGAGCGTCAGATCCTTGTCCATGTCGTAGCCGGGATTTTTCATCACCACCCGGTTCATGATGTAGGTGGTCGAGATCGAGCACAGGATGGTGTGGCCGTCGGGCTCGGCGCGGGCGACTTCCGCCGTCCCGATCGCGCCGGAGGCGCCGGGCTTGTTCTCGATGACGACGGTCTTGCCGACCTGCTTGGAGATGAACTCGCCATAGGCGCGCGCGAGCAGGTCGGTCTGGCCGCCGGCGGGATAGCTGCAGATCATGCGAATTTGCCGCGCCGGCCAGCCGCCCTGCGCCGATGCGCCGCGCGCGACGAACGGCATCGCCAGTGCACTGGTACCGGTGGCGATGAAGTGGCGGCGATCGAGCTTGGCGGACATGATTCTCTCCCTGATTTTTGCCGAACCTACTGCATCAGGCCGTCGCTGCCATGGGCCGCAGGCGAGACAGATTGGCGCATTGGCTCGCACTGCGTTCGGGCCGCGGGAGCCTCACCGCTGGATGATCTTCGTCCAGACATCGCCGAGGATCGCGGGCTCGCGCGGCGGCAGATAGGTGAGGCCGGCCTGCTTGCCGAATTCGGCGATCTTGCCCGAAGCCGTGAGCTCAGTCAGCGCCTTGTTGACGGCCGCGATCAGCGCGCCATCGCTGGCGAGCCCGACATAGCCGCGATTGGCTCCGATCGGATAATAGTAGCCGGACGCCGTGATCGCCGTGTCCGGGTGCGCGGCGCGATGGGCGTCGAAGCGGGCAAGATCGATCAGCGTCGCGTCATGGTCGCCGCGCTCGAGTCCGCCGAGGAGATCGTCGCGGCCGGGGACGAGATGGGTGATGTTGTCGATCAGGCGCCCCTTGTCGAAGGTCATCAGGATGGCGTCGCCGAGCGATCCGCTTTCGATGGCGAGACGAAGGCCGGCGAGATCGCCGATGTCGCCGACCTTGCGCCCGCGGGCCTTTGGCCCCAGCACCACCGTCATCGGCGAATAGATGTAGGGCTGGCTCGGCGCGAGCACGCCGAGCGGTACGCGGCGCCGCCGATCGTCGCGCGTGGCGCCGGCGAAACCCGGCAAGCGCGCCGTCTTCATCCCGGGTGCGACAAGCGAATCCTGCGTCAGCGCGTAGCCGCCGACCAGCGAGCAGCGCCCGTCCGAGAGCAACGCATTGGCCTCGAGCTGCGGGCTCGAATCCTCATCCAGCCTGCTCTCGAACCACTGGATCTTCAGCGGGCGTCCCATCCGCTCGGCGATCGCCTGCGCCAGCAGCACGTCGAAGCCGGCATCCGGCTTGTCGCGGCGATGCACCGAGAGCGGCGGCCGGTCCTCGTCGAGACAGACCTTCAGAGGATCGTCGGCTGCGAGAGCGACCGACGCCATCGCGGACAGAACGGCCGCAACGCTCCAGGCAACGCGCCGGCCCCTCATGGCTTCCTCCGGCTGGAGACGAACGCCCAGAGGTTTCCGATCTCGTCGTCGCTGAGAATGTCGGCCCAGGGTGGCATCTTGTTGTTCTTGCCGTTCTTCACCGTGGTGACGAAGCGCGTCTTGTCGTCGGGAATGGCACGCAGATCCGGCGTGACGGTGCCGGAATTCATCAGATTGGGGCCGTGGCAGTGGGAGCATTTCGAGGCGTAGGTCGACTTACCATGGTCGATCTGCGCCTGCATGGTATTGCCGGTGGTGTCATCGGCGCGGGCGGTCGCCGCATGCGCGACCGAGAGCACCGCGACGGCGGCGATCATCGCCGCCGTCTTGTGAGAGATCACTTTCAGCATCGTACCCGTGTTTACTGCTTGACCGCAAAGACCCACAGCGAGCCGCCGGGCGGCACGTTGGCAAGCCGCTCGTCGCCGGAGAACAGCGAGTAGACGCCGCCATAGCCGCTCGTCACGGCGACATACTGCACGCCGTCCTGCTGCCAAGTCACCGGCTGTCCCTCGATGCCGGAGCCGGTCTGGAACTGCCAGAGCTTCTTGCCGGTGTCGGCGTCGAAGGCCTCGAACTCGCCGGTCAGCGCGCCAGAGAATACGACGCCTCCGGCCGTCGAGAGCACGCCGGAGAAGCGCGGAATGTCGCTCGGCGCTTCCCATTTCGATTTGCCGGTCATGGGATCGATAGCCTTGAGATGGCCGCGCGGCCCGTCGCCGTATTCCCAGAGGTCGGTCAGGTCCATGCCGAGGTACCATTCGCCCTGCTTGTAGGTGACGGGCTCGGTCTTGTACCTGCCGCCGAACGCGAGCGTGTTGGCATAGGCAAGGCCGGTCTGCGGATTGAACGACATCGGCTCCCAGTTCTTGCCGCCGAGGATCGAGGGATAGACCGTCACCTTCTTGCCCTCGCGTGCGTCCTTCGAGATGTCGGTCTCGATCGGACGTCCGGTCTTCATGTCGATGCCGGTCGCCCAATTCACCTTCACGTAAGGATTAGCCGCGAGCAGCTTCCCGTTGGTGCGGTCGAGCACGTAGAAGAAGCCGTTGCGGTTGGCATTCATCAGCGTCTTGGTCGGCTTGCCCTCGATGTTCACGTCGGCGAGCACCATCTCGGCCACGGCGTCGTAGTCGAACGGATTGTTCGGCGAGAACTGGTAGTGCCACTTGATCTTGCCGGTCTTGGGATCCAGCGCCAGCACGGAGCAGGTGTAGAGATTGTCGCCGGGGCGCACCGCCGAGTTGAACGGGCCGGGATTGCCGGTGCCCCAATACACCGTGTTCAGCTCGGCGTCATAAGAGCCCGTGATCCAGGTCGAGCCGCCGCCGAGCTTCCAGGTGTCGCCCTTCCAGGTGTCGCCGCCGGGCTCGTCCGGCGAGGGGATCGAGTGGGTTCGCCAGAGATGCTTGCCAGTCGCCGGATCCCAGCCGTCGATGAAGCCGCGGGTGCCGAATTCGGCGCCGGAAATGCCGGTGATGACGACGCCGTCGGCAACGAGCGGGGCCACCGTCATCGAATAGCCTTCCTTGATGTCGGCTGCCTTCTGCCGCCACAGCTCCTTGCCGTTCTTGGCGTCGATGGCAACCACGTGGGCATCGAGCGTCGTACGGAACAGCTTGCCCTCGTGAATCGCGACGCCGCGGTTAATGATGCCGCAGCAGACGATTCGCGGCGTCTCCGCCGGATATTCGATCTTGCTCTTCCAGATCTGCTTGCCGGTCTTGGCATCGACCGCCATCGTGGCATTGTGCGAGGTGACGTAGATGACGCCCTGATAGACGATTGGCTGTGATTCCTCGCTCCGATCGTCATTGAAGCTGTAATTCCAGATTGGGACGAGATTCTTGACCGTATCCTTGTTGATCTGCTTCAGCGTCGAGAAGCGCTGGAGATTGTAGCCCATTCCGTAATTGAGAACGTTCGATGTGTCGGTCGCACCCTTGACCAGCTGCTCGGTGGTTTGTGCATTTGCACAGGTTGACGCAAGCATGACGAGGCTCGCGGCCATCGCAAAGCGTTTCATCCGTTCCTCCCAAAATGCGCGCCTTTTGACGCTGCGGCTGCAACACTCCGTCGGAAACCAAAACGCGTCAATACGAAAGTCGTAACTGCCGTGCCGATATCGTCGGCGGTCACCTGACGGAAACCTGACAAAGGCAACTCCAACTTGTGCGCAGACGCTGAGAAATTCCGCGACGCGAAGCACTATTGGGAGCAGGGCAATGCATCTCTACCGGTTGTGGCGCGCGCAAGTTGCAGGTCCGGACTTGAACCGAGAGCCGCTTGCGGGTTTATCTCGGCTCTGCCCCATTGATCTGGGGGCTATGTCAGGGAGGTCTCGATGATTTCGGCTCGCTCGATTGCCCTTGCACTTGTGATTGCACTTTCGGCCGGTCCGGCGTGGTCGGCCTCCGGCAATGCGGTCAAGTTGTTCGACACCGACAATGACGGCACGCTCGATCTTGCCGAGGTGAAGAAGGTGGCCGCCGCCTCGTTCGCAAAGCTCGATCCCGATCGCGACGGCACGCTCGATGCGCGCGAATTGCGTGGACGGTTGAGCGCGAAAGAACTCGCCGCGGCAGACCCCGACCGCGACGGGACCCTCACCCTCGACGAATATCTGTCGGTGGTCGAGCAGCGTTTCAACGCAGCCAATCCCGACAAGGATGGAACGCTGGATGCGAAGGAGCTGAATTCGCGTGCCGGGCGCGCGCTCGTACGATTGCTCCGGTGAAGCGCCGCAAGCGGAACGGGCATGACGGGCGTAACGTTTGCGATCATTCCGGCCTGACGCTCGGGAACATCGGGCTGCTCGGCCTGTTTCTCCGCATGTCCTGCCGGCGCCGGGGCTGCGCTGCGGGAGAAAAGGAGATGCAAATGAATACGAAGCGTTCCCTTCTTGCTGCCTGCGCAATCCTGACGCTGAGCGCCGGGGTTGCGGTCGCCGGTCCCTGCAACACCGGCAGCGCCAGCACCGACAAGACCGACAAGGATGCCGGTTCTGGCCCTGTCACCGTGGGCTCCGCGCAATCGCACACGTCCGGTTCGGCGAGCGATAGCAGCCAGCATCCGCCGACCAGCACGATGAACCGGGCCAGCGGTGAATCGCCGGCGTCGTCCGAGGATGCGCAGCGGCAAATGCAGAGCGAGCCGACGGCGGCTCAGCGCGCCGCGGGCGCCAAGCCGAATGCCGAAATGGCCGACAAGGACTGCTGACGGCACCGTTGTCGATTGGACGCGCGGTGCATTGCACAAGGCGGTGTCTCGCTGGTCGTGTTTGACCAGGAGGGAACTTGCTTTGTCCGAGAGAGAAATTGCGGCCGCGAAGTATCGGCACAGACGTGACGGCAGTCGAATCGAGGCTTGAACTGCACTCGACGCAGCCCTAGGTTTTTCGCCGCGCGATGTCGCGCTCAATACCTTGGGAGACCCGAATGGCTTGGAAAGCTCCGAAGATCGTGGAAGTGCCGGTCGGCATGGAAATCAACATGTACGCCTGCGCCTCGCGCAAGTAAGACCGACGACCTGCCGCGGCTTCGATGGCAAACGCCGTCGGAGCCGTGGCAGTGTCGGATCTGCGCCTCGCCGTGCTCCATGCTTTGCGGATCGCGCGAAAGCCGCACGTGGAGGGGCTTCAATTCTTTCCCCGCAAAATTTCGACCGTGCTCTGCGGCAGTGTGTTACGCTGACGCCCGGTCAGCGCTGCTGCCGCATCACAGCGGCGCGCGCCTTTGGGGCACGGGATGGGCGGCAGAGCCTGCAAGTTCTGGACGGTGATCGTGTGCGCGATCGTGCTGGCGCCGGCGCGCAGCAGCGCCGAGGCAGGTTTTGATACCGAGCACATCTTCGGCTTCATGATCGGCACCGATATCGGCAATGTCGGCGAGCGCGAATTCCAGACCCAGACGACGGGGCGCTTCGGCAAAGGCGGGGGCGCTTATCGCGCCCTTGAACATGAGGTCGAGATCGAGGTCGTGCCGCTGCCGAATTTTCGTGTCGAGGTCGGCGGCACCGCCAGCTTGCACCACATCACCGGCGTCCCTGATATAGACGACCGCCGCCAGTTCAACTTCCAGGGCATCTCGCTTGACCTGCGCTATCGCCTGCTCGACCGCGAGCGCGCACCATTCGGCTTCACGATTGCGGCCGAGCTCCACGGCGACCGCATCGACGAGACCAGCGGCGCGAAAGGGCGGATGTACGGCACCGAATTCACGCTCGCCTTCGACCGCGAACTCATTCCGAACTTCGCGATCGGCGCCCTCAACCTGATCTACCAGCCGGAATGGGCGCGCTTCGAGATTGGAGGGGCATCCGAGAAGAGCTCGACGATCGGGGCCGCGTTTGCCGGCCTGGTTCGCGTGCGGCCCAATGTGCTGCTTGGCGGCGAGATGCGCTACTTCCGGCAATATGAGGGCATCGGCCTTAGCGAGTTCTCAGGCCAGGCCCTGTTTGTCGGCCCCACCGCCTATTTCCAGCTCTCCGAGCGTTCCCGGCTCACCGCAAGCTGGAGCATGCAGGCCTGGGGGCGCCCGGCCGGCTCAGGCGGCAATCTCGACCTCGTCAATTTCGAGCGGCATCAGGCGCGATTGGTGTTTGGCGTGAACTTCTAGCACGGAAGGTCGTCATGCTCGGGCTTCTCCCGGCTACGCGGCCGAAGCCGCTTCGGCGAGGCGACGGCCCGGGCATCCACGTTCTTTGTTCCACGAGGCAAGGCGTGGATGGCCGAGCCCGGCCATGACGAGGCTTCGGCGCTATGAAACTTCCCCCTCCTTCGCGCGTAGCTTCATGTGCTAATCTCTCCATCGCCCCCTTGCGAGAGGATCCCGGCATGAACCCGATTGACCTGGTGGTGACTGTGTGCGCGGTGCTCTCGCCTGCGACCTGCGAGGAGCGGCATCTGGTGTTCCACTATTCCGGGTCGCCGCGGCAATGCGCGATGGCCGCGCCGCCCTATATCGCGCAATGGGTCGGTGAGCATCCGAAGTGGCACGCGGTGAAGTGGCGCTGCGAATATCCGCACCCGAACGACAAGGCGTGAGCTGCCAGAATCGGTTCGAACGCTACTTGGTGCAGTCCTTCAGATCCTTGTCCGCAATCGAGAACACTGCATCCGCCTTGATCTCGATATCGCGGACGACGCACTGCCGTGCATTGGGGTAGCTGACCCTGGCGTCGTAGCGGCCGGGCTCGACGCCGGTGATACGCAACCGCTCGTCGTGGTCGACCTCCTTGTCCTTGTCATTCAGGCACTGGTTCGGACCCCAGTCGGTCTTGCCGGCGGGTGCGAGCTGGAAGCCGGAGATGGTCTCCGTCGTGAGATTCCAGAGCCTGATGCCCTTGCCCTTGGTCTGCGCGGCGGCTTCGCCGGCAAGCGTCAACAACGCGATCAAAGCAAGAACCCCACGCATCAGCCAGTCCTCCCAAAGGGCGCCGTCATTCCCTGATCAGGCGCTCGCGGTTCTTTGCCTTGTCGAAATTCTTGGCGCGGTCAAGGCCGTTTGGTGCGATCAGCTTTGCCGAGACGAGATCGGCGCCGTCGAAATCGGCGTCGATGACGATGGCGCCGGTCAGATCGGCTCCGCCGAGCTGGGCGTTTTTCAGTGATGCGCCGCTCAGATCGGCGCCCCTGAGGACTGCGAATTCGAGGTCGACGCGCGACAAATCGGCGTTGCGCGCGTTCAGCCGTTCCAGCTTGGCGGATCTCAGCACCGCGCGCATCAGTCCCATCGACTGGTTGCGCATATCGGCGCCGAGATTCGCGTCCGCGATCGAGGCGCCGACCAGGCTTGCGCCGGTGAGGTCGGCAGCGATGCGCGCTCCTGACAGGTTCGCACCGTCGAGACGCGCGCGGGCCATTTGCGAGGCGAACAGATTGGCGCCCTTCAGGCTTGCGCCGGTAAGATCCGCATCCAGCAGCCACGCCTGATCGAGGATCGCACCGTCCAGCCGGGCGTCTCGAAGTATTGTCTTGTTGAGCCGCGCGGCGCGGAGAACCGTGTTGGACAGGTCCAGCCCCGAGAGATCGAGACCCGACAGGCGTTTGCCGGTGAAATCGGCAGGCTGCTTTGGGCTCGCTTTGGCCAACATGGCCTCGACCTCCGGCCTCGTCATTTCAGCCGAGACCATCGCGGGGGAGGTGAGGTCGACGCCACGCATCATGTCCTGCGCGCCCGCCGTCACCGCAACGAGTGCGAGGCTAAGCGCTGCAAGACCAAGCGTTGCGAAGGCGACTGTTCGTGTCATCATCAGCTCCGCCGCCCGCTAATCTAGCACGTCCGCCAGGCGACCGGCTATGAGGCATCTCGCTCAGTGCGGTCGCCTTGAGTTCGTTGCGCGAGGCCGGCCTTTATCGCCGCAATTTCGGCTTCGCCGCGTGTGTCGCGCGGGATGCCGATAGGCACCTCGGCCACGATCCGCGCTGGTCGCGGCGATAGGAAGAACAGCCGGTCGCCCAGGCGCACGGCATCGTCCAGGCTGTGTGTCACCAAAAGCGTCATCACCGGCCGGCTCGCGACGAGCGTTGCAATTTCATCGCGCAAGCGTCCGGCGAGAGCGTCATCGAGCGATGCCAGCGGTTCGTCGAGCACCAGAATATCCGGCTCGACGGCAAAGGCGCGGGCGAGCGCCACGCGCCGGGCCAAACCCAGCGAGAGCTCACCGGGATAGTGGTCGCGATGCGCTTCCAGCTCCAAAATCCTGAAGAGCTCGGCGAGCTTGGCATCAGCGACATCGGGCGCAGCCAGCCGCACATTCTGCTCGACCGAGCGCCACGGCAGCAGGCGCGGCTCCTGGAACACCATGCCGATCCGTGCCTCCGGCGGTCGCGCGACGTGGCCCGCAAAGTCGTGGTCCAGTCCCAGGATGATACGCAGCATCGTGCTCTTGCCGCAGCCCGAGGGGCCGATCAGCACGCCGACCTCGCCGGATTGCAGCGCGAACGTGACGGGCGCCAGCACCTCGTGCGTTCCGCCCGCGGCACTCCTGAAAGTCTTGCCCGTGATATCGACCTCAAGCCGCACGGGGCCGCCACCTGTTTGCGCGGGCTTCGAACGGCTGCACCAGCAAGGTTTCTATGACGAGCACGACGGCGGCGAAGGTGAGGGAATAGGCCAGCAGCCGCGGCGTGTCGAACAGCTGGAAGGCGACGCCGATCTCGAAGCCGACGCCGTTCGGCCGCCCCAGCAGCTCGGCGACGAGCACGATCTTCCACACCAGCGACAGGCCGGAGCGGGCCGAGGCCGCGATATAGGGCGCCAGTTGCGGCAGCACGACGTGGCGGAAGGCGCGCCAGCGCGGCATTGCGAACACGCTCGCCATCTCGTCGAGCGAACGGTCGAGCGCGCGCGTGCCCTCGCGCAGGGTGACGATGGCGGTCGGCAACTTGTTGATGGCAATCGCCGCGATCGCGGCGGCCTCGGTGAGGCCAGCCCAGATATAGGCCAGCACGATCACGACCAAGGCGGGCAGGTTGAGCAGCAGGATCAGCCAGGGATCGCCGAGCCGGTCGGCGAGCTTCACCCGGCCCATCAAATAGCCGATGGCACTGCCGAGCGACATCGCGAGTGTGAAGGCGAGCGCGACGCGCGCCAGCGTGGCGCCGAGATGCAGGAACAGCGCGCCGCTTGATGCTTCCGCGATCATCACCTGAAGCACCGCCGGCGGGGAGGGCAGCTTTGCGCCGCCGACCGCGAGCGCGGCAATCCACCAGATCGCGAGGAACAGGGCGAACGACAGCAGGCGCAGCACCTCAGTCTCCGGGGACTGCATGATAGAAGGTGCCGGGGTCGAGCTCGGCTGCGGGGCCGACGAGGTCGCGGCCGCCGATCTCGGCCAGCACGCGGTAGAGTACGCGCGCGTCCTTTTCCTCGTCATCGATGCTCCGGCGCGGAATGCCGTCGCGGTAGCGCTCGCGGTAGGTCCTGAGCAGGGCGGGATCCGTCGTGCCGGTGAGCGGCGCGACCTTGTCCCAGGCCGCATCCGAGGTCGCCAGCAACTCCTTGGCCTTGCGGGTCATCGCGATGAAGCGCGCGACGGCCTCCTTATGGCTCGCGGCCCAGCTCTCATCGAAGACATAGCCGACCGCGGCGACCGCGCCTTTGGCACCCAGCTTCGGCAAGATGTCCTCGATGCCGGTCAGGCGCCTGAAACCCTTGGCCTCGAGCTGGGCGCAGAAATTCCAGAAGTTGAGGCTCGCATCCATCTCGCCGTCCAGCGCCTTGGCGGCGATCAGCGGCGGGGCACCGTAGACGATGGTTGCTTCCGACTTGAGGTCGATGCCGTCCTGCTTCATCCGCGCCTGCAGCAGCAGCCAGCTCTTGTCGATCGCCCCGCCGGCGACCGCGAGCTTGCGGCCCTTGAGGTCGGCGAGCGTCTTGATCGGCGATGAGGCCGGCACCATCACGGCGCCGAGCGCGCTGGAATAGGGATAGAAGGTGAGCTTCGCACCGAGCGTGCGCTCGCGCGACACCCACAGCCAGTCCGACAGGATGATGTCGGCGCTGCCGGCGCGCATCGCGATCTTGCCGGCCTCGGTGCTCGCGAGCTCGGTGACCTCCAGCGCCAGGCCGGCCTCCTTGTCGAGGCCGGCGCTTCGGATCGCGGCCAGCTCCCACGAGAATGTTCCGGTCTTCTGCACCGCAAGGCGGATTGTGTCCGCAGCGCCGGCAGGTGCGGCTAGCGCCAGCACCGTTGCGAGCGCCCAAATTCGCGCCAAAACTGTCATCACCTTGTGAGCCGTTTCCTCTGACAGAGTGCTTTTCAGCACAATACGCATAGCATAGCCTTGGTCGCAACCAGCGGGAGGACGCGCATGGATCTGGCCGGACGGCTACGACCGATTGTCGCCGCATTGACGGCGCTCGCTGCCAGCGTATGCGTGGCACGGGCCGAAGAGGCCAATGATTATCCCACCGCGGCGCGCGCGGAATACGTCTATGGCTGCATGAAGGCCAACGGCGAGACGCGCTCCGCGATCGAGCAATGTTCCTGCTCCATCGACGTGGTCGCCTCGATCATACCCTACGAGCGCTATGTTACCGCCGAGACCGCGCTCAGCATGTCGCAAGTGCGCGGCGATCTCGGCGTGCAGTTTCGCACCTCGGAGCAGGCCAACTCGGCGGTGAATGACTTAAGGCGCGCGCAGGCGGAAGCCGAGGTGAGGTGTTTTTAGCTATCGCGGCACAGACGGTGCGATCTTCCTTCTCCCCTTGTGGGAGAAGGTGGCGCGAAGCGCCGGATGAGGGTTCTATCGGCATATTCCAGCATGAGAGGCAGGTGGGCGCGGAAACATACCCCTCACCCGTCTCGCCGCTACGCGGCGATCCACCCTCTCCCGCAAGGGGAGAGGGGGCTTCAGCGCAAGTCTGACGAAACTAAGTCCCCGGTTTCTCCACATCCCATTCATTGCGGAACACATGCCCGTCCGTATCCCGGGCCTCCGCACGAAAGCGCTTGGCGCCGTTGGAGACATAGGTGAAGCGCAGGTTGGGATCTTCCGAGATCGAGATGCCGCCTTCCATCGACAGCACGGGGCTGTCGTCCTGCGTCAATCTGAGCTGGTTGATGAAGAAGGCGGGGATATAGAGCTGCGTGACCTGGTCCATCTGCAGGCCGGAATTGTTGGGATGGCCGATCATGATCTGCGCTTCGCGCAGCCGGCTTGCCGGACCCTCTTCACGGGCGAATTGCCGGTAGCGCATTTGGCCGAGCCGGTTCTTGGCTTCCTCCACGTTCTTTGCAGCCGGCGCCGAGCAGCCGCCGGAGGCCTTCACATAGACTTTGGAGACGTAGAGCTGGCCGTCGCTGAGCTCGGCCACCGCATGCACGTCGGTGTAGTTGTTGACGCGCACACGGGTCGAGATCTCCGTGACATTGGCGTCCGGGCCGAGTTCGAACTTCGCGGCCATCGGCGCGGGATTGCGGTCGATCACCAGCGTGATCGAACGGATGCGTCTGCTGTCGCCGGGCGACAGCTTGCTGCGCAGCGTCACCGGCACGATGGCGGCATCCTCGGCGCGATAGGGCATCTCGATGCCGATGACCTCGGCGCCGTCGTTCATCGGCCGGTTGCTGAAGATGTCCTGCACCAGGCCCGGCCAGGGATCGTAGGCCTCGTCCGCCTGCGCCGGCACGGCAAAGGCGATGCCGAGGAGCAGGGCAATCAGGGGCAGGCGGCGTGTGCATGCCGTCATGGTCATGCTCCTCGGTTTAGGTGAAGCTGATCTCCTGCCAGCGTAGCGCGCCCGCTATTCCCATTCAATTTCCGAAAATGCTGCAGTTGCGTTGCGGGCGTTGTAGTCCTCGAACAGCTGCCAGTGCGGCCGCTCGTCCGCCGCCGCCTTGTCCGCAGCGGCGCGGATCGGCGCGCCCCTCTTGTTCAGGGCGCGGACGTCGGACAGCAGCGTTGACAGGTAACGTCGTTGATCGCTCAGCGCCGCTGGCCAGTCGCTCACAGGACCGTGACCGGGAACAACGCGCAGCGCCGGGATCGTCTCCAACTCTTTCAGCGTGGCGAGCCAGCCGCGAATGCTGCCGTCCATCACCGGAATGTGGCCGAGAAAGACGAGATCGCCGGCAAGCAGGGTTTTGGTGCTCTCGTCGAACACGGTCAGATCGTTGTCGCTGTGCCCGGCCGGCCAAGCGCGCAAGGTCAAGCGGCGCGAGCCCAGATCGAGCGTGAGCGTGTCCGTTACGAGCAGGGTCGGCGGTACGATCTTCACGGGATCGATCAGCTCGGGGCCCATGAGGCGCCTGAAATTGTCGAGATAGAAGGGCCCGCGGCTCGCCAGCGCCTGCGGCAGCTTGCTGTGGCCGACGAAGCTGGTTCCCTCCCCCATGAAGGCAGCATTGCCGAAGACATGGTCGGGATGGCCATGGGTGTTGATGACATAGCGGATCGGCTTTTGCGTGCGCGCTCGTACCGCCGCCAGCAGCGCCTCGCCTTCGCGCAGGCTGCCGCCAGTGTCGATCACGGCCACCGCGTCGTCTCCCACGATGAAGCCGACATTGGCGATGCCGCCTTCATTCTCGCGGCTCATCAGCGCGATGGCCCCGGAGTGTACGAAGATTCCCGGCGCGACTTCGCTCACAGGCAATTCGGCCGCCCCGGCGCGTGCTAGCGTAGCTGCTACCAGGGACAAGGCTGCGATCACGAGAGCGATGCGAGACACTTTTCCGCCTCAGTTCAAAGGATTGGCCTCATTGCACTGCAACAAAGCAAAGCCGGCAAAAGTTGGCACACGTGGCGCGTCATGCGTTGCATGGATAACATTCAAACAAAACGAGGAGGAAGCGCGATGACGCAGGCCGGACGACATCGTCGCTGGTGGTTTTCACTCTGGATCGTGATCGCATCGTGTGCCTATGGCGATCTCGCCATCGCGCAGACCAACGAGACCGGAGATCTCTCATTCGAGCTGGTCGACCCGAAGGTGCTGCGCGTCTGCGCCGACCCGCGCAACCTGCCGTTCTCGAACGAGAAGGGCGAGGGCTTCGAGAACAAGCTCGCCGAGTTTCTGGCGGACAAGCTGCAGAAGAAGCTGGACTACGTGTTCTTCCCGCAGGCCGCCGGCTTCGTGCGCATGACGCTGGGTGCGCATCGCTGCGACGTCATCATGGGCTACCCGCAGGGCGACGACCTCGTGCAGGGCACCAATCCCTACTACCGCACGACCTATGCACTGGTTGCGAAGACTGGCAGCGGGCTCGAGGACGTCGACACGCTGCAGGACGCACGCCTGAAAGGTAAGCATATCGGCATCGTCGCCGGCACGCCGCCGGCGACCAATATGGCGTTGGCAGGCCTGATGGGCGATGCAAAGCCCTATCAGCTGATGATCGACACGCGCTTCGACAATTCCGCGCAGGCGATGATCGACGACCTCGCTGCCGGCAAGATCGACGCCGGCGTGCTCTGGGGACCGATGGCCGGCTATTATGCGAAGAAAGCCGGCCCCTCGCTGCACGTCATGCCGCTGGTCAAGGAGACCACCGGGTCCAAGCTGGTCTATCGCATCGGCATGGGCGTGCGACCCGCCGACCAGAACTGGAAGCGGCAGCTCAACCGGGTGATCCAGGAGAACCAGGGCGAGATCAACAAGATCCTGCTCGATTTCGGCGTGCCGCTGCTGGACGAGAACAACCGGCCGCTCGGCGCGGAGACGGCCAAGAAGGCGCCATGAGCCGGCCGCTTGCCGCTGCGTTCGTCGTTGCCTTGCTCGTGGCCCCGGCGTCCGCGCAGCAGCAGGAGCCGTTCGAGCCCGAGGGATATCGTACCGACAATTATCGCGCGCCGGTGCCGGCGACGCTCGCTGGCGCGCGCGTGCTCACGACCGGCGAGGCGGAGGCGATCTGGCGTGCGAACAGCGGCACCTTCGTTGACGTGATGCCGCGCGCGCCGAAACCAAAGAACCTTCCTGTGAGCACGGTGTGGCGTGACGCGCCGCGCAGGAACATTCCGGGCAGCTTCTGGCTGCCGGACACCGGCTACGGCAACTTGCCGCCCGCCATGGACGATTATCTTCAGCGTGGCCTTGCGCGCGCCTCACGCGGCGACAAGGCCGCGCTGCTGGTGATCTATTGCCTCGCCGATTGCTGGATGTCCTGGAACGCGGCGAAGCGTGCGCTCGCTTACGGCTATGCCAACATCGCCTGGTATCCTGACGGCACCGACGGCTGGGAGGGCGCGAAGCTGCCGACGGAAGAGGCGCAGCCGGAGCCGCGGCCGGAGCAACATTGATGCAAGCAGGAGAGATCAGGCGCCAGCGCCGTTACTTCTGCTTCTGCAGCTTCGTCAAGGTGCCCGTACCGTTGGTCTCGGTCGCAGAATAGCTCACCCTGTCGCCGGCATGGACGGCATCCAGCATCGCCGCATCCTTGGCCTTGTACTCCTGGAGCGCGCCGGCGCTGCCTGTGCTGGCGCCGACCGTGCCCTTCTGGGTCTGCTGGATCGAAATCGTGCCGTTGAGCCGATCGATCCGCGTGATCATCCCGGTCATGTCGTCAGCAAAGGCGCTGGTTGCGAGCATGCTGAGGACCGCAGCGCCCGCAAACATGATTCTTGTGGTTCCCATCGAGGCCTCCCGACGTCTTGAGTTCACGTCGACAAGCCATCATAAATCGATTTGGTTCCGGCACATAGCGCG
The DNA here is from genome assembly GCF_020194195.1 of Bradyrhizobium sp. BRP19. Lineage (NCBI taxonomy): Bacteria > Pseudomonadati > Pseudomonadota > Alphaproteobacteria > Hyphomicrobiales > Nitrobacteraceae > Bradyrhizobium > Bradyrhizobium sp. BRP19. Next base: position 116,951 of record NZ_JADYVZ010000008.1, on the reverse strand, counting down.
GCGAAAGGTTAACGTTGCCGGGGCGATTGCGGGAACTTTTCGTGAGCGGTCAGCGTAACTGACGCTATTCCATTTCCTGCTGGATGACGCGTCCGAGCGCGAACAGGCGCTGGTCGAGCGAGGTTGGAACCTCGCAGACGAAGCGCACCACCTTGTTACGGTCCTCGAAGATCCGGGTCTTCCAGATCAGCTCGTTGCTGAGCGCCTGGACCTTGGCCTCGTCACGCGGTGTGGCCCCTTGCAGGGCCTGGAGCTGAATTGCCTCCTCGCGGATCTTGTCGGCGGCATCGCGCTGCTTGCGACTGACTCGCTCGAGTCCGTTCATGACCTGGGAGCGCTGGGCGTTGAGCGTGTCGAACAGGCCGGCGAACAGCAGCTTTGCGTTCGCGGTCTTGTCGGCAGCGGAACCCGCGAGAAACTCCTTCACCAGCTTTTCCGCCTCATCCAGCGGCGTCTTGCGCGCCGCCAGTTTCGCAACGAGCGCGCTGATCCTGGCGTCGTCCTTCCATCTGTTCTGGAGGTCGTCGAGCGGCGGACCGCCCCACACGGCCGCCAGCGAGATCTCGGGCACCTTCGCCTGGGTGCACGGCCAGTCCGGATAGCGCGGATCGGCGGCGTGCGCCGTCGTGCTCGCGACAGCGAGCACCAGTACAGAGGTGACCAGAACCCGAACAATCATCCTTCGCCTCCCGCAGGCCCGCGTCGCGCCAGCCCGCGCGAGGGATCATAGGCCAGGATCGCGCCGATCATGAAGACGATTGTGCAAGCAGCGACCGCCGCCAGCGAGATCCAGTTGATCTGGCCATACAGCGCGAAACGGATCAGCTCGACCGCATGGGTGAACGGATTGGCCTCGCACAGATAATAGAGATAGGGGTTGCCCTCCTGCACGCGCCAGAGCGGGTAGAGCGCGGAGGAGGCGAAGAACATCGGGAAGATCACGAAGTTCATGACACCGGCGAAGTTCTCCAGCTGTTTGATGCCCGACGAGATCAGCATGCCGAGCGAGCCCAGCATCAGCCCCGACAGGATCAGCGCCGGCAGCACGGTGAGATAGCCCTGGGGCGGCGGGGTGATGTCCCAGAGCCAGGCGATCAGCAGGAACGCATAGACCTGGAGCAGCGATACCGCGGTGCCCGCGAGCAGCTTGCAGAACAACAGGAACCCCCGCGGCAGCGGGCTCACCAGGAGCGTGCGCATGTTGCCCATCTCGCGGTCATAAACCATCGAGAGCGAGGACTGCATGCCGTTGAAGAGCTGGATCATCGCCATCAGCCCGGGCGCGATATAGACCTCGTAGAGGATGTAGGTCTCGTAGGGCGGGATGATGGAGATGCCGAGCACCTGGCGGAAGCCGGCGGCGAAGATGAACAGCCACACCAGAGGCCGCACCAGCGCCGAGACGAAGCGTTCGCGCTGATGCAGGAAGCGCAGGCCCTCGCGCCAGACGATGCCGCTGAGGCAGGTCATGTACTCGGCGAACGAGAAGCCGCGCGGCGCCTCGCGCGTCGTGATGCTGCTCATGCGCCGCCTCCAGGCATGGTTTGTGCGCCGGTCAGGCGCATGAAGGCGGTGTTGACGTCCTGCGCGCCTGTTGCGGCGATGACGCGGCTCATCGGCCCCTGCGCCAGCACCTTGCCCTGGTGCAGCACCACGAGATCGTCGCCGGGCATGATCTCGTCGAACAGGTGCGTGGCCCAGAGCACGCCAATGCCTTGCTCGGTCACGAGCTGGCGGACGTGGCTGATGATGTCGGCACGCGCCTTGACGTCGAGGCCGACGGTCGGCTCGTCGAGCAGCAAGAGGCGCGGCTGGTGCAGCAGCGCCCGGGCGATCTCCAGCCGCCGCATCTGTCCGCCCGAGAGGTCGCGCACCTTGCTTGCAGCGCGATCGGCAAGGCCGATGCGGCCGAGCAGCTCGGCGCTGCGCGCCGAGGCCTCGCGGCGGCCAATGCCGTGCAGGGCGGCGTGGTAGAGCAGGTTCTGCGTCAGCGACAGATCAAGATCGAGCGTGCGCGGCTGGAATACGACCCCGAGCAGCCGCAGCGCCTCGCCGGGGCTCTTGCTGACGTCGTGCCCGAAAATGCCGACGCGGCCGGACTGGATGCCGAACAGCCGCGTGATCAGCGAGAACAGCGTGCTCTTGCCGGCGCCGTTGAGTCCCAGCAGCGCCGTGAAGCTCGCGGGCTGCACATTGAAAGACACGTTCGTCAATGCGCGCCGCGGACCATAGGCATGGCTGACACCGTCGATCGACAATGCCGGCACCGCGGCCTCTTCGGGTCTCGGCGTCTCCTGGGCTTCGGCGATCGGGGCGGGGCTGGTCATGGCGCGATCGCGACGCCCCAGGGCAGCTCGCCGACCTGAATGGTCTTGATCACCTTCTGCGCGGCGACGTCGATGACGGAGACGTCGTTCGACACACCGTTGGTGGTGAGCAAATATTTCTCGTCCGGCGTGAACGCCATGTGCCAGACCCGCTGCCCGACCAGGAGATATTTCGTCACCTTGCGCGAGGCGACGTCGACCACGGCGATGCGGTTGGCGGGGCCGAGCGCGACGAACGCGGTTTTGTCGTCCCTGGTCATGCCGATGCCGACCGGCTGGATCGCCTCCTTGCGCAAGCCCGGAATCTCGAACGTGACCTTGCCGATCACCTCGTGCTTTTTGGGGTCGATGATCGAGACGGTGCCGCCGATCTCCGAGGACACCCACACCTCGGAAGAATCATGCTTGTACTCGGCGTAGCGCGGCCGCGCGTCCACCAGCACGTTGGCGACGATCTGGCGCGAGGCGGTGTCGATGAAATGCGCCATGTTGGTGGTTTCCGAGGTGTTGATCAGCGTCTTGCCGTCCGGACTGATGGTCATGCCCTCGGGCTCGACACCGACCTGGATGTCGCCGAGCCGGGCGCGCTTCTCGAGGTCGATCACCGTCACCGTGTTGTCGTTCTCGTTGGCGACGTAGAGCATCTTGCCGGCGGCATCCTGCGCGAACAGCTCGGGGTCGGGTCCGGAGGGCAGGCTGTCCACCACGGTTTGGGTCTTGGCGTCGATCACCTGGATGGTGTCATCGTCGCCGACCGCGACCATCACGAACTTGCCGTCGCGGGTAAGGTCGATGCCGCGCGGACGCTGGCCGACCTTGATGGTCTTGGTCACGGTCCAGCTGTCGGTATCGATCACCGAGACCGTATTGCTCTTCTCGTTCGAGACATAGGCGATGAACGCATGCGCTGGGGCTGCCGCCAGCGCCAATGCGGAGAGAAGTCCAACACGCCACATCCGCGACATCTGCATCCTCATTTCAGCTTGCATTTGCTCTCCGGGCGATCGTAGCCGAGCGTGTCGAGCTCGGAGACCTGGTGCAGGAATCCTTCCTGCGGCGACACCGACACCACCATGCGGCCGTCGACCAGGAGGATCGGCTGGCGCAGCTGCAGGTTCCAGTCGCGCAAGGTCAGCCGCGTGCCCTTGAAGGCGGCGACCGAGAAATCCGGGCCCTTGATGAAATCGGTGACCTTCCTGACCTCGCCGGAATTGGTGCGCGAGGTGGCTTCGCCGATCATGCGCACCGCCGTCCAGGCCTGCATGTCGCGCGCGGTCATCCGGCGCAAATTCAGCTTGATGAAGCGGTTCTGCATCTGGATCGCGCCCCACTGATCCTGCGATGCGTCCCAGCTGCGCGGCACGAGGCCGGCCGAGCCGGCGACCGGGCGCGGATCCCAGGTGCGATAGGGCAGATAAGAGCCGAACACCTCGCTCTCGTCGGCGGCGACCAGCACGTCATAGGCCGGTGCCTGCTGCGTGAAGACGGGGATCTGACGCTGGATCTGCGCTACGCCGCTATCGGTGCGCCGCGCCCCGCCCTTGTCCTCGAAGGTTCGCTCCTGCACGATCTTGGCGCCGAACCGCGCCGCGGTGCGCCTGACAGCATCCGCGAACAGCTTGTCCTCGTCGTGCGAGCCGACCACCAGCAGCCAGCGCGACCACTTCTTCCACACCAGATATTGGCCGAGCGCGTCGGCGAGCATCGCACGCGTCGGCGCGGTGTGGATGACGTTGGCGCGGCAATCGGTCTCGCGCAGCCGCTCGTCGATCGCGCCGGCGTTGAACAGCAGCGTGCCGCGGTCGCGCAAGGCGTCCGCGACCTTCAACAGCGCATCGGCGGGCAGGTCGGCGATGATGAAGCCGTTCTTCTCGGCGAGCGCGGTCGCAGCCTGCGCCACGTCCTCGCCTTCCCTGATGCGGCGCTCCTCCAGCGTGAAGCGCTGGCCGGTGAATTTCCCGGTGGTGTTGTTGTCCTCGATGGCAAGGCGCGCGCCGGCGAGGCCGTCGTTCTCGGCAGGCTGCTCGGCCAGCGACAGCGGTGATCGGGTGCCGGCGATTGCGAGATAGCCGACGCCGATCGTGACGGGATCGGCCGCAAGCGCGCTCGTCGCGGCAAGACCAAAGCCGATCAGGCCGGCCAACCATCGGATCATGTTTCCTCCAGACGATCTCCCCGGCTTGACCGCCGGTGAAGAATTGTCTCTGCTTCAAGCATGACCAATTTGTCAGGCCGTGCAACCCCGCATTTCGTCCCCGCGCGCGCGAAGCCGGGCATCACGATCATGCGAGCATTGTTGGCAACCGCAGCATTGCTGTGGACGGGGGCGGGCGCGCTCGCCGATCCACCGAAGCTCGCGGTGTTCGATTTCGAGTTGGTCGACACCAGCCTGCCGGGCGAGTTCTACGGCTCCAAGCCGGAAGAGGCGCGGCTCATGCGCATCAGCGAGCAGCTGCGCAAGGAGCTGGCAGAGTCGGGCAAGTTCCAGGTGCTCGACATCGCGCCGGTACGGGAGGCCGCCCGTCGCGCGAACCTGCAGGCCTGCGGCGGCTGCGACCTCAAGCTCGCCGGGCAGCTCGGCGCCGATCTGGAGATCACCGGCCTCGTGCAAAAGGTCTCCAACCTGATCATCAATCTCAACATCTATCTGCGCGACGTGAAGACCGGCAACATGATCGCGGTCGCCAGCGCCGACATGCGCGGCAACACGGATGAATCCTGGTCGCGCACGATGAGCTATCTCATCCGCAACCGCCTGCTGGCGCCGAATTACGGGAAGCCGTGAAGAGGTTTTCCCTCTCCCCTTGTGGGAGAGGGTGGCTCGCCGCGTAGCGGCGAGACGGGTGAGGGGTTTCCATCCCCACGAATGGTCGTGCGAGCGGAGAGAACCCCTCATCCGGCGCTTCGCGCCACCTTCTCCCGCAAGGGGAGAAGGAGAAAGACATCACCCCTTCAGCCTCTCCGCATGCCAGTGCAGGTGATCGCTCATGAAGGTCGAGATGAAATAATAGCTGTGGTCGTAGCCCGCCTGGCGCCGCAGCGTCAGCGGGATGCCGGCCTTGGCGCAGGCGGCCTCGAGCAGCTCCGGCCTGAGCTGCTCCTTCAGGAAATTGTCGGCCTCGCCGACGTCGACCAGGAAGCCGGAGAACTTGGCACCGTCCTCGATCAGCGCCACCGTGTCGTGGTTGCGCCAAGACTCCTTGTTCGGTCCGAGATAGCCGGTCAGCGCCTTGATGCCCCAGGGCACGAGCGAGGGCGCCACGATCGGCGCGAACGCGCTGGCTGCGCGAAAGCGGTGCGGATTGCGCAGCGCCACCGTCAGCGCGCCGTGGCCGCCCATCGAGTGGCCCATCACCGATTGCCGCCTGGCATCGACCGGAAAGCTCTCCGCAACCAGCTTCGGCAGCTCGTCCGTGACGTAGCTCCACATGCGATAATTGCGCGCGAACGGCTCTTGCGTGGCGTCCACATAGAAGCCGGCCCCGAGGCCAAAATCATAGGCGTTGTTGGCATCGCCCGGCACATCGGGCCCGCGCGGTGAGGTGTCGGGCGCGACGAAGATCAGGCCGAGCTCGGCACAGGCCTTGCGGAATTCGCCCTTCTCGGTGACGTTGGCATGCGTGCAGGTGAGGCCGGAGAGATACCAAACCACGGGCAGCCTGGCCCCGTCCGCATGCGGCGGGACATAGACCGAAAACACCATGTCGGTTCCGGTCGCCTGGCTGGCATGGCGATAGACGCCCTGCACGCCGCCGTGGGATTTGTTGGTCGAGACAGTCTGAATCGTCATGCCCATTGACTCCGTGGCATCTCACCACACCAAGATTGCAACGCTTGTGTGACCGAATTCGTGGCGTGGTCAGGCGACGCCGCTGTCGATCGCCAGCCGCACCAGCTCCACCGAGGTCTTCACCCCGAGCTTCTGGCGCATGATGGACGAGGTATTGGCCACCGTCTTGTAGGACGATTGCACCAGCCATGCGATTTCGGACAGGCTCTTGCCGGCGCTGAGCAGCCGCAGAATCTCCATCTCGCGCGCGTTCAGCTTCGACAGCGGGTTTTGTGCCAGCGTCGGCCCGGCGAAGGCGATGCTGCGCGCGATCGCGGTCGGAAGATAGGTGCCGCCGCTTCCGACGGCGCGGATCGCCTCGACGAGGTCGTCGGGGTCGCCAGTCTTGGAGACGTAGCCCTTGGCGCCGCACTCGATCGCACGCGCGGCGAAGGCGGGGTCGTCATTCATGCTGAACATGATGATGCGCGCCTCGGGCGCGCGCTCTAGGATGCGGCGCGCGAGCTCGAAGCCGGAGACGGTTGGCAAATTTATGTCGATGATGCAGAGGTCGGGACGTTCGACGATGAAGACGCACTCGCCGTCCTCGGCGTCGGCGGCTTCCAAGATTTCGATCTCGCCTTCGTCGGCCAGCACGGCACGGCAGCCGGAGGCGACGATGGGATGATCGTCGACGATCAGAATGCGCATAGGCGTTCCCCGCGACAGCCCGTTCCCTTGGAGCTTGCCTGTTCTGCGCCGCATGAGACTGACCAGGCAAGACGCGCGTCTCGTGTCGGCTCATGCAACCCGGCTGGGATTGCTGTACGCTTCCGATTAGATATCGGGCGGTTCGCCTCTGTCAACGTCGTCGGACAGGCGCCAACCCTTCGCGAGGCACGAGCGAGACCAATGTGGCAGAATCTTTCCTTGCGCGGGCGCATCAATCTCTTGCTGGCGCTGCTGCTGGCGCTGGGGCTCGCGGTCAATATCGGCCGGCAGATCGCCGAGGCCGGCCCGCGCGTGCAGGCCGAGGACCAGAGCGTGATCCGCCTCGCGCGCGAATTCATCGAGATGATCGTTGCCGATCTCAACGAGGCACCCGATCCTGATGCCAGGCTGAACCAGATCGCGCGCGATCTCAGTCGCCTGCGCCATGTCAGCATCGCGCTGCACGATTCCGGTGGGAACCCGCTGACGCCCCGCCGGCTTGGCTCCGATGTCGACACGCGTGCCCCGCCGGCCTGGTTCGTCAGCCTGGTCCATCCGGAGCAGACCGCGGTCAGCGTGCCGGTCTCGATCCGCGGCAAGCCCGGCTCGCTCGTGATCACCTCGCATCCCGACGACGAGATCGCCGAGATCTGGGACGGCATCGTGACCCAGCTCGAGGTCGGCTCGGTGATCGCGCTTGCGCTGTTCTTCCTGATGATGAAGGTGGTCGGCCGTGCCCTGGCACCGTTGCAGTCGCTGGCGGACGCCATGGGGAAGCTCGAAAGCGGACATTACGAGGCCCGCGTCGCGCCGGGCGGCGCGCCGGAGCTCGCGGCGATCTGCACCAGGCTCAACCATCTTGCCGCGACGCTTGGTGAAGCGGTCGAGGACAAGCGGCGCCTCGCCGAGCGCGCGGTGTCGCTGCAGGACATCGAGCGCAAGGAGATCGCGCGCGAATTGCATGACGAGTTCGGGCCCTATCTGTTCTCGCTGCGCGCACATGCGAGCGCGTTGGCGAAGCAGGCGGACGGACGCGAGCCGAGTGCCGATGCCGTACGCAAACATGGCAGCGCCATGCTGGAGCAGATCAATGCACTCCAGCAGTTCAATCGCCGCGTGCTGGAGCGTCTTCGGCCCGTGGGCCTCGCCGAGCTCGGCCTGCGCCAGGCGCTCGAATCCCTGTCGCGGCTGTGGCGGGAGTCGCATCCCGACGTTGCGATCGAGACCTCGATCTCGCCGGCGCTGGGCCCCACCGGCGAGACCGCCGATCTCACCATCTACCGCATCGTGCAGGAGGCGCTCACCAATGTGTTCCGCCACGCCGGTGCGACCTCGGTCAGCGTCGTCATCGAGCCGGTCGAGCAGGCCGGCGGCCGCTTCTGCGCCCGGGTGCGGGTCAGCGACGACGGCCGCGGCATGGAGCCAGGCCAGAAGCTCGGCTTCGGCCTCGTCGGCATGCGCGAGCGGATCCTGGCGCTCGGCGGCACGCTCAATGTGGTCTCGGGTGAGGGCGGTGTCACCGTGGAAGCGCTGGTGCCGACAGCGGCAACCTGATCGCATCCAAAGCGATCGGGAAAAATTCCCGATTTGGTCGGGAAAATGGGTGTGGATAGGGTCCGACCTTTTGTGGCTGGCGTCCCCATTGCGGCCGAATAAACTCGTCCCGACCAATCGGCGGAACATCAAAACAGTCGGTGGTCACGGATGGGAAGGCGGGGATGGGCAAGGTTGTTTCGTTGAAGCGTGCTTTGTTGATGGCTTCGGTGTCGACCGGGCTGGTGGCGGGCTTGGTCTATGCGACCCCTGCCGGGGCCGCGCCGGACGAGGAGACCAATGTCCAGAACCTGCCGCCGGTCGAGGTCACCGCACCACCTTCGGCAGCGCGGCGCGCGGCGCCGTCGCGACCGGTTGCGCGGATAGGGGCGCCGGGATCCGCAGCTCCGAGGACACGCCTTTACGTCTATCCGACCTCGCCGGGCACCGGCCGGGGTCTCGATGTCGACAAGGTTCCGTCGGCGATCAATGCCGTCGATGCCAACCAGATCAGGCGCACCGGTTCGCTGAACGTCACGGACGCGCTGCGCGACAACATCGCCGGCGTCAACATCAGCGAAGTCACCGGCAATCCGTTCCAGCCGGATGTCGAATTCCGCGGCTTCGTCGCTTCGCCCGTGACGGGCACGCCGCAAGGCCTTGCGGTGTACCAGAACGGCGTCCGCATCAACGAGGCCTTCTCGGACGCCGTCAATTGGGACCTGATTCCGACGGCCGCGATCAGGTCGGTGACGCTGGTGACCAACAATCCGGCCTTTGGCCTCAATGCACTCGGCGGCGCGATCAACTTGCAAATGAAGGACGGCTTCACCTATCAGGGCGCCGAGCTCGACCTCATGGGCGGATCGTTCGGCCGCATCCAGGGCTCGGCGCAATGGGGCAAGCAGGTCGACCAGAACTTCGCCGTCTACGGTGCGCTCGAAGGACTGCGCGACAACGGCTTCCGCAATTTTTCCCAATCGACCGTGCGGCGCTTCTACGGCGATGTCGGCTACAGGGCCGGCGACAGCGAATTCCACGCCAATATGGGCGTGGCCAAGAACGATTTCGGCGCCAGCGCCACGGTCCCGGCCGAGCTGCTCGACAGATATTGGGGCGCGACCTACACCACGCCGCAGACCACCTCCAATCGCGTCGGCTATCTCAACCTGACCGGCAAGGTCGACGCGACGCCGACCTGGACGCTCGAAGGCACCGCGCGTGTGCGCAGGTACGAGCAAAAGGTGGTCGACGGCAACCCGACCGACGTGGAGGAGTGCGCTGCAGATCCGGCGCTGCTCTGCTTTGGCGACGACACCTCACCCGCCTACGGCGCGGGCGGCGTGCAGCTTGCCAACCCATTTGCGCCGGGCACGATCCTCGGCGCGATCGACCGCGGCTCGATCCGTTCGACCACGTTCGGCGTGTCGGGGCAGGCCACCAACACCGACCAGTTGTTCGGTCATGACAACCGCTTCGTGGTGGGCGCAACCTATGACGCCAGCGTCACGCGCTACAACGCCTCCTCCGAAATCGGCTCGATGGGAGAGAACTACGTCGTCAGCGGCAGCGGCGTTTTCCTGGGACCGACTCCTGTGGCGGACCCCGTCGCCGGCCCGGTCTCGCTGCGGACCGTCAATCAGTATAACGGCCTCTACGCGATGGATACGTTCAACGTCACGGATGCCTTCGCCATCACGGGGGGCGGCCGCTTCAATGCGGCGCGGATCACGTTGGAAGATCAGCTTGGGACTGCGCTCAACGGCGATCACACCTTCACGCGTTTCAATCCGATCATCGGCGGCACCTACAGGATCACGCCGGAATTGACCGCCTATGCCGGCTATTCCGAGGCCAACCGCGTGCCGACGCCGCTCGAGCTCGGCTGCTCCGATCCGGCCCGTCCCTGTCTGATCGCGGCGTTTCTGGTCTCCGATCCGCCGCTCAAGCAGGTCGTCTCCAAGACCGTGGAGGCCGGTTTCCGGGGCACCAAGGAGTTGAACATCGGCACCCTCGGATGGAAGATCGGCGGCTTTCGCGCCACCAACCACGACGACATCATGGCGGTGCCGGTCGTTGGCCGGACTGGTTTCGGCTATTTTTCGAACGTAGGCCGCACCCGGCGGCAGGGGCTCGAAGCCGAAGTCAACATCAAGTCTCCGACGCTGCAGTTCCAGGCGAGTTACGCGTTCGTCGATGCCCGCTTCCTTGATCCGCTCGAGCTCGGCTCGGAAAGCCCGTTTGCCGACGATACCTCCGAGACCATTCAGGTCAGGCCCGGAAACCAGATCCCGGCAGTCCCGCGCCACCGCGTCAAGGTCGGCGTCGACTATGCCGTGACCGACGTCTGGAAGGTCGGCGGCAACGCGCTGTTCGTCTCCAGCCAGTATCTGGTCGGCGACGAGTCCAACCAGTTCGCGAAGCTGCCGTCCTACACGGTGTTCAATCTCCACACCTCCTATCAGATCGCGAAGAACGTCCAGCTCTACGGCCGCGTCGACAACATCTTCGACAAGCGTTACGTGACCTACGGCCAGTTCTTCGACCGCGACGCCTTGCCCAACTTCACCAATGGCGGCGCGGATTTCACCGACCCGCGCTCGCTGAGCCCGGCAAGGCCGCGCGCGTTTTACGCGGGGTTGCGGGTGACGTTCTAGATTTTCACTCCACCTTCACGCGCTCGAGCGGAGCCGCAGCGACGCTCGCCTGCTCCCGGCCTTTGGCCGCACTCGCGCGGTGGCGTCGCTGCACCAGATATTGATCGCCGAGCACGCCGACCAGGATCACCGTTCCCATCACCGCGAAATTGAGCGAGCTCGGAATGCCCAGCAGGTTGACGAGATTCTGCAGCACCTGGAGCAGCACGGTGCCGAGCACGACGCCGATGATCGAGCCTTCGCCGCCGCGCAAGGAGCAGCCGCCGAGCACGGCGGCGGCGATGGCGTAGAGCTCGTAGAACGAGCCGTGCACCGCCGGCGAAATCGAACGGGTGTACATCGCGATCAGGATCGCCGAAAACGCAGTCAGCCCGCCACAGATGACGTAGGCCGAGATGATCACGCGGTTGGTGCGAATGCCGGAGTACCGTGCCGCTTCCTCGTTCTTGCCGACGGCAAGGAGATAGCGGCCGAACACCGAGCGGTGAAGCACCACCCAGGCGATCACGGCCACCACGGCGAGCGCCACCACGCTGTGCGGCAGCGGGAATCCGAGCACGTTGGTGCGGCCGGCGGCCAGCCATTCCAACATCGGAAAGCTCGCGCCGAAGCCGAAGCCCGCCGTCGCGTCCTCGGTGTAATAGCGCGCCGCGCCGCGGTAGATCAGGAGGCCGCACAGCGTGACCACGAAAGCCTGGATCCGCATCCTGGTCACCAGCGTGCCATGAACCAGGCCGATCACGAGCCCGGCCGCGACGATCATCGCGAGGGCTACGACCCAGTTGACGTCGTGATTGACGATCAGGTCGATGAACAGGACGCCCAGCAGTGCGATCACCGAACCCACCGACAGCTCGATCCCGCCGATGATGATGATGAAGGCTTCGGCGATGGAGAAGATGCCGAACAACCCGATCTGGTTGGCGGTGTTCGAGAGATTGCCGACGTACAGGAATCTCGGATTGATCAGGGCGACAACGGTCCCGACCACCAGAATCAGAACGAGAAGGCTCAGGTCTTTCTTGCTCAAGGTCCCTCCGCCGTGATTGTGTGGCCAACGGCAAGCTGCAGCACATTGTGCTCACTGAACTGGCTGCGATCAAGGAAGCCCGAGATCGCGCCTTCATGCATCACCGCGAGCCGGTCGCTGACCCCGATCACCTCCTCCATGTCGCTGGAGATCATCAGGATCGCCACCCCGGCATCGGTCAGGCGGCGCAGCATGCCGTAGATTTCCTGCTTGGCTCCGACGTCGACCCCACGCGTCGGCTCGTCGACGATCAGCACCTTCGGCCGCATCGACAGCCATTTGGCGAGCACGACCTTCTGCTGGTTGCCTCCCGACAGCGAGCCGACGGCGGTCTTGACGTCGGGCGCGCGGATTTTTAGGCGCTCCCGCTGACGCACCGCGTTCTCGTTCTCGCGATCCGTATCCACCAGCCAGAAGCGCATATAGGACGCCAGATCCGGCAGCGAGATGTTTTCGGCGATCGAGACGTCGAGCAGCAGGCCGGCGCCCTTGCGGTCCTCCGGAACGAGATAGATGCCTTGCTCGATGGCGGCCCGTGGGCTTGCGATACGGATCGGCTCGCCATCGAGTCGTATCGTGCCGCCACGCAACGGGTCGATGCCGAAGACGGCGCGGGCGAGCTCGGTGCGGCCGGACCCGACGAGACCGGCAAGCCCGAGGATCTCGCCGCGGCGGACCGACAGGCTCACGGCGCGGCCGGGATAGGTGTCGGTGACGGCATCGACGATCTCCAGCACGCTGTCGCCGGGCGGCGCGGCCGGCGGAACGTAGAGCGATTTCAGGTCGCGGCCGATCATCAAGCGGATCATCGCCGCCGGAGAGAGCTCCGCACGCGTCAGCGCGCCGACCACGCGACCGTCGCGCAGCACGACCGCACGGTCGGCGCACTGCATCACCTCGTTGAGCCGATGCGTGATGAAGATGATGCTGACGCCGTGGGCTTTCAGGCCGGCCACGGTGCGCATCAGGCGGTCCGTCTCGGCGAGCGTCAGGCTCGAGGTCGGCTCGTCCATGATGACGAGACGAGCGTCGAGCGAAAGCGCCTTCATGATCTCGACCAGCTGGCGCTGCGCCAGCGACAGGTCGGCGAGCGGCGCATCGGCCGCGAAATCGCAGCCCAGCCGCTCCAGCAGCGGCGCGACATCGGCATACATCCGTTTGCGGTCGATCAGCCGCAAGGGTCCGCCGTGCACCGGCTCGCGGCCGATGAAGACGTTGCCGGCGACATCGAGATTGTCGAACAGGTTCAGTTCCTGATGGACGAAGGCGATGCCCGCCTTGATCGCATCCGCCACGGTGAGCGAAGATCGCGCGGCGCCATCGACACGAATAAAGCCGCCGCTGGGCCCCACGACCCCGCCGAGCACGCGCATCAGCGTCGACTTGCCGGCGCCGTTCTCGCCGATCAGCGCAACGACCTCGCCGGGCGACACCTGCAGACCGACGTGGTCGAGGGCGACCACGCCTGGATAGCTCTTGCTGATGTCGACCAGTTCGAGAAACGGTTCTGGCATGGCAGGCTGCACGGCGGGCAGCGCGGATCTCTCCTATCTCTTCAGCATCTGCTTCATCGAGGCCATGAACTCGTCGACATTCGCCTTTTCGATGACCTTGCCGGGCACGATGATGATACCGTTAGCCGGAATGCCGGACTTGTTGCCGCCGATGTAGTTCGCCATCAGCTTCATGCCCTGATAGCCCCATTCGAACGGCTGCTGCACCACCGTGCCGACGATGCTGCCTTCCTTGACGCCGCCGAGCGTAATCGGATCCTCGTCGAAGCCGATGATCTTGATCTTGCCGAGCTTGCCGGCCTCCTTGAGCACCTCGTAGATCCGCGGCGTGTTGTAGGAGTAGAAGCCGACGAGGCAGCTCACATCGGGCATGGCGGCGAGGATGTCCTCGACGTTGCGCTTGGCGCGGGTCTGGTCGATCTCATCGCCGCGAACGTCGACGAGCTCGACCTTCGAGCCTTTGAGCGTCTCCTTCACGCCTTCGATGCGCTCGCGTGCGTTGTCGGCGCCGGGTAGGCCGACGAAGCCGACGCATTTGCCGCCGTTCGGCAGCGCCTTGACCATCAGCTTTCCTGCCTCCTTGCCGAGGTCGGTGTTGGAGGAGCCGATATAGGCCACGCGCTTGGATTTCGGCGCGTCGCTGTCGGTGGTGAACAGCACCGTCTGGGACGCAACCTTGTTGAGATGCTCGGTCTGGTTCTTCGGATCGACCGCGCTGACCATGATGCCGGCGGCACCGGCGGCGACGAGGTCGTCCATCACGCGCTGCTGCACGGCGGCTGCAGCCTGTTCCGGATATTTGAACTGGAGCTCGTAGTTGGGCAGCTCGCCCTGCGCCTTCTTCATCCCGGCCTCGGCGATCTTCCAGAAGTCGGACGCCCCGTTGACGACGAAGGCCAGAACCTTCTTGTCCGCCGCAGCCGTCGGGCCGACACCCGCTGCGATCGCGAAGGCAACAGACACACCTGCAACCAAGAGACGCTGCATATCATTCCTCCCCTAAGGCGGTCGGCCCTTTTTGATGGCCAACTCTGCTTGAGCCCAGATTGGGCGCATGCCTCACCCCCAGCGGCACGGCAATCAGCCGCTACCCGCATCGTTGCGGCAGAGGCGGGTCACCGACCCGGCCGGCGAGGTGAAATGAGGCACGTACCTCAAGCTAGCAGAAGCCCGCCGCGCACGCAATTGGAAGCAACGGTCTGGACGTCAACCGCTGCGCTCAGGCTGGTGTCGCCGGTCCCACGGCAGCCTTTTCGGGCAATCCGCAAGCCGGCCGCGCCTTTAACCGACTGGAAACCATCGCAAATGATCTGAAAATTGTAACGAAACTCTCCGCCCGTCTCCGCGTCGGTTCGCCGGAGGGCAAGTCTCATGACAGAGCGCCAGTTGAGAGAGCAGGAATTCCAGATTGCGCGGTACCGGGATCTGGAGCGCGAGGTGACCGATCCGCTTGCAGCGTGTCTGCTTCACAGCATCATCGAGGAGCTCGAGGCCGAGCTGCGCAAGCAAAGACCGGATTGGCACGGGCCCGGTCATTAACCGTTTATTGGCGCTAATGATGCCAATTGTTGGCGTGGGAATACCAGGGGAGGCTGCTCCCATGCTGAAGGACGGCACCTACGCGGCGTGGTACAAGACGCCGCTCGACCATGGTACCGGGATCGTCCATGTCGCAGACGGCCAGATCTGGGGCCGTGACAGCCTGATGACCTATCACGGCACCTGCCAGATCGATGGGGATCGCTTCACCGCAACCGTATTGACGAAGCGTCACACCGACGGACGCGCCACCGTGTTCGGCAACGATCAAGAGCTGACGTTGACGATCGAGGGAAGCTGCCCTGGCAAGATCGCGACCTACACCGCGACGGCACCTCAGGCGCCGGGCATGATCCTCCACGGAACGCTCATCCTCAGGGAACAACAGCCGCCGCCACCTGAACCACCAGGGCAGATGCCGGCATTCAATCCCGACAAGCTGCCGAAATTGCCGAAGCGCTCGCGCTGAACATCGCGACGAAATCGCACGTCGTCTCGACTGGCCGCCGGCCGGCTCCGAATCCAGCTCATCTGCAGCGCTTCGTCATTTTTCCTCCGGCCATCCCCGGGCGAGTATCGCCGCCTGTTGCAAGGTGATGCTTCGGACCAGCGGGTCCGCATGACGGTGCACGAGTTGCCAATCCGTGCCGTCCTTGCGGTAGACTTCGGTCACGCGCAGCGACCAGTCTTGAGCCGGCAACCCGCCCACCTCGGCGCGCTGGCGCTCGACCATGACGAGAGCGACGAGCGCGTCGGATGCATAGGTTTGCAAAACCTCAAGTTCGGTTTGGCCTTCCCTGAAGTATCGGGAGAGGGCAGCCAGACGCTGGGGACTAGCGTCGAATCCCCGACTCGTAGGCCCGCCGAAGGGCTGCATCAGCGTGAAATCGGGCGCGATGCGGACAAGCTGGGACCAGCGATCCACATCGCCACGCATGAAGGCGGCATTCTTCTCGCGGGCGCGTTCGACGAGGCCTGCTATCGCGTCGCTTCCAGCGGCCGCATCGGCCGAAAGCTGACCGGACAGGGGAATTGCTGCGGTAGCGGCCATCATCGAGCGCCGCGATATCTTTTCCTGCTCGCATGGCCGCCTGTTCAGCCCGGACGGTTTGTTGGTCATTTCTCAGCTCCTGATCGAACGACGAGGCCCATGCATGAAGCCTTGATCCCAATGAATCCAGCGATATGATTTCAGCAACATGCTGAACCAAATTGATTTATCCAGGATCGACCTCAATCTCCTCGTGCTCTTCCGCGTGGTCCTGGAAGAGCGCCATGTCGCGCGTGCAGCCGCTCGGCTGAGCCTGACGCCGTCGGCTGTCAGCCATGCGCTTGGCCGCCTCCGTCTTCTGCTGAACGATCCGCTGTTTCTGCGGACGCCGAAGGGCGTCGTTCCGACGGCGCGCGCCCTGGAGCTCGGCGAGCCGGTGGCCGAGATCATCGCGCGCGTCGAACAGCTGATCGGCTCGGCCACACCGTTCGACCCGGAGCAAAGTGGCCGTCGATTTACGATTGGCGCTCCCGATGCCGTACTGGTCTCAGCGATCGGTCCGCTGTTGCAATCGATCGCGACTGCGGCGCCCCACATTGATATCGGGCTGATCCACCTGATGCCTGCGCCGCGCGGTGGTGCAATCGGAGAACCTTGGCAGCAAAGCCTAGACATGCTCGAACGACGCGAGCTCGATATCGCAATGCTGCCGCTGCCGGCGGTATCACCGCGTTTCGAGGCGCGCAGGCTTTACGAGGAGGAGTTCGTGCTGGCCATGCGCAAGCGACATCCCTTCGCAAAAGCGACAACCCATGCTGCGTTCGCGCGATCACAGCACCTGCTGGTCTCTCTCAGTGGGGAACCGCGCGGTTTCGTTGATGAGATGTTGGCAAAGCGCGGCCTCGAACGCCGCATCGCTTTGACTGTTCCGAATTTCATGATGGCGCTTGCCCAGCTTTCCGGGTCTGATTTGATCGCCGCATTGCCGCGCCGACTGGTGGAGCAGCACGCCAGCCGTTTCGGCCTCGTGTTGGTCGAGCTGCCTTTCGCGCGCAAACCGGATACGATCCGGGCCATCGCGACCAAAGCGGCTATGAAAGACGCGGGCATCGCGTGGCTGATGCAGATTGTGGTCGGTTCAATCGGAGCAGGCCGAAGCTAGAATCCGGTTTGAACTCAATAGGCGTTCATCTCGGCAAGGGAACGGCATTGTGCTGCCGCGCCTGCGGTGGCGGATCTGGGACCTCCTGCACCCGCTTCTCAAATCGCCCGGAACTGTTCATTGTGCCGGCCCGAAACGAAAAGAAGTGGAGCAGCATCAATGACGGAGGGGGTCTCGCGCCGCCGGTTTGCCAAGCTGGCGGGATTGTCCGCAGCCGGGATTGCGAGTCCGCTTGTCGCCGAAGCCAAGCCGGCGCGGCCGCCGCGCAATGCAGCCGGTTTTCCGGCGGGCTTTCTCTGGGGCACGGCGACCTCGTCCTATCAGGTCGAGGGTGCGGTCGAGGAGGACGGGCGAGGGGCCTCGATCTGGGACAAGTTCGTCCGCATCCCCGGCAAGATCGAGGACGGCACCAACGGCGACCGCGCCAACGAGCACTATCACCGCTACAAGGAGGACATCGCCCTCATCAAGGAGCTCGGCTGCAAGGCCTATCGCTTCTCGGTGGCCTGGCCGCGGCTGTTCCCGGACGGCGACGGCAAGCCCAATCCAAAGGGGCTCGACTTCTACAACCGTCTCGTCGACGAGCTGCTGAAGAACGGCATCGAGCCGTGGCTGACCCTCTATCATTGGGACCTGCCCCAATCGCTCCAGGACCGGTTCGGCGGTTGGCGTTCGACCGAGACCTGCAAGATCTTCGGCGACTACGCGGCCTATATCGCCGCGCACCTCACCGACCGCGTCAGGAACGTGTTCACGTTGAACGAGAGCGGGCGCTTCGTCTATTTCGGTTACGGCGTCGGCATCGACGCGCCGGGCTTGAAGCTGCCGCAAGCCGATGTCAATCAGATCAGGCACAACAGTGCGCTGGCGCACGGGCTCGCGGTGCAGGCGGTGCGAGCCCATGGCCGCCGCGGCACCAGGGTGGGGCCGGCGGAGAACATCGATGCCTGCGCGCCTGCCTTCGACACGCCGGAAAACGTGCGGGCCGCGGAGACCGCGCTGCGCGAGATGAATGCCGGCTACCTCAACGTCATCATGACGGGCCGCTATACCGACGCCTTCCTGAAATACGCCGGGTCCAACGCGCCGAAATACACCGATGCGGAGCTCAAGATCATCTCTTCGCCGGTCGATTTTCTCGGTCTCAACATCTATGCGCCGCAGAACTACGTGGTGGCCTCCGACCAGGGCGCGGGCTTCAAGCCGCTGCCGATCCCGAAATCGTTCCCGCACATGAATTCGGACTGGCTGCGCGTCGGGCCCGAGACGATCTACTGGGTGCCGAAGCTGGCGGCGAAGATCTGGAAGACGGATGCGATCTATATCAGCGAGAACGGCACCTCCGGCGACGATGTGGTGTCGCCCGACGGCGAGATCTACGACACCGATCGCATCATGTATCTGCGCAACTATCTCGCCCAGCTCCAGCGCGCCACCGACGAAGGCGTGCCGGTGCGCGGCTATTTCCTCTGGAGCCTGATGGACAATTTCGAGTGGGTGTACGGCCTTAACAAGCGTTTCGGGCTGTACCACGTCAATTTCGACACCCAGGTCCGCACGGCAAAACTCAGCGCCAGCTTCTACCGCAACGTGATCGCGAAGAACGCGGCGGGGGCGTAGCTCTTCTCCCTCTCCCCGTTCTTACGGGGAGAGGGCAGGGGTGAGGGGCTCTCTCCGCGAGTCCATCTGTCACCCTGTCACCGTTCTTGCTGAGGCTCCCCCTCACCCGGATTTTCCGCTGCGCGTAAAATCCGGCCCCTCCCCGCACGCGGGGAGAGGCGAAGGGCGAGCGCCGCACATTGACTCTCTTCTCCCCCTTATTCAAAACCGTTCTCAACACCCATAAACAAGAGGACGACGCCAATGCCTGACGCGCTGATCATTGATGCCTGCCGCACGCCGCGGGGCATCGGCAAGGCCGGCAAGGGAGCCCTCTCGGGCATTCATCCGCAGCAGCTCGGGGCGACCGTGCTGCGCGCACTCGCCGACCGCACCGGCATCGATACCGCCGATGTCGACGACATCGTCTGGGGCTGCAGCGCGCAGGTGGCAACGCAAAGCGGCGATCTCGGCCGCATGTCGGCGCTCGATGCCGGCTACGACGTGCGCGCCAGCGCGGTGACGCTCGACCGCTTTTGCGGCAGCGGCATCACCAGCGTCAACATGGCGGCAAGCTCGATCATGGCGGGTGCGGAAGACCTCGTCATCGCCGGCGGCTGCGAGATGATGTCGATGGAGGGACGCCGCGGCGGCGGTCCGATGATGATGGACGGCGGCAATCTGCGTCTGCGGGCACGGCATCCGCAGTCGCATCAGGGCGTCTGCGCCGATGCGATCGCGACGCTGGAAGGCATCACCCGAAGCGACGTCGACGCGCTCGGGCTGGAGAGCCAGAAGCGCGCCGCGCATGCGATCGCGAACGGCCACTTCAAGAACAGCCTCGTGCCGGTCCACCGCGAGGACGGCAGTCTGGCGCTGGATCATGAAGAATACCCACGGCCGCAGACCACGATGGAAGGCCTCAGCAGCCTGAAGCCGGCATTCCCCGCCGTCGCGGACTACGCGCTCGACGACAAGGGCACGACCTATCGCGGCCTGATCCTGCAAAAGTACCCTGATCTCGAAATCGACTTCGTGCATCACGCCGGCAACTCCTCCGGCGTCGTCGACGGCGCTGCTGCGATCCTTTTGGCCTCGCCCGCTTATGCCAAGGCGCATGGCCTTAAAGCCCGGGCCCGCGTGGTCGCGATGGCCAACATGGGGGACTCGCCGACCCTCATGCTGAACGCACCGGTGCCGGCAACGCGCAAGGCGCTGGCCAAGGCGGGGCTCACCATCGACGATATCGACCTGTTCGAGATCAACGAGGCCTTCGCCGTGGTGGCGGAAAAATATATCCGCGACCTCAAGCTCGATCGGGCCAAGGTCAACGTCAACGGCGGCTCGATCGCGCTCGGCCACCCCATCGGCGCCACCGGCTCGATCTTGATCGGCACCGTGCTCGACGAGCTCGAACGGCGCGACCTCAAGCGCGGTCTTGTCACCATGTGCGCCGCCGGCGGCATGGCGCCGGCCATCATCATCGAGCGCGTCTAGCCAATCGCCCACTGACTTTCTCCCCATTTTTACGGGGAAGAAGACCGGCGACCAGCGATCCGACCCTTATTTTTCAGGGTGAAACACGACCGGCCTCTCATAAAGAGGCCGGTCGTCGCTTGTCGAAAGCGGCGAATCAGTTCTAGCAAGGTTGCGTGCGGGCCTTTGAAACAAGGCAAAAACCGCTGCCCGAGGCTTCCTCCGCTCTGGAAGTAGCTAAAAAGCAGGGTTTTTTGTCACAGCAGGCCAGAAAAGCCCGTAATTTCGCGACAAAACTGTGCAGAAGGCTATAGGCCTTCAACGGTTGGTCTAATATGCAACCGGCAACGAATCAGAGGAGACACGATGCCGACCCAGATGTCCAAATCGCAATTGATCGAAAAGATTGCGACCGCCACCGAGCTTTCCAAGCGTGACGTCAAGAACGTCATGGAGACGCTGACCGACGTCGGCCACAAGGAGCTCAAGAAGAACGGCCTGTTCCTGGTGCCGGGCTTCGCCAAGTTCGTGGTCATCAAGAAGCCCGCGACCAAGGCGCGCAAGGGCACCAACCCGTTCACGGGTGAAGAGATGATGTTCAAGGCCAAGCCGGCCCGGAAGATCGTCCGCGCCCGCCCGGTCAAGGCCGCCAAGGACGCCGTGGGCTAACAACGCAAAGGCCCCCTCGAACGAGGGGGCCTTTTGTCTGGGGCTGCCGCGAGGGTTCGAGACGGAGGGCTCAACCCTTGCGGCGCTTCACTCGGACCGTAGCAGGCTGAAGCCGCGGCTCGGGTCCTGCGAGCCCATCGCGAATCCGGTCGATCGCGCGATCGAGCAATTGGCGCAGCCGCTGCGTCTTCCGCGACCGCTTCGCTATTTCCAGCAGTTTCTTCATCGCCTTTACTCCGCCGCTTCCTTGGCTTCAGCCGGCTCGAGCGCCGCGGCGATGGCTTCGTCGACGCGCTCCAGCCAGATGAACTCGAGGGTGTCCCGCGCGCTCTTCGGGATGTCGTCATAGTCCCGCTTGTTGCGCGCCGGCAGCATCACCCGCTTCAGGCCGGCAGCAGCCGCAGCCACCACCTTCTCCTTGATGCCGCCGACCGGCAGCACCAGGCCGCGCAGCGAGATCTCGCCGGTCATCGCGGTGTCACTCCTCACCGTGCGGTTGGTGAGCAGGGAGGTCAGCGCCGTGAACATCGCAACGCCCGCGCTCGGCCCGTCCTTCGGGGTTGCGCCCGCGGGGACGTGAACGTGGATGTCGCTCTTCTCGAACGCTTGCGGATCGATGCCGAGCTGAGAGGCCCGGCTCTTCACCAGCGTCAGCGCAGCCTGCACGCTCTCGCGCATGACGTCGCCGAGCTGGCCGGTCAGGATCAGCCCGCCCTTGCCGGGCACGCGCGTGGCTTCGATGAACAGGATGTCACCGCCGACCGGCGTCCAGGCAAGGCCGGTGGCAACGCCCGGAACGCTGGTGCGCAGTGCGATCTCGCCCTCGAAGCGCGGCTGGCCGAGCACGGTGGCGATGTCCTTTGCCGTCACCGTGACCTTCGCGGCCGTGCCTTCGGCGACCTGCACCGCGGCATGCCGGAGCACCTTGCCGATCTCGCGCTCGAGGTTACGCACGCCAGCCTCGCGGGTGTAGCCCTTGACGATCAGCTTCAAGGCTTCCGGCTCGATCTCGGCCTGCTCGGCCGAGAGGCCGTTGGCCTCCAACTGCCGCCGCACCAAATAGCGCCGCGCGATCTCCAGCTTCTCGTCCTCGGTGTAGCCGGCGAGGCTGATCAGCTCCATGCGGTCCAGCAGCGGACCCGGGATCTGGTCGAGCATGTTGGCGGTCGCGATGAACACGACGCGCGACAGATCGAAGGGCACGCCGAGGTAATTGTCCCGGAACGTTCCGTTCTGCTCGGGGTCGAGCACCTCCAGCATCGCGGCGGAAGGATCGCCCTGCACGCCACGGCCCATCTTGTCGATCTCGTCCAGCATCATGACGCAGTTCCTCGCGCCCGCCTTCTTGATGCCCTGGATGATGTTGCCGGGCAACGCGCCGATATAGGTGCGGCGGTGACCGCGAATCTCGGCCTCGTCATGCACGCCGCCCAAGCTGACGCGCACGAAGGGGCGATCCATCGCGCGCGCGATGGATTGGCCGAGCGAGGTCTTGCCGACGCCGGGCGGGCCGACGAAGCACAGGATCGGCGCCTTGCCCTGCGGGGCGAGCTTGCGCACCGCCAGATATTCGATGATCCGGCTCTTGATCTTCTCCAGGCCGAAATGGTCGGCATCCAGGATGGCTCGCGCCTCCTTGATGTCGATCGGCTTCTCCGCGGGCAGCGCCCAGGGCAGCTCGATCAGCCAGTCCAGATAGGTGCGGACCATGCCGGCCTCGCCGGCGGCCTCCGGCATGCGCTCGTAGCGGCGCAGCTCCTTCTTGGCATGCGCTTCCGCCTCCGGCGGCATGTTGGCCTTGGCGATCGCAGCCGTCAGCTCGGCGACCTCGGCCTGCTTGCCGTCGCCTTCGCCCAGCTGGCGCTGGATCGTCGCCATCTGCTCGCGCAGGATCGCCTCGCGCTGCCGCTCGTCGAAGGAGGCCTTGGTCTGCTGGCCGATTTCGTTGCTGATGCGCAGCACCTCCAGCCGCTCGGCCAGGTGCTTCGACACCTTCTCCACGCGAAGAGCGAGGTCGATGGTCTCCAGCACCTCCTGCTTGTCCTGCGGCTTGATGTCCATGAACGAGGTTGCCAGATCCGCCAGCGCGCCGGGCGCGCTGGTGCCCTGGAACATCGCGGCGAGCTCGGGCGGCGCCTGCGGCAGCAGCTCGATCGCCTCGATGGCCTGGCGCTGCAGGTTCAGCGCGCGGGCCTCGATCTCGGGCGAGGTCGTGGTCGGCTCGGGGATCTGCTGGAAGCGCGCGGCCGGGAACGGCGTCCCCGGCAGGAAGTCGAGGATGCGCGCGCGCTGCACGCCCTGGCAGACGATGTGATGAGTGCCGTCGGGCGCGGTGATGTAGCGCACGATGTTGGCGATGGTTGCGACCCTGTAGAGGTCGTCCGGCCCGGGGTCATTGGTCTCGGGGCTGCGCTGCAGGACGATGCCAATCGGCCGCTGCTCGCGCAGCGCCTGCTGCGCGGCGGCAATGGACTTCGCCCGGCCGATCGTGATCGGCGCGATCGCGCCGGGAAACAGCACCATCTCGCGCACGGGGACGATGATCAGCGCGTCGTCGGGGATCTTCACGTCGTTATTGCTTTGTTCGTTGTTCATCTGTTCGGTGGCCATGATCGACCTCAGGATTTCGCGAGGCGCAGTGCGACGCAGCCGTCCATCACGAAGCGGCTGATGGCGTAACGGCCGAGGGGCAATGCAATGCGGCGCTCAAAACGCCCTTGCGGCAGCTCGAGCCGATGGATGCGGGCGTTGCGAAGCTCCGGCGGGAGGGTGCGCTGACCCGAGATGACGAGCACGCCGTCATGGATGACGGTCTCGACATTGTCCGGATTGACGCCGGGAAGCGCGACCAGGATCAGGAGCTCACGCTCGGTTTCGAGCACGTCGATCGGCGGCTCCCAGCAGGCTTCCTGGCGGCCGAACTGCTGGCGCAGCCGATCGGCGCGGGTCAGCGAGTCCAGGGCTTCGGACAGCATCCAGTCGAGGGGATTTTTGGGTTGCATGATGCGGGCTCTGGGGTGGGAAAGCCTGCATATGGGGCGAGTTCCAAGGAAATCCAGTACGGAAATCCAGTGCAGTGGCGCTGACGTGCCATGCGCCGCCGTGCGATCAAGGCAAGCGAACGCCGCGGCATGCGGCCGCGACGTTCCGTTCATCGGCAGGGCGCGGGGTCAGGCCGCCGCGCGGTACTCTTGTTCCGCTTCGAGGTTGATCACGGAGGTGGCGAGCTCGGTCAACGTCTGATCGGTCGCCTCTTCCTCGTCCAGCGTCTCCTGGAGCAGCCTTGCGGCGTCCTGCATGCCGAGCTCCTCGGCCCAGGTGCGCAGCGTGCCGTAGCGGGAGATCTCGTAGTGCTCGACCGCCTGTGCTGCCGCGACCAGTCCGGCATCGAGCGCCGGCGCGCCCTTGAACTCCTTCATGATCTCGGCGCCCTCGTCGGCAATGCCGTTGATGGCTTCGCAGGGCTTGCCGCGTGCCGGCTTGCCCAGCATCTTGAAGATCTGGTCGAGCCGTTTGACTTGGCCCTGGGTCTCACGCAAATGCTTGTTGAAGGCGGTCGCAAGCTCCTTGGAATTCGCGGCCTTGGCCATCTTGGGCAGGGTCTTGATGATCTTGTTCTCGGCGAAATAGATGTCCTTCAGCGTCTCCAGAAACAGGTCGCTGAGCATCTTCGGCGCCTGACGCGGCCGGCGCGCCGCGGTCTTCTTGGTCGTGCGTTTCTTCGCTCGTTTAGCCATACGTCCTCCTCATGAGGCGACACGGGAAGGCCTCGCCTTCCTCAATCCTCGGGCGATCAAAGCCGTCGGAGAACGAAAGTTCCAAACTGCAACCTTGCTCAGGTCGGGCGTTTGTAGGGGTCTTCCTGGCGCTGGCGCTCTTCCGTCGCGCGGTCGAGACGTGCGCGCTCGCTGCGGCGCAGATGGCCGGCCTTCATCACCCCGTAAACGAGGGCCGCGCCGAGCACGAACGCGCCGATGAACCAGAGCCAAAGCATCTGGGCCGAGGCGTGGCCCAAGAGCATGCTAATTCCGCTGTCGCTCATGATTGGTCTCCACCATTGTCCATTGCTGTCTAGCTAAGTCGGCGGCCGAAACCTCGTTCCATGCGGCTGCGGCGTCAGACCAGGTCGGTCAGCGGTTGCCGCACGGCGGGCGCCTTCGGCTCGCCGCCCCGGGCGGTGAAGTCTCCGGCTTCGCTGGAAGTGCGCAGCCATTTCGTCACGTCGCTGATTGCTTCCCGCGGCGAGTGGCCGAACTTGCGCAAGCCGCGAAAATATTCGAGCTGAAGGTGGGCCGATGTGCCGCGCTTGGGGATCGACTTCAGATGCTGGATGTCGTCTTCGATGCCGAGATGGTCGACGTGGGGTGCCACCATGGCGATCACCGAATCGAGCCAGCTTCTGAACGAGACCGGCTCGAACGAGACCAGGTCGATATAGGTGCCGTCGGTTCCGTAGCGCTGGGCGCGCCAGCGATTCTCCTCCACCAGCGCGCGGTGCACGGCCGAATAGGTGGCGTTCAGCTCGGGATGGTGGACGGCGTGGCGGACCAGCGCGCGGAACAGCGCCGCGATCGCCACCGAATCCGCGATCGCCGTGCAGCAATCGGTGATGCGCAGCTCGAGAGTCGGATGCTGCAGCGAGGGCCGCAACGCCCACCAGACATAGGTGGCGTTGGGGATGATGCCGGCATCGACCAAGGTCTTCACGTAGGTCTCGTATTCGGAAAGGTTCCGAAACATCTCGGGAAAGCCGGTCCGGGGCAGGGCATCGTTGGCGGCATTGCGGTAGCCCAGCAATCCCGTCGGGTAGCCGCACCAGAACGGCGAGGAGGTCGAGAGCGCCAGCAGCAGCGGCAGGAACGGCACCAGGCGGTGCATGATCTCGACGCGCAAATCGGGCTCGGGGACCTCGACATGGATGTGCAGTCCGCTGATCGGGTTGCCGAGGCCGACCATCCCGAGATCGCTGATGACCTTGCTGTAGCGGCGCTTGCGCGTCATGCGCTGCTGCTGCGGCTGCGCCAGCGGGTGTGTGCCGGCCGCGATGATGCCGACACCGTGGTCCTTGCCGACCTCGGTGAGCACCGACCGATAATGCGCGAGCTCGGCCAGCGCATCGGCCGAAGACGTCAGCGGCGGGGTCGCCACCTCGATCTGCGATTGCAGGATCTCGGTGGTCAACCGTTCGCCGAGCCGCTTCTGCGCCGCGGCCATGTAAGCCTTGGGCAGCTCGGATCGCGGCGCCGCAGACTGGCGGTTGACCAGAAAATATTCCTCCTCGATGCCGAAGCGGTAGCGGTGCATGGCCTAGGCCGCCCCTTGTGCCTTGGCGTGACGGCGAACCGCGTCCCCGAAGGCTGACAGAATGCGCGCCGAGGCGTGATCGGAGCTCGCCCAATAATCGGGATGGAAAAGGGTGCCGAGCGCAAAATCGCTGGCGCCCTCGACGCTGACAGCCTCGATCGAGCCGTCCTCGGCGACGGCTTCCGCGACGAGACCGGGTGCGAGATCGGCGATCAGGAAGCTGTGCAGCGAATTCACCATGATCGAATCCGCGCCGCAGATCTGTTGCAGGACGCCGCCCTTGCGCAAGCCCACCTTCTGCCGCAGCCGATAGCGGGCATCCTCGTTGTCCGCCTCGGGCGTGCCATGGCGTTGCTCCTCGGCCAAATCGTCGGGCTCTTTCGCCAGCGTGCCGCCGAAAGCGACGTTCAGCTCCTGGAAGCCGCGACAGATGAACAGAGCGGGGATGCCCCGCGCCAGCGCCCGCGGAATCAGGCGCAGCGCGACCTCGTCGCGGAATTCGTCGAACGGGCCGTCACGCTTCTCGTCGACCGTTTGTCCATAGCGGGACGGATGGACGTTGGTCTGTCCGCCGCCGACGAAGAGGCCGTCGAGCCCGTCCAGATAGGCGTCGATGTCAGCTTCGGGCGCCGCAGGCAGAATTCGCGGCACGGCGCCGGCGACAAGGCCGATCGCATTGACGCAGACCATCGAGACCGCGGCGAGCTGTTCGCCGCGCGCGACCATGGAATCGGAGAGAATGCCGATCTGCGGTGCGCCGCTGCGCCCCTGCCACTGCCCACGCGAGGCGCTACGCCGCCACTGCTGAAGGCCGTACGCCACGGCATCCGCTGCGCTGCCGAATTGATGAATCGCCGCCTTGAGCTCTTTGACGTTTGTCCCTAATCGAAGCGCCCAGTGGCTGCAGGCAACGGGATCGTGCGGATCAATTCTGGAACGGGGCTCGTGCAATTGCTTCGGCTGCTTCTGTTCGTGTGTCGATGCACAGTGAAACGGCAATCGTCGGGAATGGTTGCTTTGCGATTGCACCGTTCGATCTCATTGCCTCCGCAGCAGCCTTAACTTTTGTTATTGCTCTCGCGCGTCCTCGGCATGCTGCTCGCCGCCTATCCGTGCAGTTCGTCATCAACGGGTGCGCGGCGGTCCGGACCGGCCTGCCCCGGTAGCTGCGACAATCTGTTAACCTGTCGCTATCCCGTTCGGCCGGAGTGTCACGGGATCCGGGACGCTTTCGCTTGCACTGTCATGTTGCTTTGACGTAACTCGGTCCAATAAGCCCTCGACAGGAAATCGACATGTCGATGACAGCGGACGAGCTCGGCAAGAGACAGGCCATTATCGACGCCTGCCGGCGCATGAACGCGCTCGGCATCAACCAGGGCACATCGGGCAATATCAGCGTCCGGCATGTGGACGGCCTCCTGGTCACGCCGACCAGCGTGCCCTATGAGGCCATGCGTCCGGACCAGATCGTCTTCATGGCCATGGACGGCTCGCACGCGCCCGACCAGAAGCCGTCGAGCGAATGGCGCTTTCATCGCGACATCCTGAAGTCGCGGCCCGACGTCAACGCCGTCGTGCACGCCCATCCGACCTATTGCACCATCCTGGCGATCATGGGCATGGAGATCCCGCCCGTGCATTACATGATCGCGGCGGCGGGCGGCGACAGCATCCGCTGCGCGCCCTACGCGACGTTCGGAACGGCGGAGCTGTCCGAACATGCGGTGCGGGCACTGGAGGGCCGGCTCGCCTGCCTGCTCGATCACCACGGCATGATCGCGATCGGCAAGACGCTGGACAAGGCGATGTGGCTGGCGGTCGAGGTCGAGACGCTGGCGCGGCAATATCACGGCTGCCTCCAGATCGGACGACCGCCGCTGCTCCCGAGCGAGGAGATCGAGCGGGTCCGTCAGCGCATGGCGGGCTACGGCCTGTCGGAAGGGTAGGGCGGGCCAAAGGTGTTCGTGCGGCTCAGGCATCTCCTCGATCGCAAGAAGACGAACCGCACCATGGTTCGGTTGCGCGCCCTGTTGCGCAGCAACGAGTTCTACCTGATCCCGCTGGCGCTCGTGATCGGCACGCTCGCGGGAGCCGTCGTGACGCTGATGGCCCACATCGCCCAGATCGCGCATGTCGTGATCTACGGCATTCCCGTTGATGTCCACCTGTCGGCCCACGCACGTGTCAGTCCGTGGGCGGCACTGATCGCGCCTGCGCTCGGCGGGCTGGTGCTCGGAATCATGGAATGGTCGCGGCGGCGCATGAAGATATCGAACGCGGTCGATCCGATCGAGGCGAACGCGCTGCGGGGCGGCAATCTGTCGATGCGCGACAGCGGGGTGGTCGCAGGCCAGACCCTGATCTCGAACGGCTGCGGCGCCTCCGTCGGCCTCGAGGCGGGCTACACCCAGATCGGTTCGGGCATGGCCTCGCTGATCGGCAAGTTCTTCAATCTCCGCCGTAACGATCTGCGCCTGATGGTCGGCTGCGGCGCTGCTGCCGCGATCGCGGCCGCGTTCGGCGCGCCGATCACCGGCGCGTTCTACGCTTGCGAGCTGATCGTCGGCGTCTATGCCGTCGGCAGCGCCGCGCCGATCCTCGCCGCCTCGCTTGCGGGTGCCTTGACCGCGCAATGGCTGGGCGGCGCGCCGTACTCGCTGGAAATACCGAAGGTCAGCGCCGTCGGCGTCGAGCAATATCTGGCACTGATCGGGCTCGCCCTCATCACCAGCGGCGTCGGCATCGCCGTGATGCGCTCCTCGCCGATGTTCGAGCGGCTGTTCGCCTGGATGCCGGTCTGGCTGCGTCCTGTGATCGGCGGGCTCATCGTCGGCGGGTTCGCCATCATCACGCCGCAGGTTCTCGCGGCCGGCCATGGCGCCATGGTGCTCGATCTCTTCCACGACATGACGATCGGCCTGATCGCGCTGATCATCGCCTTGAAGTTGACGGCCTGCCTGATCTCGCTCGCCTCCGGCTTTCGCGGCGGCCTGTTCTTCGCCTCGCTGTTCGTCGGCAGCCTGATCGGAAAGTTCTTTGCCGCGGTGCTGCTGCTCATCAGCCCGAACTTCGCGATCGATCCGCTGGTGGCGATGTTGACCGGCATGGCGACGCTCGGCGTCGCTATCGTCGGCGGCCCGCTCACGATGTCGTTCCTCGTGCTCGAGATGACACGTAACGTCGACGTCACCGCCGTGGTGCTGGCCGGCTGCATCGTGACCTCGATCTGCGTGCGCTTCATGTTCGGCCATTCCTTCTCGACCTGGCGCCTGCATCTGCGCGGCGAGACCATCCGCAGCGCCAACGACGTCGGCTGGCTGCGCAATCTCACGGTCGAGCGCCTGATGCGCTCGGACGTCGGCAAGGTGCCCTCGACCACGACGATCGCCGCCGCGCGCCGCGAGTTCGCGCTCGGCTCGCGGCCGGGAATCGTCATCGTCAACAATGCTGACGAATATATCGGCCTCGTCCTGCTGCCCGATTTGTTCTCCAGCGACCTCGACACCATCGCCGACGACATCCAGGTGATCGAGCTCGCCCGCCTGATCGACATCGTGCTGATCCCGGAAATGAACGTGAAGTCGGCGATGGCGGTGTTCGACGAGGCCGAGGCGGAGATGCTGGCGGTGGTCGATTCCACCGACAGCCGCAAGGTGGTCGGCTTCCTCACCGAGAGCTTCGCCCGCCGCCGCTATGTCGAGGAAATCGACAAGGCGACGAGAGGCGTGCTGGGGGCGCTGTCGTAGGCGCGGTTACCGGCGGGGTGGCGCTGCGACGAGCCAGGCCACGATGCGGCGGACCAGCGGCAGCACCACGAGCAGGGTCGGGAAGGCGACGAGCCAGGACAGTCCCCAGGCGCCCGGCCAGGTCGCCAGGAACGCCGGCGTTGCCCCCAGGCTCCGCAGCGTCGAAATGACCGATACCACCGCCGTCATGAGGGTGGACAGCACGAATGGCGTCACGATCGGCGCATAGCGCGCCGGCAGTTTGCGAACCACGATCATCTGGTTTCTCTAGGAAAGGACGCGTCGATCTCTTGAACCTGGAAAATGGCATCGATCCCGACGGCGTCGGTTGATGCGTTGGTTCACGTAAACGCTTACGGCGGCCGAAAACGGCGCGGCTGTTCATTAACCGCTCAGGTTGGCTGGTTCAAGCTGGGTCTGATGGTTCGGGATTTACAATCGTTCAAAGCGTGGCAGATCGCCGCGATCATGAAACCATTTCAGTGGTTTGCGGATTATAGATCGTTTGCTTATGTTTCTTTGGGCGAGAACAGAGGAAATTCGAACATGAGTATTGGACCCGTGATTTCCGCAGCCGGCCGCAACACGATCGTGGGCGCGCTCGCTGGCCTCGCCCTGATTGCGGCTTCCGCATCCCCGTCCGCAGCGGCGTCGGCCGGGAGCCCGGAGGCCAAGTCGGCTGTCAAGGCGGTCGTTGCCGGCCAGGCTGCCTCCGACGTCACCGATTTCAGCTCGCACCGGCGGCGTTACTATCGACGCGGGCCGAATGCCGCGGGTCTCGCCTTCATGGGCATGGCCGCAGGTCTGATCGGAGGCGCGATCGCCGAGAGCCGCCGCCGCGAATACTATGAAAACCGCTATTATTATGGCTATGGCCCGCGTTACTACGGCGGCCCTGGTTACTACGGCGGTTCCGGCTACTACTACGATCCGGGCTATCGTTACGCACCGTACTGAGCGCTCCAGGTCTCGACGAGCTCAATCTCGTCTCTCGTAGCCCGGATGGAGCGCCAGCGTAATCCGGGGCTGCGCGCTCGGCATCTTGCGCTGTCCCGGATTACGCTGGCGCTCCATCCAGGCTACGGGACCGAGGTGTGTCGCGGCGCTGTCAACCCGCTCGCGCGAAAATATTCCGCTTTACCGAAATTCGGAAATATCGTATGTGTCGCCCATCCCGGCTCAATCTCGAGGGGCGATCATGAGGTCGTCATTGTCGCGAGCCGGGCTTGCGGTGGACGCGGCAGCGTCGTGTACGAGAGCTGAGGGCAGGGCGGATTGCTCTCCGTGAGCCCGAGGCTTCGTACGGACGAGCGGCGCTGTCAGGTTCGTCGCGCCGGCATTTCGATGGCAACGTGCACAACGCCGTCGAACCCTGCGGCGCCAACGAACCGCGCGTACGGCAAAACCGTGTGGTCCTGGCCGCAAGCGCTATTTGGTCATTCTCTGAAACTGCGGAAAAAGCATCAGTTTCAACGGCGTATGGGGCTTCCTAGCTGAGGGCGAGGCCTCTCGCCCAATTCACCGGGCCCCAATAGGCCCTAGTTTCACGCTTTGCAGAGCGGGGCGCTTTGTTGCGGCCGCGAACGCCTTGACGCTCGATGTCCGTTTAGCCGTTGAAAGCGGGAATCATTGGACGTAGGCCAAATGTCACCGAAGGGCCAAGTGCGGACATCACGCGGAATGTGCACGGCAGCAGCGGCCGACCACTTTCATCAGCGGCGTTGGCCGCTTGCGAACTGATATTGAACCTCGATTTCTACGGGCCCGCCTCTATCTCCGAGGCTGCGTTGCGTTTCCTGGCGAACAATATCGCGCACCGATTGAGGGAGTGTCAGATAGGCTTGTCCAGTCGGACCGTCGCCGCGTTCATACGGACCAAAGTAGGCGTCGAAAGATGGCATACTGAACCGGTGCGCCTGCCTCGTCAATTCGATGTTTTGGAATCCGGCCTTCTCGAACAACTGTCGCAGACGCGCCGGGTCACCCAATGAAAACATCCTCGCCGTTGCCTCGCGGATCGCTGGCGAGTGCTTGGCGATAGCTGTGTTGACGCTGCCGTTGTAGGTTCGTTCCGGCACGGTCGCAACGGAAACTGCTGCGCGTCCGCCCGGCCGAAGGACACGCAAGAACTCCGACAATCCGCGCGAGGGATGAGGGAAGAACATTAGCCCGAGACTGCAAATCAAAGCATCGAAGCTGCTATCGGCGAACGAGAGAGATTGGCCGTCCTCCACCGCGAAGGTGATATTTGCCGCCGCGCTCAGGCGCTGCCGCGCCTGTCCAACCATGGCTTCCGATACGTCGGCCGCAACGACGTGCCCTGTTGGTCCAACTACGAGCAAGGATTCTGCCGCTGCCAGTCCAGTGCCCGTTGCGATGTCGAGTACCTTCATGCCAGACGCAACACGTGCGGCACTCAGAAGGAACGGCAAAAAGTGGCGTGACACATGTGCAAACGCGCGATCATACCCAACCGCGGCCGCGTCGCCGTACGCGAACTCCTTTGCCATTGGCTCCCTCAAATTTACATTCAGTTTAGGTTCGGATCAGGGTTCACTTGATTGGCGGCAAGAATGAGCGGGCCTTCGTGACAATAACAGGGCAAGTCTGCCGCGTCGGCCTTGTGTCAAAATCGGTCCTGGCGGTCCCGCAGCGTCACTTCGGGT
This sequence comes from Bradyrhizobium sp. BRP19, assembly GCF_020194195.1. NCBI lineage: Bacteria > Pseudomonadati > Pseudomonadota > Alphaproteobacteria > Hyphomicrobiales > Nitrobacteraceae > Bradyrhizobium > Bradyrhizobium sp. BRP19. The sequence continues at coordinate 84,255 of NZ_JADYVZ010000008.1, read as the reverse complement.
CCGCCCCGAACTGCTTGCCGCAAGATGCGCCTGCGCGCTCAACTGATGGCTTACATTTTCCTTACCGGCAGCTTATTCTTCGTGCTCAAGGGCTTCAGAGCCCCCCAGAAGGAATGGCAGCTTGCGTTATCTCTTTCAGGATTACGCACTGGACACCGACCGGCGCGAACTGCACCGCGCAACGAACACTGAGCGGCGCGAGCTGCGTCGAGGCGCCGACTTGATCCCCGTCTCGCCGCAGGTGTTCGACCTGCTCCATTACCTGATCCGCAACAGGGAACGCGTGGTCAGCAAGGACGAGATCATCAGCGCAATCTGGAACGGCCGCATTGTCTCGGATGCCGCGTTGACGACCCGCCTCAATGCCGCCCGGACCGCCATCGGCGACAGCGGGGAAAAGCAGCACTTGATCAAGACACTGCCGCGCAAGGGTTTTCGCTTCGTCGGCACGGTCCATGAAGATCAGTGGCGTGCGGTTGCCGCTACACATGGCAGTACCGACACGTCCCGCCTCGCCCCTGCACCTCGTCTTTCCATTGTGGTGCTGCCCTTCGCAAACATTGGGGGTGACAGCGAGCAGGACTATTTCGCCGACGGCGTGACGGAGAGCCTGAACACGGACCTGTCGCGCATCAGCGGTTCGTTCGTGATAGGCCGACACACCGCATTTGCCTACAAAGGCAAGCCGATCGATCTCAAACAGATCGGACGCGAATTGAACGTCCGCTATATCTTGCTGGGGTCGGTTCAGCGGGCCGGTCGCCGGCTTCGCGTCAACGTACAGCTGGTCAGCGCCGAAACGGGTAACCAACTTTGGGCAGAGCGGTTCGACAAGCTTTTCGTCGACCTTTTGGACCTGCAGGACGAAATCGTATCTCGGCTGGCCAACGCGCTGAATGCCGAACTGATTGCAGCCGAGGCGCGGCGAGCCGAGAGCACCGCAAACCCGGACGCGATAGATCTGTATTTCCGAGGCAGAGCCATCTTCAACCGGGGGCATACCCCTGAGCACCTCACGCAAGCACAGCGCTTCTTTGAACGTGCCCTGGCGCTCGATCCGGCCTGCTTGGAAGCCCTGGTCGGCAGAGCGGAGGTCGACGTGATTTTATCAGCGAATTTCATGACGGACGACGCGGCCCCTCGTCTCGCAGCGGCAGAAACGCTGTTGGGCAGGGCCTTGTCGTTGGCACCACAACACGCAATGGCGCACCTGCAGCTCGGTCTCGTTGAGATCAACACAAATCGAGCCTCGCATGGCATTGCTGCATGCGAGCGAGCGTTGGCACTGGACCGCAATCTGGCCGAGGCTCACGCGTGGATCGGTCTGGCGAAAATATACGTCGGCCGGGCGGAGGAAGCCGAGGCGCACATCCTTGAAGCGCTCCGGCTATCTCCTCGTGACATAAGAGCCTTCCGTTGGCTGATCGTCATTGGCGGAGCCAAATTGCACTTGGGTGCCGGCGAGGAAGCCGTGGTTTGGTTAAGGCGAAGCATCGAGGCCAATCGAAACAATCCGCTTTCGCACTTCTGGCTCGCCGACGCGTTGACGCGGATTGGCGAACTGGATGAAGCGAAGGCAACCGCGCAGGCAGCCCTAGCACTTGATCCGACCTTCACCATCCGCCGCTTGCGCGACACCGCGCCCAGTAACAATCCGACCTTCCTTGCCGGCCGCGAGCGATTTTACAGGGGTCTGCGCCTAGCCGGGGTGCCGGAAGGTTGATTGTCCGCTATGGGTCAAAGGCTGCCTTCGGCGTGACCACGATGGCTTTCCGCTCAGCGCTCGGAAGCAGACGCTGCGCGGCCGAGAGCGGTAGTCAACCACGGGCCAACAAATGACATGCGAAGGCCGCGCTAATCTAGCTTCGCAACGGCGTATAATCATACTTGCCGCGGCCGAACCGCGTCGTGAGCTAGCGGGCAAAAAGGATTGCCAGCACAAAGAGCATCCCTAGAAGTATAAGCCCAGCGGAGATGGCACCACTTTTGGGAGACGTTGAGGTTTGTGCAGCGCTCGGAGTGGACGTTTGGCTCGCAGGTTCGCGAGCATTCTCAAAATATTCTCGCTTGAGTTGCGTGAACTTTGGAGGATAACCCGTCCCACCGTGCGCAAAATAAGCTTCTTCAAAGTAGCGATCACAATGTTCCATGAGGCTACTCGTGTTGCCGCCGGCACTTACCCACGAGGATGCCCACGACATCATAATATGTGTGGGAATTAAGTGGTCCTGTGATTTTGTGATCAGGATGAGAACGGTATTCCAGTCGTTCTCAGTCTGCCAGAAGGCCTTCGCTATGGCGTCCCGATCGTCCATTTCCATCCCCCCGGCGGATAGTCAAATCTCTTACACGTCCGGCGAGAAATCAATCGCCGCCATCATCGCAGTTCGCGGCACTCAACCCGGTGCTCGCACAAGTAGCGGTTCTCTCTGAGCACCCGTTGATTTTTCCAAGGACATTGATCTGTCGCAACTAACTTTCGCGATCCCGATACAGCGTCCTGGCAGGAGGCAACGATGCAGCCTTGGATGTTGCATGTGCTGGCGTAGGCCATAGCGGCCTTGGGCTTGGCGGCCATCCTTTCCATGAGCTTCTAAGCTCGCCTCAGGTGTGGAGAGTGCGCCGCTGCCTCCATAATTCCGACCTACCCGCTGTCGACGAGCTTCTTGCTCTCGGCAATCGCGCGAGCCGCCTCGTTCGAGGAGGTCATCTTGCATCACGACACTGCCTCACGACTTCAGGATGACCTCGACCGAAGCGGATACCGTCAGAACCGCTGCGGCATGATTTCTCACCTCGACGAACATCTGGCCCATCTCTGCGCCAACATCGCTTTTAGCGCGGATGGCCTCGGCGAGTGCCCTTAGCGCCGCATCCCGTGCAGCATCAAGATCCGGCAATTCCTCACCAATATCGTCGAGGGTGAGTCCAGCGTCATCCCGAAAGTCGAAGTAATATCGAGGCATTTCCTCGGAACCCCGGAACTAGCGAAGCGTTCCTGGGCCTAATCGTCACCGCCCTGTCCACTCCCTTTGGGTTCGGCACCGATGTCCGCAGCGGGTCACAAGCACGCGACGCGCCATCTTCAGCGCGCTTCCGGTTTGCTCCCCACAGCCGAAGTCGCGCGCCGGCCCTTGCCCCGCGCGCGATGCGGATCGAATTCATCGACTGCGTTCTGCCAGGCGACAATCTGGTCCTCGTACCAGACTCGGCGGTTGGGGCTGATGTAAGTGGATTTCGGAAACCGGCCCGCCTTCTCCATGCGGTAAAGCGTGGTGCGGCTTACGGGGATGATCTCCAACACCTGCTGCTCGTTGAGCATGCGACGGGGGGCGCACTTCGAGGCCCCGGCAACGTTCATCTCGGTGGGCGCTGGCTTTGCTGCGGTCATTACGAACCTCCTCAAAGCCCGGTCCGCTACTCAGTCTTCGTTCTCTTCCTCGTTCCGCATCAATTGGCGAAAACGACTGATATCGAACTCGTCAGATCGCAAGCCGAGCGGTCTGACCCTCCGACGGTAGTTCCGGGCTATAGCGCGTCCGATCACCTCAGGAGGATCTTCGGGGCCGGCCTGCTGCTCTCGCGTACCCAAGCTGATCAATGGCTTCGCAGCGAGGTCGGACGGGCTGATGGGATAGCTCATCACCTGGTCGGCGATGGCCGCCATGAATGCAGACCGGGCACGCTCGTCGCCCCACCAAGTCGCGCCGAAATCGCGCATGGTCTCATGCGCCAAGAACAGGATCGCGTAGATCAAATCGAGCGTGTGGCCATCGCCCTGGATGTCGAATGACATCTCGAGGCGCTGTCGGATTTCCTCTGCGATCGACCGTTGGCTGAGAGCGCTGGAGCTATCGAGCTTTGCGCGGAGATCGTCACCGAGGGTGATTTTGAACTGCTGCTGCTTCAACGTGGTAGCCCTTGATATGATCAGATCTAGCCCTACAATAGTTGACACAAAGGGTCAACTCAACCAGACTGGATATGACGAATTCGGAAACCACGACGGCTTGGCGCGTCCTCGATCAGCGCTGGGACGGTCGCTCGACATTCACCGTCGAAGAGGCGGGATGCGAAATCCTGGGCCTGTCGAAGTGCAGTGCCTACGCCGCCGCGAACTCTGGCGAGTTGCCTGCCATCAGGGTGGGCCGCCGTTGGATCGTTCCGCGGCACGCCCTGGAACGAATGCTGAGCGGCTGACGAAGCGGGGGGTGAAAAGTGATCGGGCGCTAACGGGAGAGCGCATGTGAATTCTATTGAGCAGATCGCTTCAGCCTGCGGCGATGCCAAGCGGACGGCTCGCGGTTTCATGTGTCGCTGCCCTGCCCATGAGGAGAGGACTGGCAGTCTCTCGCTCGGATACGGCCGCGACGGGATCGTCCTGGTCCATTGCTTCGGCGGCTGCAGCCAGAAGTCAGTTATTGATGCGCTCAAGCGCCTCGGCGTGTGGCCGGGGCCGCACGTCGTCGCGCCCCGCAATGTGTCGAGAACGCCGGTGTCGAAAGATGCCAGCGTTTGCAGCTCTGCTTCGTGGGCAGCTGGGATTTGGAACGCCTCGACTTGCGCAAGGGGCTCGCTGGTTGAGACCTATCTGCGGCGGCGTGGGCTCACGGTGTCAATCCCCTCGGCCATTCGGTTTCACCCTGGTCTGCGGCACCCGGAAGGGTCGAGCTGGCCGGCGATGGTTGCTTTGGTGTCCAACGCACTCGGCGGGGCTCCGACTGCTATTCACCGCACGTTCCTCTCGCCCGATGGCACCTCCAAGGCTCCCCTCGAATCGACCAAGATGATGTTGGGCCCGTGCCGCGGCGGGGTTGTGCGCCTTGGTGGTTTGGGCAACGTCTTGTTGGTTGGCGAAGGGATTGAGACCTGCCTCTCAGCGCTGCAGGCGACGGGACACCGGACGTGGGCGGCGCTTTCGACCTCAGGCCTGCGCACGCTCGCTCTGCCTGCTGACGAGCGGGACATTGTTATTCTTGCAGACGCCGATCGGGCAGGAGAGGCGGCGGCAAACGACGCGGCGTACCGCTGGGTGCTCGAAGGGCGTCGCGTCCGGATTGCTAGGCCGCCGCCGGGGCTGGATTTTAACGACCTGCTCGCCGATCGTGCGCACAGTTTGATGGAGCTGGCGACGTGACTTCTGCAAGCGAAATCGCCACGCTGATCGGATCCGCCGAAGAGATCTGCATTGCCTCCGGGACCAAGGGTGCAAAGCCGCGCCTTTTGGTCGAGAACTGTAGCCCTGATCTGACCGTCACCGCAATTCGCGATGCGATCGCCGCTGCCGGCGGTCTGTTCGAACGTGGCGTTCCTGTTCGTCTCGCGTTCGACCAGGCTCAGCGCGGGGCGGTCGCCCAGGTCATGACGCCGGAGGCGTTGGTTCTGAAGGCGCACACGATTTCCCGGCCGTACATGAAAAAAGAACGGCGGGACGGCACGATTGTGGAAATTGATGCTCGTCTGCCGCGTTCTCTGGCCGTCATGTATCTCGATTGGCGGGGTGAATGGCGGCTGCCGCCCCTGAACGGGATTGCTTCGGCGCCGCTGTTGCGGGAGCACGGTGAGATCAACAGCACGGAGGGATATGACGCCACCACAGGCATGTGGTGCGAGAACGTGCCAAACATCCATCTCTCCGTCCCCCTGAAACCCAGTCGGGATGATGCAGCGGCTGCGTTGCAGTACGTCCGCGAGACGTTCAAGACGTTCTGCTTTGCCGATGCCGAAACAATCGAGACGGCGCCCGGTGGTGTCGTGACGGTCGACATCTCCAAGCCGCCGGGACGAGACGAATCTGCCTTCCTGGCAGCCTTGCTCACCGCAATCTGTCGTCCCAGCCTGCATCTCGCTCCCGGTGTGCTCTTCCGCGCGGCGCCCGTGTCGGGCGCGGGTGCCGGCAAGGGTCTGCTTGCCCGTTGCATCTGCCTCATTGCCTTTGGGCGGGAGCCGCATGCCGTCACGGCCGGAGCAAACGCAGAAGAGCTCGAGAAGCGGATCTCGGCGGAGCTGATGGAAGGCAGCCCGGCCTTGTTCCTCGACAACCTCAACAACATGGCCTTCAAATCCGATCTGCTTGCGAGCGTCATCACGGAGAGGCCGGCCCGCGTGCGACTGCTTGGTAAGTCGCAGATGGTGCCGCTGAACGCATCCGCATTCGTCATCCTGACCGGTAACGGGCTGACCGTTTCTGAGGATTTGGCTCGCCGGTTCGTGACGGTCGAGTTCGACGCGCGCACCGAGGATCCGGAGCTGCGGCCCTTCTCAACGGACATCCGGCTTGAGGTGACGCAGCGGCGCACGGAGCTGCTGGCAGCGGCGCTTACGATCTGGCGCTGGGGTCGGACGGCGGGCGGCATCGAGCCGGGCTTGCCGATTGGGAGTTTCGCACAATGGGGCCGGTGGGTGCGCGATCCGCTGCTCGCTTTGGGCTGCCAGGATCCCGTCACCCGGATTGGTGAAGCAAAGCAGCGGGACGGACGCCGTCAGGTCCTGGCGGATGTGTTCGCGATCTGGTGGGACAAGCATCAGCATCATCCCGTGACTGTCCGCCAGCTGCATGACGAGGTTCGCCAGGCTTTGGATCCGCAAGGGCGCGGCCGCCAGTACCTCGCATCACAAGTCGAGAAGTTGTCGGGCACGCGCATGGCCGGCTTTGTCCTTACCCGGCAGGCAGCCGTCGGCAAGTGGGGCTCGGCTACGTATGCGCTCACGAAAACGGACAGCGCGGAAAACCATAGGGACCATAGGGGGCATAGGGACGCCCAGCTGCCGCGTGAGTTCGAGGTGGGCGCCGATACCGCCTATGCCCCCTATGGTCCCTATGCTTCTGGCGCCAACGCGACTTTGTTGGATTGCAATGCCGAAGTCTCGGAGTGTGCGCCGAACTCGGATGCAGTCGCTGATCGCCAGTCTGAGCCGGCAAGCTCGCATGGGTGGAGTGCGCGGTTATGAGCGCGGCGGAAGCTCTCAAGGCGGCCGTTGCCGCAGGCATTCGCCTAGTCCTCGACGGGGAGGATCTCTTGCTGACCGCAGCCGAGGCACCTCCGGATGAGGTGCTCAGCGCGCTTTCCCGCCACAAGCCTGAGATCGTCACGCTGCTGCGGTCGACCGATGACCGTTGGTCGGAGGTGGATTGGCTGGCCTTCTTCGACGAGCGGGCGGGCATCGCCGAGTTTGATGGTGGAATGGAGCGTCAGGATGCTGAGGCGCGCGCTCTTGAATGTTGCGTCGTCGAATGGCTAAACTGCAATCCGGTCTGCTCTCCGCCCGGACGGTGTCTGCACTGCGGCGGCGGCGAAGCCGTACTTGATGAACTGGTGCCATTCGGTACGGAGCCGAGTGGTCACGTCTGGTTGCATTCAAGGTGCTGGGTAGCGTGGCATGGCAACCGGAAAGCTATGGCCGCCGCTGTTCTCTCGGCCATTCTGAGGGGCGGATGATGCGATAGCGGGAGCGACATCGATGCAAACAGGCATTATGAAGGACTCCGGGATTTGTTCGCGGGCTTCGTCGTGGCAATCAAGCTGGATCAGCTCCGCGTCGACGCCTTGGCCCTGGAGGCCTTTCCGGACGACTACTCGGACAGCACGTGGAGCAACTGGCGCCGCTGCCACCTCGATTGATTCAGCCTGCTGCTCTCGACCGTGCATCTGATCCGGCCCGCCACCTTGCAAAGGCTGACGTGGATCGCGATCAATTATGATCTCAAATTCGTGGGCGAGCGGCTGCTCGACGTACTCGGCGCGGCTTCGGCCCAGTCGGTTCCCCGGGAGACGTTGCCACCGCTGAACTCTTGCTCAAGATGTTGATCCAGGACGTTTCCGGCCGGTCCGAGGGTAGATCCATCGCATAGGACGATCGCACCCTGGTGAAGCGTTGGCTGCGCGAGACCGATCCGCTTCATAGCGCTCGAGATCAGGAATGCGGCTACGGGCCGTACCTGGGCGGGTACACCGCTTCGTAACTGCCTGGGAGATCGGCTTGAAGAGGGGCATTGCAGTAACCAGGACTGGGTGTCTCGCCGGTGAAGACGCAGCGTGCGCGCGCCACGGCGTGACCACGCTAACCACTGACAGGTGATGCATGCCGGAAGTTCAAGTGTCTGCTGGTAACCAGCATGTTCTGCTCCAAATGCCAGATGAGCCCGACTGCCACTTCGTTGCAGCGTGGCTGATAAAGGCAGCTGAGGCTCAGGCCTTCTGGTCTGAAATACTGGATAGACCGAACGGTGCCCATCGGCTGGGACTGCTTCATGCGGATGGCATTCCCAACCTCGCTGCCGCTGCCCTGGAACTCCTTGGCGAGCTTGAGCACCACCTTCACGTGGTTTCTCTCGATCTTTATCCTGACGAAAGCGGTATTTTTTACCGGGAGTTCGCGCTGCTCGTGCAGCTCGGCTTCTTCGCTCGCGAAGATCAAGGCTATCGGATTGCCTTGCCGGAACAGGTTGTCTTCGGGGCAGTTCTAACGGCTGCCCTGGAGGTAGCATCCGTCATGGGCGATATGGAAGAGGGCCTTGACCTGCTCCAGCCCGAGGTCGGGCTGACCACGCTATCCGGTGAGGAGGCCGAGACGTTGCGGGTCAGGCTTTTGGCGACGCGGCAGTTCAGCGCCGAAGGCCGGAGGTCGGGGCGCCTGCAGTGATTCAGCATTCCTGTAGTTTCAATGCAGATCTTGGCGTAAGATCAGCTGACTGTGAATTGCGATAGTGGCGGGATGCATGGGACGCCCAATCGGAAGTGTGAACAAGGAAAAGCCGTTCAACGACGCACTCCGGATTGCGTTGCGGAGTCGTCCCCTGGCGCTGCGCAGGGTGGCGGACCAGTTGCTGGACAAGGCGGAGCAGGGCAACCTCGCCTATATCCGGGAGCTCGTTGACAGGCTGGATGGCAAGGCTGTGCAGGTCGTCGATCGCCAGGACGTTCCCATTCATGAGCTCAGTGATGTCGAACTGTATCGCATCGCTGCCGGTGGCGGACTGAACCCGGACACGATGCTGCTGCTGCCGCCGGCAAAGGTTAGGCCGGACGATCCGAGCTGAGGCGGTTCTCGTCTGAGAAGTGCAGGCGACTGAGCAGCCTGATCACCTGAGTAGCCTGCCACTTGCCACCCTTCGGCGTCGTCACGCCTCGACCATTCAGGATTACTGAGATCCGCTTGGCGGGAAGATCCCGGAGCGGCTCAATAATTGACCGGAAATGCTCGGCATTCAGGTCTGCTTCCGCCTTGCGGGCTTGTCCGATTGAAGAATTGCCGAGCACCTGGCCGCGGGCCTTGGCGGCTGCCAGCGCCTCCCGAGTGCGCTGAGCGATCCTCTCGCGCTCTTTCTCGGCCACAGCAGCGTGGATGTGCAGCATGAACGGGTCCACGTCAGGCCCCAGTTCGGTGACGATGAAGGGGATACGCTGCACCATCAGGCCGCTGATGAAATGCACGTCGCGGCTCAACCGGTCCAGTTTTGCAATGACGATCGGGGCTGCACCTGACTTGCCACCGCGTCCAATCTTGCGAGCGTGCTTCATAGCTGCAGCGAGTTCGGGACGACGCTCCAACGCATCAGCGCCCTTGCCAGTCTCCACCTCGCGGTATTCAGCCTCGATGCTGTAGCCGTGCTGTCCGCAGAAGGATCGAATGGCGGATTGCTGTGCTTCGAGGCCCAAGCCACTACGACCTTGCTTCGGCTTCGACACACGAATGTAGGAAACGGCGGAGCGCATAGAATATTCATCCTCCCTGAATTTACAGACAGTCGAGCGTCTATCTGTAAACACAGAGAATCTAGCGAGCGATGTCGTATTCCGAATCCCCTACATTAGACTAATCGGAATTTTACGTGACGCTTAGTACGCGCACGAAAGCGCACGTTCATCATGCGTCGCCAAGTGATGAGACCGGGCTATATTTCCTGGCGGAGGGGGTGGGGAGGGAAAACTTGGTCTCCAAGCATGCTTACTTGGCTCGGTCCCATCGCCTCCACTTGCCGTAGCTTCATCGGGAGCCTCTCGCGAGATTATCGTTGTCCGAGCGTTCCACGTGAAATATCGCGCAACCGGTGCTTCCTCTGCGCCGTAGATACCGTTCGGCTCTCAATGCAATCGTTCTGGTCAGAGCGGCAGTCGTTCATTCTCAGGCAAGCGATGGTGTCGAAGAATATTCCTCGCTAAGCATCTCGGGTTTCGAGGTTGCCAAGTCCAGTCCGAGCGAACCAAGCCGGGGCGGGGCGGAATAACGCCCTTGGCCGTTGCTTCATCGAGCCCGGTTGCCTTAGCGTCTGCTATTGACGGCAGACCAGACACTCGGCTGATCCACGTCCACAGCCGTTGTGACCCTTAGCGGACATCTAGGCGACGACCGCGATCACCGCCAGAAGCTGTGCAGGGTCCTTGCTGTGCGGCCCGAGAGCCGAACTCCTTTTGATTGCAACTTTTTCCCTATTGCAATGTTGGTGAGCTTGAGATGCCGCGGCGGCTCGCGGCTCCCAGCCCATCATTCTCTGGAGGAGGCATTGACATGAAGTGGGTTTACATCGCCGGCTTTCTGGCAGGGGCCATCGCTTTGAGCCCTGCTTCGGCGATGCCCGTCGCTAAGCCGGACGCCCTGGGTGCGACCCAAACTGGCACTATCGAGATCAAGGGCGGTCACGGACGCGGCGGTGGCCACGGATGGGGTCATCGCGGAGGTCGTGGTCATCATTACGGCTGGGGTCGAGGCCGCGGCCATCACTATGGCTGGCTGCACCGTCACCGCTGGTAAGACGGAGGCTTATGGTTGCAAAACTATCATTTGTTAACCATGAGCATGAGCCGCCAAGTTGAGGCATGGACTCATCTCGCGATTCGAAGAAATCGAGACTATTGACCCTGCTCGCGAGAAAAAGGGCCACTGCAGCCCGGGTCGCAAAGGTACTGGGGCGACGAGTTGGGGCAGTGCGTAGGCAAGCTCGCGCTCAAGGCATCCTTATCTACAAAAGTTAGGTTGGGCTGACCGCCCAGCGCGCCCATGCCCGAAGGGGGCCCCACGTCGCTTCGAGGGCTTATCAAAATGGCGACCAATGAGGAAATGCTGACAATCAGCGCTCTGTGTGGCGAGCTAGCAAAGATATTTTCGGGAGAAATCAGTGCCCGGAATCTGCCGCTTCTAAAAACAGAGCTGCTTGTCCGGCTCCGCGATCTCGCCCGGTCCTGGCCCGAACGCGATTTGCGGAACCCGCGTACTTGACTGCGTATCGCGAGAGCCTTGAGACCCTCAAGCTGCAGAAGCCGGACACTTCCTGAGCCCTTTCCCATGCAGAGCGATATAAACTTACTGCCTTGGTATCTTTTGATACTTTGCACTCGGTAGAATATTGCTACTGTTTCCCGAACAGGGATGCAGGCAGTGGAACGGTTGAAGGATTCGCTGGGCCATCTAGAAGCCCCCATCTGCCCCAACTGCAACGTCGGCATGAGATGGTTTCGATCCGAACTGGTGCAAGATGATGCACAGTCGCTGATCGCTCACCTCTTCGTTTGCCCTAATTGCAAACGGGCTCAGCGGCAAGACACCATCGTTACGCCGGTTGGCGCCCCTCCCAAAAAGCTGTTGAGCCCGCGCTTACGGGTGGTTGGATGATTCAGCCACGGTGGTTTGCGCTGCTGGCCCGTAGTTGACCCGAACGGTGATGCTCGCTGAGGGCCGTTTCTGGACCCTGAGCGGACTTTGCCGCTTCATTCAAAACTGAGCGTTCGCCGACCTCAAACGTAGGCATATTTGGCCTACGCTCATGCGAATAGCAAGTCTTGGGCCGCGATTCATTCGCCGCTTGATCGTTCCTGCGGCTGCGTCTGAGCGTGCTCGTCCTCGACGGCGCGGAGCAGGGCGGCAAGGCTAGAATATTCCACGCCATCGCGGGTGTAGCGGTTGAGGCGCTCGACATAGCGGGCCGATCCGTCGGGCCTGCCGCGCCAGCTGAACAGCAGCACGGCGCTATTGTGTTGGCGCAGAACGTGGCCGGCGCCATTACCGAAATACTTGCACATGGCGTGGCGCTTCATGGCCGCGCCTCCAGCTTCGCCCAACGCGTCCATTCCCGGATGAGCGTCCGAGAGGGGAACGTTGCTATTGTAGGCGAAGAGAGATCCGGCCAAGGTGAACAGCTTCACACTTCACGGTTTTCTGACGCTATTCGCCTAGCGCATTTCGAGTTCGCTGATTGCCTGCGCTGTCTTTGATCCCGCTTTGAGCGATTTTAATGATTGTCTTCGCCACCAATTCCGTGAGCGGATCGTCACGATCCTTAACGCAGAGTGTGCGTAAGGTTTGCTCGTAAGCCTTTGTAATGCAGGCAATCTGCTTCGGTGCCAAATCGTCGGTTTGCAAATGCAGGTAGATGGCCATGTCTCGCCCTCCAGCACGCCTGAGGTCGCACGATATCATGGAACCGGCGCTTAGCGGGAGCTGGCCGTTATTCGTTCTATACGCAAAGTGGTATGCCCTACGAGAAGCCTAATCCACATTTTAGAAATCAGTGGGAGCTTCCATCATGCAGGATCGATCCCCCCAGCGCCGTCGCATTCTCAAGGCCGGGCAAACTGTGTTCGGCTCACCGGCCGTTGATTGCATCGTTCGCGATATCTCCGCGACGGGTGCCCGCATCCAAGCGCGGGGCCCGCTTTGGTTTCCTGACAGCTTCGTGCTCGCGATAACCTCGGATGGCACTTCGAGGCGTTGCCATATTGTTTGGCGAAAGGACGGCCAGATCGGCGTAGCTTTCGACGAGTAAGGCGCCCTTCTGCTAGAGGCCCCTTGCTTCCGAATGTGGCCGATTGGCCCATCGCCGCCGCATCACACAGCCGAGGATATGTCGGCTGTCAGGGGTAGACCGCACCTAACGTAAACCGGGCCAAAACGTCGCGACTGACCCGGAGCGGACATGGCGTGATGACCGACAGAATCGTCTCAGCGCCATGACCACATAAAAAAGACCGATAAGGTAGGAGAAATTCTGCGCATTCAACGCTTCGGGGTGCGCCCGCGAATATGGTCAAAGCCTTGCTTGATTCCGGCGAAGCGCGCTTCGACCATCGGCTCAAATTCGAGGTCGGTGAAGATATAGGGCCAGTCGTTTTCGATGCCTTCGCGGACGAGTTCGCCGACATAGAGGGGGTCGATACCTTGAGCGACGCGTTCCCGGATCTGGTCGATCCGTTCGGCAATCGGGCCCGAAGTTGGCGGGGCACGGACTGCCCCGACGAAGCGCTTGGGGAGGTTGCGGCCTGAGTTCATGATTTGAGTGCGGACGTACCCAGGACACAGCACCGATACGCCAATTCCGCGGGGCGCGAGCTCTTGCCGCAGCCCCTCGGACAGCGCGACAACGCCATACTTTGAAACGTTGTATGCAGTGCTCGCTCCTGAAATGAGGCCTGCGAGCGACGCTGTGGAGACGATATGTCCGCCCTCGCCATGCTGCTCGATCAACGGCCCGAAGATCTCGATCCCCCAAATGGTAGCCATCAAGTTGACGCCCAAGGTCCAATTCCACGACGCATCGGTCCAGGTGCCGTAGGGCCCACCGCCGGCGACGCCTGCGTTATTGACGAGAATATGGACCTTGCCGTAGCGGGCGGTCGTGGCTTCTGCCGCAGCCGCGAGTTCGGCTTTGAGTGAGACGTCTGCCTTCACGCCGTCGACATCGACGTTAGTGAGCCGCAGTTGCTCGAGCGCTGCGGACAGCGCCGCCTCTTCGATATCGCAAAGCATCACTTTCGCCCCAGCCTGGGCGAAAGCGGTCGCGATCCCCAATCCAATGCCCGACGCTGCACCGGTCACGAATGCTGTCTTTCCCGCCACTTCCTTCACGCGCATTCTCCTCCCGGCGAGCGGACACGCTCCCCTTACAACGCTAAGTTTTAGCTGAAGCTCACCGCACTTTCAACGAATCGGAAGCATGCGGGATGTTCGTTTTTGGAACGTGGCTGATCCCAGCCCAGACCGCAGCGACGTGCGCTCCCAAGAGACGAACCGACTAAGGGCGTGCGGGCTCCCCGAGGGCAGCCGTTGACCCATACCGGAAGTCGAGACCCGCTCGGATGTGTGAATCTGGTCGTCAACTCCGGCCAACCGGTCCACGCCGGATTAGGGGATCATCCCGCTCCCGATACCTCGCGGATCGATATCTCGGTTCGAAACAACGTGATCGATCTCGCCGCGCGTAGTGCCGATGTCTATCAACTCCCTATCACTTAGGCCGGACAAGGCGGAGCGCAATTTCAGACAATCGCGCCGCTCCTGAAAGGCATCCCGGTATTTCCGAATGAGACGAGAGGTGTAACGTGTCGATGCGGACGTCCTTTCCAGCCAGGTCGTGCTGTAGGTCGTGCTCATTGCGATGTCTCCCTCGGACGGTGTTTTCCACCCGCGCAGGGTGCCAGGAGATCGGCAGGCGTGCTTGACGCGCAGCTTACATTTTCCTCACCGGCAGCTTATTCTTGCCGTTTCCACCGTGGCTAAAGCGCTGACTTGTGACCGCGACCTCTGATCTAGGGAATTTTATAGCTTGCGTTATTTCTTCGAGGACTACGCATTGGATCCCGACCGTCGCGAGCTATCTCGCGGCGCCAATGTTGTCCCCGTGGCACCGCAGGTCTTTGACCTGCTAGAGTACCTTATCCGCAACCGGGAGCGCGTCGTCAGTAAAGACGACCTCATTAGTGCCATTTGGAATCGGCGCAGCGGGTCGGATGCAGCGTTGACGACCCGCCTCAATGTCGCCCGGAGCGCGGTTGGTGACACAGGGGAGGAACAGCGCCTCATCAAGACGTTGCCGCGGAAGGGCTTCCGTTTCATCGGGCCAGTGCGAGAAGAAGGGGGTGATAGCCGGGCAGTCACTGACAACAGGGTAAAACCAGAGAAACTTACACTCGCGCTCCCCGATAAACCCTCTATTGCCGTACTGCCGTTTGAGAACATGAGCGGCGATCCCGAGCAGGACTACTTTGCAGACGGAATGGTGGAAGAGATCACTACTGCTCTTTCGCGGTTCAAATGGTTGTTCGTGATCGCGCGCAATTCGAGCTTCACATTCAAAGGCAAAGCTGTAGACCTCAAGGAGGTCGGACGCAGGCTTGGCGTGCGCTATGTCCTTCAAGGATCTGTGCGCAAGGCGGCGGGGAAAGTTCGCATCGCAGGGCAGTTGATTGACGCGATTACAGCGGCGCACATCTGGGCGGACAGGTTCGAGCGCGACCTGACGGATGTTTTCGCTCTGCAGGACGAAGTCACGGTCGCGGTTATCTCAGCCATTCAGCCAAAGTTGCTTCAAACGGAAATAGGATTGGCGGTGCGGAGGCGACCGGAGAATCTCACCGCCTATGACTTCTATCTCCGTGCTATGCAGCAGTATTACCTGACAACCCGCGAAGGTTTGGCCGAGGCGATCAGGCTGGCGCATAGAGCTTTAAAGCTAGACCCTTGGTTCGGCTTTGTCGCGGCACTCGCAGCTACCTGTCACTTGCGAAACATCCTGTGGGGCTATGCAGTCGATCCTCAGTTCGACAGGAAGGAAGCAATTCGGCTTCTTCGTTGGGCTTTGAATATTGACGATGATGATCCAGATACGCTGGCGCTGGCTGCGGCGACATCAGCCTTCATGGTCGGCGACTGCGAAAGTGAGATTGAATTGGTTGACCGGGCGGTTGCGCTCAACCCAAATTCCTTTGTGGTATGGAGTTGCAGAGGCCAAGTCTACAGAATAGCAGGACTGTACGAGGAAGCGATCCGCAGCTTTGAACGGGCCATTCGCATGAGCCCGGTAGATCCGCGGCTACACCTGCTGTTTGCTGGGATGGGGAGTGCCCTTGTTGAGCTTCGTCGATTTGATGCGGCCATCGCCGCAGGGAAGAAGGCCCTTCGTCAGAACCCCTCCGATCTGGTGGCTTACCGCTATCTAGCATCCGCTTTTGCTCATCTCGGACGTGAGGCCGAGGCCCGTCAGGCGGCGGCGAATGTGCTTGCGGTTGATCCTGCCTTTACAATCTCAGCATTCATCGCGCGGGGCGGGCAGTCAAACGCGAAGCTGTTGGTCGAAGGACTTCGCAAGGCCGGGTTGCCAGAGTAAGCTCATGATCGCCTGTGCAGACGAGGTGATCGAGCGCGAGACGCAATGTGCAATTGGCCCGGGCGGACTGAGCGCCTTGAGCGCACGATGTCTGCTTCCCGAACAGCTCTAGCAAGCTGCCTAAGTCAGCCTATGACCTGAATGCGAAGTTCAGGCGGCGTCCTCAGTTGTCGGCTTATCGGGCTAGACCGAGCAACCGGCCGACCTTCCAAACGGAGCTCATGACCCAACTCAGACATCGGCTCGGTGCGGCGAAGCTGATGCTGGACTAAGGGGTCGGCTCCGACGTTTGCATACTCATTGCCACTTCGGAAGCTAGTTCGGCGATAAGCCGCGATAAGTTTGCTTCAGCTTTTGGACGAGCTTCGCGCAGCCGCTTGCGAATCCGGTCCGCATCTGGGTCATGCGCGGCTACATCTGCCTGTCCAACGCCCGCGCCCGTCAGCCGATGTTCCGCCACCCATCGTTGAAGAGCCTTGTCCGCCGACCATCGGCGCCCGGCTTGCAACTCCTCAAGTGCACGTCGAACTAAGTCTTCCGGTGCGTTCGGCGATTTCATCGGCTTGCAAAGTTCATTCTTTGTCGTCTCATCGTCGTAGGCGGCTTCAATATGAGCGATGACCGCTGCGCTCAAGCAGAAAGCGCCGGAGCGCAACATTTGAATCGTGATCCGGTCACCGTCGAACACACGTACAGAAGGTCGAGTATCAAATGCCCTTGCAGTGCAATCCACATAGAGGCTGCCTGAGCAGCCTTCGATCGTCCCATGTTCGAGGATTACTGTCTGATGTTCGATCCTCAGCACGCGCCCCTTGCGCACAACGTCTTTGATGGAGCGCAGGGCTTCTACCTCAAGGCCCGAGATAGTCGCACCACGATACATGGTCGGTGTCACCGTTGTATCGATGCGGAAGATCCCGCCGGTTCGTTCCAGCCGCTCAAAAAAATCGGCTATGCATGTCGCTTCTGCTGCCGCTTCAAGTTGATTTGCTTGGCCGCCTGCCGTCTGCTTAAAAAACGCTTCGCCCGGCTGAACCCTGTCTCGGTTAATGAGCCACGAATCACGTGGCACGATCCAACGTATGCTTTCCGGCGTCGCGCCCATCTGGAGCAACCATACACCGACATCCATTGCCGTCTTGCCGCCGCCCAGAATGACATAGCTTTTGAAGTCCGGCGCAAACTTCGGAAGCACATTCGGGGTAACGAGCCTTACGCCGTCACAAAGCTCGAAGGAGGGAACGTGGGTCGATGGGACCTGGGTGTTTAGGAAGGTAGCGTCAACGAGCTTTTTGCGAAGCGTTACCTGCTGAATATCGCCGGAGAGTCGGCAGACAAACCGGTTATCGCCTTGATATTCACACAACGGAAAATATTGAACGCGGCCCGAAGGCAGAAACCGTTCGTTCATTAGCCGGTCGTAATAACTGATGATCTGAGCGCCGGAGGCGAGTTCATAATAGCCCCTGTTTAAACCTGCAACATCTAGTCGACTGCTGCCGAGTGCACGGGAACCAACCCCGTAATAAGCTGACGGTTGATGAAGACGGACAAAAGGATACGCGTCGTTCCAGTGGCCCCCGGGCATGTGATGGCGGTCCACGATCACCATGTCCGCTTCAGTTTCGGTCAAAAGTTGGTCGGCGAAAGCCATGCCCAACGCGCCGCTGCCGATGATGAGGTAGTCGGTTGAAAGCATTTGTGCACCTGATGTTCGGCAGAGCCCGTTTTGGCCGCTAGTGCAGGATGTCCAATGCCCCACCACCTTGTCAGGTTCTGTTCCGAAACACCATACGTGAGTCCGCCTGTGGCCCGAATGCGAAGGGCCGACGCGGTCTGCCGATGTCCGCTCAGCGGAGTATACCAGACCAGGTTTGCTCAGTTCGAGATCTTCTCATTTTGACCCGAAGCCGACATCGGCCGGCCACTGGAACTCGCGGCCTCCCGTGTCTCAGGAATTCGCAGGCGGTCGTCGCGCCACGAGAACCGTGTTGACGCATTGAAGAACCGTTTCGTGCTTTTGGTTGCGGAGATGTAGCTGGTTACGGACAACGCCTCTGTCGAAATGGGATTTTGACTCACGCTTCTCCAAAATTGCCACTTCGAGATCGAGATCATCTCCCGGGCGCACCGGAGCGGGGAGCCTGAGTTCATCCCAGCCAAGCCCGGCAACAATCCGAAGCGAATACGGCTGTGTTCTGCTCAACAAGGAAATAAGTATCGCAAACGTGTGTGCACTCGAAGCGATCAGTCCGGAAAAGACGGAGCGTGCGGCGATCTCCTCGTTGATATGAATAGGCAGCGGATCGAATTTTCGGGCAAATTCGATAATCTCGTTCTTTGTGACGTGGTAAGGACCAGCCGTACGCAGTTTGCCAACCTCCGCCTCCTCGAAATACAACATGGCCATTTAGTGCCCCCTGAAGGACATCTCGCTGATTAGGTCATAGCCTAACCTCGCGGCGATCCAAAGTCATTGCATCTGCGTGTGGCGCGTGGCTGCCGCGGTCTGCTTCCGAGGGCTGACCGGAACGCCGTGGTGGCTGCCGAGGGCAGCCCCTGACCCGTAGCGGAAATTCACGACAATTCTCGCTGAAAGCCGCTTTCGATCCCAAGCCGCTTCTTCGCACCTTCCTTGCCTCGTCAGTGTCAGGTTCTGGCCCGAAGGAAGCCGGCGAAGGAATGCCGTGGGCCAGCTGAAGAGGTTAGACGAGACATGGCCGAGAGCCGGCCCGAGCGACGAGACTAACCCAGAGCAGAAGTCGGCCTCCACATAAGTCAATTATTGAACCAACACCTAATAGGCTCGCTTCCTACAATTAGCTCGGACAGAGCGGATGGAAAGGAGCGCTGAAATGCAAGGTCTCTTTGGCACTTTCCTTCAAGCAAATACGCGAAGGATATCGCCAACATGATCGATGCAAGGCCGGCAAAGTACGGCCACCGTTCGCCACTCATTGAGCACTCCGTAGCAGGAGGGTTGGCAATCATTCGCCCCGGTCTTGGTTCTAATAATATGCCGCTTTCATACTGCCGCCGGGCCACCTCGTCGGATGTGAATTGGTTCGCGTCCCCGGCAAATGTTTTTGCTCGCCTGTTCGCTCAACCTAAGCGGACCCTTCTACGAGGTCGCGAGTGGCCCGAATGCGAAGTGGTGGCACGGCCTGCTGGCGTCTGCTCAGCGGAGCATATCGGATCAGATTTGCACAGCCTGAGCTCTTCTCAGTCTGAGCCATATCGGAAGGCAGCATCTGCGCCATCACGGCTTCTGGTTGTGACTAGTTCGATCTTCCATCGATACCAGATATCGCATTCATTCACCGGATGCCTCGCGGATCGCAATCTCGCTGCGAGGCGACGTAGTCGATCTCGCCGCGCGTAATACCGATATCGATAAGCTCCCTGTCACTTAAATCGCACAAGTTGGCCAGTAATCTCCGGCGTCTGCGCCACTCCTGAAATGCATTCCAATATGCTTCGAGAGGACTGTAGACCTGCCGCCTTGCTGTTGCCGGTCCCAGCTCGGTGGTCCCGTGGATCGTGCTCATTGAGGGTGTCCTGTCTGGACTGCTCACTATGACGGAAGTTGCCGCAAGAGGTGTCGGCGCGCTTAACTGGCGGCTTACATTTCTCTTACCGGCGGCTTATTCTTCATGCGTTAATACAGAGGCGCCCTGAGAAGGAATGGCAGCTTGCGCTATCTTTTCGAGGAATACGCATTCGACACCGATCGGCGCGAGCTGCAGCGGGGCACTGATGCCGTGTCGATCACACCGCAGGTTTTTGACCTGCTCGATTACCTGATCCGCAACAGGGAGCGGGTTGTAAGCAAGGACGACCTCGTCAACGCCATTTGGAATTGTCGCAGCGTATCTGACGCGGCGTTGACGACCCGCCTGAATGCCGCGCGAAGCGCGATCGGCGATTCCGGTGCGGCACAGCGCCTGATCAAGACGTTACCGCGCAAGGGTTTTCGTTTCATCGGCACGGTCCGCGAGGTGAACCAGCGTTCCGGCGCGGCGGCGATCTTGAGCCGCGATATTGAATTCACGGAAGCCCCCCTTCCACTACCCGACAAGCCCTCGATTGCTGTGCTGCCGTTCGAGAACATGAGCGGTGATGCCGAGCAGGAGTATTTTGCCGACGGAATAGTGGAGGAGATCATCACGGCGCTTTCGCGGTTCAAGTCCCTGTTCGTTATCGCCCGAAATTCAAGTTTCATCTTCAAGGGCAGAGCTGTAGACATCAAAGAAGTCGGGCGCAGGCTCGGTGTGCGCTATGTGCTTGAAGGGTCTGTGCGCAAGGCCGCAGGAAAAGTTCGCATCGCAGGACAATTGATCGATGCAGCCACAGGGGCTCATATCTGGGCGGACAGATACGAACGTGACCTGACAGACATCTTCGTTCTCCAAGATGAAATCACGCTAGCGGTTGTCTCCGCCATTCAGCCGAAGCTGCTCCAAACGGAGATCGCAATGGCGACGCGGCGGCGACCGGAGAATCTCACCGCCTATGATCTTTACCTCCGGGCCGTGGGCGAGTTCCGTTCGATGACCCGCGAAAGCTTTGCCGAGGCGACAAGGCTGGCTCATCGCGCCTTGGAGCTCGACCCTCAGCTCGGTCTGGCTGCCGGCCTGGCGGGTAACTGTCACGCGCTCAATGTCGTCTTCGGCTTTGCTGTCGATCCTAAATTCGAGCGCCGAGAGGCACTTCGACTTGCTCGCCTCGCATTGAGCATCGACGACAGTGATGCAGACACGCTAGCATCCGCCAGCTTTATCTCGGCAATCATGATCGGCGCTGGGCAAACCGAGATCGAAATGGCGAACCGTGCGGTCGCTCTTAACCCGAATGCATTTCAAGCCTTGGTCTGCAGGGGTCACGTCTACAGAATTGCGGGGTTACCCGAGGAAGCGATACGCAGCTTTGAACATGCCGTCCGCATGAGCCCATTAGATCCGGTGCTGCACGCGGTGATGGCCGGGATAGGGATGGCCTTAATTGAGCTTGGTCGCTTTGAGGAGGCCGTCGAAGCAGGAAAGAAGGCCGAACGTCAGAACGCCTTCTATTCATCAACTTACCGCTGCCTCGCGTCCGCATACGCCCATCTCGGACGGGATGCGGAGTCACGCGAAGCGGCGGCACGTCTGCTTGAGCTCGACGCCGCCTTTAACATATCAGGGTGGATAGCCCGGGGCGGGCAATCGAACGCGAAGCTGCTGATCGACGGGCTCCGGAGAGCGGGGTTACCCGAATAGCAGTCCTATTTTGGCGAGATGATGCACTAGCGGCCCTGCAAGCGCCGCGCATGAGTCGAGTTTTGGCCCATTGCTGCCGTATCCCACGGCCGAGGATATGTCGGGTGCCACGGGAAGCCGGATCACACTTAAACCGGGCTAAAACGTCGCGATTGACTCTAAGCGGTCCTCGAATTCACTTGTGTTAGATGGTGCGCACCGCAATTTCTGAGATATCATCCGTTTGCGGGAAGTCTGGTACTCGATGCATCTTTACTGTGTGCGGAGCAGCAGGAGGTGACACCATGGCCGCCAATGCTTTCTCGGACCTTACGCGGCTGATTAACGGTTATCAGATTTCGCAGGCCATTCACGTGGCGGCCCGGCTTGGCATAGCCGACCACCTTAGTTGCGGGCCCCAAGGCAGCAACGAACTTGCTCAGCTCAGCGGATCGCATCCGAGGACACTCTATCGGCTCTTGCGGGCGCTGGCTTCAGTCGGTGTTTTCCATGAGGCCGAGAACAAAACGTTCTCGCTCACCCCGATGAGCGAGTGTCTTCGTTCCGACTCGCCGACTCCACTCGACGGCTGGGCCGCATATGTCGGCCGACCTTATGCTTGGCAGGCCTGGGGGCATCTTGAACACAAGCGTCCGCACCGGCGAGAGTGCCTTTCGGCATCTCAATGGTCAGAGCGTATGGGAGTATCGCAGCACCCGTCCGGATGAGAACGCGATCTTCAACCGAGCCATGACGGCCAATTCACGCGGCGCGATCGAAGCTGTTATCGCCGCCTACGATTTCAGCAGCTTTCGTCACGTCGCGGATATCGGGGGGTGGTGAAGGCCAACTGCTGGCGGGAATTCTCGGAGCAAATAAGGGCCTGCGCGGAACGCTGTTCGATCAGCCGCACGTTGTTGGCAAGGCAGCGGAAGTTCTGAACCAACATGGTGTCGCGGACAGATGCGAAATCGTCGGAGGCAGCTTCTTTGAATCCATCCCGGAGGGGGCTGAGGCCTATGTGATGCGGGCGATTATCCATGATTGGGACGATAAGGAAGCGATTTCTATCCTGAAGACCTGCCGCCGCGCTATGACCGCTGATGCCAGATTACTCCTCATTGACGTGTGGTGGACGCGCCGAACGAAGGGCCAATCTCGAAATTCAGCGACCTCAATATGCTCGTCATGCTCGGAGCGCTTGAACGGAGCTACGACGAGTATTCCGCGCTATGTCGAACGGCCGGATTTGAGATGCGCGGCACAGCCCGCGCAGGCCCGCACTTTCAGGTCATCGAGGCAATTCCAACTTAGACTGAGCCAGTGCGGGGCCTTTCTTCACGGCCGGAGGGTCTGCATCCGATACGCTTTCACAACCTGAGGTCTGGTTATGGCCCATCGCTGCGGCATCGCACGACCTAGGATATGTCGGCTGTCAGGGGTAGGCCGGGCCTAACTTAAACCAAGGCCATATCGTCGCGATTGACCGGACCGGACTTCATGCGCCGACGATTGTTGCGGCGACAAATCCAGAAAGGCGAATGAGTCAGGGGCCTTGACCAACCTTAAGTGCGCATCTCTGCTAGTATAGAGTTGGGGCTATGGGCACCTGCGGAGAGGCAACGGTGACAAACTCGGAAATCTCCAACGGCCTACCGGACAAACCGCCATCAGATAAAGAGCAACCGGCAAAGCTGCCATCCGATCGCAATTTGAAGATTCGCCTGCGCGCACGGTTGCAGTTGATCGGCGGCGCGTTGGCCTCGATTGCTGCCGTCGGTGCGGTCGCAGGCGGCCTCATCGGTTACTGGACTGTTTGGAAGACGCTCCGCACCGAAGTGTTTCCAGGGAGCCAAAAAACGCAGAAGGAGGCTACGGCCCGGCCCGACATTGCTCCCCGGTTGTCTCTCGTTGTCTTGCCATTCGCTAACCTCAACAATGATGCAGAGCAGGACTATTTCGCCGACGGCATCACGACCGATCTGACGACTGACCTCGCGCAATTGCCCGATACATTCGTCATCGGGCGCGGGACGGCTTTTTCATATAAGAACAAGCAGATTGATCTCAAGACACTCGGTAAGGATCTCAGCATCCGCTGGGCCGTGCAGGGCGCGGTGCAGCGGGCGGGAGCTCAGGTCCGAATGAATGTGTCGCTTGCAGACCTGTCAACTGGCCGCGACGTCTGGTCGGACCGCTTTGATGGAGATCGTGCGGATCTTGCGGCATTGCAGGAGGAAGTCACGGCACGGCTCGCCCGCTCTCTCAACGTCCAACTTGTCCAGGCTGAAAGCCGGCGTAGCCAAATGAACCAGTCGACGAATCCAGATGCTGCCGATCTCAGCATGCGCGGTTGGGCGAAGGTCTATGAGCCTGGGACCAAGGCAACGAACGCACAAGCAAAGGACTTCTTTAACAGCGCGCTGCGCCTTGATCCGGATAACACCGACGCACTGCTTGGGAAGGCGTGGTGCATAGCCACTGATCTAAATAACGAGTTGGTCAACGTCTGTGGTCGAGGACAAAAAGACGGCGACCAAACTAATTGATCAAGTTCTTGCAAAGCGCCCGGCGGCGGCGAACGCTCGTATAGCTATGGGAAGCATTTTGAATTACGGAAGTCCAGAACAAGCATTATCTGAGCTCGATGCCGCGTTGGCAATCGATCCTAATTCACCCATAGCATACGCCTCAAAAGGAATCTCGCTCATCACCGCGGGTCGCGCGCGCGAAGCGTTCTCTCCGATTCAGATCGCTCTACGCCTAAGCCCCAAGGATCCAGCCGCAGGTATTTGGCGTTTCTTCCTGTGTCACGCTCACTTACATGTCCGCCAGTATAACGAAGCCATCGAAGAGTGTAGGCGCTCGATCACTCTGAATAAATCAAACTGGTTGCCGTATGTGGACCTGATTTCAGCCTATGGAGCCACGGGCCAATTGGAAATGGCCCACCAAATGTTAGCCGAATTGAATACAGTCCGGCCGGAGTTTACCATCCGGTGGTTCCATCAAATCGGCTACGCACGATCGAGCAATCCGCAGTATCGGCTTGAGTACGACGACATCGTCGATGGGCTGAGGAAGGCAGGCGTTCCGGAGCAATGAGGCGACAAACAGATAGCTGGACCCCGCCCTTTGTAAAAAGAGACGACAAGGTCTCCTTTTGGCCCTTGGCGGTCAACTCCTACAAGACCTCTCATGTCCGGTTATGAGGTACAATCCGACATTGTGATCTTTGCCGCTGGGCCATTAACTCTTGTGAATCCCAAGCCGCTCAGTGACGACTATATTTCAGAACGGCGTGGGTATTTGAATTGGTTGGGGGAGTGCTGCTGACCCTCTATGGCGGGAAAGTGGTCGCCTCCGTGAACAGTTTTGTTCGTGGAGTCAGTCATGTTGCTTTCAGAACGATTCAGTGAACGAACCATTTCCAATATGGATGTCGCATTGGAGCGAGCGTGTAGATTGATGCCGCTGGCGTTCGAAGGTCATCCAGCCCGAAAGTTCGTGGCGGAAAAGATCGTCGAGTGCGCCAACAAGCACACGCAGACGCTCGGCGGTTTGACCGAGGCGGGCAGGCGGGCGGTCGCTGAACTCGCCGCCGAAATCGTCGAAACGAATTGAGCTACTGCAAGACCTTCGGCAGCACGAGCACAATCTCGATTTCCTGCTTGAGGACGCGGCTGGCTATGTCTGCGATGAGCAGAGAGAAATCGTCCTCTATCGTAGCGGCGGCAGGTTCGTCCTTGGCGTAGACGTACAGCAGAGGACCTTCAACCTCGGCAAAACAAACACCGGCAAAAACGCGGTCAAACTCGTTTGCTCCAAGGATCGCAGCTACGCGAGCCTGAATGGCGAAATCCTGAATGTCAGTTAAGTTCATGCGAGCCAGATAGATACTATCGGTCGGGAAACAAGAGCGCTTCCAGTCACTTGGCACGACCATCTGTCCAGATGGAAAGCTGGTTTGGACGTCTTGGCAGAGCCACACACCCCAGTGCACTTCAGGAGGAATGGACGGCCGGGCCGCGTCAGCCAACCAGAACTTCCGTTTTGGCGGAGAGGGTGTTCGCGGTAGGGAACGCTCCCGGCTTGGTGTTCCCGAGCCGTTCGGCGGGCGTTCTCGTTGACGTTGAAAATACAACCGGGAATCGAGATCTCGGTTGTATGTGAGAACACGGTCGGAACGCCGCCTCAGCCCCGCGGTTGGAAAGTCGTGAGTAAGGTAGGTAAACTGCCCGCCGTTGGCCCCAACTTAACGGCGGGCTTTTTGTGAGTTGCGTAAGTGGTGAAGCGTACCAGGACGGCACCGGCAAAAAGGCCGCGTGCCGCTATTCCGGGCTTTATTAGCCCCCAGCTTGCGACCCTGAAGATGAAAGCACCTTCGGGGGCTCAATGGATTCACGAAGTCAAATACGACGGTTACCGTATCCAGCTCCACATCGACGGAGATATCCGAAAGGTCTTCACCCGCAACGGTCTCGACTGGACACATAAGTTCTCCGTCATTGCCGGTGCCTTCGAGATCGAAGGGCAGGCCATCGTTGACGGTGAGGTGGTCGTCATCCACGAGGACCGCACCAACTTCTCCGAGCTACAGGCAGACCTCGCCAGAGGCGAACAGGACCGCTTGCTGTTCTTCGCGTTCGACCTCCTGTGGCTCGATGAACAGGACTTGCGGAAGCTTTCGCAGCTTGCCCGCAAGGAGCTGCTGAAGGATCTGATCGAAAGCAATCAGCTCGAGGAGCCCATCCTCTACAGCGAGCACCATGGGGGTGACGGGCAGGCACTGTTCGAAGCCGCAAGGAAACTTAATTACGAAGGTATCGTCTCCAAGCGAGTTGACGCCCCATATCGGTCGGAGCGTGTGGAAGCTTGGCAGAAGGTCAAAGTCGTTCAGAAGGGAAAATTCCCCGTCGTCGGGTTCATCAAGGATCCAACCGGCGTCGCCGCTCTCTATCTCGGTAAGAAGGAAGGCAAAGAGCTTGTCTATATGGGCAAGGTCGGCACGGGCTGGAGCCGGACGACATCGCGCAAGATCAGAGATGTCCTCGATACTGTGGTGAGCCCGAAGCAGAAGCTCACCAAGCACATCAAAAAGCCGAGAGCCACCTGGGTCGAGCCGAAGTTCTACGCGGACATCGAATACAGAGACATCACGTCGGAGGGATTGCTACGCGCGAGTTCCTTCAAGGGATTGTCTCGAAGATAACCTATGTTCCTGAGCCCTTCCGGTTGTGGACGTACAATCGTTCACGCAGCAGAAGGAAGGCCCGATGGGATTAAAGCACAGGCGATTTAAGCAGACGGATTCCTTGGAAAGCAGACTGGCACAGATTGCGGAGGATATGCGTGAACGAGCCGAGAAGGCACCCGGAGAGGAGCGGACTGACTTGCTCAAGCGCGCTTATAACGCAGATCAAGCAATTGAGCTGGAGCGGCGGCTTCGTGCGCATTTTAGGAACGCGGCCCAACGGGCAATGTTGGCCAAGTAGATCCTCCCTAACCTAAACTAGGCCTCCGCTGTCTCGGAGGCCTTTCCTTTGGGAGGACCTGGACAGAAAGTTCACTTTTGCACCAACCGAGCTCTTCAGGGAATTTGGCACAATCCCTCCTAGCGGTGCTGTTGTCGCGTCCGCTGGCCGGAACACACCGACGCCAAGATCGTTCTTCGCGTATGGCTACTTACGTCTTGGTTCTGATCGGAGCTTTTGCGATTGTGGCAGTAGCGAGCTATGCCGCGCTGAACTGGCCGACTTCTTGATTGCGGTGAACCCTCCGACCAGAGTGCATCTAAGCCGCTTCAGCCTCAAGCCTCTCCTGGCTACGCTTTTGATTGATCAGATTCAACAGATGCGCCGAGGCTCTGGCCTCGCAGAGGGCCCGATGATGATTCTCGAGCTCGATCCCATAAATCTCGCAGAGCTTGCCCAGTCCGTAGGACTTGTGTCCCGGATAGCGGCGCCTCATTCCCGCGCAGGTGCAGAGCTTCGGAAACCTGAAGCGTCGCCCGATCCGCTCGAATTCGTAGGAGATGAAACCGTAATCGAAGCTGACGTTGTGGGCGACGAAGATGCCGTCCCCCATGAACTCCATGAAGCGGTCCGCCACTTCAGCGAACAGAGGTGCGTCCCGAACCATTTCGTTCGTGATGCCCGTCAGTTGAACGATCTTCGCCGGAATGGAACGTTGCGGGTTTAGGAGAGAGTGCCACTCGTCCACGACACGGTGGTTGCGGACCTTCACAGCGCCGATCTCAGTGATGCGGTCGCCGTTCGACCATGAGCCGGTCGTCTCGATGTCGACCACCACGTAATCCTGCTCAGGGTCAAATCGATAATCGACCCGGCCAATCTCCGCCTCGATGCCGGCTGCGCCGAGCTGGCGGAGGCGGGTCAGTTGGTTGCGGCGGATCACATCGCCCTCTGCCTTGACCTCCATGAAGGATGCCTTGCCGTCGCGCACAAGCATCAGGTCCGGGAAGCCGTCTCGCATCCCGCGGAAATCGTCGCACATGTTGCCCACGATGCTGGCGAGGCCGGCAGGATCGGATCCTTCGAGCAGCGCGCGCAGCGCCTCCACTTGCACGTGATCCCAGCTGAAGATCCCGTTGGGGCGGCCCCATCTCGCTGCCACGGTGCGGAGGATCAGCGGAAGGCCGGACCCGCACGCGATAGCTGCTAGTTTCTCGTCGATTATCGCCGCGAAAAGCCGACTGAAGCTGCGGTCCTTCAGGCAGTGCGGTAGCCAATCAAACCCGCTGGGCATGCGGGTGCTCTCGAACAGCTCGTCCCAGAAGAGCAGGCCGAACAGGGTGTGCCACAGCACGTTCTCGGTGAAGAAAACCTCGGTGCCGTCGCGCCGCAGCACGCCCGCGACGCCTGCTTCGGGATTGCCGCGATAGGTGTCGTCCACGGTGATCGTGCGGCCGGACCGCAAAAGTGCGGTGTAAAGGCCCGTACGCCTGCCGCCGAACTTACGGGCGTAGAAGTCGGTGGCGAAGAGATGTTCGCCATCGCTGGCGGGATCATCGATCATCCGCTGCAGCAGCGCTTCAGCCCCCGCCTTGTCGCCCGTGTTGTAGAGCAGGCGAACCAAGCGCTCGTTGCAGTCCGGCGACGGACCGGCACGGTAGAGCTGCCGGGCGAGATCGTTCTCGCCCGCCTTCTCGAAGAAAAGCCCGGTCTGATGCGCGGCTCGACAGCGGAGATCGGCGGCGAACTGGGTCGGGCAGGGGGGACCGGCGAGCACGTCGATGGCGGCCCCTCTGTGGGCAGCCTCCGATCCATCCTCCAAGTTGGCCAGAACCTGGCTGTAATGGAACGAGGCCAGCGCCTCCTCGGCATCGGTGAAGCGCGCGCTGAACGAGGTCTCGCGGTTGGTGCGGAGGATTCCCAGGTCTCGCAGCGCGAAGTTCTTCAGATCGACCTCGGTCTTACCGAAGTAAAGGTAAAGGAGGAACTCGATCGGCCGCGTCCCGTCGAGCGCGATGAAGTTGCGGGCGCCGCAGTGCTGCGCGGCGACGGAAAAGGGTATGCGCTCCAGATAGTAGTCGATGAACTTCGGCTTCGACCAAGATTTCCGGACATCTCCTCGCCCGGCCGCCTGCGCGCCAGTAACGCGGATGTCCTTTGGCAGGCATGAGACGAAGGCCGCATAGTCGGCCTCGCCGAGCTCGCGAGCGTGACCGGCCGCAGTCAGGTCGGATGCCGCCCGCTCGACGTCATCGATCTCGGAATAGTTGAACAGCGAGCGATTGAATATGGCACCGCGCCTGTTAATCATGCGGACCAGCAGACATTGTGCATCTCTCGATAGGCCTTCGAACCGCGCTATGAAGGCGTGATGCTCCGGACCAAGCACGGGGGCGTACGTCCGCTGCACGAACCCCAGCATTTCGGCGAAGTGGTCGAGGTAATAGTAGACGGGCAGTTGGGGCAGTTTGGCCAAGCGGACCTTCGCGGCAGAATCGTTTGTTCTATTTCTGTTCTGACGCCGCCCTCAGAGTCAAGCGTCTCGACCGGCTAAGGATGACCAGAGCCGCCGACATCTGCCGTCGCCGGCCCCGCGTCTTCCTTCACGCCGCGCGCGACGATCTGCAGCGCGCCGTCTGGAAGCGGCCGTTGCAGTTCCAAGGCTTCATCCGCCGGAGCCGTCATCCAGATCTCGACCTCTTCGGGCGTCGTCAGGATCACTGGCATGGCCTTTGGGTGGACGGCGAAGACTTCGGCATTCGCCTCCGTTGTGAGGAACGCATAGAGGTCGTTGGTGGTCTCGCCTTCCTTGACCTTTCTGACCGAGGTCCAGTTTGTCCAGATGCCTGCGAAGCAGGCGAGGGGACGGCTCTCGTCGAGCGCAAACCAGATGTCGCCGCCCTCGGCCTTGTTGAACTCGCTGAATGAGTTGAAGGGCACCACGCAGCGGTTCTCCACGCCCAGCCAACGCGTCCAGTGCTTGCTCTTCACGTTGCGGATGTTCGTCGTGCCGCTGTCGGGCTCCATTCGGAGCAATTCCTTGAAATTGACGGTCTTGCGTTTGGCTTGCAGCTTCTCGGCACGCTTCTTGGTTGCGTCCATCAATGCTTTCGAAGATGACGGCATACCCCAGCGCGCGGTCGCGAGTTCGCGTCCGCTGGCGCCGGTGCGGATGATCGGCGCGTTGTAGTCAGGAAACACGCCCGGCATCGGCGCGAGGTTGCCGACGTACTGGTTGACCACGCGGAACAGCGCGCTGATGGCGGCCTGGTTCGTGGTGATCGAGTAGAGGTTGCACATCGTCAGGAAGCCTTTTTTCGTTCGCCGTGAGGGTGCTGCAGGTTGCGGATCGCCGGCCGGGCGCAGGCCCACCAAGTCGGGCCGTCGCTTCTTGCCGAGAGTGCGCTGGCAGGGGCTGCAGTAGAGGTAGCTGCGCATCAGTGCGACCTGCCGATCGCGCGGCTGCACTACTAATGCGAGGTCGATCATCTCGGTGTGCTTGCAGTATTCGCAGCGTACCTCGAGCAACGGGAACCCGCCGGCGAGCGCCGCAGCAATCGTGGGGGAGGCGTGGTCGAGCTCACCAATGAAGAGGGCCGTGTTCCAGGCGGCGCAGTCGAGCGCGTAAGCTTTGGCACGGGCAGCATCGGCGGCCGCGTGGGCGGTCGCCGATTGCTCGAGCAGATGCGCGAAAGTGACCTCCGCCTGGTGAATCTCGCGGGCGTAGTGTTTGCGATCGCCTCCCGACATCGGCGGCGGCTTAATTATGCGGGCGGCAGACATGAGAAACACCATACGGTCGAGTCGATTGGACGGCCAGCCGCTGCAGCTTGGGGGGCCTATCACCGGAAACGCAACGGATAGGTCAATCTCGACATAAGATATTTTGATTTACCGAAATTGTCTTGTGGCGTCGGGCAAAACAGTGGTTCATAGAGTGCTGGTTCAATGCGGAAGCCAGCCCATGTCGAATGATCTTGATACGTCTGAGCTATCGAAGATTGCCAAGCTGAATGGCGATTTTCGAAGGAATTACGGCACACTGCTCGGAGCTTATTTATACCTGCGATCAATCAGCGCCGCCCGCGGCCGTTCCTGGCTTTGGGGTGGCCTTTTTTCGCTGGCGTGTTCTGCCGCGCTGACATGGCTGGCACGTCATGGTTGGCCGTCAATGTGGCCATGATCGCTTTGATCAAATCGCTCATACCCGCGCAGTAGACCCCGCGATGCCGAGCGAGGGCACCGGTTGAAAGCCAGACGTATCGGCCTGCCCGCAATTTGGGGGGCAACAAGACGTAATCTTCGATGGTCTTGTTGGTTACGTCTAGCCTCATCACTGCAAGCAGGCCCGAGGAGATGTGCCTGCGGTAGGCTTTCCACTGCGGTGCGTGATCTTGTCCTCGCGTGCGGAGCTGTCTTGCAACGAGAAATGAAACCAGGCGAGCGCCGTTGACATCGAGGGCTATGCCGTCCTGAGCAAGCTCGGGCTGAAGACCGGCATCGGCTCTGAGGACTTCGGCAAGTTCGTTCGCGTGCCTTGCTTGCTCGCTGGCCCAGTACTTCCGGGTATCCAGCCAGTCGCAATCTCGTGGTGAGACGTAGCCGATCTGCGAATAAGCGTTGCGTAGCGATCCAAAGTGCTTGACGTAAGACGAAACATGGTTGAGCCCGAGCGTCGTGTTGATGATGCGGGAGTTGAGTTTCCCTCGTCGGCGAAGCACGACGCGGAGGCGCATCAGCATTTCGTCTTCCGGAATCTCGACGCGTCGCTCAGCGAGCAGTTTCTGAGCACGTGTGAAAATGTCTGGATCGATGATGGGCTCAATCGCAGCGGCCCCGCGGACCCAGGCATGAGAAGGGTTTTTGACGAGCTTTTGCCCTAGGCGGCGCGAGGTTCGATTATAGATGGTATTTCCGATGTAGTTTTCATTGCTGAGAATTGTCGGGATCATCCGATCGGTCCAAGGTCGATCATTATGGCTGCCGATGTTCGCGTCGTTGAGATCGCGCCGTATCTCGCTGTACGATCTCCTAGCATGGACGAATTGATCGAAGATGCACCGGATGACGGCGGCCTCCTCGGCCGAGCCTCGTCGCAGCCGAACACGATCTGATTGCAAAGCCTTATACTGGCCCTTGTTGAGCTCTGCCTTTGGGTGTTCGTTTTCGTCAACCATTATTCGGCGTAGGCCGTAGCCGACGGGAGCGCCGACGCGGTAGCCGAGGCCTGCGACCCGGCAAAGTCCGGTGTGCACCTTGACCCCGAGTTCTCGGCTCCATTCAGCGGCCATACCTCGCTTCATGTACTTGGCCATACCTGAAAGGAAGCTGCCGTCATTCTTGAAGATCTCCGCACAGTACTCGACGCGGACACCGTTCATCTTGCACAGGAACTCGTAATAGGCACTTTCGTCGGTGTCCTGGAAGCGTCCCCACCGGCTGACGTCATAGACGAGGATCTGATCGAAGTCGGCCTGACCTGATTCGACATCTTCGATGAGTTCGATGAGACCAGGCCGCCCTTTGATGCGCAGGCCGCTCCGCCCTTCATCGACATAGGTCCTTACAATTGTGAGGCCGTTAGCTTGTGCATAAGCGGCTATCGCGGCGAGCTGGTTCTTGATGGAATAACGTTGGAGGTCTCTCGACATCCGAACATATTGCGCGGCGCGCTTCGCCCGCACGCGCCGTGCCAGGTCGGTTCCTTTGCGCAGGACCAGCGAGTTGGCCATGGGTTCTCCCGAGTTAGGGAGTGCCGCGTCAAATAAACTACACTACTCGGCATGAAGGATTTCAAGACGAATTTGCCCGACGTTAGTCGGCGAAGATGCTATCGAGCAGGGCTGCCAGCCGGACTCCCGCCTTCTGAAGCTGTTCTTTCACGATGGGTTCGTTCGCAGAGAGGTATTCGGTGCTGATGGTCACGCTGCCCTCGGGCTGATCGCAGGAGGAGCCATGCATCACGCAATAGCCCGTCTTCGCGGCTTTCGAGATTGCAAACGACTCGTTGGCCCAATCACTGGGATCTGACGAAATCCACCTGGTTTTCATCGCAGGAGTAATGGCATCAATCAGGTCAGAAGCCGCGTCATCGACATCGGGCCCGACCGCGTGTGTCACAAGACAACTATCCCAGGTGCCGTGCAGATTGCCCGAGCACTCGCCGTTCACCCTTATATCGTTTCCTCCGCGGTCGTCCTCAAACGACACGTGGAGAGGCTGATGGATGTCGCCGACCCAGTGTCCAAGCGACTTTAGCGCAATAAGCCTGTCGGCCCGCTTGGCGTGCTTCGAGTTCACAACCTTGGAGTCGTTGAGGATGGCCGTGAGCACACATTCTGGAGCGTTCGGGCAGTTGTCTCCTGTGACCCCGTGCGCGTCGCGGGGCAGATTGATAAAGTGCTCTGTTCGGCGAATGCGCGGATGGTCGGGGAATACGCAGGAGGCGGAAAAGGTGTCGAACACCTTGTCCGCCTGGATCAGTTTCCGTATCGCTGCGCGCGTATCGGGCTGGGCGAGCCGGTAGGCAATCTCGCAAACGATCTTGTGGGCTTCGTCACCCCATGCCGAGGCGTGGGTGCAAAACGCGAGAAGGAAAACAGCAGCTAATGAAAATCGGCGCATGCCGATACCTCATGCCTGAGACAATATGGTCGGAGGTTATCACTTGAGGTTGTCGAGGAGAAGCGCGTCGCCCGGACAAAACCAGATGCCTCCGCGCCAACGTAAATTGAACGCCAGTTCAATTTAGTACTTCGCCAAATTCCTGAGGCTATAGGAGTTTGACGGTCACCTTCGCTTTACCTCCGTTGTTCGGGTAAAACGTGTCGCTGAGCCATGGCAGGCCGATCACTGCGTCGTTGACGTAGAGAAAAAGCTCACCGCTGCGTGCAGCCTTGAACGTTGCCTTGTACGTCTGCGGTGTGGTGTTCGGAAGCGGGAGGGGATCAAGGAAATACTCGTCCACGCCGGTCTCGCCCACCCGCGCGATGATGCGGTACCAGGGCCTGAACAGGATCCGGCGAAGGAAAATGGCGCTGCGAAACTTCCACCGGTTGGCAAGCTCGACCGTGGAGGTCCGAAAGCCAGCGGGTGTGGTCGGCCGCTCCGCATCGTTCCAAGGCTCGGTGACCGCGATCCTGATCTCATACGAGCGACCGGAAAAGACCTTCAGGCCTGTTGGCGCACAAATCGCAGATGTTGCGAAGTCCGCGCCGTCCTGGTCGATGCCCTTGTTGACCGGGATAAGCGTAGCCTCCGCCGTGCCCTTGCAGAATGCTCCCATCGAATCCGCGACGTTGAACAGGAAATGGCTCGCGACAGTCGCACCGAGCCAGACCATCACCACGACCAAAAATAGCGGCAGGATGTGCCGCTTCCCGACACGGAGAATAAACTGATAGAGCGGGTGGGTCCTGAACGCGTAAATGGCGTCGTGCATCAGGCCAGAGAGCGGCACCGGCGCCGCCCGATCCCGCCAGAGCAGGCGCATCCGGTCCTTGATTTTGGCGCTAAGGCTGCTGCCAAGAACCATAAGCAGGATCACGGCGGCGATGCCGCCGGCGAACCATTCAGGGTTCGCGGCGTACCAGTCCGTCCACCAATGGAGTGATTTCGGCAGGAAGGATTCGATGAACCGCACCAATTCGGAGACCATCCGGATCGGCGACTCGAACTCATGCTCCTTGATGCGGTCGTGGAACAGCCAGAACGCCGCAAGATGCAGCGTGGCGGCCAGGGTCGCGAAATACGCCAGCCGACGCATCCAGACGAAATTCCAGAGCTTTTCCTGAGCCACAAAGCGCGCGGTCGCGCCCGCTGGCGTCTCGAATGTCATCGGCCCGAGCGGCGTGAGCTTGCCATTGCGGGAAACCACGAGGTACTCCGGCGGCAAGCCGATCGGAGCATAGGCATTGCAACCGCTGTCGATGCGGTCGAACACACTTTCGTGGATCTTCGGCAACTTGACGCTGACGCCTACATCCGGGTCATTGCAGAGATCAGAGACTTTCCGTGGGCCATAGCGATAGTAGGAGCCGAGGCCGGACCGCGAGTCATAAAGGCGGCCATCCTTGTCTTGCGCTGAATTGATCAGCTTGATGGAGTCGGGGTCTGCGAAGGGAGCCTCCTTGAACACGAGACCACGCTTGATGGACTCGTCGACAAGCCAGGACAGCGGCACGAACGATACGGCATCGTCGGGATAACCTCCGCCCACGTTGGCGTGCATACCGACGAACCAGACCTGGACCAGGCGCTCGTCGTCAATGGTGATGGGGACCGCGGGCTTGGATTCGCCTTCCTCGGTCCAGAGCACGGGGTGGAAGGTCGTCCGCTCATCGTCGAGTGCAAGTGCGTGCCTTGCGCATTTGACGCGTGGGTTCAAGATCCGATTCGGAAGTTCAAGGGGCCAGATCCAGTTGCTGACGCCACGCGTCATCTCATCCATAGGCAGGCCGTAGGCAGCGACCGTGTCCCACACGCCGATGAATTCTATGGAAGGGACGTCCTTGCGGTCGATTTCGGCGTAGGGTTTGTTGCCTCGCACAAGGTCGAGCACCGGCACCAGGACGTAGTCGCGCAAGGCGCGGAAGACCACCTCGATCTGCAAGATCGAATGGTAGCCCTTGGCCCGGTACGCCCTGTAAGCCTTGACTGCGCCGTTGTGCAGCTCCGCTTCGGTATCCGCCACAACCAGGCCCTGCTGAAGAATGAGCGCGCCGAGGACGCGTACGGTGAACGCGCCACGGCTGAAGCCGAAGAGATAGATCTTCGAGTGGTTCTGGTGATCGTAGTTGCGGCAGATGAACTTGTAGGCCTCGAGGATGTTGCGCTTGAGGCCATATCCGAATGCGCCGCCCAGCACCGCGAGCGGTACGAAGGACGAGGTACCTACGCCGTCGTCGTATTTCGCGGCCTGGCTGTTGCCTTGCAGGTCAAGCGCCTGAAACATCCGCCAGACGTTCGTGCGCCAAACGCTTGAGGCGGCGTTACCGGTGCCGTCAGACAGGATAATAACCTTGGGGCTGGCCATGCGAGCGCCCTCCCTGAAAAGATATAGTGAATACAGTAAGAGTAACAGGTGCCGGGAAGATTTCAACCTTGGATAGCGATCGGCGGCGAGCCGACACGGGAGCCGTTCGGCCGAGTCACGGGCTGCATGATCCGCGCGCGCGATACTTCAAATACGACACCTGCGGCTTCAACGGTTGCGAGTGGCGCGCCGTGCGCGATGATCCCGGACCGCTGCCTGGTGAAGGCTGGGTGTTGAGCGCGAAGGGCATGCACGGCAAGCCTGGTGAACCTGGCCGCGATGGCGTGCACGTTCGTTCGCTTGATGTCGTCGGCTATGAGCTCGTGGCGAGGCTGTCTGATGGCACTACCCTGCGGGCGAACCTCTTGCCAGTGATGGAGCGGTTCGAAAGGGAACGGAAGTAAAACGTGGAGATGACAGTGGGTCGGCTCCCTGTTTCAGAGCAAAAGACGGTCGCGTTGTCAGGGTGCTGGAGGCAAGCGGGGTATCATCAGCGGGCGCTCCATGTGGCCGGTGCGCTGCGCTCAAAAGATGTTTATTTCGTAAGCTTGCCAACGGGTGGCGTAAGCGTCGTCGTCTTTATCGCGGTAGGTAGTGAGCTTGCTCCTCCGTCACCTGCGCTAATCGACCTCGGCTTGCGCCAGATGCTCTTGTACTCAGGTGTTAAGGTGGACTCGAAACGCCGAACCTCGGCATCAATGCTGTCTTTAATCTCTTTCCAATGCGTTTGATCGAGCTGCCCCTCGCCGATAATTCGCTTGGCGGTCAGGTGCGCCATCTGCTGATTGATCTTTTTGACCAATTCATCATTCATGAAGCCTTTGTT
Organism: Bradyrhizobium sp. BRP19; assembly: GCF_020194195.1. Lineage (NCBI taxonomy): Bacteria > Pseudomonadati > Pseudomonadota > Alphaproteobacteria > Hyphomicrobiales > Nitrobacteraceae > Bradyrhizobium > Bradyrhizobium sp. BRP19. Next base: position 47,588 of record NZ_JADYVZ010000008.1, on the reverse strand, counting down.
GACTTCGAACCCTGTCGCAAACCAGCGGGGGTCAATTTTGCAGTTGCTATTGAGTGTGAAGAACTCGTGCACGTTGCGAGCATGAAGGTGGAACGACTCAACGTGGGCATTGTGAAGATGTTGAGGGTATTTGCCCGAATTCAGTTCTCCGTAAAGAGCGTCGAGCATCCAAAGCTCGTAACCAAGATGATGCGAGAATAGTTCGTCTACGATTGCCCTCTCCGGGCGCTTTTTGCCTTTTGCCATGTTTACTCCCATGGATTCGAGCCTGTTGAAGGCGGCAGTTGAACCGTCGATGGGACGGCTTTGCTAACCGCAATCACATCTCCCAGTATTTTTTGAGGGCGGCAGTAAAGGTCTGGAAATTGGCGGACGGCCAACAAACATTCTCATTATCTCTGACCAGCCAGTGCATACCGCTCCCGGTCGTCAGGTTGGATGGGTCGTTGCTGTTAACCCAATTAAAGCACGCAGCCCACATTTCACGATAATTGCCGAAGAACCTATCGTTCGGCACGTTCCAAAGCATACCTTCAATGAAATAGGATGGAGCGATTCCCTCAGCGAGCAGCTTCTTTTCTATCATCGAATTTCGCATGTTCTTGAATACCCGAACCATACGTTTGAAGTTGTTGTTAGTTGCCTGATGCTTGGCAGTAAGATTGTCCGAGTGCTGTTTCGGAAAATTTTCGATGCGCTTGCCGCCGCTGAAGAAGGCAACGCCGTTGTGATACGAGTCGTAAGTCGAATTGTACCGACGAAAACTTTCGCAGACGAGGATATCTGCATTTCGTCGACCGTTATTACCCGGCACAAATACAGCTTTCTGTCCCAATCGGGTGTCGTTGTATAGTCGCGTTATCCATGCTTCAGCATGCTGCTTGAATTGGGGATAACCATAGTCGGCATCCTTCGGATATATCGTCTTGAAGGCCTCCAGGTCCTTCGGGGTCAACCGTGAGCTGTCATAATAGAATGCGCCCGTGTGCTGCAATACGATGTCAACATCACTATCGCCGTACACGTTCGTGTCGTTACCGTAGGAGCCTTGAAGGAACACTTGTACGTTTTTAACAGGGTACGGTGCTGCGGGGTCCAATAGGTTGGCCCGGATGGATTGATATGTATCAGTGAACTGCTTGGATGATGGGTGGTTGGCCCAAGTCTCGAGCTGTCGTTCTTCGATCGCCACCTGAAACCCCTAAAGTAGTAATTGTCTAAGATCTGCTTCAGCGTCCCGCGCCGAATCTCTCCCGCGCTGCCAAAGTAAATTGAGCTTCTGCAAATCCACTTCCAGCATGTCAGTAGCCAGGTCTGGCTGCGTGTATCGTTCGTGAATCCGCACCGTTTCGACGTCACGGAAAAGCACTTTTCGGAATTGATCCATTGATTGAGTGCTGATCTCCATTGTTTTCTGAAGGAAAATCATTGGAGGTAATTTGCTTACCCACTTGCGTAGGCTCCATGCAGGAAGCTTGGGCGGCGGATATTCTCCCACTCCGATGCTGACTACACGCACGTTTTGTCTGGAATGACCAAGGGACTCCGTCGCATCCACAATCGCGTATAGTGTCGGATTGTTTGCAACAAACCCCCCGTCGCGAACCTCGATCCGCTCGCCGCGACCGGTTACGACCATCTTCTTCCTGAAAAAAGGATACGCGGAGCAGGACCCGACGACCGCCTCACCTATGGTGCAGCCGAAGCCCGGCTCAAACGTGGCTTTTCCTAAGAACGCTTGTTTCCCACCGGTTTTGAAGATGATTGGCCGTTCTTCGACCCACCTCGTTCCAACAATGCCCATCTCTGTTTTGAACGCATCGAACTTCAACTCGCCAAAAACGTCTGTCGCAAGTGCTTCCAAGGCCGCTGTTTTTTTGCTTGGTAGCCAGCGAGCCATGATGGACACGACGTGTTTACGGTAGAGTGCTTCCACTTCATCGACTGATCGACCAAGCCCAAGCAAGGCTGCAATGATGGCCCCGGTGGATGTCCCATAGATCAGGTCAAACCTTTCGTAAATCCGACATCCAAGCATGCCCTCGATTTCTTTGAGAGCGCCAAGTGTATAGAATCCTTTGGCCCCTCCGCCATCAAGGCAGAGCACTCGGAATAGCGACGCGGGCTCGGCAAGAACGTCGTTCAAGATTGGCTGCCAAAATCAAATAGCCCAAAATACTGCCTCGACCTCCGGTTACGCAAGTGGAGTAGCTCGCCATTTAGTCGTAGAGTGCCGGCTTGCTCCGGATAGAGGCTATATAGGTATGATACTGAAAACGTACGAACTCATTGCCGAAGGTTCAAACCGAGTTGCTGTCGCCGTGGCCGAGAGCCGGGACGATGTAGAAAGGTTGGCGCAACGCTGGTCTCCAAACCGAAAATGGACTTCCATTGAGGAGGTCCGTTGGCGAGCAGAATACCATTCCCAATTTTTCGGAGGTCGAAGGCCCACGGAAGAAGCCTATTGCGAGATGAACCATCCAGGTTGATTCGAAACCAACCCTGATTGAACGTCGACCAGCCGCCCGCATAGGGGTGGCGAGAGGGCCGCCGGACGCGCAGCGATCCCATCCAACTAAGTTTCAGCCAGTTGAATGGGCTCACTGATTAATGTCAGCCCTTGTAGATCACACCAATGTCGAGCCACTTCCAACATTTGATCACAATTGCGAAAAGGCGCGGGGTTCGAGGGCGTTCTCGCGGGTGATCGGGGTTTTCCGGAGTTGACGGTTTGGGCGCAGGGGTGCAGGGTCTCATGGCGATAGTTTCTCCATCATCTGTGCAAGGGTGATTGACACTGTCGTAGTCGGAGGCCCTCCCGGTTCAAACGGGAGGGTTTTTCCGTTTCGGGCTCACGTCCGAAGCGACATCACCTTATCGACTTCGGGATATGTACGGCATCACGAAGTGGCGACCTCAAACACCGGTCGATTACGGGGTGATAGTTTGCAGCGCGAGAGCACGACGAACATTGACCCGTAGACCGTGGCCACGCAACGAGCAACGTAGGCGCTCGTTCAGTTACGAACAGCCACAGCCTCGTTTCTGTGCGTTTGCGCGAATAAACCCGTGGCTCTCTCTGCGCTCGAGTGTTGCGCCAGCGCAGAGACCGACAAGCTGGATGAGCGGAGCCCAAATGCCTCGTGACGCGAGCGCGGCAAGTCGCCTGTTGAGTTCGCGGCAGTCCTCACGGCGCGACCGTCAGGCGCGCCATGGTTTGCGTCGACGGCCCGTGCGTGCCGGCGCCCATCCGGCGATAGTCGCGGTTTTCGAACGGCGGCGGCGCGTGGAGGTACTTTTCCGGGTGCTCGGCGATCAGCTGCTCGACGCGCGGCAAGGTCACGTAGACCGGCCGGACCCCGCCATAAGTGGTGGCCTGGATGGTGCGGATGACCATGTTTGCCTGCTGCATGGCTAGGGACGGTGGTCTTGATGGGGCTCAATCGCAAGGGGCTTGGACCAACCCGACATGCAATGAAAACCCTGTAGCACCAGCACCGTCAGCACTTTTCGACACCGGCTGTACACCGCCGCGCTTACGCATTGATATAGGCGCGCCGACGATCCGCCGCAACTCGGCTGCCACGCCATCCAACACCGCGCGTTTTTCCTTCATCCGCTTGGAGTGATTGTAGACCTTGCCCGTGACGGTCGGCACGACGACGTCAGCCTTCTTGTTGGCGGCATGGTCGAGGCACTTAGCAATCCACGCGTCGTCAAAGCCGAGATCGCCAGCCAGGGTCGCTGCCGTCCGGCGGAGGTCGTGTGGTGTGAACGGCTTGAGGCCGAGCAGCTCGCACAGGCCGGCGGTCTTGGTCTTGTCCTTGTTCGTCTCGTGCTTGGTGCCGCGCAGGGCGTCGGCCATTGCCTTGCGGTGGATCGGCTGGCCCTTGTAGATCGGGCTCTCGAACACGAACTGCTGATCATCTGAGGTCAGCGCTTCCTTGATGATCTCGACTGCCAGATCAGACAACGGCTGCTGAATTACCCGCCGCTTCTTGACCCGCTTGAGGGGGACGTCCATGCGCGGATTATCGCCGTCGAGGTCAAACAGCTCATCCCGCCGCGCGCCGAGCAGCTCACGCGACCGCAGCATGGTGACGAGCTCGAACTTGAGAGCTAAGCGCGTCCGGCGGTCATAGGGCAGGTCGTTGCGGTCCAGCCCATGCCAGAAAATCCTGATCTCGTCCTCCGAGAGGACGCGGGTGCGGGGATGCTCGGGGTCGAGTTTGGGCAGGTTGACGCATGGGCTGGCCGTCACGTAGTCGCGGCCCGCTTCGGCTGCCCAGTTGAAAAGGCCAGAGGCTGCCTTGCGCATATGGCGCGCATTGCTGACCGATGGCTTGCCGAACTTGCCGGCGACAATGTCGTTCGAGAGCGTGGCGATGTCGTGCTTGGTGACCTCCATGGCCAACTTCTTGCCAAGCCGGGGTCGGACGAAGCGGTCGAGGTGACTTGCCGTGTTCTCCCAGCTTTCCAACCGGGGCCGCATCTCGGCGTCCGGCTTTTTGACCGGCGTCTTCATCCACTTGATGCGCTCGTCGATGATCTCGGCGACGGTCTTGCCGCGCTTGGCCTTCGCGGTCTTCTGGTCGCGGAAGGTCTTGGTCAGTGCCTCGCCGCCCATACCCTTGAGCCCGTAGACCTTGCTGCGGGCGTCCTCGACCGTGAAGGTCTCGGGATTATATACGCCCAGCCAGCCCGTGCGCTGCTTGCCGGTCTGCCGATCCGTGAACTTGAAGGAGAAGGTCGCAACCCCAGCGGTGGTGATGCTGACGTATAGGCCGGGGCACTTGCGGTCGTAGAACTTGGTGCGCTTGGCGACGCGCTTCTCGCACAGGCGATCGGTCAGAATGACGCTGCTATTGCGGCCGCGCTTGCCGGCGGGGGAGGGGATAGTGCTAGTATCCATATGGTTTCGGCTCCTGAGGCTTGGGACCAAAGTGCTCGGCTTCGGGGCTTTCAGTTTGTCGTGCGGTCGCTGAAAGCCTTTAGGGCCGGGCCCTTATTTTGGTGAAGCCCGCTGAAACAGCCCGGATCAGGGTAACCGAAAGCGGCTTATTTTAAAGGGTTTTCGTAGTTTCGGCGTGTTTCACCGAGTGCCAAAATATAGACGTGTGGTCCTGGCCGTCGTTGCTACGGTCAAGCTCTGGCGAATGCGGCATTGGCGTCAACCGGCGCGGTGCCGGCGACTTTCGCGGGAGCGAGGGAGGCCAGAGGGAACTCGGCTCCCGGGAGAGCGCGGCATAAGCCGTCCGACCATCGCGCAGGGAAGGCCGTGTGTTGGGCTTCACCTGTATGCTGCTGTGCGGTTCTTCCTGCGTGTGCTTTTCGCGCAGCGGACCGCGGGTGCCGCCGGCACCCGGCCTTCCCTGCGCCCTCTTGGCTATGAGGGCGGCGAGACGAAGCAAAGCTCGGGCGAAGCAGCCGCGAGGCCGAGTACGCACGTCTGCGTCCACACATTCGGTGTCATCGCCCGGCTTGACCGGGCGATCCAGTACTCCGAGACGCCAGTGATTGAATCGAGAGGCCGCGGCGTACTGGATTCCCCGCTCCAGTGCGCGATTGCGTACAAGGCGGGGAATGACAGTGTTACTCGGAGAACCCACCATCGCCTCATCTTCGTCGTTCCGAACGCAGCACCACGCTCAGCTCTCGTGCCCCGGACGCAGCGCATCCGCGCCGGCGCCCCTTTGCCCGGCAATTCTGCCGGTGGACTCACCTCCTGCAATCCGGTTCAATGGCAACGAGCTTTCAGGCGATCGGCCAGGCCGGGTGGCGTGCCCCAACTTATACGAGAGCCTCCCGCGCCACTTGCGCGAAACGGTCGGGAGTGCTTTTTGCTGAAAGTTCCCCGGGGGGCGCATCGCCCCCGATCCAGAGAGATGAGATGAGCAAACTCGTTATCCGCGCCGGCGATTTCACCTTCGATGCCCGTTTCGAGGAGCAGGCGGCGCCCAAGACTGTCGCCGCCTTCCGCAAGGCGCTGCCGTTCGAAAGCCACATCATCCATGTGCGCTGGAGCGGCGAGGGCGTGTGGATGCCGCTCGGCGACCTCGACTTCGGCGTCGGCTACGAGAACCACACCAGCTATCCCGCCCCCGGCCAGATCATCCTCTATCCCGGCGGCATCAGCGAAACCGAGATCCTGCTGGCCTATGGCGGCGTGCACTTCGCGAGCAAGATGGGCCAGCTCGCCGGCAACCATTTCATCACGCTGACCTCGGGCCTGGAGAACCTCGCAACGCTGGGCAAGAGCGTGCTGTGGAAGGGCGCGCTGCCGATCCGCTTCGAGGAAGTCTGAGTGACCGAGCCCCGCTACCCGCGCGATCTCCGCGGCTACGGCCGCAACCCGCCGCATCCGCAATGGCCTGGTGACGCGCGGGTCGCGGTGCAGTTCGTCGTCAATTTCGAGGAGGGTGGCGAGAACAACATCCTGCACGGCGACCGCGCCTCGGAAGCCTTCCTGTCCGACGTGCTCGGCGCGCAGCCCTGGCCCGGCCAGCGCCACGCCAACATCGAATCCATGTTCGAATATGGCTCGCGCGCCGGCTTCTGGCGGCTGTGGCGGATGTTCAACGAGCGGAGCTGGCCGACCACGGTGTTCGGCGTCGCCACCGCGCTCAAGCGCAATCCCGAGATTGTCGCTGCGATGAAGGAGGCGGGCTGGGATATCGCCAGCCACAGCCTGAAATGGATCGAGCACAAGGACATGACCGAGGCGCAGGAGCGCGCCGAGATCGCCGAGGCCATCCGCGTGCATACCGAGGCGACCGGCGCACGTCCGCTCGGCTGGTACACCGGGCGCTCCTCGATCAACACCAACCGTCTCTTGATGGAGGAGGGCGGCTTCCTCTATCTCTGCGACTCCTATGCCGACGATCTGCCCTATTGGGTCAAAGGCGCCAGCGGCAAGCAGCTCATCATTCCCTATACGCTCGATGCCAACGACATGCGGTTCATCAACCCGCAAGGGTTTGCCGAGGGCGAGCAGTTCTACACCTATCTGAAGGACGCCTTCGACGTGCTCTATGCGGAAGGCGAAACCGCGCCAAAAATGATGTCGGTCGGTCTGCATTGCCGCCTCGCGGGCAGGCCCGGCCGCGCAGCGGGCTTGATCCGCTTCCTCGACTATATCGGCAAGCACGAGCGCGTCTGGGTGCCGACGCGGCTTCAGATCGCGCAGCACTGGCACGAGAAGCACGCCCATCTTGCCGCCGACGCATTCGAGATCCGGTGAGATGATGTCGCAGATTTCACTCGCCGATCTCAACGCTGCAAGCACGGCCGACTTCGTCGCGGCGCTCGCCAACGTCGTCGAATATTCGCCGTGGATCGCCGAGCAGCTCGCGGCAAAGCGGCCGTTCGCCGGCATCAACGAGCTGCACGCCGCGCTGATGGCCGCGATCCAGAGTGCCGAGCCTGACGTGCAGCTGGCGCTGATCCGGGCGCATCCCGATCTCGCCAACAAGACGCAGCGCGCCGCGGGCCTCACCGCGGAATCGACCGACGAGCAGAACAGCGCCGGGCTCGACCGGCTGTCGGATGCCGAATATTCCGCGTTCGAGCGGGCCAACAACGCCTACCGCGACAAGTTCGGCTTCCCCTACATCGTCTGTGTGCGCCGTCACACCAAGGATTCCGTGCTGCGCGACTTCGAGGCGCGGCTGCTCAACATCGCCAAGACCGAGATAAGGCGTGCGATCGAGGAGATCGGCCGCATCTCGGCGCTGCGGCTCGACCAGCTGGTCGCCGCCGACGACAGGCTGAAGGTGCACGGCCGGCTCTCGACCCATGTGCTGGACAACCAGATCGGCAAGCCCGCACCTAGCATTCCGATCGAGCTCGTGGAGCTCGCGAGCCTTGGCGAGAACCGCGTCATCGCGCGCACGGTGACCAATGCCGACGGCCGCACCGACCAGCCGCTGATCGGCGGCCGTCCGCTGCCGATCGGCCGCTACGAGCTGCGCTTCAGCGTCGCCAAATATTACGCCGCGCGCAACGTGCCGCTGTCCGACCCGCCGTTCCTCGACGAGATCCCGCTGCGCTTTGCGATCAGCGAGCCGGAAAGCCATTACCACGTGCCGCTGCTGGTCACGCCCTGGAGCTACTCGACCTATCGCGGCAGCTAAACATGTTGCGCCGATGCGGCGGCTGATGCGGCGTCAGCTTCCGCGCGAGCGCCGCCGCTCAGGCCGTTGAAGAAGGCATTGAGCAGCACCGACACGACCGCGCAGAGCAGAATGCCGGACTCCAGCAGCGGGTGCAGATTGTGCGGCAGATTGCGGAAAAAACCCGGAGCAACGAGCGGGATCAATCCAAAGCCGATCGAGATCGCGACAATGAAGAGATTGTAGCGGTTATTGCGGAAATCGACCGAGGCCAGGATGCGTGCGCCGGTGGCCGCCACCATGCCGAACATCACGAGGCCGGCGCCGCCGAGCACGACCAGCGGCACCGCTTCCACCAGCGCGGCGAGCTTCGGCAACAGCCCGAGCACGAGCAGGATGCAGCCGGCCGTCACCGTCACCCAGCGCGAGCGCACGGCCGTGACCGAGACGAGGCCGACGTTCTGCGAAAACGAGGTATAGGGAAACGTGTTGAAGATGCCGCCGAGCAGCGTGCCGAGCCCGTCGGCGCGTAAGCCGCGGCTCAGGGCTTCGCGGTCGACGGCCTTGCCGGTGATCTCGCCGAGCGCCAGGAACATACCGAGCGATTCGATCATCACCACGATCATGACGATGCACATGGTGATGACAGGCACCAGGTGGAATTGCGGCATGCCGAAGCGGAAGGGAATCACGAGTGCGCCCCAGGAGGCGGCGGCGACCTTGTCGAAATGCATCACGCCCAGAATGCTCGCGAGCACCGCGCCGGCGATGATGCCGAGCAGCACGGCGACGTTGGCGAGAAACCCGCTGCCCCATTTGATCAGGCCGAGGATGAAGAGCAGCACGAACAGCGAGATGCCGAGCCCCTGCAATTGCCCATAGGCTGGATTGGGAAAGCTGCCGGAAACGCCGTCGACCACCTTCGTCAGCGTCGGCAGGCCGCCGCCGGCCCAGTTGATACCGACGCGCATCAGGGAGATGCCGATGATGAGAATGATGGTGCCGGTGACGACGGGAGGAAACAGCGGCAGCAGCCGGCTGACGAACGGCGCAACGACGATGCCGAACAGGCCGGCGGCGATCACGGAGCCGTAGATGCCGAGCAGGCCGATTTCCGGTGAAGCCGCCATCGACAGCATCGGGCCGACCGAAGCAAAGGTCACGCCCATCATCACGGGCAGGCGGATGCCGACGCCGGGGAAGCCGAGGCACTGGACCAGCGTCACGAGTCCGCAGGCGAACAGGTCGGCGCTGATCAGGAAGGCGACGTCTTCCGGCGGCAGCTTCAGCGCGCGGCCGATGATGAGGGGGACCGCGACCGCGCCGGCATACATCACCAGCACGTGCTGGAGCCCGAGCGCGAGCAGGCGCGGGACCGGCAGGACCTCGTCGACGGGATGGACGTCGTTGCTCATGGATGTATCCCCCGAAACATCTATCTAGCCAAATTTGTCATGGAGCGCCGGAAACAGCCGGTCCGGCTTGAAGGGCGGCGCAGTAAAGCGAATGCCGGTGGCGTCCGCGATCGCGTTGCCGAGCGCGGCGGCGACCGGATTGTAGGGACTCTCGCTCATCGACTTCGCGCCGAGCGGGCCGATCGTGTCGGACGTCCCGGCGAAGAACACTTCCGTGCGCGGCACGTCGGCGAAAGAGGGCAGGTGGTAGTCGCGGAATTTCGCATTGGTGACGCGGCCGCTCGCGTCGATCACCATCTCCTCGTAGAGCGCAGCGCCGAGCGCCTGCGCCACGCCGCCTTCGACCTGACCGCGGCACTGCATGGGATTGGCGACGACGCCCGCGTCCGCGGCGTGCACGCTCCTGAGAATCCGGAGCTCGCCGGTCGCCTTGTTCACCGCGACGCGAAAGCCCTGCACGTTGAAGCCGACCGATCGCGGCGTGCCGCCGGACGTGCCGCTGCCTGCGAACGGCCGGCCGCGCTCGCGGGCGAGCTTCGCCAGCTCCCTAAAAGGCATGCGGCGGACGCCGCTGACGACGGAGTCCGCATCGAGCGCGCAAGTCTCCACATCGCACAGCCAGGCGCCGGCGGCTGCCGCCTTCAGCTCGCTCGCAAGCTGCACGGCTGCCGCATGCGTCGCCTTGCCGGCAACGAAGGTGCCGGCGCTGCCATACGCGCCGGTGTCGTGGCCGCCATGGGCGGTGTCGGACTGGCGCAGACGAATCCTGTCGACGGTGGTCGCCAGCGTGGTCGCAGCGATCTGGCGATGCACGGTGCTGGTGCCGTTGCCGAACTCGGCGGTGCCGACGGTGAGGTCGAAGCCGCCGTCGTCGTTGAGCGCGATCGTTGCATCGGCGAAGTGGCCAGCCGGCGGCACGGTGTCGATCATGGTCAGCGCGATGCCGTCGCCGATCAGCCAATCCGGCGACAGCTCCGGCTGCGGGGTATCGGCCTGCATCGCGCGCTCGACGAGATCGAGGCACTGGTCGAGCCCGTAGGAGCCGTAGAGCACGTCGTGATATTCGGAGGGCGGCGGCGACAGCATGGGATCGCCGGGCCTCACGATATTGCGCCGGCGCATCTCATAGGGACTGATGCCGAGCTGCCTTGCCAGTTCGTCGATCGCCGCTTCCACCGCGATCAGCGCCTGCGGCAGGCCATAGCCGCGAAACGCGCCCGCCGGCACCGTGTTGGTGTAGACGGCGACGCCGTCGACCCGCTTGTTCGGACAATTGTAGACGGCGATGGACTCCGCCAGCGCGTGGAACATCACGGGGCCGGCGTGATTGCCGTAGGCGCCGGTGTTGGAGAGCACGTCGAGCTGGAGCGCGGTGAGCTTACCGCCCGCATCTGCCCCGGCTTTGACGTGGATCCGCATCGGGTGCCGGGTCGAGGTCGCGATGAACTGCTCCTCGCGTGTCAGCTCCAGCCTGACCGGCCGCCCGGTCTTGAGCGCGGCAAGCGCCAGGACGTCCTCGACGAACATCTCCTGCTTGCCGCCGAAGCCGCCGCCGACGCGTTCGCAGAACACGCGGACCTTGTCCATGGGAAGCTGGAAGATGTCCGACAGCGCACGCCGGGTCAGGAAGGGCACCTGGGTCGAGGTGCGGACATTGAGCACGCCGGAATCATCGAGCCAGGCAAGGCCACCATGGGTCTCGAGCGCAGCGTGCTGCACGCGGTGACTGTGAAAGGTGGCTTCATAGGTGGCGGCAGATGTTGCAAGCGCCGATGCGACATCGCCGAACTCGCCATGCGTCTCCGCGACCAGGTTGCGCTGGGCATCGGCAACGCGGTTCGCGCTGGTGCGGTCGGGATGAATGACCGGCGCACCCGGGGCCATCGCCAGCTCTGGATCGATCAGCGCCGGCAGGACCTCGTAACTGACTTTCAGCTTGCGGCACGCCGCCTCGGCGGCGGCTTCGGTCTCGGCGACGACGACGGCAACCTTCTGGCCGACGAACCGGACGACGTCATCGAGGACGCGGGTATCCTCCGGGTCCATCCAGTCTTTCTCGTGCCGCGCCGTCGAGATCAGGACGGACGGCGCATCCTCGTGCGTCAGCACGGCGTGCACTCCGGGAATGCTCAGTGCGTCCGACTTGTCGATCGCGACGATCCTGGCGTGGGCGTGCGGCGAACGCAGCAGCTTGATGTGCAGCAGGCCATCGATTGCGGTGTCGAAGGTGTAGCGTGCCGTGCCGCGGACCACGTCGGGGCCTGCGAGGGCCGGCAGGCTGCGGCCGAAGGCGGCGCCGGCCTCGACGCTCGTCTCGACATTGGTCTTGCCGAGGATCGCGTCCTCGATCGACCGATAGCCGGTGCAGCGGCAGATATTGCCTTTCAGCGCCGTGCCGAGATCGGTGCGCTGCGCCTGGTTCAGCGAGGCGCAGGTCAGGATCATGCCGGCGGTGCAGAATCCGCATTGAAAGCCCTGCGCATCGAGGAAGGCCTGCTGCATCGGATGCGTGCCGTGATCGCCGCCAAGGCCTTCGATAGTGGTCACGCTGCGCCCTTCGGCCCGGAACGCCGGGATCAGGCAGCTGTGCACCGCCTCGCCGTCCAGCAGCACGGTGCAGGCGCCGCAGTCGCCGGCATCACAGCCTTTCTTCACGCCGAAATGGCCAAGCTCGCGCAGGAACGTGCGCAGGCACTGGCCGGCGCGCGGCTCCTGGGAGAACGCCTTGCCATTGACCTCCAGGCTCATGCGGGTATCGCTCCCAGCAGCTCGCCGCGAATGTCTTCGGCCAGGCGCAGCGTCATGTGTTTGCGCCAGAGCGGCGCGCCATGGATGTCGGTGTGGTACAGATCATCGGTAATCTCCTGCATGAGCGCGGCGCGCAACGCGCTTGCGTCCGGGGATTTGCGGAAGCGCAGCAGGATCGGCCGCACCGTCGACGCGGTGACTGTGAGTGTCAGCGTATCGTCGGCTTCGAGACTGCCGATCAGCAGCGCCGCCGAGCGGCCGACCGGCGCCAGCGAGATCTGGCGGAAGGCTGTGCGGCGCTTCAGCGCGGGAAGCGGGATGTCGATCTGCCGGAGCAGGTCGCCTGGCGTCAGGCGATTGCGCTGGTTGCCGGTGACGAATTCGGTGACCGGAAGCCTCTGTTCACCGCCGCCGGCCTTCCAGATGGTGCAGACGCCGTCGAGTGCCGACGTCAGCGAGATCATCGGTCCCGCCGGCAGCGACATGCAGAGATTGCCGCCGACGGTCGCGGTCTTCCAGATCTTGAACGAGGCAAGGAAGGCCCGGCAGCACTGGTTGATCAGCGGCGCTGCGAGCCAATCGGACGGGCAGGCGAGTCCATCGAGCTCTGCGATGGTGCAGGTGGCGCCGATCGAGAGGTGGCTCTGGGTGATCGTCAGCGCCGGCCATTTCAGATCGGTGAGATCGATCAGTCGCGTCAGATGCGTTTGCGGCTCCGAGAACAGCCAGGTGCCGCCCGCGAGCCAAGCATCACCTGCCGTCCAAACGGGCAGCTGCGCGCGCGTTTGCGGATGGGCGACGGCTGTGATGGTATTCAAGTCCATGGCTGCGCCAACGCTTCCGACGGTTGAATCGTCCGAGCGAAGTGTTGCAAGACGGGAGCCAAGTGGCAACAACAAGTCGAAGCAAGGGCGCAGTCGTCCTCGGCCTTGCAGGCCCGCAGTCAGCGTGGGTGAGGAGAAGCAGGATCATGACTGAGGCAAGTTCGACCTGGATCAGGGATCCCTTGGCCATCCTCGCCGACGGGGCCGAGCGCGGCATTGTCGTGAAGGGCGGCCGGATCGTCGAGCTCGTGCCGGCGGGCGGTGTGCCTGCAACCGCCGATGTCGCAGTGTTCGATGCGGGCGAGCACGTCGTGCTGCCGGGCCTGATCAACACCCATCATCACTTCTACCAGACGCTGACGCGGGCGCTGCCGGCGGCGATGGACCGCGAACTGTTCCCCTGGCTCCAGGCGCTCTATCCGGTGTGGGCGAAGCTGACGCCGGAAGCGCTCGAGCTCGGCGTCACCGTGGCGATGTCCGAGCTGTTGCTCTCCGGCTGCACCACCACGACGGATCACCACTACGTCTTCCCGCCCGGACTCGAAGACGCCGTCGATATCGAGGTGGCGGTGGCGAAGCGCCTCGGCGTGCGCGTGCTGCTCACGCGCGGCTCGATGAACCTGTCACAGCGCGACGGCGGCTTGCCGCCCGACAGTGTCGTGCAGGACGAGGACACCATTCTCGCCGATAGCGCCCGCGTGGTCGCCAAGCATCACCAGCGCGGCGCAGATGCGATGGTGCAGATTGCGCTCGCGCCATGCTCGCCGTTCTCGGTGACGACGTCGCTGATGCGCGCCACGGCCGATCTCGCCGACAAGCTCGACGTGCGCCTGCACACCCATCTCGCCGAAACCGAGGACGAGAACAGCTTCTGCCAGCAGATGTATGGCTGCCGTCCGCTCGACTATCTCGAGCAATGCGGTTGGCTCAATGCGCGCACCTGGCTCGCCCATGGAATCTTCTTCAATCCGGACGAGATGAGACGGCTCGGCAAGGCCGGCACGACCGTCAGCCATTGTGCGTGCAGCAACCAGCTGCTCGCGTCGGGCTGTTGCCCGGTGTGCGACATGGAAGAGGCCGGCGTCGGGATCGGCATTGGTGTCGACGGCTCGGCCTCCAACGACGGATCCAACCTCATGCAGGAGGTGCGGGCCGCGTTCCTGCTGCAACGCGCGCGTTATGGCGTCATGAAGGTCAGCCACAAGGATGCGCTGCGCTGGGCCACCAAGGGCTCGGCGGCATGTGTGGGCCGGCCGGAACTCGGCGACATCGCCGTCGGCAAGGCCGCCGATCTTGCGCTGTTCCGGCTCGACGAGCTGCGCTTCTCGGGCCACGGCGATCCGCTCGCCGCGCTCGTGCTGTGCGGGGCGCATCGCGCCGACCGGGTGATGGTGGCTGGAAAATGGGCGGTGATCGACGGTGCGATCCCGGGTCTCGATGTGGCAGACCTCATCCGCCGCCACAGTTCCGCGGCGCGGGCCATCCAGGCTGGATAGCCGGGCGAAATAGAGAAAGAGGGGGCAGCCACAAGTGCCGGGTGCTTCTGGCCACCCCCTCCGAACCTCCTCCGGGAGGAGCAGGTGATTTAGTCAATGCAAGAAGCGTGCTACTTGCCTGGCAGCTTGTCGTCGATGCCTTTCACGTAGAAATTCATGCCGAGGATCTGGCCGTCATCCAGGTGACCGCCGCCCTTGCATTCGACCGGCTTGCCGTCCTGCCCAACGATCGGGCATTTGAACGGATGCAGCTTGCCCGCGGTGATCGCGGCCTGGGCATCCTCAGCCATTTTTTTCACATCGTCAGGCATGTTGGTGTAGGGCGCCATGGTGAACATTTGGCTGTCGAGGCCACCCCAGGTGTCCTCGGACTTCCAGGTGCCGGCGAGCTCGGCCTTGACGCGCTGAATGTAGTAGGGGCCCCAGTTGTTGATGATCGAGGTCAGCTGGGCCTTTGTCCCGAACTGGATCATTTCGGAATCCTGGCCGAAGGCCAGCTTGCCGCGTTCGCTGGCGATCTGCATCGCGGCCGGCGAATCCGTGTGCTGCATGATGACGTCGGCACCCTGGTCGATCAGCGCCTTGGCGGCGTCGGCCTCCTTGCCTGGGTCGAACCAGGTGTTGGCCCAGATGATCTTGACCTTGATGTTCGGATTGATGGTCTGCGCCGCCAGTATCGTCGCGTTGATGCCGGAGACGACCTCCGGAATCGGGAACGAGCCGATATAGCCGAGCACGCCCGACTTCGACATCTTCGCCGCAATCAGGCCTTGAATGTAGCGGCCCTGATACCATTTCGCCGAGTAGGTCGACATGTTCGGGTTGCGCTTGTAGCCGGTGGCGTGCTCGAAATGCACGTTCGGATATTTCTTGGCGACCTTCAGCGTCGGATCCATGTAGCCGAACGATGTGGTGAAGATCAGTTTGTTGCCGGCGCGGACGAGCTGCTCGATCGCGCGCTCGGAGTCCGGGCCTTCGGGCACGTTCTCGAGATAAGTGGTCTCGATCTTGTCGCCCAATTCTTTCACCAGCGCCTGGCGACCGAGGTCGTGCTGATAGGTCCAGCCGAGGTCTCCGATCGGACCGAGATAAACGAAGCCGACTTTCAGCTTGTCGGCGGCGGAGGCCGCACTGACGCTCCCAGCGAGCAAGAGCCCGGCAGCCAGTGCAAGAAGTGATTTCCTCATCATCGATCTCCAAACTTCGGGGGAAGCCACGATCCGCAGCATGCGCGCCCCATCGTGCACACTGCGGAAACGAAATCTAGCGGTCGGGCACGAACACCGTGCCGAGCGCGGCCGGTGCGGTCGAGCCGCCCGTGCGCGCGCGGGAGAGCAGGACCAGCACGATGACGGTCGCGAGATAAGGCAGCGCCGACATGAATTGCGAGGGAATGCCGACGCCCCATCCTTGCGCATGCAGTTGCAGGATCGTCACCGCGCCGAACAGATAGGCGCCGACGACGAGCCGGCCCGGCCGCCAGGACGAGAACACCACCAGCGCCAGCGCGATCCAGCCGCGTCCGGCGGTCATGCCCGGAATGAAGAACGGCGTATAGGCGAGCGGCAGATAGGCCCCCGCAAGACCCGCGCAGGCGCCGCCGAACATCACGGCCAAGGTGCGGATGCGCAGGACGGGATAGCCGAGCGCATGCGCGGAAGCGTGATTGTCGCCGCAGGCTCGCAGGATCAATCCCGCCCGTGTGCGGTACAGGAACCACCACACAGCGACGATCAGCGCGATCGAGAAATAGACGAAGCCATTCTCGCCGAACAGCACGCGGCCGATCAGCGGGATATCCGTCAGGACGGGAATAGAGAGGTGCACGGCCGGCGTGATGCGCTCGCCGACGAAGCCGGCGCCGATCAGGCCCGAGAGCCCGACTCCGAGGATGGTCAGCGCGAGGCCGGTGGCGACCTGGTTGACGGCGAGCCCGAGCGCCATCAGCGCGAAGACGAGCGACATCAGCGTGCCGGCGGCGATCCCGAACAGCGCGCCGATCAAGATCGATCCGGTCAGCCAAGCGCCGGCAAAGCCACAGGCCGCGCCGACGATCATCATGCCCTCGACGCCGAGATTGAGCACGCCGGAACGCTCGGCCACGAGTTCGCCTGTCGCGGCCAGCAACAGCGGCGTCGACGCGGCGAGTACCGCCAGGATGATGGCCTCAACCAGCTCCACGGGCCACCACCTTTCGGTTCGGGAACACCAGCTTGAAGCGGTAGAGAATGAGGGAGTCGCAGGCGAGCACGTAAAACAGCAGAATGCCCTGAAAGACCTTGGTGACGTCCAGCGGAATCTTCATCGCGATCTGCGCCTGCTCGCCGCCGATAAAGGTCAACGCGAGGAAGAGGCCTGCAACTAATATTCCAAGCGGGTTCAGTCGGCCGAGGAAAGCGACGATGATCGCGGTAAAGCCGTAGCCTGGCGAGATGCCGGGCTGGAGATGTCCGACTGGACCCGCCACCTCGATGATGCCGGCAAGCCCGGCCAGCGCCCCGGAGACGGCGAAGGTCAGGATGATGAGCTGGTTGGCGTTGAAGCCGCCGAACCGCGCGGCGCGCGGCGCAGCGCCGACCACGCGGATCTCGAAACCCTTGATGGTGCGCCCGAGCAGGATCGCGGCTGCCGCGACGACGAGCAGGGCGATGATGGAGCCGAGATGCAGCCGGCCGCCTTCGATCAGCAACGGCACGGTCGCTACCGGATCGAACTCGGCCGTGGTCGGGAAATTGAAGCCGTGCGGATCGCGCCAGGGGCCGCGCACGAGATAGTCGAGGAAGAGGTCGGCGACATAGACCAGCATCAGGCTGGTCAGGATCTCGCTGGCGCCGAATTTCACCTTGCAGATCGCCGGGATCAGCGCATAGAGCGCGCCCGCAGCGGCGGCGAGGACGAGCATAGCCGGCAGCACCCAGGCGCCGGCATCAGTACCTTGCGTCTTCACCGCGATCCAGCTTCCCGCGACTGCGCCGATCAGGAATTGCCCTTCGGCGCCGATGTTCCAGGCGTTGGCGAGATAGCACAGCGACAGGCCGATCGCGATCATCACCAGCGGCGTCGCCTTCACCGCGATCTCCTGGAGCGAATAGCCATCGGTGAGGGGCGCAATGAAATAGGCGTGCAGGGCAAGCAGTGGATTCTTGCCAAGGATCGCGAACAGGATGACCATGGTCACGATCGTGAGGCCAATCGCGATCAGGGGGGACACCAGCGCGATCGTGCCAGAGCGCTCGGCACGCTTCTCAAGCACCAGCTGCATGCGCGATCTCCTTTGGCTGCAGGCTGCTGCCGCCCATCAGAAGGCCCAGCTTCTCGCGGCTTGCTTCGCGTGCCGAGAGCGGAGCCGACAGCTTGCCGTGGAACATCACGGCGATGCGGTCGGCAATCTCGGCGAGCTCGTCGAGATCCTGGCTGGTCACGAGTACCGCGGCGCCTGCGGTGGCGAGATCAAGCAGCGCCTGACGGATGACGGCGGCGGCGCCGGCATCGACGCCCCAGGTCGGCTGGCTCACCACCAGTACCGCGGGATTGCGCAGGATCTCGCGTCCCACGATGAACTTCTGCAGATTGCCGCCGGACAGGCTGGCGGCCTCGGGATCGCGCTTGGCCTTGCGGACGTCGAAGGTTTCGGTGGCGCGGTCGACCGTTCTCAGCGTAGCCGCCGTATCGATGAATCCGCGACGGACCATGCCGCTGGCGGCATGGCCGGTGAGCAGCGCGTTCTCCGACAGTCTCATCCGCGGCGCGGTGCCGTGGCCGAGTCGCTCCTCGGGAACGAAGGCCGCCCCCAGCTTGCGCCGCTGGGTGATCGAAAGGTGACCGGCGGCGATGCCCTCGATCACCACCGTTCCGGGATTCTTCGCGAGACGCTCGCCGGAGAGCGCTGCGAACAATTCGTCCTGGCCGTTACCGGCGACGCCGGCGATGCCGAGAATCTCGCCGCCCTTCAGCTCGAATGAGATGTGCTCGAGCCGCACGCCGTGCGCTTCGACGGGAGCCAGCGAGAGATCGTTGACTACGAGCCGCGGCACGGTGGTCCTGCGGCCGGATGCGCCCTTCACCTCCTTGACCTCGCCGCCGACCATCATCCGCGCAAGTGAGGCGGCGGTTTCGAGCCGAGGGTTGCAGGTCTCGACCTTCCGGCCGCCACGCAGGATCGTCGCGGTGTCGCAGAGCCGCTTCACCTCCTCCAGCTTGTGGCTGATATAGAGGATGGCGCGGCCCTCGGCCTTGAGGCGATCCAGCACGATGAAGAGCTGGTCAGCCTCCTGCGGCGTCAGCACCGCGGTGGGCTCGTCCAGGATCAGGAATTTCGGATCCTGCATCAGGGCGCGGACGATCTCGATGCGCTGACGCTCGCCGACGGAGAGTTGCCACACCTCACGCCTGGGATCGAGCGGCAGACCGTAAGTCTTCGACACCTGTTCCAGCCGGGCCGACATGTCCTTGAAGGATTCCTTGCCGTCGAGGCCGAGCGCGACGTTCTCGGCAACCGTGAGATTGTCGAACAGCGAGAAGTGCTGGAACACCATGCCGATGCCGCGGATGCGCGCTTCGGACGGACCGGACAGCACGATCCGCTCGCCCTGCCAGTGAATCTCGCCGGCGCTGGGCTGGATCAGTCCGTAGATCGCCTTGACCAGCGTCGACTTCCCGGCGCCGTTCTCGCCCAGCAGGGCATGGATTTCCCTCGGCCGGATCTCGATATCGATGCAATCGTTGGCGAGGAAATCGCCATAGCGTTTGGTGAGGCCGATGGTCCTCAGGAGCGGGGACTCGCCGGAATGCTGGCCGTTGGACGTCGGATCTAACATTCGTTGATGCGCTTGCATGGGTTAACTGCCTCGATATTGGGCCAGTTTGAACCCGCGCGTAAGATGCGAAAAGCCGCATTCCCTGCTTAATCCATCGGCAGCGGACACCGATCAGCCTCTGCTATTTGATCCACACACCTTCATGCAGCGCTTCGGCTTCGTCTTCGAGCAGTGGGCCGACGACCTCCGTCGGCCGCTGGCCGCTGGCAAAGACCTCGCGGCATGGCAGGTTGAGCGTCGGATTTTCCGGATGGTTGCCGGTGATGCCGCGCAGGCGATGCTCGCTGAGGCCATAGACGACACGGCCAATACCGGCCCAGTAGATCGCGCCGGCACACATCGCGCAGGGTTCGGCTGAGGAATAGAGCGTGGCCTTCGCCAGCACCTCGCGATCGAGCGTACGGCAGGCCTGGGTGGCTGCGAGACGCTCGGCATGCGCGGTGCCGTCGCGATCCGGCATGTAGCCGTTCTCAGTCTCGATCAGCACCTTGCCGTCGGCATCGACGACGATACAGCCGAAGGGATGGTTGCCATGGGTGAGGGAACGGCCGGCGACCGCGAAAGACAGGCGCAGAAAGTGCTCGTCCCGCCCGGATGCGTCGCCCATCGATCCTCCGTTCAGTGCCCTGCCATGTGGCGGCCGACCACCGTGAGATCGGCTTCGCTGGTCCGCGCTTCATACACGAATTCGCCGTGGAACATCACCACCAGCCGATCTGACAGTTCGAGCAGTTCGTCGAGGTCCTCGCTGACGAGCAGGACGGCGGCGCCGCGGTTGCGTGCGGCCATGATCTCGGCATGGATCTGCGCCACCGCCGCGAAATCGAGGCCGAAGCAGGGATTGGCGGCGATCAGCACCTCGACGTCGCCGCCGAGCTCGCGGGCCAGCACAGCCCGCTGCACATTGCCGCCCGACAGCGCCGAGATCGGCGTATCGGGCGTGCGGGTCTTGATCTTGTACCGGGCAATCTTCGTCCTCGCGTCGTCGCGAAAGGCGCTGGGATTGAGCCACCAGCCGCCACTTGCAAAGGGTGCGCGGTCGAATTCTCGGAAGGCGATGTTGTCGGCGACGCTCATGCCGCCGACGCAGGCATTCTTCAGCGGCTCCTCGGGCAGCAGCGACATCCTGTGCCGCCGCATCTCCTCGCGGCTTGCGTGATAGGGATCGCCGGCGACGCGCACCTCCCCGCTTTCGGCCTCGCGCTGGCCGGCCAGCACCTCGACGAGCTGGCGCTGGCCATTCCCGGAAACGCCGGCGATGCCGACGATCTCGCCGGCGCGGACGGTGAGCGAGACATCGTGCACGGCAACGGCGCCGGCATCGTCCAGCGCGCGGAGCTTTTGCAGCTCCAGCCTGGCCTGACCGGCTTCGCCGGTGCGCGGCGGCTGCACCGTCAACTCCTCGGCACCGATCATGGTGCGGGCCATCGCGTCCGGCGTCAGCTCGGAAACCTTGCCGGCTCCAGCGAGCTTGCCGCGGCGCAGGATGGTGACGTCATCGGCAAACGCCATGACCTCGCGGAACTTGTGCGTGATCATCAGAATGGTCAGCTCGCCCTCCACAACCATGTCGCGGAGCATGCCGAGCACCTCGTCGGCTTCCGCCGGAGTCAGCACCGAGGTCGGCTCGTCCAGGATCAGGAAGCGCCGCTTCAGATAGAGCTGCTTGAGGATCTCGCACTTCTGCCGTTCGCCGGCAGAGATGTCGGAGACCTTTGCGGAGAGCGGTACCTTGAAAGGCATGCGGCCCAAGAACGCCTCCAGCTCCTTCATCTCCTTCGGCCAGTTCACCACGGCTGGCACGTCGTCGCGCGCCAGCACGAGATTTTCGGCAACGGTCATCGCCGGCACCAGCGTAAAATGCTGATAGACCATGCCGAGGCCGAGCGCGTGGGCATCCTTCGGGTTGGCGATCGCCTGCTCGCGGCCGCCGACGAGAATGTCGCCTTCGGTCGCGTGGTAATAGCCCATGATGCATTTGACGAGGGTGGATTTGCCGGCGCCATTCTCGCCGAGCAGCGCATGGAACGAGCCCGGCCGCACCTTCAGCTCGACATTGTCCAGCGCCAGGAAGTCGCCGAAGCGCATGGTCATGGCGATGGCATCGACGCCGAAGGCGCCCGATGGCGGCGGCGTTTCGCCGATGATCACGAAATTGCTCCGATGAAGGCATCAGAGGTCGAGACTGCGCCGAACACGCCGCCCTGCATCTTGATCATCTTCAGCGCGTGGTCGTGGTTGCTCTTGTCGGTCGCGCCGCAGCAATCGTGCAGCAGGACGCATTCGAAGCCGCGGTCGTTGGCCTCGCGCATCGTGGTGTGGACGCAGACGTCGGTCGTGATCCCGGTCAACACGATGTTCTCGATGCCGCGCACGCGCAGGATCAGCTCCAGATCGGTGGCGCAGAACGAGCCCTTGCCGGGCTTGTCGATGATCGGCTCGCCCGGTAGCGGCGCGAGTTCTTCGATGATGTCCCAGCCGGGCTCGCCGCGCACCAGGATGCGTCCGCACGGGCCGGGATCGCCGATGCCGGCGCCGATCTGGCGCGAGCGCCAGCGCTTGTTGGCGGGCAGGTCGGAGAGATCGGGGCGGTGGCCCTCGCGGGTATGGATGATATGGAAGCCTTGCTTGCGCATCACTGCGAGCAGCCGCTTGATCGGCTCGATAGGTGCCCGTGTCAGCAAGAGGTCGTAGCCCATCTTGTCGACATAGCCGCCGACGCCGCAGAAATCGGTCTGCATGTCGATGATGATCAGCGCCGTGTTCTCGGGGCGGAGATCACCATTGTAGGGCCAGGCATAGGGCTCGGACTTGATGTAGCGCTCGGGCATGGACGACCTCGTGCGTGTTACCGTGTGATCGAGAGTTCGGCGGGCGCGCCGGTCAGCGTCCGCTTCGGCGAGCAGGTGATGATCATGATCGCCAGCGTCAGGATGTAGGGCGCGGCGTTGAATAGGTGATAGCCAGAGGTGACGCCGACCGATTGCAGCGCCGGACCCAGCGCCGCCGCGCCGCCGAAGGCGAGCGAGGCCCACAGGCAGAGCAGGGGATCCCAGCGCGCGAAGATCACGAGCGCCACGGCGGTGATGCCCTGGCCCGAGGAAAGGCCCTCGTTCCAGCTTCCGGGGTAGAACAGGGACAGAAACGAGCCGCCGATGCCCGCGAGGAAACCGCCGGCCATGGTGGCGCGCAGGCGGATCAGCAGCACGGAATGGCCCATCGCGCGTGCGGCATCCGCGCTCTCCCCGGCGGTGCGGATGAGCAAGCCCCAGCGGGTGGTGCGGAAGGCCCAATAGAGGATTGGCGCCAGCACCACGCCGATCAGGAACAACACGTTGATGCGCAGCGCTGCCTGGACTTGCGGGATGTCGCTCCACCAGCCGAAGTCGATGGCGGGCAGCCGCGGCGCTGTCGGCTCGATCAGCGGCTTGCCAAGATAGAACGCAAGGCCAGTGCCGAACAGCATCAAGGCAATGCCCACGGCAACGTCGTTGACGCGCGGCAGCGAGCAGATGCCGGCATGCAGCGCACCCAGCAGCGCGCCGGTGATGCCGGCGGCAAGCACGCCGAGCCACGGGGAGCCGGTGAGATAGGAGATGCCATAGGCGCTCATCGCGCCCATCACCAGCGTGCCTTCGAGGCCCAGATTGATGCGGCCCGCGCGCTCGGTGATGCATTCGCCCAGGCTCACGAACAGGAAGGGGGTGGAGACGCGAATGGCGCCGCCGAGGACGGCGAGCGGGACGGTCCAGAGGCCGATCGATCCGTCTGCCATCTCAGGATTTTCCCTTCAGGAATCCGATGCGGCCGTAGAGCGCATCGCTGGCGAGCACGAAGACGAAGATGATGCCCTGCAGCACCAGCACGGACGCATCGGGCAGCCCCAAGCGGCGTTGCAGCAGGCCGCCGCTGGCGCTGATGCCGCCGAGCAGGATCGCGACGGGGATGATGGCGAGCGGATTTTGTCGCGCCAGAAAGGCGACGAGAATGCCGGTGAAGCCGTAGCCGGCGGCGAGGTTGGCGTTGGTGCGTCCCTGCACAGCGGCGACCTCGACCATGCCGGCGAGGCCAGCCGCGCCCCCCGCAAGGAAGCAGACGGTCAGGATCAGCTTGTCGACGCCGAGGCCGACGATCTTCGCAGCACGGATGTTGCCGCCGGCCACGCGTGCGGCGAAGCCGAACACAGTCTGATAGATCAGGATGTAAGAGGCGATCGCCGCGATCAGGCCGAACACGAGGCCCCAATGCACGTCGGTGCCGGGAATGGAGCCGATCATGTTGGCGGCGCCGATCTCGCGGGTGGACGGCTTGTTGAGGCTGGCGGGATCGCGCATCAGCCCCTCGACGAGATGATTGAGGATCGCGAGCGCGATGTAGACGAGCAGCAGGCTCGAGATGGTCTCGTTGACGCCGCGATACTGCCGCAAGCCGCCTGAGAGCATGATCCACAGTCCGCCGCCGATCACGCCGGCGCAGACCATGGCGATCTGGACGACGAGCGGCGGCAGGCCCTGCAGCGCGAGTGCGGCGCTGGTTGCCGACAATGCGCCGATCAGCAGCGCGCCTTCGCCACCGATGATGACCATGCCGAGCTGTGCCGGCAGCGCGGTACAGAGTGCGGTGAGGATCAGGGGCGCTGCGCGCGTCAGCGTGTTCTGCCAGGAGAACCAGGTGCCGAACGCGCCGTAATACATGTAGAAATAGAGATCGAGCGGATTCTTGCCGAACATCGCGACGAAGATGCCGAACACCGCGAGCGCGCCGACCAGCGCCGCGCCCGGGATCAGGACATATTCGATCGTGCCGCCGTGACGCTGGAGGAAACCGGGATCGGCGGCCGGGGCGACTGTCCCGACCGCGTCCGTGGAATCCGCCGCTTCCGTCGTCACGAAGTGGCTCCGAGCACGCCCTCGACGAGGTAGTCCATCTTCTCCAGTTCAGGATCCTTCTGGCCGCGATTGGTACCGGCGGGGATCACCGTCTTGCCCTTGTTGTCGACCAGCCCACCCTTGAAGATGGCGTAGCCTTCTGCCGACAGGAATTTTGCCTTGGCCTCGTCGGCCGCTTTGCGCGCTTCAGCCGAGACCGCTTCGCCATAGGGCGAGGTCTTGACGATCTCTTCCTTCAGGCCGCCGCGGTAGAAATTCGGGATGCCTTCGCCGGAGGCGATCATCTTGACGAACTTCGGATAGAGGGCTTCCCAGTTCCACTCCGCGCCGGTGAGATAGGCCTTGGGTGCCAACGCCGATTGGTTGGTGTGATAGCCGCAGACGAAGGCGCCGCGCCGCGCCGCGTTCTCGACCATGGTCTTGGGCCCATCGACGTGGCAGGTGAGCACGTCCACGCCCTGATCGATCAGGCTGTTGGTGGCTTCGGCCTCCTTGACCGGCATCGACCAGTCGCCGGTGAAGATCACCTGCGTGGTGGCCTTTGGATTGACGGACTTGGCGCCAAGCGTGAAGGCGTTGATGTTGCGCAGCACTTGAGGGATCGGCTTGGCCGCGACAAAGCCGAGCTTGCTGCTCTTCGACGTCAGGCCGGCGACGATGCCGGAGATGTATTGAGCTTCGTCGATATAGCCGAAATAGCTGCCGGCGTTCTTCGGGTCCTTCTCGCTCCAGAGGCCGCCGCAATGCTCGAAGCGGAGCTTCGGGTACTTGTTGGCCATCTTGATCATGTGCGGATTGTAGTACCCGAACGAGGTCGGGAAGAGCAGGGTGGCGCCGTCGAGATTGATCATGGACTCGATCGTCTTCTCGACCGCGTCGGTTTCCGGCACCTTCTCCTCCTCGACCACCTTGAGGCCGGGAATCTTCTTCAGCGCCGCCGCGCCCTGCGCGTGCGCCTGGTTGTAGCCGTAGTCGTCGCGCGAGCCGACATAGATGAAGCCGATGGTGGTTTCGGCCGCGAAGGCCGGGCGGAGGCCCGCTGCCGCGCCGAGGGTGAGGGCCGCGCCGCCCTGCAACACATGACGTCGTGAAATCCTGCCAGAATCCATTGCTCGCTCCCCTTGGCGGATGTCCCGCCTTGATCTCACGGCTGCGCCGGCTTGGCGGAGCCGGGATCAGATGTCGCAAGCTTCGTGCCAGAGACTATGAAGAGAGCAGTTCGTTGTAAGTACTTGAAATAAAGATGGAATAATGTGTGTTCTGAACCTGGCGAGGAAAGTGGCAGGCTAATTTATGGGCAAGATATAAGTATTGTATGCAGAGGAGTTGAGCAGCCAGAACGTGCTCGCGCATGTGCATGAGCCGCGTCGGACGGTCGGCCGGCAAGGCGCATTCATGCTAACCACGCGCTGACTGGGACGGCGCCGGAGGATGTTCGCTGGCACCGAACTTGTATCGATTGTCGTCAGGACCGCCGTGTCCTCAGAAGATGGAAAGCTCGCCGAGATGGGCGCTGGTACCGTTCACGATGCATCGCTCGGCAATGAGATCGTTCGCCGGATCAACGAGCTCGGCGCGATCTCGGAAGACCCCGAGAAGCTCACCCGCATCTTCCTCAGCAAGGAGCTGCGCAAGGCCGCGGACCTCATCATGGGGTGGATGCGCGAGGCCGGCATGAGTGCGAATCTGGACGGGATCGGCAATGTCTGCGGACGGTACGAAGGCGACCGGCCGGGCATGCCCTGCCTGATGCTCGGCTCGCATTACGACACCGTGCGCGATGCCGGCAAATGGGATGGACCGCTGGGTGTGATCACGGCGATCTCTTGCGTCGCCGATCTCAACCGACGCGGCAAGCGACTGCCGTTTGCGATCGAGGTGATCGGCTTTGCCGACGAGGAGGGAGTGCGGTTCGCTTCGACCTTGCTCGGCAGCCGTGCGGTGGCCGGCACCTTCGATGAGAGCGTGCTGAATACGCGCGACCGCGACGGCGTGTCGATGCGCGAGGCGCTCGTGCAGTTTGGCCTCGATCCCGACCACATCGGTGCGGCCGCGCGCGCGCGGCGCGAGCTGCTTGCCTATCTCGAATTGCACATCGAGCAGGGGCCGGTGCTGGAAGCGCAGAACCTGCCCGTGGGCGTCGTCACCGCGATTGCCGGGGCCACGCGGCTTGCGGCGCGGCTGACCGGCATGGCCGGTCACGCCGGCACTGTGCCGATGGCGCTGCGCCGTGACGCGCTCGCCGGCGCGGCCGAATGCATCAATGCGATCGAGCAATTTTGCCGCACCGACGAGGGCGGCCTCGTCGGCACCGTGGGCTACATCCAGGCGAGGCCCGGCGCGACCAACGTCATTCCGGGCGAAGTATCCTTCACCATCGACATGCGCGCGCCGACCGACATGCATCGCAAGCGCGCGGTGGCCGATGTCGTCCGCCAGATCGAGGCGATCGCCAAGCGGAGGCAATTGGCACTCCAGCTCGACGTTACCCACGAGAACCGCACCGCGCCCTGCGCGCCCTGGCTCAAGCAGCAGATCGCGCAAGCGATCGAAGCCGAAGGCTTCTCCGTGTTCGAGCTGCCGAGCGGGGCAGGGCACGACGGCATGGCGATGATCGACATTGCCGATGTCGGCATGATCTTCGTCCGCTGCCGCGGCGGCATCAGCCATCACCCGGACGAGCATGTCGCGCTCGCCGATGCCGACGCCGGCGCGCGTGTGCTGCTGCGGGTGATCGAGAATTTCGGGCCGCGCAAGGCCTAGGCGAGCGTCACGAACCCGCAAGTCACCGGGTAGAGATACGAATCAGTCATGTTTAAGATGGTGGCCATCATCACGAGGGTCACGAGACAATCAGCCGATTGACGGACATGAACAGCGACATCTCTTTTCCATCACATCGTGAAAACCGGTTCTATCAGGGGATGGCTGCGACCTTCGTCGCCAACGCCCTTCAGGCGGTCAATTTCCTCGGTGATCGATTCCTGAGACAATCGCATCATCCGTTGTCGGCGATCGAGGACCTCTATCGGCACTCCATGGACAGCGCCTTTTCGGTGACCGAGGCCTTCCTCGTCACCGGCGCACCGCACGCCTCCGCCTATTACCCCCGCGACTTCGCCTGGTTCTATCCCGACGTTCTCGATCCTGAAACCATCATGGATGCGCGGGACGCGGTGCGACGGGTCCGTCTGCTCGAGAAGAGCGTGCGCCTGCTGCTGGAGGCCGTTCGCGCCGACGTGGTCACCACGACCATCGTACCGGCCGGGCGCGGCCGGTATCTCGGCGTGAACTATTTTTCGCGACCCTCGGATACGCTCCTCGGCATTCTCGCCGGTCTGCAGCAGATGATCTCTGCCGAGGAGAGGGCGTCGTCCTACCTTGCGATGTCGCAATGCGCGCATGCCGGCCGCTTGTTGTTGGCCGAATATGGCGGAGACCTGAAGCGCGCGATCCTGAAGCTTGCGAGCGAGCTGGAGTCCTTCGACGCTGACGGCACCAGATATTTGCTGTGCGACGCCAGCGGCCCGCGCTCCGCGGCGACGGATACCCGCGCCGAGCGCCGGCGTTTCGTCACCAATGCCTGCGTCTACACGACCTTCGTGTGGGGCGTGCAGCTCGGGATCGTCGGCGAGAATGAGCTGAAGCGGCTGCTCGGGCGCGACCTTGCGCAGTACAAGAGGGATCTGCTCCGCCTCTTCGGCAAGAACGGCTACATCAGGCATTCCCTGGACGGCCCGGCGAGCTCACCGGCATCGTCGGTCGCATTGGATTTCGTCAGCGTGCATCGCGGCTTCTGGGATATGAGCGAGGCGAGCGAGCGCGCGCTGTTCGCGGCCACGACGGATCTGATCATCGCCGAGCCACGGTTTCGCATTCCGAGCACGTTCCACTTCCTGGTTTCGGCGGACAACCCGCGGACCAAGATGATCCACAAGATTGCAGCTCCCGCATATCAGGGGCGTTCCTCCTGGCCGACGTTCAACGTCGAATTTGCCGACCGCATGCTGGATTACGATGAGTTCTCGGGTGGCGATACCTATCGGGCCTGCGCGCAAGGAATCCTGAAGGACATTCGCGCCGCGACCGAACTCCACGGCGGCTATCAGGAGCTGATTTCGGAGCAGGGTCTGAAGTATCGCACCTGGGCCTATAAGGGTGCCGTGGCCCACTCGTGGTTTCCGCGCTTTCTGTCGGTCTGGAGGAGGGCCTACGGCACGCCACTCCTCCAGTGGAACGATTGATCGCCGAACCTCTATCCCGCCGTCACGTCGACCACCTCGCCGCCCTCCAGCACCTTGGCCGCCTTGGCCGGTCGAGATCGCCTTCCCAGGCCGCGACCGCGACGGTTGCGACGCAATTGCCGACGGGGTTGCCGAGCGCGCAGGCCACGGTGCCAGATTGTCGCGGTTTCACCCGAGAAACCGGGTTATTCCGCCGCCTTCGCCGTCTTGCCGAACATCCGTGTCGGGGCCGGGAAGCCGCACGAGGTGCCGTCGGTGACCTTGACCTGATTTTCCCACGGCAATCGGAAGGTGCCGGCGACCATGTCCTGCATGAAGGTGTAGGGGCAGTCCATCGCGCCGCCCTTCACCGCGACATAGCCGCGGTGCCAGAGCTGGTAGAGGTTGTTTTCGACGCCCCAGTTGATGCGGGCTTCGCGCACGAGATCCGGCCGGACCTCTGCGGTGATGATCTCGTCGGCACGGCCGGTCGGACCATGCGCCAGCACGGTGCCGTCGAAATTGACGATCATGCCTTCGCCCATGGAATCGAACGAGCCGTCCGAGCCGCACATGCAGACATTTGCGGTGATCATCAGATTCTGAAACGAATTGGCCTGGTTGGTGAAGCGCCAGGCTTCGCGGATCGGCGCGGTGTAGCCGGCGGTGCGGATCATGATCTCCGCGCCTTTGTAGGCGCATTCCCGTGCCATCTCCGGGAACATGCCGTCATGGCAGATGATCAGCGCGATCTTCGCGCCCTTCGGTCCCTCGATCACGGGAATGCCGATGTCGCCGGGCTCCCACGGCTCGACCGGAATCCAGGGATGAAGTTTGCGATAGTAGAGCTTGATCTCGCCGTGATCGTCGATGATCAGGCCCGAGTTGTAGGGATTGCCATGCGGGTTGAACTCCATGATGGAGAAGCAGCCCCAGATCTTGTTGTCGACACAGGCCTGCTTGAAGGCCGCAACCTCCGGTCCGTCAAGCCGACACATGATCTCCGGATTGGTGTCCATCGACAGGCCGTGCAGCGAGTATTCGGGGAAGACCACCAGATCCATGGTGGAGAGATTGCGGCGGGCCTTGCCGACCATCCAGACGATGCGCTCGGTCTGCCTGGCGAGATCGGCCGCGCTCACCACGCCAGGCAGCTGCAGCTGCACAAGTCCGATAACCACACCGTTGGGGGATTTGTTCAGCCCGCCAAGCCCGTTCATGATCAGCTCCCTTGCCTGTCTGGCGCAGCGTCGTCGCGCGCCAGATCTTGTCGCAAGAAGCAAATCCGATTTCGATGAAGAGCTAAAGGTTATTTTTCAGGCGATGGCGCAGTTACGCGGCAGCAGGCGATCTCGTCACGCCACGAGATCGAGCAGCCGGCATGAGCCGCGCACCAGCACCTTGCGTCCTGTGGATGTTATCGCAGGCACGCCGTCATTCATGACAACGAGGCCGAGCTTGGCGAGGCTTTCGACGAGATAGGCCTTCGCGAGGCGACCGTTCGACACCGGGGTGCGAAGCGCCTTTAGCGCTTCCCACTGGTCGGTCGATAGATCAAAGTCGAAATCGTTGCTCATGGTGCCTCAGCCGATCGTCCGGTTCGCGCGCTCCTGTTAGCGGCGCTGCATGAAGACCATGCGACGACAATGAGTCGGGAATTCGGTGCGCTGTTTAGAACGTCTCTTCACAAATTGCCGCACTTCGTTACGCCTTAAAGGTAAAGATCGTTCGCGCACAATCCTCCTGATCTCCGATCACTAATTGATGATCCGTGTTTGATGGTGCGGTGCGAGCTGCTGCGGTGCACGGCAAGCATCGCTGTCCTATTCTGCGTCGCGATATGCACAGAAATGATGAGGCGGGAGATTGAGGACTCTGTTACCTTGGCCTGCGGGGAATGGCTTCACACGGCAGGAGTGGAGTGCATGAACAGGCTGGTGGAAATTCGCAGTCAGGAATTCCTTTGCCGAGAGCGCGCGGCGCTCGATTCGAAGCGCCGGCCGTTCTGGCTGGCGCAGGCAGAAGAATGGGAGCAGCGCGCGCTCGACGAAATCGCGCGTCACTTTCGGGAATGCAATCAGGCCGAGCTGAACGCCGCCTGACGGAGGCGGCTGTTATTACTTATTGATAAGTCGCCACAATATCGGAAACAGCGCGTTCGAGCTGTTGCGCGGTGGCGCATTGGCGCACGACGCTGCAAAAGGTTGCGTAGCGCGGCATCTCGGAATCGCCAAAGCCCCAGGCGAGCCGCCCCTCGGGATTGAGCCAGACCAACCGCTTCGAACGCTCGGAGATCCGGCGCAAAATGTCGGCGCGTGGGTCGAGATTGTTGCTGCGGGCATCGCCGAGCACGATCACCGTGGTCTGCGGCGTCAGCGCGCTCATGAACTCCTTCTCGAAATCGACCAACGAGGCGCCGTAATCCGACGAGCCGAAACCGACCTTGGACATGATCTCGGACATCGCCTCCTCCGGCGACTTCGTCTCCAGGATCTCGCTGACCTCGATCAGGTGCGAAGAGAAGGCGAAGGAGCGGACGTCGTCGACCACCTCGTGCAGCGAGTGAATCAGCAGCAGGAAGAAGTCGGAGACTTGCGCAACGGAGCCCGAGACGTCGCACAGCGCGACGATCTTCGGCCGGTCGCGATGCTTGCGCTTCCATGCCGTGAGGAAGGGCACGCCGCCCCAGGCCGCGTTGCGGCGGAGCGTTCGGCGAACGTCGAGATGGCCGCGGCGCTGGCGCTTGCGCGGCTTGGAATAGCGCTCGCGCAGCCGGCGTGCGATCTGGCGGATGAGGGCACGCATCTCGGCGACCTGGCGCCGCTCGATGCGGGCAAGCGGCGCGTTGCGCAGGATCTCGTTGCGGAGGTTTTCGGCCTCCTCGCGGGCATAGAGTGCGAGCCCTTGCGAGACCGTATCGCGCACGGCTTCGCGCAAGGCATCGAGCGCGGCGCGCAGGCGCTCGGCCTGCGACGGGTTGGTCGCGGTCAGTTGGTCGAGATCGTCGCGCAGGCGCTGGAGGCCCATGGCGTCGAGGATGCGGCTGGAGAATATGCCGCGCTGGGTGGAGTAGCGGATGTCGGACAGGGAGGCCGCGCCGGAGGCGCTGGCAATCGCGGCAGCGATCGCGTTGCGATCCTGCGACAATAGCATCTGCGCCAAGGGACCCAGGCCCTGGGAAGGCTGACCTTCGCCCGCCTCGCTCGCCGAGCCGGCGGAGGGCGGCTGATCCTCGCCTTGCGCAGCATCGTCTTCGCCGGCAGCCTCAGGCTGCTCCTGTCGCGGCTCCGGCTGGCTGAAGAACAGATCAAAGCAGTCGCCGAGCGCGAGCTTCTCGTCCTGCGACTTGGCGAGCGTCAGCAGCAGCGCATCGCGTAGCACGGCGCGGTCGGAGATGCCGACCTGCGCGACGGCGCGCATCGCATCGATGCTTTCGGCCGGCGAGACGTGAACGCCAGCCCCGCGTGCCGCCCGAAAGAAGCGATGGAGATTTTCGCGCATCGGCGTCAACCGAAGACGTTGGACCGGGCCGCCTTGGCAATGAAGGTCGTCACCTGCGGCGTCGCGGCTTCGATGTCGGCTTCGTATTTCAGGAGCACGTTGAGCGTGTCCTTGACGATCTCAGTATCGAGTTCGGAAGCCTGGAGCAGTACCAGCACACGCGCCCAGTCGATGGTCTCGCTGACCGAGGGCAGCTTCTTCAGATCCAGCGAGCGGATCTCGTGGATGAAGCCGACCATCTGCCGGCGCAGCGTCTGCGAGATGCCGGGCACACGGCTTTCGACGATGCGCTCCTCGAGCCGCTGCTCGGGAAAGCTGATATGCAGATGCAGGCAGCGTCGCTTCAGGGCATCGCCGAGGTCGCGCTCGCTGTTGGAGGTGAGGATCACCGTCGGCGGCGTGATCGCCGAAACGGTTCCGAGCTCGGGGATCGTGACCTGGAAGTCGGACAGGATTTCCAGCAGCAGCGATTCGAATTCGGCGTCCGACTTGTCGATCTCGTCGATCAGGAGCACGCAGCCGCCCGGCTGCTCAAGCGCCTGGAGCAGCGGCCGCGGCTCGACGAATTCCTTGGAGAAGAACACGTCGCCGAAATCGTGGAGCTGGTCGAGCGCGGCATGCAGCGTCTGCGCGCCGCCGAGAACCTCGCCGAGCTTGTCCTTGAGGATCTGCGTGTAGAGAAGCTGCTTGGCGTATTTCCACTCGTAGAGCGCCTTGGCCTCGTCGAGGCCCTCATAGCATTGCAGGCGGATCATCTTCATGCCGCGCCAAGCCGCGATCGCCTTGGCGAGCTCGGTCTTGCCGACGCCCGCGGGGCCCTCGACCAGGATCGGCTTCTCGATCTGCTGCGACAAATAGACGGCAGTCGCGATCTGCCGGCTCGCGATGTAGCCCTGCGCGGCGAGGCCGCTCTCCACTGCCTCGATCGAGGTCGAGGCCTTCTGATCAGCCACGAAAGGGCGCTCCCAAAGGTCTTGCGTGAGGCTTGTTCTGCCTGCGTTCCAGGCAAAGGACAAGCCACGTTTGGGAGACATCTGACCCGCGTGAACGGCGTTTTTTCCGCTAAGCGCAAATAGTTAAGCGCTTCGCTGTTGGCGCGATCAGTGCCGCAGCAGCTCCGGCTTGCGGATCGTCTGCCTCAGCTCGGCGCCGCAATCGGCGCATTCATAGACGAAGTCGATCTTGGCTAGGCTCCAATGCGGCTCGACCTCGCGCACATACATCGGCAGGAACCCCATACAGGTAGGGCAATTCACTGGCGCGATTTCGACGTCCTGATGATGCTGAACGTAAGCTGGCATCTCGGCTCTCCTTCGCAGGCGACCATCAAACCCCGCGCAAGGCTACTGCGGGTCGCCGCGGGGCCCTCATCAACTCTTTCGAACGGAGGCGGAACGGCGGCTGTTTGTGGTTCGCTGTGACATTCTTGTTACGGCTTCTATACTGTAACGGGCGGACCAAATGCCTATTTCACAGGCCGATCCGGTGTTCGAACTTTCATTTCAACGATAAAGGAGCACGCCCATGACGCATGCCATTCGCTTTCACAAAACCGGCGGTCCGGAAGTCCTGGTCTGGGAGGAGGTCAGCGTCGGCAAACCTGGGCCCGGCGAGGCGCGCATCCGCCACACCGCGGTCGGCCTCAATTTCGTCGACATCTATAACCGTTCCGGCCTCTATCCGGCGCAACTGCCGAGCGGGCTCGGCAGCGAGGCGGCTGGCGTCGTTGAAGAGGTCGGGCCTGGCGTCAGCGATCTGAAGCCGGGCGATCGCGTCGCTTATGGCGCCTCGCCGCTCGGGGCGTATGCGGAGGCGCGGCTGATCCCCGCCGACCGGCTGTTGAAATTGCCCGACGGCGTCGACGACAAGACGGCGGCGGCGATGATGCTCAAGGGGCTCACCACGCAATATCTGATCCGCCAGACCTATCGGGTGAAAGCCGGCGATACCATCCTGCTGCATGCGGCCGCCGGCGGTGTCGGCCTGATCTTGAGCCAGTGGGCCAAGCATCTCGGCGCGACCGTGATCGGCACCGTCAGCAACGACGAGAAGGCGAAGCTCGCCAAGGCGCATGGCTGCGACCATGTCATCATCTATACAAGGGAAGATTTCGTGAAGCGGGTCGACGAGATCACCGGCGGCAAGAAAGTGCCAGTGGTTTACGACTCCGTCGGCAAGGACACGTTCCTGAAATCGCTGGATTGCCTCGCCCCGCTCGGCGTCGCCGCGCTGTTCGGCCAGTCCTCCGGCGCGGTGGAGCCGCTTAATCTTGGCCTGCTCGCCCAGAAGGGCTCGCTCTACGTCACGCGTCCGACGCTGTTTACCTACGCCGCCAAGCGCGAAAATCTGGTGGCGATGGCGAATGAGCTGTTCGACGTCGTCAAGTCCGGCGCGGTCAAGATCGAGGTGCACCAGACCTACCCGCTGAAGGACGCCGCCAAGGCGCATGCCGATCTTGCGGCACGCAAGACCACGGGATCGACCGTTCTCCTGGTGTAATGCCCAACGGGACGGTGGCGCGAGCTCTAAAGCGCGATGCGATTAGGATGAATCGTCACGTCATCGCGCTTTAGGCTGTTGATTGATCATGATCGTTTCGGAAAACCGCTGCACACTTTGCGCTAACGCGGCCCTTCAGGTCCGGATCATGCTCTAGGCCTGCGTCACGTCCTCTCGTGCTTGCGCAGATCGCGGACGTGATCGAGGCGGATTGCCTGGAGATCGACGTCCTCGGGCTCGATCCGTGGGAGGGCCGCCTCGGCCAGGATGGTCGCGGTGACATCTTCGACCGAGTTCTCCACGATCTCGTGGATGAACGAGACGTTCCGATACTCACCCGAGGCGAGGCGGGAAATGACCTCGCGCCGGGTGATTTCGGGATCGACGACCGCCTCGCGGCCCCGCCGTCCGTAATCGATCATCACGACGAAGTATTGCATGAAACGACCCTGCCGCGCCCCATGGTCGGGGACGCGGCAGATTATTTCCGAAAATCGGAACTATGTCAAGTGTGATTTCTATTAATCAAAAGCGGCGGCTCTCATTTGCCCTTCTTGCGCGGCCGCGCCGACTTCGCACGCAGCCGCTCAAGCTGTCCCTTGGGCATGGACAGGCAGATCTCCCCGACCCAGTCAAGCTTGACGCCGACGATCGGCTTGGCATTGAAGCTCGTGAGGTTGACCACTGAGGGAGATTTGCCCCGCTCGATGGTCTTCAGATAGCGCTCGCCGGTCTTGAGGCGGACCACTGCCTCTTCGCCGTAGAAGCTCGACAGCGGGTGGCGCTGGTCCTTGTAGACGACGATCACGTCGCCGCTTTCGTATTTGGGCAGCATCGAATCGCCCACGATCTCGAATGCGATCGTCTCTTCCATGATCGGGAAGGGCAACGCGACGTCGCCGAGACCTTCCGGCGGAACCTGTTCGTAGTCCGGCTCGATCACGGCGCCGGCTCCGACGCGCCCCATGATCGGCGCGAGATTGAGCTCGAGATATTCCATGATCGGAATGATCTCCGAGGCCTTCACCAGGCGCTCGCCGCCGAGAATCTCCGAGACCGCGCCGGGCCGCACGCCCATGGCCGCAGCCAGGCCGCCCTTGCTCTTGCCCGTCTTCTCCAGGCCCCGCTCGATCATTGCTACGTCCAACATGGTGATTCCCTCGATTGCGCACCGTCTCGCCTCTTGTAATCCGAAATTCGGAATTGATGCAATTATGAATATCAGAAATACGGCTTGACTCTATATTCGGAATAACGGAATGTGCGTCTCGCCTCCCGGGTGGAGGCGCATCACAGGACAGCAGCATGGAACCGGGCCATTGGCCGTCGGAGCACTCCGACGCGCTTCGCGACTATTTTCACAAAGGCATGTCTTATGCGGAGATCGGAAGACAGATAAACGCAAGGTTTGGAACGGCTTATACGCGCAGCGCGGTGGTCGGCCGCGCCAAGCGGCTCCGGCTCATCGTGCCGCAATGGATGACGAGCCCGGCGCTCGCGCCGCCCTTGCCGGGTGAACCCAGCCTGCTTTCGCCGCGCCGGGTGGCGTGGCCGAGCCTCAATCTGCCGCCGAAGTCCGCCATGAAGCCTGCGGCGCGGGT
Source organism: Bradyrhizobium sp. BRP19 (assembly GCF_020194195.1). Lineage (NCBI taxonomy): Bacteria > Pseudomonadati > Pseudomonadota > Alphaproteobacteria > Hyphomicrobiales > Nitrobacteraceae > Bradyrhizobium > Bradyrhizobium sp. BRP19. The sequence goes on along the minus strand of NZ_JADYVZ010000008.1, from coordinate 11,464 downwards.
GAAGTTGCGCTGTGTCGGCATCCAGCCGCGCCTGATCCAATTGGTCGAGCTCGAGCCGGCCGACTGCCGCTATCCCTATGGCGGCGACAAGGACGGTGAGGAGATCACCTTCTGCGGCCACCCGCGCCAGCCGGGCTCGAGCTATTGCGCGCCGCATGGCCGTCTGACGCGCCGTTCCGAGGCTGCGTCGGCGGCCCGTGCCGCAGGCCCGGTCGTGCTGAAGCTGGTCTCGGCGCTCTGACGGTGCCGCCCTCCGTTCAACTCTCAGTCTTGCAAGGAGATCCGAGTGGCTCATGCCCGACGCAACAAGTCCTACAAATTGGCGCAGATCTACGACCGGCGGTCGCGGGAGGTGCCGTTCAACGCCGAGATCGCGGAGGTGGAGGTCGACAATCCGCTCGCGCTCGATTCCGGCGAGAAGATCCTGGCGATCCGGTCGGTCCGCGGCGATCCGCTTGGCCGGCTGCACGCGCACCATCAGATCGACGAGGCGCAGTACCGCGGCGGCCGCGCCTTCCAGAACGATTGGGAGCGGGCGGAGCGCGGCCCGCAGGCGGTGGATACGACGCGCGAATATGTCGATGGGACGGGGACGCGTGAGCCCGTCACCGAAAGCCAGCGCCAGGCGGTGCTGCGGCTCAACAGGATCGAACGAGAGCTCGGCACCGACGGCGCCGCGCTGGTGCACGACGTGCTGGTGCTGGGTCTGACCATGGATCAGGTTGGGCAGCGTCGTGCCGTCCGCACGCAACGCTGGAACGATTACTTCGCGCGGCGTTTTCGCGAATGCCTGGACCGGCTGGCGCTGATCTACGGTTTCGCGACGGAGACGGGAACGGCGCGCGGGGGCCGACGTGGATGATTGCGGAGCGTCGGCGGTCTCGGCCGCCGGCGCTCCGCCCATTGCTTACGGGTGAGGGACGATCTGGTAAGGCGTGGTGTAGGGCTCGACGCGCAGCGAGGCATGGGCCAGCAGCCCGATCTTGGCTGTCGGTGCCTGCTGTAATTCGCCGTTGGGGCCACGATGCACGTTGTATTGCCAGACGGTGAGATCGCCCTTCTGTGCCAGCGCGTGTGCAACGGCGCTCGCATCATTGCCGCCGAGCGCCTGAAGCTCCTGCGCCGACAGTCCGACGACGATTTCGTCCTTGACGGTGACGATCTTGAACAGGTTCATCTTGGTCTCCTGCGCCCATGCGCCTTGTGTCGAGAGGGTGAGAAGCGCGATTGCGGCGCCCTTGATGAGATCGCAGCGAGAAAGCATGCCGTCGTCCTTTGGTGCTGAGGCGCGCCCAAATCGAAGAGTTTTCAGCCATGGCGCCCGTGTCTGCGTGGCCGTGCCGCAACGGCTTGGTCGCTCGCGCGTGGACGGCGGTTCACGGTGGACCGGCCGCGAGATCGACTTTCACCCGCTTAATGCAACCGCCGGGACGGATTCAACAAATGCGTGTATCTTGCTGAAGAATCGCCAATTCGTGCGCGCTAACGTGCATTTAACATCGGAAACACGACGAAACCCCGTGTTGATTGACAGCAAGAGGGGCTGTGCGCGTGATTGATGACGCTTCTTGACGCAGGTGGGTGACGGCGATCGATATTCCTGTTATCCGGAAAACGCTGTGGCGCGATGCAGACCAAGCATCGCTATACCCACGGTTGGGCTTGCCGGATGGGTTGTTGCTTGGCATAGTTGCAACCAGATGGAGGCCGTCGTTTGGACGCGGTTCAGCCTGCAACCCGGCGGGTCCCTTCGGCCGAACGTTCGTCGCCATAGTTCTGTTGCGGCGTTCGGTTCTCGAGCGGATCACGACCGATGCTTGTCATAGGTGCGAGATGAAAAACCTCAATTTCGCGGCTGAGCTGCATCTCAAGCTCGGTGTGCCTGCAGGCAGCACCGTGGAAAGTCTGCGCCTGCTCCGGGCCTTCCTGAAGCTCGCGCCGCGACAGCGCTTCGAGGTGATCAAGCTGGTCGAAGATCTCGCCACCGACGAAGCTCTTCCCGAGCACCCCCTATCCTAGAGCCCGGCCGCGCGCCCATCCTGCCCATTTTCCTGCCAGAGCAGGCTCCCCGGCATCGTTCGCCGGAGCGCTGGCGGCTGGATGGCGGTCAGGCAAATGTGGTATTCAGACGGAAAAAGGGAGGAGTGAGACCATGATCGAACCGAAAATCGAAGTTCCGGCCGAACTGCGTGATTTGGCCGAGAAGACCATCGACCAGGCCGAAAAGGCCTTCGGCATGTTCTTTGAAGCGGCGACCAAATCGATGTCGTCCGTTCCGGGGGCGGGGACAGAGGTGTCGAAGCAGGCGTTGGCTTTCACGGAGCAGAACATGAAGTCGGCCTTCGAGCATGCGCGCAAGCTGGTGCATGCCACCGACCTCCAGGAGGCGATGCGAATCCAATCCGATTTCCTCCGCAGTCAGTTCACCAGCGCCGGAGATCACATGCGTCAGATGACCGGCAGTCTCATGCAACCCGGCAAGGGCAAGTCCTGATTTTCGGTCTGTGTACAGCGTGCCCACAAATTGATCTTGTATGACGTGAAGATCCGCGCTTCGATACCGGTGCAGGTCCATGATGGGCCACCGAATGATCTCATTCGCCGTCTGTCATCCTTTCTGCTGATCCCTGCCGGTCCACCGGCAGGGATTTGCATTTGCAGCCTTCGTGCAGCCCGGCGTGACCATCCGGGATGAAGCTCAGACTATTGCTGAAGTATGACCTTCGGAAAAGCGCGCCGCTCGGTTTGCGCGAGCGCGGCCTTCGGCCGCCGATCAGGCATCTAACGCAGCGATGCGATGTAGGCCGCGATATCGCCGGCTTCGGTTCGGCTCAGTGGAAAATTCGGCATCTTCGGGTGCGGATCGAGCAGGAAGAATGCGAGCCTTTCCGCACTGAAATCCGGCCTACGCGCGACGGACGCAAAGGAAGGGACGTCGGCGCTCGCCTGAGCCTGTCCGTTCGCCACGACATGGCAGCTCGCGCACCAGCGCCTGGCGAGTTCGGCGCCGTGACCGGCATCAGCACCGAGAGCGGACGACGAGCCGAAGCCAGAGACGAGGCCAAGCAGCAGGAAAATCCGTCTCACATGTCGGAGCATAGGGCAATCTTTCTGCATTCGCTTGCGGCTGCCGCGCTCATCCGCAGCAGGATCCTGGAAATTGCGAGAGATCGATGCGAGCGACGATCGAGCGCAGCAGCCTGCGGGTCGAACGATAGAGATGCCGCATGAATGCGGGCACTCTCGCCGCGGGCAGGCCCTTCGGAACAAGGCTTTTCGTACCAAGACTTCCGGTATAGTGCGACACGTGTCTCTCCGACAGCATGTGGTTTCTTAGCGTGCCGTGTCGGAGCCGCCTTGATCTGCCGCAAAGCGTCCCGGCCAATAGTCGCCCGGGTTCATGATCATTGGGCTCTTCGTATCCGCAGGCGTGAGCGCGCTGCTGGCGCTGTCACGCAGGAAGCGGTCGAGCGTCTCCTCACGATGAGGCTCATCAGCGTCTGTGCCCGTGGAAACTCCGGCCGCGCACTCCGGCCTCATTCTGAGGAGCCCGCCTCAAGCGGGAGTCTCGAAGGATGGCCGCGGGGAAAAGCTGTCAGGATGCGACATCCCTGCCCGAAGGACCGGGCGGCTAGAGACAGCTCGCCCGGCCGCGTTCGGGGCAGAGCCGGAACGCACTCGACAGCGTGAAAAGAAAGCGTGGGCTGCGACGCTCGTTGTCCGGCGCCCGGTAGCTTAAGGGGACGGCGACGCCGAAATCGGCCTGGAGGTCGTCCGGCAGGAAGAAGCGCACACCGGCTCCGGCCGATGTCAGCGACAGCCCGTCGCTCAGGCGATAACCGTGGTTCCAGACTGCACCAGCGTCGCCAAAGGCATAGAGCTGGTAGCCGGTCCAGTAGCGGAAATTGAGCTTCTGGTCGAAGCGCAGCTCGAGCGAGCCGGCAAGGCCGTTGTCGCCGCTGATCTCGGCTGCGCCATAGCCACGGCCGAAGGCCGCGCCGCCGAGATAGAATTGTTGCGAAGTGAACAGCGGGCGCGACGCCGTCTGGCTCGCGGCAGCGAGCTTGAGCGACCAGACATCGTTGAGTGTCTGGTAGCGCGTGAACCAGAGGTTCAGGACCGAGAAGTTCGAGGAGGCTCCGTCGCGTGACAACAGATCGTCCTCGAAATGTGAGGCGCCAAAAACGTCGAGCCCCTGACGGTAGGTCAGAGTCGCAAAATTGGTGCCGCCAAAAGGATCCAACAGCCGGTAGTCGGCGGTCAGGCTCGCCGTCCTGATGTGGTCGTTGTACCAGGGCCCGTAAAGGTCATGCTCGGACACATTGCTGAAGGTCGTGGCGGCGGTCAGCGTGAGCGTGGAGGATTGCGACTGCAACGGGACCATGCTGGCACGCAGCTCGAGCGCCTGGGTCGTGGTGATGTCGCTATCGAGCCGGCGCATATCGCCCGGCCTTACCGCGCTGTACAGCACGGAAGCACCCAGGCGGACACCGTCGACGCCGACGGGCGCATCGTACGACAGCCGTGCGAAGCCGAGTTGGCGGGGGTCGTTGGCAATGGTCGACAGGTTGACCGCCAATGCATCGCCGGGCGTGAGGTAAGAGTTGAACGCGCCGGTGGCGTAGGTTTGCCAGGGACCGACCGACGAGGATCCGAGATTGTCGAGGCCGAACGAGGAGAAGACGTGCCAGGTTTTCAAGTAGATGGTCAGGCGGAAGCGGCCCGTCGTACCGCCGATCTCCTCCAGCGCAGTGTCGGTGATCCGGACGCCCGGCCTGCCATTGATCAGGAAGAGCTGGCGTTCGAGCGTTGCCAGTCGCGAAGGATGTTCGGTCAGAACCGGCGCCAGCATCGGCCTTATGCCGAACCGCTCTGCACCGTCGTCCTTCAACTCGGCCTGCACGATCGCACCTTCCAGGACCTGAATCCGGACACGGCCGTCGGCGATGTCTTGTGGTGGCACGATGGCGCGGCTCAGATGAAAGCCGGCTTCGCGGTAGAGGTCGCTGATGGCGCCTGCGATCGCGGCCAGATCCGCCTGCGAGACCTTCCGGCCGAGATAAGGCTGGTAGACAGCGGCGATGCGATCAGGGGAAACCGCATGGGCGCCGCTGACGCTGACGCCGCGCAGCACGAATTGCGGCTTGGTATCGCCGCCCGTTGTGGGCTGTCCGACGCTCGGCAACCGAACCGGCGGCCGACCGAGCGATTCCTGCTCGGTCTGGTTATCAAAATATTTCTCGGGCTGGCGCGGGTCGAAACCCGGCTGGTTCGCCTGTTGAGCGAGTGCCGCTGGAGTCGCCGCCAAAATTACTGCCGCCGATACCAATGCGGTAAGGAGATGCCGCGTCTCACCGCGCGCGGCGACTTTGTCTCCGTAGTTCAACGGAGGATCTGCCACGGGGCGGTAAGGGTTCGTTAGCCGCATGATTTTTCATAGGTTTTTATGGTCAACGATTGGTTAATCCGGCCGCTCCGCTGGCCGCTTTCCGATAATCCTATCTTGAGTGATTTCGGATACCCCTCAGGCTTGGCTGTAAACGCGGGCTGAGGATCATCATGTTCGGCAGAGTTGGAATGCGGCGCGCCCTGGCGGCGGCGCTGATCCTGGGATCGGCCTCCAGCGCATTCGCGGCGGACGACGGTGTGTGGTCCGTCAGCAAATCCTCGGGCGAGGTCTGGCTTGCGACGAGCGGCGCCCAGCAGGTGTCGTTGACGTCAGAAGGAACGCTGAAACCTGGCGATACCATTCGCACCGGTCGCAACGGGCGCGTCCTCCTCGTCCGCGGCGAGGAAACGATCCTGATCTCCCCCAATTCGGTGGTGGGCCTGCCGGCCGAGAAGAAGGACGGCCTGTCGACCACCATCATCCAGCAGGCGGGTTCGATCCTGCTCGAGGTCGAGAAGCGCAACGTCAAGCATTTCGAGGTCGAGACGCCCTATCTCGCCGCCGTGGTCAAGGGAACGCAGTTCAGCGTCACGGTCGGTGCCGGTAGCACCAAGGTCGGCGTGCTCCGCGGCCAGGTCGAAGTCTCCGATTTCAAGACGGGACAGATTGCGCAAGTGATGCCCGGACAAGCGGCCACCGTGTTCGAACACGGCAAGCCCGGTCTCAGCCTCAGCGGTGCGGGGACGCTCAATCCGATCGAGCAGGGCAAGCCCCGCGCACCCACGATCGAGCGTGTCCCAGTGCCGAAGTCGGGCCTGTCGGCGCCGCGCCATGCGGCCAATGGCCATGCCATCCATGCGCTCGGCCCCATCGACAAGGGAAGCAAGGCGGCCGGCGCACCCAAGGCCTCGGGGCAGGCGGCCGGGGGGCATGCCCCCAAGGCAGGAGCCGTGCGCATTTCGGCCGCGCTGGGAGAGGTCAAGCTGAACGTCCACAAGGCGACGCGCGGCCTTGCGCACGGCGGCGTTCCGCCGGGGCAGGCACGTAACGCGAATGCCAGGGGCGACAGTCAGACGATCTGGAACGATGGCAAGACGAGCCCGGCTGCATCCAACGGCGCGGCAAGCAGCGGTGCCGCCAGCGCGAACGCCACGATCGCCGCAACGACGGCCGGCGCATCCAGCGATGCCCCGCGAGCAAACAACGGAAAGGACGGTGGCAACGGTAATTCGGGTAACAACAACGGCAACGGCGGCAACAGCGGCAACGGCGGCAATCCAAACAATAGCGGTAACGGCGGCAGCAACGGTCACGGTAACAGCAGCCATGCCGACAACGGCGCCACCGGCAATGGCAGAGGCAACAACGGCCACGGCCATGGAAATGGCAGCAATGGGCACGGCAGACGCTGAACTCTAGGTGGACGCGTCCGTCGGGGCGGGTGTGGGGGGAGGCTCGGGTGAAACGCTATCGGCCGCATATTCTTGTCGTGATCGCGCTCGCGGTGGTGTTGTCCACGGGCTGGCACGCTGCGCTTCGCAATGCGCTCACCGATCTTCGATTCAAGTGGCAAACGCGTGCGGCCACCGGCGACATCGTCGTGGTTGGTATCGATGCGCCGTCGATCGACCAGATCGGGGTGTGGCCCTGGCCGCGGCGTCTCCATGCCGAAATGCTGCAAAGGCTGGAAGCGGCAGGCGCGCAGGAGGTTGCCTTCGATGTCGATTTCAGCACGCCGTCGGATCCCGCCTCCGACGCGGCCTTCGCCAAGGCATTGCGAGACGCCGGCGGTTCGACGATCCTGCCATCCTTCAAGCAGCCGACACCGAGGGGCGGCCCGGCCCATGTCAACCGGCCGCTGAAGTCGTTCAGCAACCAGTCGTGGCCGGCTCTCGTCAATGTCGCAATCGAATCCGACGGGCTGGTTCGCCGCTATCCGTTCGGCGAGAAGCTCGGCGATGCTTTCATGCCTTCGATGGCCGTCGTGCTGGCGGGACAGGACGCCAATCGGCGACCGCCCTTTCTGATCGATTTCAGCATTCGCGCACCCTCCATTCCCGCCTTCTCCTATGTCGACGTGCTGCGCGGCGATAGCGCCACGCTCGACAAGCTGAAAGGCAAGAAGGTCATCATTGGCGCCACGGCGCTCGAGCTCGGCGACCGTTTCAGCGTTCCGAACGGCAGGATCATCTCGGGGCCAGTCCTCCAGGCGCTCGCCGCTGAATCGATCCTTCAGAACCGGACCCTGCGCTGGACATCCGATGTCGGCATGGTGGTCGGACTGGGCGCGATCTGCCTGCTGATGCTGTATTCGTGGCGCCGTATCGCGCCAGGACTTCGCGTCGCAATCCTCCTCGCAACCGGGGCGGTGGTCGAGCTGGCCGCAATCCTTGTGCAGGCAAGATGGCCCCTGGTCATCGATACGTCGCTGTTCCACATCGCCATCGTCGCTTACCTGACCGCGATTGCGCTCGACGAAATCGACTTCCGCAGCCTGCTCGGACGCATCGCCGAGAGCCGCTTTCATCGCATCGCGATGTCGCTCGGCGACGGGCTGGTCTGCACCGACGAGGATCACCGCATCACGGTCTGGAATCCCGGCGCCAGCGCGATTTTCGGCTACATGCCGGCCGAGATCATCGGCCGCCCGTTCGAAACGCTGTGCGCTTTGCCGGCACACGCCGGCGCAAGGCCGTCCATGCACGACGCCGCGCGCCAGGCGCTTCTGGTTCCGGGCGGCGCCGTCGTCGTCGAGTTCGAAGGCCGGCGCAAGAGCGGGGAAACCTTCCCGGTCGAGGCGAGCTTTTCGGGCTGGCAGGGAACGGACGGCTTTCAATATGGTGCCATCCTGCGCGATATCTCCGTGCGCAAACGTGAAGCCGAACGCATTCGATATCTCGCCGAACATGACGCGCTGACGGGGCTGGCCAACCGGAACATGCTGCATGTGGGCCTGACCGATCTGATCGCCGCGGCGGAGCGACGGTCTTCGAGCGTCGCGTTGCTCGTGCTCGGGCTCGACGGCTTCCAAGAGATCAATAACATGCTAGGGCACTCCGCCGGCGATCTGGTGCTGCGCGCGGTCGCCGAGCGGCTGCGGAGCGAAGTCGGTGGGAAGGCGATCGTCGCCCGGCTCAGCGGGGACGAATTTGCCATCGCGATCGATTGCGCAGAGATCACCGAGCCGGTCGCGGCGGTGACCGAGCGAATCGCGCGCGCGTTCGAAGCCCCTCTCGCAACCGGCACGCGCCAGCACCGGGTCAAGATCAGCGTTGGCGTCGCCGTCTATCCTGAAGGCGGGAGCAACGCCGATGACCTCCTGAGCAACGGCCATCTCGCGCTGACGAAAGCCAAGGCGACCAGGCGCGGCGGCCACGTCGTATTCGAAGCCGCGATCCGGCAGGAGCTCGAGAACCGCTTGAGGCTGGAGGGCGAGCTGGCGCTTGCCGCCGACCGCAGCGAATTCGAGCTGTTCTACCAGCCGCAAGTTCGTCTGATCGACGGCAGCCTGGTCGGGGCCGAGGCGCTGATCCGCTGGCGGCATCCGGTGCGCGGCAACGTCTCGCCGGCCGAATTCATGCCTGTTGTCAACACCTCTGCGCTGTCGGAGCGGATCGCGAACTGGGTGATGGAGACCGCCTGCCGCCAGGCGCGAGCTTGGGAATTGTCCGGCAACGACGTGCGCGTGGCGATCAACCTCTCACCCTCGCAGCTTCAGTCCGGCGACCTCGCGCATTCCGTTGCAGCGCTGCTCGAAGAGACCGGGCTGACGCCGTCGCTGCTCGAGATCGAAGTCACCGAAGACATCCTGCTGCATGACGAGCGCCGCGTGCTTGAAATGTTCAAGCGAATTCAGGAGCTCGGCGTCCGGATCCTGTTCGATGATTTCGGCACCGGTTATGCGAGCCTGAGCTATCTCAAGAAATTTCCGCTCGACGGTCTCAAGATCGACCGGTCGTTCGTCTTCGGTCTTCTCTCGAACTCCGACGACGCTGCCATTGTCGGTTCGACCATCGGCCTCAGCAAGCAGCTCGGTCTCACCGTCGTGGCCGAAGGCATCGAGAACCGCGCAACGGCCGACTTCCTGGTCGGCATGGGATGCGAGGAAGGGCAGGGCTATTTCTTCGGCCGTCCGATGCCCGCCGAGGCGTTTGAGAGACAGTTCCTGGCGGCTGAGCTCGAGACTGTCAGCGCCGCCTGAGCGAGCGGCTTTGGCCTGCGCGTTGACACCAGCACTCCGAATGGAGGCTGGTTGTCTTGGCGAGCACCGTCGCGCGGGTCAACATCCGGTATTCAGCGTCCAGTGACGGTGCCCACATTCCTTGCTTCCCGCGAGTTCGCATCGCGATCTGAGCGCGGAAATGCGCCACGGGGATTGGCCTCGCATGGTCTGCTTTCGAAAGCTGAGCGGAGAGGCCTCTTGAAGTGCGCAGGGCAGCTTTTGACCCAACTCGGACATCGGACCGCGGCGAAGCCGGTTTCATCCCTACCAAAACGCTGGCCTCAGTCATATGATGCCGTCGTCTGCGGTTGAGGTAGGTATGAGGCGCCGGGATTTGCTTGGTGCTCTTGCTGGTCTGGTGGTCGTGCGGCCGGTAACGGGCCGCGCGCAGCAATCCCCTCGATTGCCAGCCATCGGGTTCTTGGGTCAGAGCACCCCTTCGGTCGAGCGCCAACGGCTTGCTGCATTCTTGAAGCGACTGAGTGAACTCGGATGGATCGAGGGGCGAACAGTCGCGATTGAATATGCGTGGGGCGAAGGAAACAGTGAACGCTTCGCTAAATTTGCGACGGATTTCGTTCGGCTTAGAGTCGATGTCATTGTAACCTCGGGGACCGCAAACGTTATCGCGGCGATGCAGGCAACATCGGTTATTCCGATCGTGTTCGCGGTGGCGGGAGACCCAGTTGCAAACAAACTGGTTGCGAGTTTGGCGAAACCTGGCGGCAACGACACGGGCCTCTCGACGGTAGCAACCGATCTTGCCGGCAAGCGCCTAGAACTTTTGCGCGAGGCCATTCCAAGTCTTCGGCGTTTGGCAGCTATTGGGAACATTGGCAATTCCTTGTCCGCACTGGAGCTTAGTGAAGTGCAAGCGGCGGCGGCGAGGCTTGGTCTTGAGACCGACATCCTCACAATTCGTCAAGCAGAGGACATCCCGTCTGCCTTCGAGGCGCTAAAAGGTGGTGCAGGGGCATTGTATATAGTTGCCGATCCGCTTGTGAATACCCACCGCGATCGGATCCAGACTTTAGCAATGGGAGCGCGACTGCCAACAATCTACAACGCCAGAGAGCACGTCGAAGCGGGTGGCCTCATGTCTTATGGGCCGAATTTTACGGATTTGTATCGCCGCGCTGCCGAATACGTCGACAGGATTTTGCGTGGAGCAAAACCCGCTAATCTTCCGGTGGAGCAGCCGGCCAAGTTCGACTTCGTCGTAAACTTGAGGACCGCCAAGGCCCTCGGCCTAGCTTTGCTGCCGTCGATGCTTGCCCGCGCAGATGAAGTGATCGAATAGAGCTGTTGTTTGCTGCGGCGCATGAGTCCGTTCATGGCCCTTCTGCGAAGTTGCGCCTTGGCGGTCGGAAGTCCGCTCGTTGAGCCAGAGCGGACCAGAGTTGCTCAACCTGAGTTCTTCGCATTGTGACCCTAAGCGGAAGTCGTCCAAAGATTCAGGCGTCTTTTCCGGACGCACGAGATCGTGTACTCTTTAAATAGCTGTCGTCGCAGGCGGGAATGCCGAATTCCTCGCGGGACTGAACGGACAGCAGTCGTGCCATCGGCAGCATTGCACTCGAAAAACCGACTTCCTTTTTCGCCGGTCCTTCAGCATTCGCATTCCAACGCGGGTGCGCACAAGGCGCGCCCGGATGCTTTGAATCTGAAACGCGGGCCCCAGAGCGTGCCTGCGAGGGAGGAGATCTCCATGGCTGACCACCCCACTATTTCGACTGAATATGACCTGGCATCGCCGACCCTGCCGACCACGGCGGTCACTCGCCGCTCGCTCCTCGGCGGGGCCGGCATCGCAGTTGGCGCCGCCGTGCTTGCGTCTCCGCCGGGTATGTCCG
>NZ_JADYVZ010000079.1:0-1155 GCF_020194195.1 Bradyrhizobium sp. BRP19 | reverse complement strand
GGCGCGGACTAAAGCCGGTCTGCTCTAGGAGCGATATAATGCGCTCTCCAAGCGCGGAATCCCGCAACTGAACAGGCGAAATGTTGAAGGCAAGCGAAAACGTCTTTGGCCACGCAGTGGCATCAAGACACGCGCGGCGAAACAGCTGATCTCCAAGAGCGTTGATGAGGCCTGTTTCTTCTGCAATCGGAATAAACACGTCAGGCGGGATATGGCCCGATGTCTTGCTCTCCCAACGCGCCAACGCCTCGAACCCGACGATGCGATTACTTACAAGTGAAACCACCGGCTGGTAATGGGGCTCGATAATATCCGTTGCGATAGCGCTCCGAAGCTCACGCTCAATATTGATGCGCCGCTCGACATGCACGTCCATGTCAGGTTCAAAAAAGCGAACACGCGACCTGCCGTCGCCTTGCGCGCGATAAAGTGCGCGTTCTGCGCGCCTAACCAATTCGTGGGGAGTGACGCCATCAAGCGGAGCGATGGCGATGCCAATTCCAAGACTAAGCTCGGCTGCGCCAGCCTCAATCGCGAAACTGTCGGCGGCAGACGCCACGATACGGCGCGCCAGATTGGCGGGATCCTCGAGGGAGCTAATGTTGGGCAGGACGATCCCGAATTCGTCGCCTCCGATCCTCGCCAGGAAGCCGTCCTTGCACAAGATGTCGGCAAGCCTAGTGGCAAGTTCGCAGAGTGCCTTGTCCACCGCTGCATGGCCGTGCGTATCCTTGATTCGCTTTAAGCCGTCGAGGCCGAGCATCAGAACAGCGACTTTGATGCGTGTCGGTGGCGAGGCCAACGCACAGATCAAGTTTGTCATCAAACAGGCGGCGGTTTGGCAAGCCAGTCAATGGATCGTGTCGCGCCAAATCGCGGACTTCTCCTTCTGTGATGGTTCGTGCTTCAGTTCCGCGGGCGAGTTCTCGGTAGCGCCGAACACTAAAGATCGTGAGCCCAATGCTCAGCAAGAATGCAACGAACACGATGAAGATAATGTCGTCGAGTACCGACTCCACATAGCGCTGTCCCAGCTGCGCTAAACGAGGGCCAAGCCCATAGAGATGCGCTAAAAGTGAAGTGAGAACGACGCCACCGAAGAGAGCAATGAGGTCCCTCGTGGCAGAACTGCGCCAATCGAAGTGCAATACGCGC
>NZ_JADYVZ010000078.1:0-1179 GCF_020194195.1 Bradyrhizobium sp. BRP19 | reverse complement strand
CCCACCCTTGTAATAGCGCAATCGGATATTGATTGGGGTGTTCCGAGAGGAATGGCCTGCCGGGGCTGCAACCCCGGCAGGCCGCTGGCGATCGGATCGAGCCCACCCAGAGCAGTTTGTGGCTGCCCGGTAGCGTGATCGCGTCAGCACCTTCATCGGACCCGGATGGTTGCCGGAACAATCTGGTTCGCTTCACAAGGCAGGGGTCGGCGAAGATGACGAAGACTACCACGATTGCGGCCGGTATCGATACGGCCAAAGACAAGCTGGACGTTGCGGTTTGCGGACAGGTTCTGCGTTTGCAGGTCGCAAACTCAATGCGGGGCTGGAAGCAACTACGCTCAGAGCTGACAAAAGCGGGCGTCGAACGCGTCGGAATCGAGGCGACCGGTGGTTACGAGCGTGGTGTGGTCAACCACCTGCGGGCAGCGGGTTTTGTTGTTTTGGTTCTCCAACCAATCCAGGTGCGGGCTTTTGCGCGCCTGCACCGCCAGAGAGCCAAGAATGATGCTCTCGATGCGGCCTTGATTGCCGCTTGTGCGGCTGCAATCGAACCGCATGAGATTGCGCCAGATCCGCGACTGACTGCGCTTGCCGATGCCCTCACCTTCGTCGAACAGATCGAGGAGGATATCGCTCGCTTCAAGACCAGGCTCGAGCACATCGGTGAACCACGCCTTAAACGAATGGTTCTCGCCGACATTGCGCGGCTCAAGGTACGAAGACTCGCGCAGCTGCGCCTCATCGCCAAGCAATTGCGCGCTCACCACGATCTCGCTGTTCGATTTGATCTCGTGCTTAGCGTTCCAGGCATTGGCGAACGCACCGCGCTGGCCCTGATCATCCGGATGCCGGAGCTCGGCCAGATCAGCCGAGAGCAGGCATCGGCACTCGCCGGCCTGGCTCCTTTCGATGACGACAGCGGAAAACACCGGGGCCAGCGCCATATCGCCGGCGGCCGGGGCCGCCTTCGGCGCTCCCTCTACGCCGCGGCGCTCCCAGCAGCCTTTCGTTGGAATAAGGCGCTGATCGGCCTCTACAGCCGCCTGACAGCCGCAGGAAAAGCGCACAGCGTCGCCCTGATCGCTTGCGCCAGGAAGCTCCTTATCTACGCCAACACCGTTGTTGCCCGAGGTACGCCCTGGCGTGAAAATACCGCCGCAACTTAATGGTTGCTAC
>NZ_JADYVZ010000077.1:0-1190 GCF_020194195.1 Bradyrhizobium sp. BRP19 | reverse complement strand
AAGCGGGACAATGTTGCTAGTATCGTTCATGGCGTATCGCTCTCCTCGAGAGGTTCTGGCAGGCTCGACACCCGCCTCGATACGCCGCCTATCTCATTCCGTCAGCACCCACTTTCCCGCATAGCTCCTTGCTCGGAGCTGAAGACCGCTCTCCACCCTTTAAGGCTTTGCGTCGATGCGGGTGCGGTCCGCCGGACGTCCTTCAGATAGCAGAACGTGGCCTCGCCGCCAGCACTCGCGGTAAGACCGCCGGTCATGCCGGTCCCGCGCGGGCGGGTGCCGGGCATCACCCAAGTGATGCCCATGCGCCGAAGATCGGCACGAAATAGCAGCGGCGGAGCCCACGGGAAATTCAAGAATTGTCTTAAGCGGGGGCACGCTTCTTTGTCCAAGGCTTCGAGCCGATCGTAAGCGTAGCGCCGAGCCCTTCAGATTGTCTGTGCGCCGGCCGTGATTTCGCTTCGGCAGGTCGAAGAGAGGACAACGGCGACCGACGGGGCGTTACTCTCCATAGGCGCGACGACCGCACCAATGTCCACGAATTTCGTGGGATCGGATCTGATCGGGAGCACGTTGCGCATTGTCCGGTTCGCCAGATGCTCACGTCCACGGTCGAGGGATGCGGATCTCGACGATCTGGAACGGTTGATGTGAAAATGGAACGGACGGTCCGAGCACCTAGGCCGTGCGGGTCCATCCATCCGCCGATCCGAGAAGCTGCAGGCCAGGCACCTCTTGCCTTCGAAACGTCAGACTACGACCTAGCGCCCTCCCTTGGCGCTCGCGCTCCAGAGTGTTCAAAGTCGTGAAGCGGCATATTCAGGATATAGCTCGTTGCTTCCGCCGCACTAACGATGCGCGAGCCTGCCGGTCGCTCGAACACAACTGTTGCGGGAAGCAACTATCTCGACCCGAGGGCTCATTGCTGCTTGCGAAGCCGTTACTGAAGTTCGGCAATCGGCGCAACATCTGGTTCTCAACAATCATGCTGCGGGCAAGAACCTCACTGGGCCACCCTGCGTTGCGACGGTTTGACTGAGATGAGAATGTCAACTCCACGATGGCGCGTATTGCACTTCGATTGGCGCAGTTCTGCCACGAGGGACCTCATTGCTCTCTTCGGTGGCGTCGTTCTCACTTCACTTTTAGCGCATCTCTATGGGCTTGGCCCTCGTTTAGCGCAGCTGGGA
>NZ_JADYVZ010000076.1:0-1197 GCF_020194195.1 Bradyrhizobium sp. BRP19 | reverse complement strand
GGACGGCGGCGCCGTATCCTGCGGAGCGGTGCATCCACGAGCTGTTCGAGGCGCAGGTGCACAAGGCGCCGGATGCGGTGGCGGTGGTCTGCAAAGATGAGCGGCTGAGCTACGGCGAGCTCAATGCGCGGGCCAACCGCCTGGCGCATCACCTGATCGCCCTCGGGGTCAAACCTGGGGATCGCATTGCCACAGTGCTGGACCGCTCCGTCGCTCTTCTGGTGGCGCAGCTGGCAATTCTGAAGGCCGGCGGCGTGTATGTACCGATCGATCGCGCCCTCCCGCCGGCACGACAAGAATTGCTGAGGGCCGATTGTGCTGCACGCTTGGTGCTTTGCGCTGATGATCTGGTTGAGGCGACGATACCTGTTCGTACTATTGGGCCGCTCATAGCTGGAACGGGATGTAGTTCCGATCCTGGGCTGGCGTTGAGCGCTGAAACTGCCGCTTACGTCATGTACACCTCTGGCTCAACTGGCCTTCCCAAAGGAGTTGTTGTTCCTCATCGTGCCGTCAACCGGCTCGTGATCAACAGTGGGTATGTGAAGATCGATGCAGGAGATCGGGTGGCATGGGCTGGCAATCCCGCCTTCGACGCAAGCACGTTCGAAGTATGGGCACCGCTGCTTAACGGTGGTTGCATTGTTGCCATGCATGCCGCCACCGTCAGGGATACTCTTAGTTTTGCCCGCGCGCTTGAACAGCACCGGGTGACGACACTGTTTCTAACAACAGCATTATTCAACCAACATACATCAACGATTGCTCCGACGTTGGCGCAACTGAAGCACCTCCTCTGTGGGGGTGAGTGCGGTGATCTTGCCTCGTTTCTGAGATTGTTAAAGGAAAAGGGCCCCGTACGTCTCATTAACTGCTACGGGCCCACCGAGACGACGACATTCGCGACGATCTGGACTTGCCCGGCTGATTTTAATGGGTCATTGGTCCCGATCGGGCGCCCAATCGCCAACACGCGTGTGTACTTGCTGGATGGCTATGGCGCGCCTGTGCCGTTCGGCGCGGTGGGCGAGCTTTACATTGGCGGGGCGGGGGTGGCACGGGGCTACCTCAACCGCCCTGAGCTGACCGCGGAGCGGTTCATCGCCAGTCCCTTTGTCGAGGGCGATCGGCTGTACCGGACCGGCGACCTTGCACGTTATCTGCCGGACGGCAATCTTGAGTTCCTGGGCCGCAACG
>NZ_JADYVZ010000075.1:0-1266 GCF_020194195.1 Bradyrhizobium sp. BRP19 | reverse complement strand
TGATCTTCCCCCGAAAAAATGGACAGGGTTAAGCTGCTTTTAGCTCCATCTCGATCGGGCTGATATAGCCGATGGCGGAGTGACGACGCTTTCGATTGTAGAAGCCCTCGATGTAAGCAAAGATATCACGTCTGGCTTCCTCACGTGTTTCATAATGCTGCTGATGGACGAGTTCTGTTTTGAGCGTGTGGAAGAAACTCTCCATCGGTGCGTTATCGTAACAATCGGCCTTGCGGCTCATCGAGGCCCGAAAACCGGCGGACTGCATCATCTTGCGATACTCCGCCGAAGCATATTGAACGCCACGATCTGAATGGTGGATCAAGCCGGCGCCAGGCCGCTGTGTCGCAATGGCCATCGCTAGGGCCGCCATCGGCAGTTCGGCGCGCAAATGATCTGCCATCGCCCAGCCGACGATTTTGCGGCTGTAGAGATCCATCAGCGTGGCCAGATAGAGCCAACCCTGCTCGGTCTCGACGTAAGTGATGTCGGCGAGCCAGATCTGGTTCGGAGCAGTGGCGATGAAGTTGCGCTCGAGAAGATTCGGGGCGATCGGGAAATCGTGACGGCTGTCGGTGGTCCGCACCCGTCGTGGCTTCGCCATGATGGCCCTGATGCCATGTCGGCGCATCAATCGCTCGATGCGACCGCGGCTGGCCCCGCGGCCATGAGCCCTCAACTCGGCATGGACGCGCGGGCTGCCATAGCGGCCATTGGTGTCGCGGTGAACCCGCCTGATGTCGTCGACGAGTTCACGATTGGCTGCGGATCGCTGGCTCTCCGGGCGCGAGCGCCAGGCATAATAGCCGGCCGGCGAGACACCGAGCACACCGCACATGATCATCACCGGATAGTCGGCGCGGCGATCTTCGATGAAGCGGAATCTCATTTCGGAACTCCAGCAAAGATCGCAATGGACTTTTTTAAAATATCACGCTCCATACGCAGCCGCTCGTTCTCCCGCTGCAAACGCGCGATCTCCGCCGCGTGGTCCGCCGACGGCAGCGTCGCCTGCGTTGTGGGGCGCCGCGTCGCCGCCGTCGGCTCCAGCCGGGTCCCTCGCTGCTCCACCCACCGCCGCAGCACGGAATCGCGCAGGCCAAGCTCCCTGGCAACAGATCCGATCGAGCGCCCGCTCGACACTACGAGATCAACCGCTTGCCGCTTGTAGTCATCCGTAAACGACCGACGTTGACGTCCTTCCATCCGACACCTCCTGGCTCTTCGAGCCTACTACAGGTGTCCATCAATTCGGAGGAGGTTCAG
>NZ_JADYVZ010000074.1:0-1268 GCF_020194195.1 Bradyrhizobium sp. BRP19 | reverse complement strand
TGACCTGCCACTGCGTATTTCCTCCAGAAGGAGTTAGAGTCCGGCCCGAAGAAGGACGGACAGATGAAGCGAGCAAGGTTCACGGAAGAGCAGATTATCGCGGTATTGAAGGAGCATGAGGCTGGGGCGAAGACAGCCGACCTGGCTCGCAAGCACGGTGTTTCCGAGGCGACGATCTACAATTGGAAGGCCAAATTCGGCGGCATGGACGTTTCCGAAGCGAAGCGGCTGAGGGCCTTGGAAGAGGAGAACGCGAAGCTGAAGAAGCTTCTGGCCGAGCAGATGCTCGATGCGGCCGCCCTTCGCGAGCTCCTTTCAAAAAAATGGTAGGGCCCGCCGCCAAGCGCGCTGCGATCGCGCATCTGCAGGCCGTCATGAGCCTGTCGGAACGGCGGGCCTGCTCGATTCTGGGGGCGGATCGGAAGATGATCCGCTATCGCTCCAGCCGCCCGCCGGACGCAGTTCTGCGTGGCCGATTGCGCGATCTCGCCAACGAGCGGCGGCGTTTCGGCTATCGCCGGTTGTTCGTCTTGCTGCGGCGGGAGGGCGAGCCATCGGGGATCAACCGGATCTACCGGCTTTACCGCGAGGAAGGGCTCACCGTCCGCAAACGGCGGGCTCGCCGCAAGGCCGTGGGGACCCGTGCCCCGATCCTGGTCGAGGCGAGGCCGAACGCGCGCTGGTCGCTGGACTTCGTCCACGACCAGTTCGCCAATGGCCGACGCTTTCGCATCCTCAACATCGTCGACGACGTCACCAAGGAATGCCTGGGCGCCATTCCGGAGACGTCGATCTCGGGGCGGCGCGTGGCCCGCGAACTGACGGCAATCGTCCAGCGACGCGGCAAGCCAGGAATGATCGTGTCTGACCATGGCACCGAATTCACCTGCAACGCCATGCTCGCTTGGTGCAAGGACGCAGCCATCGATTGGCACTTCATTGCGCCGGGAAAGCCGATGCAGAACGGCTTCGTCGAGAGTTTCAATGGCCGGATGCGCGATGAGCTACTCAACGAGACCCTGTTCTTCGATCTCGATGACGCCCGCGCCAAGATCGCCAACTGGGTCGCCGACTACAATCTCCAGCGTCCCCACTCGTCGCTGAAATACCTGACCCCCGCGGCCTACGCCGCCCACCTCACCGCAACGGACGATCGGCTGCGCAACCCCGACCAGCTCCGCCGATCGTCCGTTGCTCCATCCGCGCCACTTGGCGTACAAAACCCCGAGACTCTAACTGCCGCTGGATGAAAATGCAGTGGCAGGTCA
>NZ_JADYVZ010000073.1:0-1375 GCF_020194195.1 Bradyrhizobium sp. BRP19 | reverse complement strand
TGCTCCTTCAAAATCCCGATGATCTGCTTCTGTATTCGGTCTGCTTCTGTCAATCCCTTAAGAGCGCGTGCCGCGGGTACCTTGCTTCTGTTCGTGGTCGGCAAAGCCGCCACACGATGGGATTCGGTTGAATGGTCGGTTCAAGCTCTTCGGCGTAGTCACCCGACCTGGAGGGCGGACGCCACGACAGATCATACGAACTCGACCATCCCCACGCCCCGCGACGGGCGTCTCTCGGGATGACGATGGCGTCCTTACGCCACCGCCGTCCATCGGAATTCGGTTCCATCAACCCACATTCGGTGAAGGACGACAGCCATCTTTCTGGCCAGCGCGACCTTCGCACGCTTGCTTCCTTGCCGGTGGGCAACACGCACCGCCCAGGCCTTCATCGGAGACCATCGGGTTGATGGCCTGAGAACGACGTTGGCAGCTTCGAACAGGGCTGTGCGCGTCTCTCCATCTCCGACTTTTGTGATCCGTCCCACCCGATCAACCTCGCCAGATTGGTATCGCCGGGGCGTCAACCCGAGATAGGCGCCGACAGATTGGGAATGCAGGAATCGCCTGGGATCGTCCACAGTGGAGCGGAAGGTCAACGCAGAGACCGGGCCGATCCCCGGCATTGTCATCAAGAGCCGACAAGCCGGGTCACTGCGCACGGCCTTCAGAACCAGACGATGCAGTCGGGCGTACTCCCGCATCAGCGCTTCGCGTCCGGCAAGCAGTGGATTCATGATCGCCTCCAGCAAGGCGTCATCGCCGACCAACTCACGAACTCGCGTCGCGAACAGAGTCCGCGAGACGATTCCGACTTTGAGACCGAGCGGACGCAGAAGTCCGCGGATGACTTGCTCTGTGGCAGCGATGGAGCGGACGATATGCTTGCGAGCCGCGGCCAGCGTCCGCGCCCTTTGGCTGCCGATGCTCTTGACGTGAACAGGCTTGAACCATCCCGTTCTCACCACCTGCGCGATCCCACGGGCGTCATTCCGATCGGTCTTCACCGGCATGGCCGAAAGTGCCGCCTTAACCTGGCGGGCTTCCAAACTGACGGCCGGCAGCCCCAGTTCGATTAGATTTGCGGTCAGCCATTCTGACGTCGGTCCTGCCTCAAGGCCCACCCGTTGAACTTGACCAGCCCATGGTTCGAGGTACTGCACAATCGATGGCGCGTCCGCCAACGTCGTTCCCTCCCGGATAAGCTTTCCGGTCTCGTCCACCGCACATACCGCAACGGAATTCAGCGAAACATCGAGGCCGACGTAGATCATGACGCTTCTCCTTCGGATAGAGTTGGTCCATGATCGTCAGTCAAAACGTGCCGCGCAGCAAATAGGTCAGGCGATCGGGACCGAATACCCCATCTCTTCCG
>NZ_JADYVZ010000072.1:0-1426 GCF_020194195.1 Bradyrhizobium sp. BRP19 | reverse complement strand
CCGTCTGTCGACCGGCAAGAGCGTCAACTCGGCCCTGGACAATCCCACCAACTTCTTCACGGCCCAGTCGCTCGACAACCGCGCCAGCGACATCAACAACCTGCTCGACGGCATCGCCAACGGCGTGCAGGTGCTGCAGGCTGCCAACACCGGCATCACCTCGCTGCAGAAGCTGATCGACTCTGCGAAGTCGATCGCCAACCAGGCGCTGCAGACCACGGTCGGCTACTCCACCAAGTCCAACGTCTCGACCACCATCTCCGGTGCGACGGCGGCCGACCTGCGCGGCACGACCTCCTACGCCAGCGCGACGGCGAACAGCAACGTCGTGTATAGCGGTGCGGCCGGCGGCACCACCGCGGCGACCGGCACAACCACGCTCGGCGCCACCATCGGCGTCTTCGCCAGCACGGGCGCAACGGCCGGCGACGGCACCACGGCGCTGACCGGCACGATGACCCTGATCGCCACCAACGGCACGACCGCGACCGGCCTCGCCGGCAACGCCCAGCCTGCCGACGGCGACACGCTGACCGTGAACGGCAAGACCATCACCTTCCGCAGCGGCTCGGCTCCGGGTGCGACCGGCGTTCCGACCGGCTCGGGCGTCAGCGGCAACATCGTCACCGACGGCAATGGCAACAGCACCGTCTATCTCGGCACCAACGGCACGCCGGCAGCGACCGTCAACGACCTGTTGAGCGCGATCGATCTCGCCAGCGGCGTCAAGACGGTCTCGATCACCTCGGGTGCGGCGACGATCGCCACGAGCAACGGCCAGACCGCTTCGACCGTCGCTGCGGGCGCCGTCACGCTGAGGAGCTCGACAGGTGCGGATCTGAGCGTCACCGGCAAGGCCGACCTGCTCAAGGCTCTCGCCCTGACCACGTCGGTGGGCGGCGGCAACGCCACCGTCAACGTCAACCGGACCACCAGCGCGGCCTCGCTGGGTGCGACGATCACGGACGGGTCGACGTTGAACGTCAACGGTAAAGTCATCACCTTCAAGAATGCGCCGATCCCGGGCTCGACCGGTGCGCCGAGCATTCCGACCGGCTATGGTGCGAACGGTAACGTCCTCACCGACGGCGCCGGCAACTCGACCGTCTATCTGCAGGGCGGCACGCTCAACGACGTCTTGAAGGCGATCGACCTTGCCACCGGCGTGCAGACCGCGACCATCAGCGCCGCCGGCGCTGCCACGCTTGCGACGGCCTCCGGCCAGACCAACTCGTCGATCAACGCCTCGGGCCAGCTGAAGCTGTCCACTGGCGTCAATGCCGACCTGTCGATCACCGGCACGGGCAACGCGCTGAACGCGCTCGGCCTTGCCGGCAACACCGGAACGGCGACCGCCTTCACCGCGGCGCGCACCTCCGGCATCGGCGGCATCAGCGGCAAGACCTTGACCTTCACCTCCTTCAAC
>NZ_JADYVZ010000071.1:0-1467 GCF_020194195.1 Bradyrhizobium sp. BRP19 | reverse complement strand
CACGCCGTTGGCGATGCCGTCGAGCAGGTTGTTGATGTCGCTGGCGCGGTTGTCGAGCGACTGGGCCGTGAAGAAGTTGGTGGGATTGTCCAGGGCCGAGTTGACGCTCTTGCCGGTCGACAGACGGCTCTGGGTGGTGGCGAGAAGATCGGCGGTGGACTGGAGGGAGAGCAGGTTCTGGCGAACCGACGCGGAGAGAACGATACCGGACATTGAGTGTTACCCTTCTGGTACGCAACGCAACAAAACTTCGATTAGGATTAATCGATGGCCGGGACGGTGAACGTTGTGGGCTAACAAAGCATGAAGCGAGTCGCGCCAGGCCCTCCACCGATTCACCATGTGCGCATCCGGAGCCTCAGCGTTCTCACCCATATCGTCATGATAGGACGGTGCTTTTCCGTGCACCGATGAGGCATTTGCGACTTGTCAACCATAACTGAGAGTGAGCAATTGGCTGCATCGAATGCACCGCTGCGACCTTGCCGGGCAGCACTCGCACGCCGGCCCAAAAAGAAAGCGGCGGGGCCGAAGCCCCGCCGCCGGATCTTGCTTGCGATATCGTCCGCGACTTAGCGGAGCAGCTGCAGCACGCTCTGCTGCGACTGGTTGGCCAGCGACAGCGCGGAGACCGCGATCGACTGGCGGGTCGACAGCGCCTGGCTGTTGGCCGCCTCAACATTGGTGTCGGCCAGGGTCAGGTTGGACGAACCGGTCTGCAGCACGTTGATCAGGCTCTTGTTGAAGTCCTGACGGACCTGCACCACCGAGAGATTCGAGCCGAGGCTCGAGGCCTGCGAGCGCAGCGTGCTCGAGGCGGCGTTGAGGTTGGTCAGCACCTTGTTGGTGGCAGCGTTATCGATGAAGTCGACACCGCTGGTCAGCGAGGCGAGGCCCAGACCCTTGGAGTTGTAGGTCACGCCGGTGATGCTGAGGTTCGACTTGCCGGTCTCGTCGAACACCAGCTTGAGCTGGTCGCCGTTCAAGAGGTTGACGCCGTTGAACGAGGAGTCCTGCGCGGTCGTGTCGATCTGGTTCAGGATGTTGTTGAACTGAGACACCAGGTTGGCACGCGAGGTCTGCGCGACGACGTCCTGGACGGGGCTGGAAGCCGTCGAGAACGTCAGCGACGAGGTCAGCGTGCCGCCGATCGCACCACCCGCGGCGCTCGAACCGATGGTCGAGGACGCGTAGTCGTTGGTGGTCGAGATCGTCAGCAGGCCGTTGGCGTCGATCGTCGCCGACAGGTTGTTGGCCTGCAGCTTGGTGTTGAGCTGATCGAGCGTCTTGACCGTGCCGTTGGTGCCGTCGCCGAAGGTGACGTTGACCGCCGTGCCGCCGTTGAAGGAGGTGAAGGTCAAGGTCTTGCCGCTGATGCCGCCGATGCCGGAGGTGCGCGCCGCGGTGAAGGCGGTCGCCGTTCCGGTGTTGCCGGCAAGGCCGAGCGCGTTCAGCGCGTTGCCCGTG
>NZ_JADYVZ010000070.1:0-1687 GCF_020194195.1 Bradyrhizobium sp. BRP19 | reverse complement strand
GCCGAGGCGGTGACGGTGATCCTGTCCTCGATCGACCGCATCAAGGAGATTTTGGCTGGCTTGGAGGCGACCGAGGCCGAGCCGGAGGGGAACGACCGCGATCTCATCGACAAGTTGGAAGCGATGGTCGAGCAGGGCATGGCCGCCATGTCAGGCTCGGCGCAGCCGATGCCGACAGCCGGCACTGCTGCTCCCGTTGCCGATGCGCCGCCGCTGGTGCCGGAAGCACCCGCCGCTCCAGCCGCCCCCGCCAAGGAGATGACCATGGGCACGCTGGTCGATCAGACCCTGGAGCGTCCGCTGCGTCCGGGCGAGGTCTCGCTCGACGAGCTCGAGCGCGCCTTCCGCGAGACCGCGATCGAAGCGCTGGTGCCCGCGCCCGTGGCCAAGGCTGAGGTTAAGGCCGAGCCGGCTGCTGAAGCCGCAAAGCCCGCCAAGGAAAAGGCCGCGCCGAAGAAGTCGATGGCCGACGAGATGGCGGGCGAGGGCGACCGCATCGCCAACCAGTCGATCCGCGTCAACGTGGATACGCTGGAGCACCTGATGACCATGGTCTCCGAGCTGGTCCTGACCCGCAACCAGCTCTTGGAGATCTCCCGCCGCAACGAGGACACCGAGTTCAAGGTGCCGCTGCAGCGCCTCTCCAACGTCACCGCCGAGCTGCAGGAAGGCGTCATGAAGACGCGCATGCAGCCGATCGGCAATGCCTGGCAGAAGCTGCCCCGCATCGTCCGCGACCTCTCATCCGAACTCGGCAAGCAGATCGAGCTCGAGATGCACGGCGCCGACACCGAGCTCGACCGCCAGGTGCTCGATCTGATCAAGGACCCGCTCACCCACATGGTGCGCAACTCCGCCGATCATGGCCTCGAGACCCCCGCCGAGCGCCTCGCCAGCGGCAAGGGCGAGCAGGGCACCATTCGCCTGTCCGCCTATCACGAGGGCGGCCACATCATCATCTGCATCGCCGACAACGGCCGCGGCCTCAACACCGAGAAGATCAAGGCCAAGGCGCTCTCGTCCGGTCTCGTCACCGAGGCCGAGCTCGAGAAGATGAGCGAAGCCCAGATCCACAAGTTCATCTTCGCGCCGGGCTTCTCCACTGCCGCTGCCATCACCTCGGTCTCGGGCCGCGGCGTCGGCATGGACGTGGTCCGCACCAATATCGACCAGATCGGCGGCACCATCGACATCAAGAGCGTGGCCGGCGAAGGAAGCTCCGTCACCATCAAGATCCCGCTGACGCTCGCCATCGTCTCGGCCCTGATCGTCGAAGCCGCCGGCGACCGCTTTGCGATCCCGCAGCTCTCGGTGGTGGAATTGGTGCGTGCCCGCGCCAACTCCGAGCACCGCATCGAGCGCATCAAGGACACCGCGGTGCTGCGTCTGCGCAACAAGCTGCTGCCGCTGATCCATCTGAAGAAGCTCCTGAAGATCGACGACGGCGCGGCCTCCGATCCCGAGAACGGCTTCATCGTGGTGACGCAAGTCGGCAGCCAGACCTTTGGCATCGTCGTCGATGGCGTGTTCCACACCGAAGAAATCGTGGTCAAGCCGATGTCGACAAAACTGCGTCACATCGACATGTTCTCCGGCAACACCATTCTGGGCGATGGCGCGGTCATCATGATCATCGATCCCAACGGCATCGCCAAGGCGCTCGGCGCCGCCGGCTCCTCGGCCCATG